>NZ_AP027729.1:2400000-3448793 GCF_030296575.1 Paraoerskovia sediminicola
GCGCGACGTCGACCATCGTGACGGTGCTGTGGACCGACCCGTCAGGAGCGATCAGGACGGCGGACGCGGAGACCGCGTCGTGCCCCTCCCGGAACACGGTGGCCTCGATCGGGACGGCCTCGCCGACCGCCGCCTTGGCGGGCCAGAGGCCGCCCTCGATCGTGGGGAGACCTCCACGACGGGGATCCGGCCGATCGCGGGCTCGACCGTCGTCTCGGCGGCGGGAGGTGCCGGCGGGGCGTCGTCCGGGGCCGCCGGTGCCGTTGACGTCGCCGGTGACGGTGCTGTGGGCGTTGCGGGCGCTGCCGGTGCCTCGGGCCCCGCAGGTGCCGCCTCCGGCGACCCCGGGGTCGGCTCGGGCTCCGGGGCGTGCGCTACCGCTCGGACACCAGGGTCGGGGGTGGCCGCCGCAGCGACCTTGGTGGCGACCGCCCGAGCGGCCTCCGGGGCGACCGCCGATGCCGCCGGGGTCGTAGACGTCTGTGGGGCCTCGACCGGCGCAGCCTCGACCGGGGCGACCGCCGCTGCATCCTCGACCGGGGCGGCCGCCGTCACCGAGGTCACGGAGGCAACTGAGGTCGCTGTGGTAGCTGCCCGCGGGCGTGCCGGACGGCGGGGCGTCGCCCGGGTCGCGCGCGGCGCTCGCGGGGCGGTGGCGTCGGTGACGGGTCCGGCAGGGGCCGCGCCTGTGGGTGCGGTCTCGATCGTGGGGTCCGGTGCTGCGGGTGCGGGGGCTGCTTGCGTCGGCTGGCTCGGGTCACTGGACCAACCTAACGAGGTCGGACCGTTGCCCGCACCAGGGCGGGCCGGTGTCGCGGTCCCGATCGCGCGTCAGGCCAGCTCACCGGCGACCGACCGGGCCGCGACCCGACCCGTGAACAGGCAGCCGCCCAGGAACGTGCCCTCGAGCGCGCGATGGCCGTGGACGCCGCCGCCGCCGAAGCCTGCGGCCTCGCCGACCGCCCACAGGCCGGGGACGACCTCGCCGGAACCGTCCAGGGCGCGTGCCGAGGTGTCGGTGTGCAGCCCGCCCAGCGTCTTGCGGGTCAGGACGGAGAGCCGGATCGCGTAGAGCGGGCCGTCGGACGGCTCGGTGAGCGGGCGCGGCGGGGCGACCCGCATGACCCGGTCGACGAGGAACCGGCGGGCGGCGGCGGTCGCCACGACCTGGGGGTCCTTGCCGAGCCCGCTGCGGACCTGGTCGTCCCGCAGGGCGATGGTCCGCGCGAGGGCGTCGGCGTCGACGTGCCCCCGGTCCTCGGGGGTCGCGGCGACGAGCGCGTTCATCCCGGCCGCCAGCTCGGCGGCGTCACGCCCCCGGACGAACTCCGGCGACGCCTCGGCGAACCGCGCGACCGGACCCACCGCCCCGGGCAGCACCCGGTCGGCCAGCAGCCGCAGGTCGCGACCCGTCAGGTCGGGGTTCTGCTCGGAGCCCGAGAGCGCGAGCTCGGTCTCGAGGATCGTGCGGTTGAGCACGAACCAGCTGTGGGAGTCGCCGCGCCGCGTGATGTGCTGCAGCGCGCCCAGCGCGTCGAACCCGGGGAACAGCGGTGCGGGCAGCCGTCCGCCGTCGGCGTCGAGCCACAGCGACGACGGGCCGGGCAGGATCCTGATGCCGTGCCTGCCCCAGACCGGGGAGTGGTTCGTGATGCCCTCGGGGTAGTGCCACATGCGGTCCTCGTGGACGAGCGCTGCGCCGGCCCGCGCCGCCGTCGCGAGCATCCGACCGTCGGTCGAGCCCGGCACGCCCGAGAGCATCCGGGCCGGCAGCGTCCCGGCGCTCGCGGGCCAGCGGGACCGGACGAGCTCGTGGTCGGCCCCGATCCCGCCCGACGCGACGACGACGGCGCTCGCGGAGATCTCGACCTCGCCGACGACGTCCCGCGCGGAGGGCTCTCCCCGGCCGGCCGCGGACGGCGCGAGGACCTCGGCGCGGACCCCGGTGACGCGCCCGTCCGTGACGACCAGCGAGGAGACGCGGTGGCGGCCCCGGACGTCGAGCAGGCCGGCGCGGTGCAGGTCGAGGGCGTCGCGGACGAACGGCTCGAGGAGTCCGGGACCGGTGCCCCAGGTGACGTGGAACCGGGGGACGGTGTTGCCGTGGCCCCCGGCGAGGTGCCCGCCGCGCTCGGCCCACTGCACGAGCGGGAACCAGCGCACGCCCTTGTCGTGGAGCCAGCGCCGCATCTCGCCCGAGGAGAACTCCACGAACGCCTTCGCCCAGGCGTACCCGTGGCGGTCCGGGCCGACGCCGTCGGCCGCGCCCGCGTCGAACCGGGCCGAACCGCACCAGTCGTCGAGAGCGAGCGCGACGTCGTCCGACACTCCGAGGCGGCGCTGCTCGGGGGAGCCGACCATGAACAGGCCACCGAACGACCACCACGCCTGGCCGCCGAGGCTCGCGACCGGCTCCTGGTCGAGCAGGACGACCCGCCGCCCGGCCGCGGCGACGCCGGTCGCCGCGACGAGGCCCGAGAGCCCCGCTCCCACGACCACGACGTCCGTCTCCAGCGTTCGGGTGCTGCGCATCAGGTCACGCTACGGCGGCGTGCCGGTCGGTGCCCGTCGCGCGCCCGTCGCGTGCCGGTCGTGCGTCGGTCGCGCGCCGGTCGGACGGCGGACGAGCGGTCAGACGGAGACGTAGACGCGGGTGCTGAGCGGCTCGAGGACGACCTTGCTGCCGACCCCGACGACCTCCGTCTCCGGGTCCTCGTGGCGGTCGGCGGGGTGCTCCCAGTCGGAGTCCCAGACGAGCCGCCACCCCGACGGTCGCTCGCTGCCGGCGACCTCGAGTCCTGCGAGGCGGACGATCGCGTCGTCGAGCGACCCGTTGAGCACCAGCAGCACGTCGTGCGCGCCGTCCGCGGGACCCGTGCGCAGCATCTGGACGGTGCGCCGGGCGTGGTCGTTCCACCCCGCGTGGTCCAGCATCTTCCCCTTGGAGCCGAACCACACGAGGTCGGGCACGGCGGTCGAGACGGTGTGCCGGGGCAGGCCGAGGAAGAACGAGTCGGCCCGCAGCGCGCGGTGCGCGCGCCGCAGCTCGAGCAGGTAGCGGGTCGTGTCGAGCAGGTCCTTGCGCCAGGGGGCGAGGTCCCAGTCGACCCAGGAGATCTCGTTGTCCTGGCAGTACGCGTTGTTGTTGCCGCGCTGGGTGCGGCCCATCTCGTCACCCGCCGTGATCATGGGCGTCCCCGCCGAGAGCAGGAGGGTCGCGAGCAGGTTCCTGATCGAGCGGCGGCGCAGCGGCGCGATCTCGCCGGCAGGGTCGAGCGGGTCGTCGGTCTCCTCGACGTGGTCCTCGACGCCGTGGTTCCACGACCGGTTGTCGTTGCTGCCGTCGCGGCCGTCCTCGCCGTTCGCCTCGTTGTGCTTGTGGTCGAACGCCACGAGGTCGGCCATGGTGAACCCGTCGTGCGCGGTGACCATGTTGATCGACGCGACCGGGCCGCGCGCCAGGGGCATGCGGCCGTGCCCGAAGAGGTCGGCGCTGCCGGCGAGGCGCGTCGCGAGCTCGCGCACCCCGGCCGTGCCCCGACCGTGGGACGCCTCCTTCGGGTCGGAGAGCCAGAACTGCCGGACGGCGTCACGGAAGCGGTCGTTCCACTCGCCCATGGGGGCGGGGAAGTTCCCGGTCTGCCAGCCGCCCATCCCGACGTCCCACGGCTCGGCGACGAGCTTGAGGCCGCTGAGGACCGGGTCGGTCTGGAGGGCGACGAGGAACGGGTGGTCGGGGTCGAAGCCCTGGGGTCGGCGGCCGAGGGTCACGGCGAGGTCGAAGCGGAACCCGTCGACCCCGACCTCCTGGGCCCAGTAGCGCAGCGAGTCCAGGGCGAGCTGCACCACCCGCGGGTGCGTCAGGTCGAGCGTGTTGCCCGTGCCGGTGACGTCGGCGTAACGGACGGGGTCGGCGTCGTCGTGCGCGTAGTAGCTCGTGTCGTCGAAGCCGCGGAACGACAGGTGCGGACCGTCGTCGCCCGCCTCGCCCGTGTGGTTGTAGACCACGTCGAGGATGACCTCGATGCCGGCCTCGTGCAGCAGATGGACCATGCCGCGGACCTCGTCGAGCACGGCGCTCGCCCCCGCGTCCTGGGCGGCCTGCGTCGCGTAGGCGGCGTGAGGGGCGAAGAACCCGATCGTCGAGTAGCCCCAGTAGTTGTCGAGCCCCTTCGCGACGAGGTGCGGCTCGGGGACCGACGCGTGGATGGGGAGCAGCTCGAGCGCGGTGATGCCGAGATCCTTCAGGTGGGCGACCGTCGCGGGGTGCGCGAGGCCCGCGTAGGTGCCGCGCAGATCCTCGGGGAGCGCCTCGAGCTGCTTGGTCAGCCCGCGGACGTGGGCCTCGTAGATCACGGTCCGCGACCAGGGCACGTGGGAGTGATGGACCGGGGCGTGGTCCCCGGGCGACGCCACGACGACGGACAACGGCACGTGGCCGAGCGAGTCCCGCGGGTCCGGGGGCCGAACAGGTCACCCTGCACGCCGCCGTCGGCGGGGTCACCGGTGGCGACGTAGCCGTAGGTGACGGCGGAGTGGTCGAGCTCGCCGACGATCCCGCGGGCGTACGGGTCGAGGAGGAGCTTCGCCGGGTTGTGCCGGAGGGTCGCGCGGGGGTCCCACGGCCCGTCGACGCGGAACCCGTAGCGCTGGCCCTCCCGGATGCCGGGGACGTGCGCGTGCCAGACCCCGTACGTCGGGCCGTCGAGCGGGATGCGCCGCTCGCGCAGCCCGCTGCCGGCAGCGGCCGCGCCGTCGGTGCCTTCTGCGGTGTCGCCGCGCGCGGTGCCGCTCCCGGTGCCGCTCCCGGTGTCGCCGTCGATCAGGCACAGGTCCACGCCGGTCGCGTGCGCCGCGAACACCGCGACGTCCACGCCGTCGCCGGCCAGGTGCACCCCGAGCGGGGCACGTGACCGTGCCGGTCCGTGGAGGTCACTGAGGGGCGGGCGGTCGGTTCGAGCGGATTCACGCCCACCATTGTCCCGCATCGGTATCCGGCACCGACCATCTGGTCCGGATGCGGTCGTGCCGCGTGCTGGACAGGCGCTGCTCCGCCCGGCGCCCGCAGCGTAGGATCCTGCGCGAACCTGCCCCGAGGAGGAGTCACCTTCATGCGGATCGTCGTTGCCGTGAAGAACGTCCCGGACATCCAGTCCGACCGCGCCTTCGTCGAGGGGCGCGTCGACCGCGTCCCCGAGGACGGCACCCTCAACGAGCTCGACGAGAATGCGCTCGAGGCGGCGCTCCGGATCGTCGAGGCCCTCCCCGAGGACGAGCGCGCGCAGAGCGAGGTCGTCGCGGTGACGATGGGCGACGAGGACGCGGAGGGCGCCCTCAAGAAGGCGTTCCAGCTCGGGGTCGACCGGGGCGTGCTCGTGTGCGACGAGGCGCTCGCGGGCTCGGACTACTTCGCGACCGCCCGCGTGCTCGCGGCGACGGTGCGCGCGATCGAGGAGGAGGGCCAGGTCGACCTGGTCCTCACCGGCATGGCGGCGCTCGACGGCCTCGGCTCGGTCGTGCCGGCCCTGCTGGCCGCCGAGCTCGACCTGCCGCAGCTCACGCTCGCCGGCGAGCTCGTCGTCGAGCCGGCGACGGACGGGGGCGCACCGCCCGCGTGACCCGCGAGCTCGGCCACGAGACGGAGGTCCTCGAGGCCACGCTGCCCGCGGTCGTCTCCGTGACCGACCACGCCAACGAGCCGCGGTTCCCGAACTTCAAGCTCATCATGGCGGCGCGCAGCAAGGAGGTCGAGGAGTGGGCCCTGGAGGACCTCGACCTCGACCCGGCGTCCGTCGGTGACGCGGGCGCCCGCACCCGCACGGTGCGGGCCGAGCCGGCGCCCGACCGCCCCGAGGTCGAGATCGTCGTCGACAAGGGTGAGGGCGGCACCGCCCTCGCCGAGTACCTCATCCGCAACGACCTGGTCTGAGAGGCAGCATCGTGACCGACCGCACCGTCCTCGTCCTGATCGACCACGCCGCGACCGCGCTGCGCTCGCCCGCGCTCGAGCTCCTCACCGTCGCCCGGACCCTGGGCGAGGTCGAGGCCGTGACCCTCGAACCGGCGTCCGACACGACGCTGGGCCAGCTCGGCGCCCACGGCGTCGGGACCCTGCGCCAGGTCGAGCTCGACGGCATCGACGCCGACCAGCAGTTCCTGACCCCCGTCGTCGCGGAGGCCCTCGGCGCGGCCGTCGACGCCTCGGGCGCCTCCGTCGTCCTGCTGACCTCGTCGTTCGCGGCGAAGGAGTCGGCGGCCCGGCTCGCGTTCGCGCGCGGCGCGGGCCTCGTGACCGACGCGACGGCCGTGACCGTCTCGGACGCCGGCCGGGTGGTGGCGTCGAAGCGCCCGTTCGCCGGGACGTGGGACACGGCCTGCGAGATCACGACCGATCTCGCGGTCCTGACGGTGCCGGCCAACTCCGCCGTCGCCGCCGAGGCCGCACAGCCGGTCGCGACGGCGGTCGAGGCCGTCGCCGTCACGCCCACGGCCTCGGCCACGCGCGCGCGTCTCGTGTCCCGGACCGTCCACCCCGCAGGTGACCGTCCGGACCTCGCCGAGGCCGCGGTCGTGGTCACCGGTGGCCGTGGGACCGACGGCGACTTCGGCCCGGTCCTCGACCTCGCCGACGCCCTGGGTGCCGCGGTCGGCGCGAGCCGGGACGCGGTCTACGAGGGCTGGTTCGACGAGTTCGTCGGCCAGACCGGTGTCACCGTCTCGCCGCGCCTGTACGTCGGCGCCGGGATCAGCGGGGCGCCGCACCACCGCGGCGGCATGCAGTCGTCGCAGGTGATCGTCGCGGTCAACAACGACCCCGAGTGCCCCCTCTTCGAGATCAGCGACTTCGCGGTCGTCGGCGACCTCGCGGAGGTCCTGCCGCAGGCCGCCGCCGCGATCCGGGCGCACCGCGGAGCCTGAGGTCCGCGACACCGGGCTCGTGACGCCGGTCCCGTCCGCTCAGATCCCGAGCTGCTCGAGCCACGCCGTCGCGGCGACCGACTGGGCGCGCTGGACCTCGCGCAGGTGCGGCACGCCGGGCAGCGGTGGTTCGAGCGCGGACGAGACGAGGTAGCCGGCGACTCCCGCGACCACGGCGCGCACGTCGGCCGGGTGCACGGTCGCGCCCAGGGGGTGCGCCTCGAACATGCGCGCGAGCTCACGCCCGACGGCGCGTCGGTGCTCGGGGGACGAGCCGGCGGTGACCCCGTCGAGCTCGCCGACGATGCCCTGGGTGCCGAGGCCCGGCAGGAACAGCGCGAGGTCGAGCCACGCCGCGCCCCGCGACGCGTACGGCCAGTCGAGCAGGTAGACGCGGCCGTCGGAGAGCAGCATCGTGTCGGACCGCAGGTCGCCGTGCACCAGCGACTCGCCCTCGCAGGCGATGAGGACGCTCTTCTCGATCTCGGCGAGCTGGGCGAGGCGGCCCACCGCCCAGGGGGCCAGGTCGACGAGCGCCTCCTCGGCGTCGGGCTCGGCGGCGAGCGACGCCCAGCCGGAGCACATCGAGGCGAGGTCGGGGCCGGTGGGGCGCAGCTGGAGCCCGCGCGCACCGTCGACGCGGGACAGGTCGTCGATCGTCGACAGGACCCGCGCCAGCGCGTACCGGCTCCAGGGGTGTTCGGGTGGTCCCCGTCGATCGCCTCGTAGGCGATGACGATCCACTCGTCGTCGGCATAGGTCCAGAGGAACTCGGGTGCCGGCACGGTGTCGGGCAGGCGCACCGCGGTCTCGGCCTCGGCCCGGTGCAGCTCGGCCGTGAAGGGCTCGTCCGTCAGGGACGCGGCCTTCACGAAGATGCGTCGCCCGGACGCCAGCACGAGGGTCGACGTGACGCCCAGGCTCATGCCCGGGCGGGCCGGGTGCTCCTCGACGACCGTCGAGCCGGTGATCGCGTCGATCTCCGACCGGACCGCGGCGGGGATGCCGGCCCATGTGGTCCGGGCGTTGCCCGAGCCCGACGGCGAGCCCGTGGACGAACCCGACGACGCGCCCCGTCGGGCGTCGCGCCCGTCGTGCCCGCCGTCCCCGTCCGCCCGCCCGGCCGTCCTCAGCAGCGGGAGGGCCCCGGTGGCTGCGCCGCGTGCCGCGAGGCTGGGGACCCCGGGGACGTCGGGGGCGAGCGTGGCGGCGCCCCGTTCGCGGCGCGCGCGCACGAGCCCGGCGCGGATCTCCGCGCGCGGGATCTGGCTCGTCGTCGGGACGTCCTCGGGATGGTGCATCGGTGACAACCTAGACGCACGGGCGTCGGGTGTCGCGCTCCGGTCCCGACGCCTGGCCGAGGTTCGTAGACTGGTCCGCTGTGAACCCCGACCGCACCGTGTACCTGGACCACGCGGCGACGACCCCCGTGTCGCCGCGTGCCGTCGACGCGCTGCTCGCGGAGCTCCGCCGCGGCGGCAACCCGTCGTCGCTGCACGGCGCGGGCAGGGCGGCCCGGCGCACCGTGGAGGAGTCGCGCGAGTCGGTCGCGGCGTCGCTGGGTGCGCGGCCGTCCGAGGTCGTCTTCACCGCCGGCGGCACCGAGGCGGACAACCTCGCCGTCAAGGGTCTGTTCTGGGGGCGTCGGACGGCGCACCCCGAGCGGCGCCGGATCCTCGTCTCGGCCGTGGAGCACCACGCCGTCCTCGACCCCGCGTTCTGGATGGCCGAGCACGCGGGCGCGGAGATCGTGCTGCTGGCGGTCGACGGCGAGGGCCGGCTCGACGTCGCGGCGCTGGAGTCCGAGCTCGCGGCGCACGCGGACGAGACCGCGCTGATCTCGGTGATGTGGGCGAACAACGAGATCGGCACCGTCCAGCCGCTCGACGCCGTGGTGCGGGCCGCCCGCCCCTACGGCATCCCGGTGCACAGCGACGCCGTCCAGGCCGTCGCGCAGCTCGGGGTCGACTTCGCGGCGAGCGGCCTCGACGCGATGACGGTCAGCGGGCACAAGCTCGGCGCCCCGATGGGCGTGGGTGCGCTCGTCGCGACGCGTGGCCTGCCGCTGACGCCCGTGCTCCACGGGGGCGGCCAGGAGCGCTCGGTGCGTTCCGGGACGGTCGACGCCCCCGCGGTCCGGGCCTTCGCCGTCGCGCTCGCCGAGACGGTCGCCGCGCGGGAGGCGACGGCTGTTCGTCTCGCCGGGCTCCGCGACGACCTCGTCGCCGGCGTGCGGCGGCTCGTCCCGGACGCCGTCCTGCGGGGCCCCGAGCCGTCGTCCGACCGCCTGCCCGCCAACGCCCACTTCACCTTCCCGGGCTGCGAGGGCGACTCGCTGCTCTACCTGCTGGACTCCGCCGGGGTGCAGGTCTCGACGGGCTCCGCCTGCCAGGCGGGCGTCCCGCAGCCGTCCCACGTGCTCCTCGCGGCGGGTGTCCCCGAGGACGACGCGCGCGGCGCGCTGCGGTTCTCGCTCGGCGCGACCTCGGTGGCGGACGACGTCGCGCGGCTCCTCGACGTCCTGCCCGGTGTGGTGGACCGCGCCCGCTCGGCGGGGCTGGCGTCCGCGCCCGCGCGGCTGGGCGAGCGGAACGGCGAGCGGAGCGCGGGTCCCGCGCACCCGGCGCCGAGCGGAGCGGCCTGATGCGCGTGCTCGCGGCGATGTCCGGTGGCGTCGACTCGGCGGTCGCGGCGGCGCTCGCGGTCGAGGCCGGGCACGACGTCGTCGGCGTCCACATGGCCCTGTCCAAGAACCGCGACCAGTTCCGCACGGGCTCGCGCGGCTGCTGCTCGATCGAGGACGCGGGCGACGCGCGCCGCGCGGCCGACGTGCTGGGTATCCCGTACTACGTGTGGGACCTCTCGGACCGCTTCGAGGAGACGGTCGTCGCCGACTTCGTCGCGGAGTACGAGGCGGGGCGCACGCCCAACCCGTGCGTGCGGTGCAACGAGCACATCAAGTTCGAGGCGCTGCTCGACAAGGCGACGGCGCTCGGCTTCGACGCGGTCGCGACGGGGCACTACGCGCAGGTCGTGCGACGCCAGGTGCCGGACCCTGCGGCCCCGGGCGGCACCCGGACCGTCGCCGAGCTGCACCGCTCCCCGAACGACGCGAAGGACCAGTCGTACGTGCTCGCCGTCATGGGGCGCGACCGGCTCGAGCGCTCGATCTTCCCGCTCGGCGGGTTCGCGTCGAAGGACGAGGTGCGCGCGGAGGCCGAGCGGCGCGGTCTGTCCGTCTCGGCGAAGCCCGACTCGTACGACATCTGCTTCGTCGCCGACGGTGACACGCAGGGGTTCCTGCGCGAGCGCCTCGGGTCACGTCCCGGTGAGGTCGTGGACACCGACGGCCGGGTGCTGGGGGAGCACGACGGCGCCTACGCGTACACGGTGGGCCAGCGCAAGGGGCTCGGCATCGACCGGCCGGCCGACGACGGCAGGCCCCGCTACGTGCTCTCGGTGGACACCGAGGCGAACCGCGTGGTGATCGGCGCAGCCGAGCTGTTGAGCGTCGACCGGATCGCCGGGGACCAGAGCGTCTGGCTCGCGGACGACGTGCTCGCTGCCGCTGCCGCGGACCCGTCGCGCGACGGCTGGTTCGACGCCGAGGTCCAGGTGCGGGCGCACGGCGCCCCGGTGGCCGCCCGGGTGCGCGCCGTCGCGGGCGACGGCGGCTCCCGCGCGGGGACCGAGGTCGAGCTCGTCGACGCCACGCTGCGCGGGGTCGCCGCGGGGCAGTCCCTCGTGGTCTACGTCGGCACCCGGGTGATCGGGCAGTCGACGGTCGTCTCCGCGCACCGCGCCCGTCTGGCGCGCGCCTCGTGACCGCCGTCTCGGGGCACGGCCCGCGGCCCGGGACGGACCCGCTGGAGGCGCAGCAGGTCGTGCTCGGCGACCTCGTCGAGCTGCCGACCGGCGTCGACGCCGTCCCGTTCCTCACCCAGCTCCCCTCTCGCGGCATCGAGGCCGGCGCGCTCGGCCGGACCGTGGCGCTGCTCGCCGAGCTTCCTGCAGAGCTCGGCCCGCACGGCTGGAAGCTCGCCGACCGCCCCGGCGCCGACCTGCGACGGGCGGGGTCGCTCCTCGCCGAGGACGTCGCGGCGCTCGCGATCGCCGCCTACGGGTACACCGGGCCGCTCGCGGTCGGGGTCACGGGCCCGTGGTCCGCGGCGGCCGAGCTGTACCTCGCTCGTGGCGACCGCGTGCTCGCCGACACGGGGGCGCGCGCCGAACTGGCCGCGTCGCTCGCCGCGGGGGTCGCCGACCACGTCGCCGACGTGCGCAGGCAGGTCCCGGGGGCGGACGTGGTCGTCCAGCTCGAGGAGCCGCTGCTCGCCCAGGTGGGCGCCGGCGTCCTGCCGACGTTCTCGGGGTTCTCGCGCATCCGCGCGGTGCACGGCCCGGAGGTCGTCGACGGGCTGCGGGCCGTGGTCGACGCGGCCCGCGCGGCCGGTGCGCGCGTCGTCGCGCACGTCGGGTCGGCATGGAGCGGCATCGGTCCTGCGGTGCTCGCGGGTGTCGACGCGGTCGGGGTCGACCTGACCCCGGGTCGCTGGGACGAGCGGCTCTGGACCGACCTGGCGAAGGCGCACGAGCGGGGCGTGCCGTTGTGGGCGGGGCTCCCACCGGCGCAGGTCTCCCAGTGCGCGGGGCCGGACGTCGTCGCGCTCGCCGACGCGATCGGTGTGCCCTGGCGACGCATCGGGCTCCCGGTGCGGGGCCTCGCGGACGTCGTGCTGCTCGAGTCCGGGCGGGCGATCGCGGACGGGTCGCTCGACGCCGCCCGGGCCGTCACCGGGAACCTCGGCCGCGCGGCGGCGGTCCTGGCGGAGCGCGCGGACGGCTGACCGGGACGGGCGGCTCGCCCTGGTACCATTTCCTGTACCACAGGAGGTTCCGATGGCCATCACGGCGAGCGAAGCGCGCAAGACCCTGTTCCCGCTCATCGAGCAGGTGAACGACGACCACACCGCGGTCGAGATCACGTCCAAGCGCGGCAACGCGATCCTGGTCTCGGTCGAGGAGTTCGAGGCGCTGACCGAGACCGCCTACCTCTTCCGGTCGCCCGCCAACGCGCGCAGGCTGCTCGACGCGGACGAGGCCCTGAGGACCGGGAACGGCATCCCCGCGGAGCTGGACCGCGGGTGAACATCGTCTTCGCGCCCCAGGCGTGGGACGACTACACCTACTGGCAGACGCAGGACCGTGCGACGCTCAAGCGGGTCACCCGGCTGATCGACGACATCTGCCGTGAACCGTACGAGGGGATCGGCAAGCCGGAGCGGCTGCGCTACGGGGTGGAGGCGTGGTCCCGCCGGATCAGTGACGAGCACCGGATCGTCTACCGGGTCGAGGGGTCGAACGTGCTGGTCCTCCAGGCGCGCTACCACTACGAGCGCTAGCGTGGCGCGCGCCCGCCCGGGGACCCGCGCGCCTCACCCCTCGCCCGCGAGGCGCTCCCACAGGAACTCGTACGCCAGCGCCGACAGGTGCGCGGCCTGTGCGTTGTCGGCCGCGCCGCCGTGCCCGCCCTCGATGTTCTCGTAGTACGTCACGTCCTTGCCGGCGTCGCGCAGCAGCGCGGCCATCTTGCGGGCGTGCCCGGGGTGCACCCGGTCGTCCTTGGTGGACGTCGTGAGCAGGACCGGCGGGTAGGTGCGTTCGGGGTCGACCAGGTGGTACGGGGAGAACGTGCGGATGGACTCCCACTGCTCCGGGTCGTCGGGGTCCCCGTACTCGGCCGCCCAGGACGCCCCCGCGAGGAGCTTCGTGTACCGGCGCATGTCGAGCAGCGGCACCGAGATCACGAGCGCCCCGAACAGCTCCGGGTACGTCACGAGCATGTTCCCGGTGAGCAGTCCGCCGTTGCTGCCGCCCTGCGCGCCGAGCCGTCGCGGCGTCGTGATGCCCCGGGCGACGAGGTCGCGTGCCACCGCGGCGAAGTCCTCGTAGGCGCGGTGCCGGTTCTCGCGCAGCGCGGCCTGGTGCCAGGCCGGCCCGTACTCGCCGCCGCCGCGGATGTTCGCGACCACGTGCACGCCGCCCCGCTCGAGCCACGACCGCCCGACCGTCCCCGAGTAGCCGGGCGTCAGCGAGATCTCGAACCCGCCGTACCCGTAGAGCAGGGTCGGGGCGCCCGCTCGCTCGCTCGTACTCTCGCTCGCCCGATCACCCGCACCGTCATCTGCACCGTCATCTGCACCGTCGCCTGCCCCGGATGGGCCGGCTGAGCCCGTGGGCCCGTCCACGAGGTCCGCCCGACCGACGACGAAGTACGGGACCCGCGTGCCGTCGTCCGACACCGCGAAGTGCTGCCGCGACACCATGCCGCTCGCGTCGAACCAGCGGGGGACGCCTTGAGCGGGTCGGCGAGGCCCGCGTCGACGGGCCCGTCGGCCGGGATCGCGAGCAGGGCGAGCGTCGTCGGGGTGAGGTGGTCGGTGACGGTGAGCCAGACGTCGTCGCTCTCGTCGGTCTCGAGCGCGCGGACGCCGACCGTCCCCAGCTCGGGGAGCCCGGTCACCGCGCGCTCCCGCCAGCCGGTCGGGGTGTCGGACGTCGCGGCTCGCGTCGGGTGCTCGGCGCCCGCCTGGTCCGGCGTGGGCGGGGTGAGCACGACGAGGCGCGTGCGGACGTCGTCCAGCACGGTGAGCACCAGGTGGGACCGGGTCCAGGTCGCCCCGGCGAGCGACGTGCTTGGGGTGGGCGCGAAGAGCACGGTGAGCCGGCGGTCGCCCGCGAGGAACTCGTCGAGATCGGTCGCGAGGAGCGACCCGGCGGGGTGCAGCGCGCCGCCCTCACGGCGCAGGTCCCAGTCGTCGCGGAGCTCGACGACGAGCAGGTCGCGGCGGATCCCGGCCTCGGCGCTCGCGGGCACGTCGACGTGGACGAGCCCTGGCGCGTCTCCGCCATCGACCGCCCCGACCGCCCCGGCCGGGTTCGTCGGGTCCGTCGGGTGGTCGAGCAGGTACAGGTCGCCCGTGTAGAAGTCGATGCTGCGGTGCACGACGTCCCGCTCGAACCCCGGTGTGCGCAGGTGCGCGGCAGCGATGTACAGGTCGTCCTCGCGGCCCTCGAAGACGGTCTCTGCCTCGGCCAGCGGGGTGCCGCGGCGCCAGCGGCGGGCGGTGCGGGGGTACCCGGAGGTCGTCGTCGTGCCGGGGCCGAGGTCGGTCTGGACGAACACGGTGTCGTGGTCGATCCAGCCGAGGCCGCCCTTGGCCAGGGGGCGGTGGAACCCGCCCTCCTCGGGTGGGACGAACCGCAGGTCGACGAGGTCGAGCTCGCGCGTGACGTCGGCGTCCGACCCGCCGGGGGAGAGGCTGACGAGAGCGCGCCGGCAGTCGGGGCGCAGGATGCTCGCGCCGTGCCACACCCAGCTCTCGCCCTCGTCGGCGCTCAGGGCGTCGAGGTCCAGCACGGTCTCCCACTCGGGGGCGTCGGTGCGGTACGACTCGGGCGTCGTCCGGCGCCACACCCCGCGGGGGTGATCGCCGTCGCGCCAGAAGTTGTAGAGCAGCCCGCCGGCCCAGGCCGCGGCCGGGATCTTCGCGTCGGAGTCGAGGATCTCCCGCGTGCGGGCCCGGGTGTGCTCGAACGAGCGGGTCGAGGCGAGGTCGGTCGCCGTGTCGGCGTTGCGGGCGCGCACCCACTCGAGCGCGCGCGGGCCATCGACGTCCTCGAGCCACTCCCAGGGGTCCGCGCTCGCCGCGCGGTGCTCGGTCTCGGGCGGGACGATGGGCTGTGAGGGCATGGCCGTCAGACTAGACGGCCGGACAGGCGGCCAGGCCGACGGCCATGGCCGCATGCGTGCGTTTCGGCAGTCTGGGTGGCCGGAGCCTCAGGAGGGGTGTTCGTGGTGACGCCATGTGACTGACGAGACAGGTTTCCGGCTTCCCAAGGACAGTCCCTTGTGAAAGTATTCACAAGTAGAGAACACGACAGCGGGTCGACCACTGAGGACCGCTCCTTCGAGCGGCTGGCCGGGCCCACGGGAGGAAGACGTGGCTACGAAGGAACAGAACGCGACCACCAGCGAGATCGACGCCCTCGTCGAGAACGGCCTCAAGGCCCTCGCCGACTACGCGTCGTTCGACCAGGCACAGATCGACCACATCGTGAAGAAGGCGTCGATCGCCGCGCTGCACCAGCACGGGACGCTCGCCCTCCACGCCGTGGAGGAGACGAAGCGAGGCGTCTTCGAGGACAAGGCGACCAAGAACATCTTCGCGTGCGAGCACGTGCCGAACTCGATGGCGCACCTCAAGACGGTCGGCATCATCGGCCGTGACGACGTGAACGGCATCGTCGAGATCGCCGAGCCCGTCGGGGTCGTCGCCGGCATCACCCCGGTCACCAACCCGACATCGACCGCGATCTTCAAGTCGCTCATCGCGCTCAAGACCCGCAACCCCATCATCTTCGGCTTCCACCCCGCCGCGCAGCAGTGCTCGGTCGCCGCCGCCCGTGTCGTCCGCGACGCTGCCATCGCCGCCGGCGCGCCGACGAACTGCATCCAGTGGGTCGAGCACCCGTCGATCGCCGCGACCGGCGAGCTCATGAACCACGACGGCGTGTCCCTGGTCCTCGCGACCGGCGGCAACGCGATGGTCCGCGCCGCCTACTCGACCGGCAAGCCGGCGCTCGGCGTCGGTGCGGGCAACGTCCCGGCCTGGATCGAGAAGACGGCGGACGTCGGCCGCGCCGTCAACGACCTCGTCATCTCGAAGTCCTTCGACAACGGCATGGTCTGCGCCTCCGAGCAGGCCGTCATCATCGACGACGAGGTCTACGACGAGTCGATCGCCGGCCTCGAGCGGCTGCACGCCTACCGGGCCACCCCGGCCGAGAAGGTCATGCTCGAGAAGTTCATCTTCGGCGTCGAGGGCACCGCGCGGAACTGTGCGGGCGCCAAGCTCAACGCGGCCGTCGTCGGCCAGACGCCGGAGTGGATCGCCGAGGGCGCGGGCTTCACCGTTCCCGAGGACACCTCGATCATCCTCGCCGAGATCGACCACGTGGGGGAGGACGAGCCGCTCTCGCGCGAGAAGCTGGCCCCCGTCCTCGCGGTCCTGCGCTCGACCTCGCGCGAGCAGGGCATCACTATGGCCGAGCAGATGGTGGAGTTCGACGGGCTCGGCCACTCCGCCGCGATCCACACCAACGACTCCGAGCTCGTCGACGAGTTCGGCAAGCGCGTCAAGGCGGTCCGGATCCTCTGGAACCAGCCCTCGGCGCTCGGCGGCATCGGTGACATCTACAACGCGCTGATCCCGTCGCTGACGCTCGGCTGCGGCTCCTACGGGCACAACTCGGTCTCGAACAACGTGTCGGCGGTGAACCTGATCAACGTCAAGCGGATCGGACGGCGGAACAACAACATGCAGTGGTTCAAGGTCCCGGCCAAGACGTACTTCGAGCCCAACGCGATCCAGTACCTGTCGCAGGTCTTCAACGTCCACAAGGTCACGATCGTGACCGACAAGATCATGACCCAGATCGGTGTGGTCGACAAGGTCCTCGACCAGCTCTACGCCCGCTCGGAGCCCGTCTCCGTGCAGATCATCGACTACGTCGAGCCCGAGCCGACCGTCGCCACCGTCACCAAGGGCGCGGAGGCCATGCAGCACTTCGGCCCCGACACGATCGTCGCCGTCGGCGGCGGGTCGCCCATGGACGCCGCGAAGGTCATGTGGCTCCTGTACGAGCACCCGGAGATCGACTTCGAGGACACGCGCGAGAAGTTCTTCGACGTCCGCAAGCGCGCGTTCAAGTTCCCGCCGCTCGGCGACAAGGCCAGCCTCATCTGCATCCCGACCTCGTCGGGCACCGGCTCCGAGGTCACGCCGTTCGCGGTCATCTCGGACCCGGAGACCGGGTTCAAGTACCCGCTCGCCGACTACGCGCTGACCCCGTCCGTCGCGATCATCGACCCGGTGCTCACGCAGACGATGCCCGCCAAGCTCGCGGCGGACTCGGGCTTCGACGCCCTGACGCACGCGACCGAGGCCTTCGTCTCCGTCTACTCGAACGACTACACCGACGGCCTGTGCCTGCAGGCCATCAAGATGGTCTTCGAGCACATCGAGACCTCGGTGACGGTCGGCGGCGAGGCGACCAAGGCCCGCGAGAAGATGCACAACGCCGCGACGATCGCCGGCATGGCGTTCGCCAACGCGCTGCTCGGCATGGTCCACGCGATGGCCCACACCGTCGGCTCGCAGTACCACCTGGTGCACGGCCGGACGAACGCCGTCCTGCTCCCGCACGTGATCCGCTACAACGGCCAGGTCCCCGCGAAGGCGACGAGCTGGCCCAAGGCGGAGCGGTACGTGGCCCCCGAGCGCTTCCAGGAGATCGCCAAGCACCTCGGGCTCCCGGCCTCGACGCCCGACGAGGGCGTGGAGTCCTACGCGAAGGCCGTCGAGGAGCTGCGCGCGAAGGTCGGCATCGAGTCGAGCTTCAAGGAGCAGGGGGTCGACGAGGACGCGTACAAGGGCTCGCTCGACATGCTCGCGCTGCGCTCCTTCGAGGACCAGTGCGCGCCCGCCAACCCGCGCGTCCCGCTGATCGAGGACATCAAGGACATCCTCGTGGCGGCCTACGACGGGACGACCCGCGAGGAGGTCCGGGCCGCCCGCAAGGCGACCGACGCCGCCCCCGTGGACGCGCCCGTGAAGGCCAAGGCGGCCTCGCTCACGAAGGCCGAGGGAAAGGCGACCGCGAAGGCCAAGAGCAAGGCCTGACGGGCCGCGTCCAGCGGCGCTCCATGTCCCGCCGGAGTACCCCCTTCCTCCAGGCGGACGACGGGCTCCTCGCCCTCAGCGGGTGAGCCCACCGGGCCCGGCTCCTCACCGTTCGCGGTGCGGGGCCGGGCCTCCGGCTTGCCGGCAGCGCCCGGGCGTCGTCCTGCGCGGCGGTCGTCCCGGGGTGTCGGACGGCGGAGCTCGCGTCGGCGGTCGGGTGACCTGCGTCGGTGGTCCGGGGGATGATGTCGACGTGACCGAGCGAGCCAGCGATCGAACCCCTGATCAGACCGACCCGACGACCGACCCGACGACTGAGGCGGCTCCCGACGTGGCTCGGGCGCGCCACCGGTGGACCGAGCTCGCGGAGCAGCTGCGGGCCGACCAGCAGGCGTACTACGGCGACGACGCGCCGACGTCCTCCGACGCCGACTACGACGCGCGGATGCGCGAGCTCGAGCAGATCGAGACGGAGCACCCGGAGCTGCGCACCCCGGACTCCCCGACGCAGCACGTCGGTGCCGCGGCCTCGACGACGTTCGACCCGGTCGACCACGTCGAGCGCATGCTCTCGCTCGACAACGCGTTCAACGCCGACGAGCTCGCGGCGTGGGCCGAGCGCGTGCACCGCGAGCTCGAGCTGCCCGCGGAGCGCACGGTCGACTACCTGTGCGAGGTCAAGATCGACGGGCTCGCCATCGCGCTGCTCTACGAGCGCGGGCGGCTCGTGCGGGCCGCGACCCGTGGCGACGGGCGCACGGGGGAGGACGTCACGGCCAACGTGCGCACGGTCGAAGGGATCCCGCACACGCTCGCGGGCGATCCGTCCACGCACCCGCACCGCATCGAGGTGCGCGGCGAGATCTTCATGCTGGTCGACGGCTTCGCGGCGCTGAACGAGGCTCAGGTCGCAGCCGGCAAGGCGCCCTTCGCGAACCCGCGCAACGCCGCGGCGGGGTCCCTGCGGCAGAAGGACCCGACGATCACCGCGGGGCGACCCCTGCGCATGTACGCGCACGGGGTCGGCGCCCTGGAGTGGGAGCAGGGTAGGCCCACGAAGCTCGAACGGCAGTCGGATGCGTACGCGCTGCTCGAGGGCTGGGGCGTACCGATCTCGCCGCACAACCGGGTGGTCGACGGTCTCGCGGGCGTCCAGGAGCGTATCGACCACTTCGGGGAGCACCGGCACGACATCGAGCACGAGCTCGACGGGATCGTCGTCAAGGTCGACGAGCTCGCGCTGCAGCGTCGGCTCGGCGCGACGAGCCGCGCCCCGCGGTGGGCTATCGCGTACAAGTACCCACCCGAGGAGGTCAACACGACGCTCCTCGACATCCGCGTCAACGTCGGCCGCACGGGCCGCGTGACGCCGTACGGGGTCATGCAGCCGGTGCTCGTCGCCGGGTCCACGGTCGAGATGGCCACGCTCCACAACGCGAGCGAGGTGGCGCGCAAGGGCGTGCTGATCGGTGACACCGTGGTGCTGCGCAAGGCGGGGGACGTGATCCCGGAGATCCTGGGCCCGGTCGTGGCGCTGCGCGACGGGTCGGAGCGCGCCTTCGTGATGCCGACCGAGTGCCCGTCCTGCGGGACGACGCTCGCGCCCGCGAAGGAGGGCGACGTCGACATCCGTTGCCCCAACGCGGAGTCGTGCCCGGCGCAGATCCGCGAGCGGCTCTTCCACGTCGCGGGACGCGGGGCGTTCGACATCGAGGCGCTGGGCTGGGAGGCCGCGGGCGCGCTGACCGACCCGGAGGCCGGTCGACCCGACGACCCGTCGGTGTACCGGCCGTCCGGCAAGGAGGACGAGGTCGCGCCCGACGCCCTGCCGCCGCGCCAGGTGCCTGTCCTGGCGAACGAGGCCGGTCTCTTCGACCTCGCACCCGGCGACCTGCGGGACGTGCGGACGTGGCGGGAGATCCGGCGTCGGGTCGACCCCGCCGCCCCCGGAGCGGCCGGTCGCAAGACGGAGGGCACGGGGCTGTGGACGGACCGGCACTACTTCTGGACCGTCAGCGACAAGGAGGGTCCGCGGCCGTCCGCGAACACGGACACGCTCTTCGCCGAGCTGGAGAAGGCCAAGGCGCAGCCGCTGTGGCGGGTGCTGGTGGCGCTGTCGATCCGGCACGTCGGGCCGACGGCGGCGCGCGCCCTCGCCCAGCACTTCGGCTCGATCGACGCGATCCAGACCGCGGCGGCGGCCGACGACGAGGCGTCGCAGCTCGCGGCGGTCGACGGGGTCGGGCCGACCATCGCACGCGCCGTCAAGGAGTGGTTCGGGGACCCGGACGAGGGCGGCTGGCGGCGCGGGATCGTCGACGCCTGGGCGGCGGCCGGGGTCCGCACCGAGGACGAGCGCGACGAGTCCGTCGTGCGGACCCTCGAGGGCCTGACCGTCGTGGTGACCGGCTCGCTCGAGGGCTACTCGCGCGACGGTGCGAAGGAGGCGATCCTCGCTCGCGGCGGCAAGGCGGCGGGGTCGGTGTCGAAGAAGACCGACTTCGTCGTGGTGGGGGAGAACGCGGGATCGAAGGAGACGAAGGCGCGCGAACTCGGTCTGCGGATCCTCGACGAGGCGGGGTTCACGGCGCTGCTCGAGGGCGGTCAGGACGCGGTGACCGAGTCCGCGTCCTAGGGCTGAACCTCAGCGAGCCGCCCAGAGCAGTCCGCGCTCGATGATCGTCCGGACCTCGGGCACCTCGAGGTCGCGCGCCTGGTGGCCGGGGGTGGCGACGAAGATCTTGCCCTGCCCCCACCGCCTGGTCCACACGGCCGGTGAGACGACGGGCTCGTGCCACGGGACGTCGTCCGACGCCTCGATGGTGGTCGTGGCGAGCACCTCGATCAGGGGGTCGTTCAGGACCCAGTACTGCTCGGAGTGGAGCTGGAAGCTGTCGATGCCCTCGACGATGGGGTGGTCGGCGCGCTCCGGGACCACGCTGACCGTGTGGTCGACGAGCCCGCGCGGGTGCGCGGCGAACTGGGCGCCCATCATCTCGAGATAGTCGGTGGCGAGCCGGAACGAGTCGATGATCCCGCCGTGCCAGCCGGCGAAGCCGGTGCCCGACTGCACCGCGGTGATCAGGCCGCGGAGCTCCTCGACGAGGATCTCGCCCATCGTCCAGGACTGGACGATCAGGTCCAGGCCCTCCATCACGGTCGCGTCCGCGTACACCTCGAGGAGTCCTCGACGGTGACGTCGAACCCGGAGTCGCGCAGGAACGGGACGAAGAGGTCGGTGGTCTCCTCGGGGAGTGGCCGGGCCATCCGCCGCGGACGACCAGGGCGCGCTTGTCGCTGTGCATCGGGCTCCTTCGCTTCGGTGCGCTTGCTACGTGATCGACGCGTCGACGGTCTGCGGGGCGAGGAACTGGTCCACCACCATCGCGCTCGCCCCGAGGACACCCGCTCGGGACGCGGCCTGCGAGGTGACGATCCGCAGGTGCTGCGTCGCGAGGGGGAGCGACCGCTGGTAGACCATCTCCCGGATGCCGGCGATCAGGTGCTCACCGGCCTCCGCGAGGATCCCGCCGACGACGATCATCGACGGGTTGAGCATACTGACGCAGGACGCCAGCACCGACCCGACGTCCCGACCCGCCTGGCGGATCGCCTGGCCGGCAGCGATGTTGCCCGAGCGGACCAGCGCCACCAGCTCGTTGCTCGTCGACACCTCGACCCCGGTCGCGCGCAGCGACTCGGCGATCGCGTACCCGCCCGCGACCGCCTCGAGGCATCCCGTGTTGCCGCACCGGCACAGCACGTCGGTGGCGCGAGGGACGGCGACGTGGCCGATGTCCCCGGCGGCGCCCTGCGCCCCGCGCCGCAGCAGCCCGTCCATGACGATGCCCGAGCCGATCCCGGTCGCGACCTTGACGAACAGCAGCTCGCGCTCCTGGGGGAACGCGGTGCGGTGCTCGCCCAGCGCCATGATGTTGACGTCGTTGTCGACGAGGACGGGGGTGCGGAACGTCGCGCGCAGCAGCGCGGGCACGTCGGCGTCGTCCCATCCGGGCATGATCGGGGGCTCGCCGGGTGGCCGGTGGTGTGGTCGACCGGCCCGGGCAGGCCGAGGCCGATCCCGGCGAGCTCGGAGGGTTTGCGTCCCGCCTCCTCCACCAGCTTCTCGCCGACCTCGCTCGCCCACGCGAGCACCCGTGCTGGTCCGTCGGCGATCGCGAGGGGCGCGTCGTGGTGGGCGAGGACGGTCGACGCGAGGTCGGTGACCGCGAGGCGCGCGTGCGTCGCGCCGAGGTCCATGGCGAGGACGATCCGGGCCGCCGGGTCGAACGCGAAGGTCGTCGGCGGGCGCCCGCCGGTCGAGGTGGCCTCGCCCGCGAGCGTGAGCAGGCCGGTCGCCATCAGGGCGTCGAGACGAGCCGCGACCGTCGACCGGGACTGGCCGGTGAGCGTCACGAGCTCAGCGCGGGTCCGGGGGTCCCGTCCCGGAACAGCTGGAACATCTCGCCGGCGCCCGTCGGTCGGGGGCGAACTTGAGCAGCTCCTCCATGCCCACAGTGAACCACGCAATCTGTCGATAATCGTCAGAACCTGGGCGACTTCTGCACTGAGATCGCCGCGGAACCGGGGGCTTCTGCCGTGAAGCATCCCATCACGTTGAGGTAACGATGCAAAAGTAGCGCAACTTCTGCTTGACGGTCGACATAAGTGGGCCTAGGTTCTGTCACATGGTCACCGAAGACCCCACAGCACCGCTGCTGCAGATGCAGGGAATCGTCAAGACGTTCCCCGGAGCCCGCGCCCTCGACGGCGTGGACCTCGAGGTCCTTCCAGGCGAGGTCCACTGCCTCCTCGGCCAGAACGGCGCGGGGAAGTCCACGCTCATCAAGGTCCTCTCCGGGGCCCACCAACCCACCGAGGGCACGATCCTCATCGACGGGAAGCCCGCCGTCATCGCCCACCCGGTCGCCGCGCTCGAGCTCGGGGTCGCGACCATGTACCAGGAGCTCGACGTCGTCGACGGCCTCTCGATCGCCGAGAACATCTACCTCGGGCACGAGCTCTCGACCGGTGGGTTCACCGCGCGTCGCACACTCGTCAAGAAGACCCGCGAGCTCCTCGACCGCCTCGGCCACGGCGAGCTCTCGCCCAACCGCGAGGTCGGGACGCTGCCCGCCGCCGGCAAGCAGATCGTCTCCATGGCGCGCGCCCTGTCCCACGACGCCCGCGTCATCATCATGGACGAGCCCTCCGCGGTGCTGGACTCCGGCGAGGTCGAGAACCTGTTCCGCGTCGTCAAGGAACTCACCAAGGCCGGCGTCGCGATCGTCTACATCTCGCACCGCCTCGACGAGATCCGCGAGATCGGCGACCGGATCACCGTCCTCAAGGACGGCGCGTCGGTGGCGTCGAACCTCCTCGTCTCCGAGACCCCCACGGCGAAGCTCATCCAGCTGATGACCGGCCGCGAGGTCGAGAACAGCTTCCCCACCGCCCCGGCGTGCCGGACGACGCGGCTCCCCTCCTCGAGGTCGAGGACCTCTCGCTCGGGAGCACCTTCCGGGACGTGTCGCTCACGGTCCGCGCCGGCGAGGTCGTCGGCCTCGCCGGTCTGGTCGGCTCCGGTCGTTCCGAGATCCTCGAGACGATCTACGGGGCCCGCCACGCGACGTCGGGCACGGTGAAGGTCGACGGCAAGGTCCTGCGTCCGGGGTCCGTCTCCCGCGCGGTCGACGCCGGGATCGGGCTCTGCCCCGAGGAGCGCAAGTCCCAGGGCCTCGTGCTCGACGAGCCAGTCTTCAAGAACATCACGCTGCCGACCTTCGCCCGGTTCGCGAAGGCCGGGTTCCTCGACGAGGCGGCCGAGCGCGCGGCCGCGGACGAGCAGATCGTCAACCTCGACGTGCGTCCCGCCGACTCCGGACGCGTCGCCCGCACGCTCTCGGGCGGCAACCAGCAGAAGGCCCTGCTCGGCCGCTGGCTCGTCCGCGGCTGCCGCGTCCTGCTCCTCGACGAGCCGACCCGCGGCGTCGACGTGGGAGCGCGCGCAGAGATCTACGCCCTGGTCCGCACCCTCGCGGACTCGGGCGCCGCCGTCCTCGTCGTCTCGAGCGAGATCGACGAGGTGCTCGGCATGGCCGACCACGCGCTCGTCATCAGCGAGGGCCGGGTCGTGCACCGAGGACCTGCACAAGAGATCGACGAGCACCGAGTGCTCGACCTCGTCATGGAAGGAAGTGCCGCGTGAGCGACCAGAAGCCGGCCGCCCCGGCGGTCAAGGACGACAGCAGCCGGGAGACCGGGGATCACGGCGGGCTCCCGCCCGCCACGGTCTCGGCAGGCTCGACCGACAACGACCCTGCACCCCACGTCAAGGACGCGAAGCCCGGCCTCCTGCACGGATCCGTCGGCCGCAACCTCGGCCTCGTGCTCGCGCTCGTCGCGATCTGCGCGGTCGGGTTCATCACGGCGGGCGACCGGTTCCTGAGCTTCGACAACATCATGACGATCCTGCGGCAGGCGGCGATCATCGGCGTCCTCGCCATCGGGATGACCTTCGTCATCACGTCGGGCGGCATCGACCTCTCCGTCGGTTCGGTCATGGGGCTCGCCACGGTGTGGGCGAGCACGCTCGCCACGCAGACGATGGCGGAGGACTTCCACTGGATCGTCATGGTCTTCACCGCGCTCGCCGTCGGCACGGTCGCGGGGTTGATCAACGGCGTGTTGATCGCCTACGGGAAAGTCGTCTCGTTCATCGTGACCCTCGCGATGCTCGTGGCGGCGCGCGGGCTCGCCGAGATCATCTCGAACCGGCAGACGCAGATCGTGGACGTGGACGGGTTCCTCGACGCGTTCCGCGGCGACCTGCTCGGCATCCCGGTGCTCGTCTGGATGTTCTTCGTCGTCGCGGCGCTCGGGTGGGTGCTGCTCAACCGGACGACGTTCGGACGCCGCACCGTCGCCGTCGGTGGCAACCCCGAGGCCGCGCGCCTCGCCGGCATCAAGGTCAAGCGCCACACGATGTACCTCTACGGCCTCGCGGGCCTGACCGCCGGCATCGCCGCCGTCATGATGATGGCCCGCACCACCGCCGGGACGTCGACCCACGGCCAGCTCTACGAGCTCGAGGTCATCGCCGCGGTGGTCGTCGGCGGGACGCTGCTCGCCGGTGGTCGCGGCACCATCGTCGGCACCGTCCTCGGCGTCCTGATCTTCGCCACCCTCGCGAACGTCTTCACCCAGAACAACCTCTCGATCTCGGCGCAGGCCGTCATCAAGGGCGTCATCATCGTCGGCGCCGTGCTCCTCCAGCAGAGGTTCGCGGGCCGCTCCAAGACCGGCTCATAGCGGCGCCGCCGCCCGACCGCACGACAGCACGACTGCTCCACCAGAACGACACAGCACCAGAAGCAGGACGACATCAAGGGAGATCTCATGTCCGCACGACTCACGACCCGCCGCCGACTGGCGACCATGACCGTGGCGACGGCTGCCGCCGCGCTGCTCGTCACAGGCTGCACCTCGAACACGGCCGAGCCCGAGGACGACGGCGACACCACGGCGTCCGACAGCGACTCGGGTGACTCGGGCGACTCCGGCGGAACGTCCGCCAACGACGAGCCGGGCGAGGACGTCGTCATCGGCTTCTCCGCCCCGGCCGCCGACCACGGCTGGATGGGCGCGATCACCAAGGCCGCCGTCGCCGAGGCCGAGAAGTACGACGACGTCGAGCTGCGTCAGGCCGAGGCGACCAACGACGTCAGCCTCCAGATCAGCCAGATCGAGACGTTCATCAACGACGGCGTCGACGCGATCGTGCTGCTGCCGTTCGACGGCACGGCGCTCACCGAGGTCGCCGAGAAGGCCATGGAGGCGGGCATCACGGTCGTCAACGTCGACCGCGAGTTCTCGAGCCCGACGGCGGCCCGCACCACCGTCCTCGGCGACAACTACGGCATGGGCGTCAGCGCCGGGCACTACATCTGCGAGCAGCTCGGGGACAACCCCGACGCCGTGGTCGCCGAGATCGCCGGCATCGACTCGCTGCCGCTGACCCAGGACCGCAGCCAGGGCTTCGAGGACGCGCTCGGCGAGTGCGGCCTCGACGTCGACAACCGCGTCGCCGCCGACTTCACCGTCCAGGGCGGCGAGACCGCGACGTCCAACCTGCTCCAGTCGGCACCGCAGATCGACGCGATCTGGAACCACGACGACGACCAGGGCGTCGGCGTCCTCGCGGCCATCGAGAACGCCGGCCGCGACGAGTTCTTCATGGTCGGCGGCGCCGGCTCGAAGAACGTCATGGAGGACATCAAGTCCGGTGACTCCGTGCTCCAGGCCACCGTCGTCTACCCGTCGACGCAGGCCGCCGACGGCATCGAGCTCGCCCGCCTGATCGTCCAGGGCAAGTCGATGGAGGACACGGTCTCGGTCGGCGTCCCGCGCACCGTCCAGCTGTTCGCGCCGGTCGTCACCGCCGACAACGTCGACGAGTACCTGCCGACCGCGTTCGAGAGCTGATCCGACCGACACCGGTGGCGGGGAGGCGAGACCTCCCCGCCACCCGGTCGGCGCTGCCCCGAGCGGGCGTCGCCGACCGGGACAACGACTGAGGAAGGAGCTCCCTATGGGCGACGCAGCACGAGGGCGCCTCGGCGTCGGGATGGTCGGGTACTCGTTCATGGGCGCCGCGCACTCGCAGGCGTGGCGCACCGCCCCCGATTCTTCGACCTGCCCCTCGAGACGTCGATGACGGCGCTCGCCGGCCGCAACCGGGCCAACGTGACCGCCGCCGCGGCGAAGCTCGGCTGGGACTCGGTCGAGACCGACTGGCGCGCCCTGCTCGAGCGTGACGACGTCGACCTGATCGACGTCTGCACCCCGGGCGACACGCACGCCGAGATCGCGATCGCCGCGCTCGAGGCCGGCAAGCACGTCCTGTGCGAGAAGCCGCTCGCCAACTCGGTGGACGAGGCCGAGCGCATGGTGGCCGCCGCCGACACGGCGGCAGCACGCGGCGTGCGCGCGATGGTGGGTTTCACCTACCGTCGCGTGCCCGCGATCCAGCTCGCTCGCCAGCTGGTCGCCGACGGCCGGATCGGCACGGTGCGGCACGTGCGGGCCCAGTACCTCCAGGACTGGTTGTCCGACCCCCAGGCGCCGCTGACCTGGCGCATGGACAAGGCGAAGGCCGGCTCCGGGGCGCTCGGGGACATCGGCGCCCACATCATCGACCTGACGCAGTTCATCACCGGTGAGTCGATCACCGGGGTCTCCGGTGCGCTCAAGACCTTCGTGACCGAGCGGCCGGTGGCCGCGGAGCTCACCGGTCTCTCCGGGACCGCGGGCGACGAGACCGGTCCGGTGACCGTCGACGACGCCTCGGTGTTCCTCGCGCACCTGTCCGGGGGCGGGCTCGGGGTCTACGAGGCCACGCGCTTCGCGCAGGGCCGCAAGAACGCGATCCGCATCGAGATCAACGGCTCGCAGGGCTCCCTGGCCTTCGACTTCGAGGACATGAACGTCCTGCACTTCTTCGACGCGTCCGACCCGGCGACGACCGGCGGGTTCCGACGCATCGTGGTCACCGAGGGCGAGCACGCGTACATCGCGGCCTGGTGGCCGCCGGGGCACGGCCTCGGCTACGAGCACGCGTTCACGCACCAGGTCGTCGACCTCGTCGGCGCGATCGCGGCGGGGGAGCAACCCACGCCGTCGTTCGCCGACGGGCTCGCCGTCCAGAAGGTGCTGGACGCCGTCGAACGGAGCGCCGAGAAGGGCGCCTGGCTCGACGTCTAGACGCCGTGGGGCCGCTGACCAGGTCGGCGGCCCCACGCGCAACGCAGGAAGAGCAGGGGGTGCAGTCCGCGGTGGCGAGAGCCACCCACCGGTGAGTCCACGTCAGGGCCGACGTGGCGGATCCCGGAGCGCAGCACACAGATCGAGACACCTGACCCATCCTGAAGGAGCCTCTGGTGAGCAATGTGCTCTGGAGAGCGCCGCACGCGACGAAGCGTGCACTCGCGGCAGCAGTCGCGAGCGCGGTAGCTCTCCCACTGACCATGGTCGGCGCGCTGGGCGCGCAGGCCGCCGTACCTCAAGCAGCACCGCAAGACCTCTCGTCGGCGCTCGCCGCCGCCGAGGACGACGTGGCCGCACCGTTCGACCTCCTGGTCTTCTCGAAGACCGCCGGATTCCGGCACGGGTCGATCCCGGTCGGCGTCGCCGCGATCGAGCAACTAGGTGTCGACAACGGGTTCTCGGTCACCGCGACCGAGGACGCCGGGGCCTTCACCGAGGAGAACCTCGAGCAGTACGAGGCGGTCGTGTTCCTCTCGACGACCGGCGACGTCCTCGACGAGGCCCAGCAGGCCGCGTTCGAGGGCTACATCGAGAACGGTGGCGGGTATGCCGGGATCCACGCGGCGTCCGACACCGAGTACGACTGGCCCTGGTACGGGGATCTCGTGGGCGCGTACTTCGACTCCCACCCCCAGAACCAGACGGCCACGATCAAGGTCGAGGACCACGTCCACCCGTCCACCGCTCACCTCCCGGAGCGCTGGGAGCGCTTCGACGAGTGGTACAACTTCCGCAGCGACCCGCGCGACACCGTCCACGTGCTCGGGTCGCTCGACGAGACGACCTACAACCCCGGTGGTGGCGCGATGGGCGCCGAGCACCCGTTCACCTGGTGCCAGGTGTACGAGGGCGGGCGGTCCTGGTACACGGGTGCCGGCCACACGAACGAGTCCTACGCGGAGCCCGAGTTCCTCGAGCACCTGCTCGGTGGGATCCAGTACGCCGCGGGAGCCGTCAGCGGTGACTGCGCCGCGACCCAGAGCGGAAGCTACGAGGCCGTCCCGCTGGACGACGACACCTCGAACCCGATGATGCTCGACGTCGCACCCGACGGCACCGTGCTGTACGTGGAGCGCGACGGTCGTGTCCGCGTCATCGACCCGGAGACGAACGTCACGACGACCGCGGTGACGCTCGACGTCACGCAGTCGAACGAGGACGGGCTCACCGGCATCGTGCTGGACCCGGACTTCGCCGACAACGGATGGGTCTACCTGTTCTGGTCGCCGCGGGACGTGGGAGACGTGGGGCCGCACAACCAGGTCTCCCGCTTCACCTATGTCGACGGTTCGATCGACGCCGCGACCGAGGAGAAGGTCCTGACCATCCCGACGCAGCGGGACACCTGCTGCCACGCGGGCGGCGACATGACCTTCGACTCCGCCGGGAACATGTACATCGCCACGGGCGACAACACGAACCCGTTCGAGTCGGCGGGTTACGCGCCGCTCGACGAGCGCTCCGGTCGCAAGAACTACGACTCGCAGCGCACGTCGGCCAACTCGAACGACCTGCGCGGAAAGATCCTGCGCATCACGCCGCAGGACGACGGGACGTACACGGTCCCCGAGGGCAACATGTTCGCCCCCGGGACGGACGACACCCTTCCCGAGATCTACGCGATGGGCTTCCGCAACCCGTTCCGGATCGGGATGGATCCCGAGACGGACGCCGTGCAGGTCGCGGACTACGGTCCCGACGCGGGCTCGGCGAGCGCGACGCGTGGACCGGCCGGGACGGTCGAGTGGAACGTGGTGAGCGAGCCGGGCTTCTACGGCTGGCCTTACTGCACCGGCTCGAACAACGACTACGTCGACTACGACTTCGCGACCGGTCAGTCCGGCGAGTCGTTCGACTGCGCCGCGGGCGTCGTCAACGACTCCCCGAACAACACCGGGATCCAGCAGCTGCCCGGAGCGATCGAGGCAGAGGTCTGGTACGGCTACTCCACGAACCCGCTGTTCCCCGAGATCGGCGGTGGCGGCGCCCCGATGGGTGGCCCCGTCTACGAGTTCGACGCCGACCTCGACTCGGCCGTGAAGTGGCCCGAGTACTGGGACGGCAAGGCGTTCTTCGGTGAGTGGAACCAGGGCAGGATGTACTCGTTCCAGCTCACGGGCGACGACCGCGACGACCTCGTCGACATCAACCGGGTGCTCCCGGGGATCTTCGACCCGAGCGCGGGCTTCGACCGGCCGATGGACTGGGAGTTCGGACCGGACGGCGCGATGTACATGGTCGACTGGGGCTCGGGCTTCGGCGGGAACAACGACTCGTCGGGCATCTTCAAGGTGAACTACGTCCAGGGCGACGCGGCTCCGATCGCGCGTGCGTCCGCCGACGTCACCAGCGGCGCAGCGCCGCTGACCGTCCAGTTCTCGTCCGAGGGGACCCGTCACCCCGACGGCGACCCGATCACGCTGCAGTGGACGTTCGGTGACGGTTCGGAGCCGAGCTCCGAGGCGAACCCGACGCACGTCTACACCGAGAACGGGTCCTACACGGCTCAGCTGACGGCGACCGACGAGGACGGCCTCACCGGGGTCGCCAACGTGACTGTCGTCGTGGGCAACGAGGCGCCGACGGTCTCGATCACCTTCCCCGAGAACGGCGGGTTCTTCGAGTGGGGCGACCAGGTCGCCTACGAGATCGCCGTCGAGGACCCGGACGGTGAGGTGGACTGCGCCGACGTGCGACTGTTCACGTCGCTCGGCCACGACTCGCACGCGCACCCGTTCGACGAGCTCGGCGGTTGCGAGGGCGTCATCCAGACGGCACGCGACGAGGGCCACGGCATCGAGTCGAACATCTTCTGGGTGATCGAGGCGACGTACACGGACGACGGTGGCGCCGCAGGCGTCCCGCTCTCCGGGAACGACCTCCAGGTGCTCCAGCCCAAGCTCGTGCAGGCGGAGTTCTTCACCTCGACCGGTCGGCTCGCGGGCTCGACCACCGGCGGCGACGCCGGGGTCGTGACCGAGGAGACCGGTGACTCCGCCGGCGGTGGGCAGAACATCGGCTACATCGAGACCGACGACTGGTGGGCCTACGAGCCCGTCAGCCTGACGAACGTCGACGGGCTCTCCGTCCGCGCCGCCTCCGGCGCGGGTGGCGGCGAGGTCTCGGTGCGCTGGGACGCACCGGACGGTCCTGAGATCGGGACGTTCACCGTGCCCGACACCGGCGACTGGCAGGTCTACGAGGACGTCCCCGTGTCGCTCTCCGACGTGCCTTCCGGTTCGGGGTCGCTGCACTTCGTCCTTCTCTCCGGTGGCATCAACGTCAACTGGTTCGAGATCGACGGGCGCGGTGTCACGGCGAACGAGCGTCCTGACGTCACGCTCGAGGCGACGCCCCTCGAGGGTCTCGCGCCCCTCACGGTCACGGCGTCGGTCACCGCGACCGACCCCGACGGTGCCGCCGAGGACCTCGTCTACGCCTGGGACCTCGGTCTCGGTGACGGGTTCGTCGACGGTTCGCCCGAGCTCGAGCACACGTACACGGACCCGGGCACGTACCGGCTCCAGGTGCGGGTGACCGACGCGGGCGGCGCCTACGCGGTCGAGTACGTGACCGTCACGGTGACCCAGGAGACGGTCGAGCCGACCCAGTGCCTCCAGGGGCGCTCGGACGACTTCCTCGGGACGGAGATCGACCCGGACCGCTGGACCGTCCAGGACCAGGACCAGAACCTGTCGGTCTCGGACGGGGTCCTGACGATCCCGGCGACGACGACCGACTTCTACGGGACCGGGAACGTCACGGTGCCCAACCTGGTGCTCCAGGACCTGGAGGACGGCGCGTTCACCGCCACCGGAAAGCTGACGATCCCGGCCAATGCGCAGTACCAGCAGGCCGGCCTCGTGATCTACGGCGACGCGGACAACTACGCGAAGATGGTGATCCAGGGTCGTTCGAACCCCGGTGACCCGGCGACGCGCATCTTCCAGTTCATCCGTGAGGAGGCCGGCGCTCCGAACGAGGTCGCCGACTCCAACACGGCCGCGCTGGGGGCGTCGTTCCCGTCGACCGTGTACGTGCGGTTCGCGAGCTCCGACGGTTCCGACCTGACGGCCTCGTACTCGGCGGACGGCGTGGACTTCACGCAGATGCCGCAGACGAAGTCGCTCGACGGCATCGTCGACCCGCGCATCGGTCTCGTCTCGCTCGCGGGCACGGGATCCGTCGCTCCGGTCGTGGACGCCGAGTTCGACTGGTTCCACATCACGCCGGACGACTCGGTCTCCGCGACCGGGCCGGACGACGAGTTCGAGGGATCGTCCCTCGACACGTGCCGGTGGACCGGCATCGTCCGCGAGGACCCGGAGGGCTACCGCGTCGCGGACGGCTCGCTGGAGATCGACACGTCGCCCACCGACATCTACGAAGGTGGCAACACGGACGTGCCGAACATCATCCTCCAGGACCAGCCGGAGGGTGACTGGACCGTCGAGACCGTCGTCGACGGCTCGCAGTTCGCCGAGCAGTACCAGCAGGGCGGTCTGATCCTCTACGAGGACGACGACAACTACGTCAAGCTGGACTACGTCACCGACAACGCCGCGGGCTCGCCCGTGGCGGGCCGGATCGAGCTGCGGTCGGAGGTCGCGGGAGCGATCGTGAACCCGCAGCCCGGGGTCACCGACCTGTCGGACGACGTCTGGTACCTGCGCCTCGCCAAGGAGGGGACGACCTTCACCGGTTCGTACTCGACCGACGGTGAGACCTGGGAGTCGCTCGGCGAGTCCGTCGAGAACGCCGCGGTGGCCGACGCGAAGGTGGGCCTCTTCGCCCTCGGCGCGTCGGAGACCACGTCCGTGACGGCATCGTTCGACTACTTCCACGTGGTCGGCGACGACGTCGTCGAGCCGCTGGTCGTGACCGGGTCGCTCGACCCGGCCGCGCCCGACGGCGAGAACGGGGAGTACACCGGTCCGGTGACGGTCTCGATCGAGACCGCCGGGGGCCCCGAGGGTGAGCTCGTGTACCGCGAGTACAACCTCGACGGCGCCGGCTGGGCCGAGTACACCGCGCCCGTCGAGGTCGGCGAGCCGGGGAGCACACCGTCCAGGTGCGCGCCTCGGCCGGCGACCAGAACGTCGACGGTGCGGATCTCGTGTTCACGATCGCAGACAACGACCCGGTCGTCATGGAGGCCACCCCGGCCGCCACGGTCACCCAGTCCGCGTGCACCGTCGTCGACGGCGCGTTCGACGAGGTGAACGGTGCGGTCGTCGGGACCCCCATGGACGGCGTGGCCCGCTACGTCGTCAAGGACGCCGCGGACACGAGCCGCTACGTCCGCGCCGGCGACCTCGCGCCGGGCGACTACCTGGTGCGTGCCTACCCGGCCGAGGGCTACACCCTCGTCCCGGGCGACGGCTGGACGGAGATCTTCCAGGGTCGCCTCCAGCTGGAGATCACGATCGAGGACTTCGACTGCCCGACGGCGACCCCCGTGGTCACCGTGACGCAGCCGACGTGCGAGGTCGTGGACGGCACGAACGTCCGCACCGGTGGCACGCTCACCGGTGAGGCCGTCGAGGGCGTCAAGGGTTACGTGGTGCACAACTGGGTGGACGGGGACCTGAACGACGGCAAGCCGTCGGACCTCCAGGACCTCGCTCCGGGCCAGTACCACGTCATCGCGACGCCGGACGCCGACCACCTCCTCGAGGTGGACGGCGACTGGAAGCTGAGCCCGTCGGGCAAGGCGACCCTCGTCGTCACGATCGACGGCTACGGGTGCGACAACGTGCCCGCAGCCGTGGTCACCCAGCCCGTGTGCACCGACGGCTCGCTCGCCGGGGGCTCCATCGCCCCGACGGATGTCACCGGCGTCAAGGGCTACGTCGTCCACAACTGGGTGGACGGCAAGGCCAAGGGCAAGCCCGCGGACCTGAGCGACCTGGAGGCCGGTCAGTACCGGATCATCGCGTCGCCCGAGCCGCGCGCGACCCTCGAGGTCGAGGGCGACTGGACGCTGAGCCCGTCGGGCAAGGCCGTCGTCATCGTCACCGTCGGGGAGGTGGCGTGCGGCTGATCTGACTCCGGTGGCCGTGCCCGGAGGTGCTTCGGCACCCCTGGGCGCGGCCACCGGCGAACGCCACGTCCGGGACGTCGTCCGACCCCTCGGGGATCACGACCCAGGCCCGGGTCGCCCCGAGGCTCGGCGCCCCGGACGTGGCACCCGCTGGTCCTCGGACCAGCACCCCTCGACGTGGGACGGATGCGCTCCGGTCCCGCGTCGAGGGCCCCTCATCCAAGGAGACCTGTGAAGGAGCGGATCGTGACGCACGATCGAGGAATGTTCACCCCACGGGGGACGCGACCGCACGGCCGCGCCGGGCGCACGGCCGCACTCGCGCGCGCACCCCGCAGCGCGCTCGTCCGGGCCCTCGTCGCGGGGCTGCTCGCGCTCCTCACCTGCGCCGCGCACCTCGCGCTGAGCGGTCCGGCCGCCGCGCACGGCGGCGAGCTCCAGGTCGACATCGGGACCGACGGAGCCGGGGGCATCGACGCCGTCGTGGTCTGGGCCGGTGACGAGCACCCGGTGGAGGAGACCGTCGACCTCGTCGTGTCCGCCGTGTCGGACGACGGCGAGGAGGTCGGCCCGATCCAGCTGCAGTCCGCGTCCGAGGGCGTCGGGTGGTACAGGTCGGAGCCAGGGATCCTCGGCGAGGGCCACTGGACGCTGACCACGACCGCCACGGAGCCGGAGGAGTACGAGGGCGTCACCGAGATCGACGTGGTGCCCGCTCCCACACCCGAGCCGGTGGCCGCCGAGGCCGGTCCAGAGACCGAGGTCCCCGCCGACGACGCTGCGGCCGACGAGGGGAGCGCCGGCGCCGAGGCGTCCGGGAGCTCGGACGACAGCGGCACCAGCGCGCCGCTGGTCTGGGGCGGAGCCGTCCTCCTCGCCGTCGTCGCGGCCGTGGCCGTCGTGATCGTCGTGCGCCGCCGGGCCGCCCACCAGGACTGACTGACTCACCGCCACCTGACCAGTACACCGACAGACCTCGGACCGCCGGTCCACGACAACGACGCACCACGGAAGGAACCGACATGACACGCACGATCTCGCTCTTCACCGGGCAGTGGGCCGACCTGCCCCTCGAGGAGGTGGCGAGCCTCGCCGCCGGCTGGGGCTACGGCGGCCTCGAGCTGTGCTGCTGGGGCGACCACATGGACGTCTCCCGGTGGGACGACGCCGAGTACGTCCAGGGCCGCAAGGACCTGATGGCGCGCCACGGCCTGGAGATCGTCGCGATCTCCAACCACCTGACCGGCCAGGCGGTGTGCGACGACCCGATCGACCAGCGCCACCAGGACATCCTGGCGCCCGCGGTGTGGGGCGACGGCGACCCGGAGGGTGCGGCAGCGCGCCGCCGAGGCGATGAAGGACACCGCCCGCATGGCGGCGAAGCTCGGCGTGAAGACGGTCGTCGGCTTCACGGGCTCGTCGATCTGGAAGACGGTGGCGATGTTCCCGCCGGCCCCGCAGTCGATGATCGACGCCGGGTACCAGGACTTCGCCGACCGGTGGAACCCGATCATGGACGTGTTCGACGAGGTCGGCGTCCGCTTCGCGCTCGAGGTCCACCCCAGCGAGATCGCCTACGACTACTGGACGGCGAAGCAGACGCTGGAAGCGATCGGCCACCGCGAGTCGTTCGGCCTCAACTGGGACCCGAGCCACATGGTCTGGCAGGACCTCGACCCGGTCGGTTTCCTCTGGGACTTCCAGGACCGCATCTTCCACGTCCACTGCAAGGACACGAAGAAGCGGCTGAACGGCCGCAACGGCCGCCTCTCGTCGCACCTCGCGTGGGCCGACCCGCGCCGCGGATGGGACTTCATCTCCACCGGCCACGGCGACGTCCCCTGGGAGGACGCGTTCCGCATGCTCAACGCGATCGGCTACGAGGGCCCGCTCTCGGTCGAGTGGGAGGACGCCGGCATGGACCGCCTCCAGGGCGCCCCCGAGGGCCTGGCCTTCGTGCGCGAGAAGGCGCTCGACGCGCCCGGGACGGCGTTCGACGCCGCGTTCTCCTCGAAAGACTGAGCTCTCGGCGCACCGCCGGTCCGTGGCGGTGTCGGACGGCGCAGCGCGTCGTGGGTCTGGACGTACCTCTGGGTGGTTCCCCGCCTACGACGCGCTGCGTCGTGTGTGGTGATACGTGGCTGTTCTGACCCGTGTGGCGGCAGCCACCAGGGTCAGACGGTCGGGACGCGGCGGAGCATCACGACGTCGTCCTGGGCCTCGTCGCCCACGAAGAAGGTGCGGGTGCCCGCGAGCTCGAAGTCGTGCTTGCGGTAGAAGCGCTGCGCCCGGAGGTTCGTCGAGTGCGTGCCGAGCCACACGGGAGCATCCGGCCACGTGGTCGACACGAGGTCGAGGCCGGCCGCCAGCAGCGCGGTGGCGACGCCCGAACCGTGCGCGTCCGCCCGCACGTAGATCTTCGACAGCTCGACCGCGGGCCCCTCACCGACGAGGCGCACCATGCCTGGGTCCGTCGTCCGGTAGCAGGCGAGCAGCGCGTAGCCCGCGAGCCGACCGGGCACGTCTGCGTCCTCCGCGACCAACAGGACGTGGTCCGCGCTCGCGGTCCAGCGGGCGAACGACTCCGGCCCCAGATGGGCCGCGACGTGTGCGGTGATCGCCTCGGGAGCCGTCCCCTCCGGGCACGCCAGGGGGAACGTCGCGGCGGCGAGCTCGACGAGCCCCTCGAGGTCGGCGGCGGTGGCGCGGCGGATCGTCGTCTCCATGGCGCGAGGCTATCCGGCCGGTGTCGTCCGGGCGGTGTCGTGTGGGCGGTGTCGTGCGGGCACTGTCGGGTGGGGGCGTCGGCGGCTCGTGGCGCGGGCGTGCCCGGTGTCCCGACGGCGGAGGGTCGATGATGGACGGATGAGCCACCGCATCGACCTCAACTGCGACCTCGGTGAGGGCTTCGGCCCGTGGACGATCGCTGACGACGACGCGCTCCTCGACCTGGTCACGAGCGCGAACGTGGCCTGTGGGTTCCACGCCGGGGACTCGTCGACGATGCGCAGGGTGACCGCTGCAGCGGCCTCGCGCGGCGTCGCGATCGGCGCCCATGTCGGGTACCGCGACCTCGCAGGGTTCGGGCGACGCTTCGTCGACGTCGCCCCGGACGTCCTGTTCGACGAGGTGGTGCACCAGATCTCGGCGCTGCAGGGGTTCGCGCGGCTCGCCGGGAGCCGGGTGAGCTACGTCAAGCCGCACGGGGCCCTCTACAACGCGATCGTGCACCACGAGGCCCAGGCGAAGGCCGTGGTCGACGCCGTCGCCGCGGTGGACGATCGCCTCCCGGTCGTGGGGCTCGCGGGGTCCGCCGTCCTGCGCCTCGCCGAGGCGTCGGGGCTGCCTGTGGTCCATGAGGTGTTCGCCGATCGCGGCTACCGATCGGACGGGACCCTCGTGCCGCGCGGCACGCCCGGGGACGTGCTGCACGGGACCGGCCTCGTCGCGGACCGGGTGGTGCGCATGGTGCAGCAGGGGACGGTCCTGAGCGCGGACGGCACGGTCGTCCCGGTCGAGGTGGACTCCGTGTGCGTCCACTCGGACACCCCGGGCGCCGTGGAGCTGCTCGGCGCCGTGCGGGGGCGCTCGAGAGCGCGGGCGCTCACGTCGTCCCGTTCGTGGGTGTCGTGTCCTGACTCTGGTCCGGGGCGGTGTTCGAGACTCGCTCGTGGCCGGCTTAGCGGCTGGAGTCGCGGTTGGTGTCGGGTGTGGATCCTGGTGATGTTGACTTGGGCGGCCTGTTTGCGGCGTGTTCTGGGCGTTCGTGGGGGCGCTGGTGGGAACGTTCGTGGGGGCGTTCGGGGCGCCGCGGGGGCGGGTGTGGTGGTGGTCACCGCGGAAGGGTTTGGAGTCGGTCGGGAGGGCGTGTAATGTTCTCGGAGTCAGCCCGACAGGGTGTGACGGACACGGATCCTGGGTTTGGCTCGGGGGAGTGCCGCTCTTCGTGAGCGTGGTGCCGGTGGCCGTCTGCTTCGGGTTGGAACCCTTGGTGTGGTTCTGGTGGGTGTGTGCGCTGTGCGTGCTGCTTGTCGGGGCGGGATCGTGGGGCTGGACTGCAGGGTGTGGGTCTGGTAGGTTGGAGAGGTTGCCCCGGGTCTGGTTGGTCACTGGTTGTGGCTGGTTGGGACGGTGCGCGTCGGTTGTTTGAGAACTCAACAGTGTGCTTGATAGTCAATGCCATTTGCTCTGGCTTGTCTGGTGTGTGTCTCGTTGTGGGGCGCCTGCCGGGTGGTCGGGGTTTTTAATGGTCAAACAGATACAGAAACGTTAGTTTTTGTCTCTTTTGCCAAGGTTTAACTATGGCTGTCGGTCTCGCTCTTTTCCGGGTGGGTCTGGTGGTTGTTTCGTATGATTGTTGACTGCTTGTGCCTCTTTGGGGTGTGGGTGGTTGATGTTGATCATTTACGGAGAGTTTGATCCTGGCTCAGGACGAACGCTGGCGGCGTGCTTAACACATGCAAGTCGAACGGTGAAGCCCAGCTTGCTGGGTGGATCAGTGGCGAACGGGTGAGTAACACGTGAGGAACCTGCCCTTGACTTCGGGATAAGCCTTGGAAACGGGGTCTAATACCGGATATGACTGCGCATCGCATGGTGTGTGGTGGAAAGATTTATCGGTCAAGGATGGTCTCGCGGCCTATCAGCTTGTTGGTGGGGTAATGGCCTACCAAGGCGACGACGGGTAGCCGGCCTGAGAGGGCGACCGGCCACACTGGGACTGAGACACGGCCCAGACTCCTACGGGAGGCAGCAGTGGGGAATATTGCACAATGGGCGCAAGCCTGATGCAGCGACGCCGCGTGGGGGATGAAGGCCTTCGGGTTGTAAACCCCTTTCAGTAGGGAAGAAGCGAAAGTGACGGTACCTGCAGAAGAAGCGCCGGCTAACTACGTGCCAGCAGCCGCGGTAATACGTAGGGCGCAAGCGTTGTCCGGAATTATTGGGCGTAAAGAGCTCGTAGGCGGTTTGTCGCGTCTGGTGTGAAAACTCAAGGCTCAACCTTGAGCGTGCATCGGGTACGGGCAGACTAGAGTGCGGTAGGGGTGACTGGAATTCCTGGTGTAGCGGTGGAATGCGCAGATATCAGGAGGAACACCGATGGCGAAGGCAGGTCACTGGGCCGCAACTGACGCTGAGGAGCGAAAGCATGGGGAGCGAACAGGATTAGATACCCTGGTAGTCCATGCCGTAAACGTTGGGCACTAGGTGTGGGGCTCATTCCACGAGTTCCGTGCCGCAGCAAACGCATTAAGTGCCCCGCCTGGGGAGTACGGCCGCAAGGCTAAAACTCAAAGGAATTGACGGGGGCCCGCACAAGCGGCGGAGCATGCGGATTAATTCGATGCAACGCGAAGAACCTTACCAAGGCTTGACATATACGAGAATCTGCTGGAGACAGCAGCCTCTTTGGACACTCGTATACAGGTGGTGCATGGTTGTCGTCAGCTCGTGTCGTGAGATGTTGGGTTAAGTCCCGCAACGAGCGCAACCCTCGTCCTATGTTGCCAGCACGTGATGGTGGGGACTCATAGGAGACTGCCGGGGTCAACTCGGAGGAAGGTGGGGATGACGTCAAATCATCATGCCCCTTATGTCTTGGGCTTCACGCATGCTACAATGGCCGGTACAAAGGGCTGCGATGCCGTAAGGCGGAGCGAATCCCAAAAGCCGGTCTCAGTTCGGATTGGGGTCTGCAACTCGACCCCATGAAGTCGGAGTCGCTAGTAATCGCAGATCAGCAACGCTGCGGTGAATACGTTCCCGGGCCTTGTACACACCGCCCGTCAAGTCACGAAAGTCGGTAACACCCGAAGCCGGTGGCCCAACCCTTGTGGGGGAGCCGTCGAAGGTGGGACTGGCGATTGGGACTAAGTCGTAACAAGGTAGCCGTACCGGAAGGTGCGGCTGGATCACCTCCTTTCTAAGGAGCTTCGTCTGCTCGCCGGTCGTAGTGGCTGGTGGGTTCAGAGGCCATGGCTCACACCGTTCGCGTGTGGGGGTGGTTGCTCATGGGTGGAACATTGACTAGCTGGTCTCGTGTCGTCGGTGGTAGTACACCGAGATACCCGTCCAGGACAGCCTTCGGATGCCTTCGGGCGTGTGAGTGGTGGTCTTGGGTGTGGTGGTCTCGGGGGGAACGCACCGGTGAGGCGGGGGTTGGCGTGAGCACACTGTTGGGTCCCCAGGCCATCGGCGCTGCGGGGCTTGCACTCGGGTTTCTGGTTGGTCGGTCGTGTCGCTCTTCGGGGTGGCGGGTGCCGGGATGGCCGGGGAGCTGGGGTGGGAGTCCTGGGCGCGTGGTTGGGACTGGTACGGGTCACCGTGAACGGCCGGCAGCAGCCGGCTCAGTAGGGTGGGATCGTCCGTTGCTTGAGAACTGCACAGTGGACGCGAGCATCTCATCAAAGATGTGAAGTCTTTGGTATCTGCAATTTTGTGTTTTATGTTTTGTGAAGTTTTTAAGGGCACAGGGTGGATGCCTTGGCACTAGGAGCCGAAGAAGGACGTTGTAGCCTGCGATAAGCCTCGGGGAGTTGGCAAACGAACCGTGATCCGAGGATGTCCGAATGGGGGAACCCCGCCACAGTCATGTGTGGTGACCCGCACCTGAATATATAGGGTGTGTGGAGGGAACGTCGGGAAGTGAAACATCTCAGTACCGACAGGAAGAGATATTCCGTGAGTAGTGGCGAGCGAAAGCGGATCAGGCCAAACCGTGCATGTGTTAAAGCTGTCAGGCGTTGCATGTGCGGGGTAGTGGGACCTTCCGGCCCGGACTGACATCCGGGCAAGGAGTAAGAAAGTCGTGTCATAGTCGAAGGGCATTGAAAGGCCCGGCACAGAGGGTGTGACCCCCGTAGACGAAATGGCGTGGCCTCCTGGAAGGGATCCCAAGTAGCACGGGGCCCGAGAAATCCCGTGTGAATCCGTCAAGACCACTTGATAAGCCTAAATACTACCTAGTGACCGATAGCGGACCAGTACCGTGAGGGAAAGGTGAAAAGTACCCCGGGAGGGGAGTGAAATAGTACCTGAAACCGTGTGCCTACAATCCGTTGGAGCCTCCTTAGCAGGGGTGACAGCGTGCCTTTTGAAGAATGAGCCTGCGAGTTAGTGCTCAGTGGCGAGGTTAACCCGTGTGGGGAAGCCGTAGCGAAAGCGAGTCCGAACAGGGCGTATGAGTCGCTGGGTCTAGACCCGAAGCGAAGTGATCTAGCCATGGGCAGGTTGAAGCGTGGGTAAGACCGCGTGGAGGACCGAACCCACTTGGGTTGAAAACCGAGGGGATGACCTGTGGTTAGGGGTGAAAGGCCAATCAAACTTCGTGATAGCTGGTTCTCCCCGAAATGCATTTAGGTGCAGCGTCACGTGTTTCTTACCGGAGGTAGAGCTACTGGATGGCTAATGGGCCCCAACAGGTTACTGACGTCAGCCAAACTCCGAATGCCGGTAAGTGAGAACGTGGCAGTGAGACTGCGGGGGATAAGCTCCGTAGTCGAGAGGGAAACAGCCCAGACCACCAGCTAAGGCCCCTAAGCGTGTGCTAAGTGGGAAAGGATGTGGAGTTGCACAGACAACCAGGAGGTTGGCTTAGAAGCAGCCACCCTTGAAAGAGTGCGTAATAGCTCACTGGTCAAGTGATTCCGCGCCGACAATGTAGCGGGGCTCAAGTACACCGCCGAAGCTGTGGCATTCGCACAAACGCTAGGCCTTCGTGGTCCAGGCGTGCGGATGGGTAGGGGAGCGTCGTGTGGGCAGTGAAGTCGCGGAGGAATCCAGCGGTGGAGCCTACACGAGTGAGAATGCAGGCATGAGTAGCGAAAGACGGGTGAGAAACCCGTCCGCCGAATGATCAAGGGTTCCAGGGCCAGGCTAATCCGCCCTGGGTAAGTCGGGACCTAAGGCGAGGCCGACAGGCGTAGTCGATGGACAAGGAGTTGATATTCTCCTACCGGCGAAGAACCGCCCATACCGAGCCCGGTGATGCTAACCATCCGAACTGCCGCACCGATCCCTTCGGGGATCACCGTGGCAGGGAGCGTGGGACCCGAACCGGTAGTAGGTAAGCGTATTAACAGGAGTGACGCAGGAAGGCAGCCGCACGTGGCGATGGTAGACCACGTCTAAGGCCGTAGGGAGTCGGGTAGGCAAATCCGCCCGACACATATCCTGAGAGCTGACAGTGACCACGTATGTGGGAACGCGGTGATCCTATGCTGCCAAGAAAAGCTTCGACGCGAGGTTCTAGCCGCCCGTACCCCAAACCGACTCAGGTGATCAGGTAGAGAATACTAAGGCGATCGAGCGAATCACGGTTAAGGAACTCGGCAAAATGCCCCCGTAACTTCGGGAGAAGGGGGCCGAAAGCGTGAACCCACTTGCTGGGGAAGCGTGGACGGCCGCAGAGACCAGGGAGAAGCGACTGTTTACTAAAAACACAGGTCCGTGCTAAGACGCAAGTCGATGTATACGGACTGACGCCTGCCCGGTGCTGGAAGGTTAAGAGGACGGGTCAGCCGCAAGGCGAAGCTCAGAATTTAAGCCCCAGTAAACGGCGGTGGTAACTATAACCATCCTAAGGTAGCGAAATTCCTTGTCGGGTAAGTTCCGACCTGCACGAATGGCGTAACGACTTCTCCGCTGTCTCAACCGTGAACTCGGCGAAATTGCAGTACGAGTAAAGATGCTCGTTACGCGCAGCAGGACGGAAAGACCCCGGGACCTTTACTATAGCTTGATATTGGTGTTCGGTGCGGCTTGTGTAGGATAGGTGGGAGACTGTGAAGCGCACGCGCCAGCGTGTGTGGAGTCAACGTTGAAATACCACTCTGGTCGCTCTGGATTCCTAACCTCGGTCCGTGATCCGGATCAGGGACAGTGTCTGGTGGGTAGTTTAACTGGGGCGGTTGCCTCCAAAAATGTAACGGAGGCGCTCAAAGGTTCCCTCAGCCTGGTTGGCAATCAGGTGTCGAGTGCAAGTGCACAAGGGAGCTTGACTGTGAGACTGACAGGTCGAGCAGGGACGAAAGTCGGAACTAGTGATCCGGCGGTGGCTTGTGGAAGCGCCGTCGCTCAACGGATAAAAGGTACCCCGGGGATAACAGGCTGATCTTGCCCAAGAGTCCATATCGACGGCATGGTTTGGCACCTCGATGTCGGCTCGTCGCATCCTGGGGCTGGAGTAGGTCCCAAGGGTTGGGCTGTTCGCCCATTAAAGCGGTACGCGAGCTGGGTTTAGAACGTCGTGAGACAGTTCGGTCCCTATCCGCTGCGCGCGCAGGAAACTTGAGAAGGGCTGTCCCTAGTACGAGAGGACCGGGACGGACGAACCTCTGGTGTGCCAGTTGTTCCGCCAGGAGCACCGCTGGTTGGCTACGTTCGGAAGGGATAACCGCTGAAAGCATCTAAGCGGGAAGCCTGCTTCAAGATGAGGTTTCCACACCCCTCGCGGGTGGAAGGCACCCAGAAGACTACTGGGTCGATAGGCCGGACGTGGAAGACAGGACTAACGACTGTCGCAGCTGACCGGTACTAATCAGCCGACAACTTCACAACCAACAAACATTGCCATGCACGCGTCCACTGTGCGGTTCCCGAGAAACGGGCACCACCCCCCACACACCACACCCCACAGGTGCAGTGTGAAAACAGGGGGCAACCCGACAACTCGATAAAGTTACGGCGGTCACAGCGAAGGGGAAACGCCCGGTCCCATTCCGAACCCGGAAGCTAAGCCCTTCAGCGCCGATGGTACTGCCCTGGGAACGGGGTGGGAGAGTAGGACGCCGCCGGACAACCATTCACCGAAGACCCACCCCACCCGGGGTGGGTCTTCGGCATTCTGCGTCCCCACGAGGAGGTGCGGTCGGCACACCAGAGGGGCACGTAGGATCCTCGACAGCAGTCGGCATCTCCCCGTCGTGCTCCGACGGGCGCCGGAGGCTGCGCCGTCCGAACCACCCTCCCGAGCGAAATGGGTCCCGTGAACGACCAGTCTGAGCAGCCCCGGCCCGCCTCCCAGACCGAGGCGCCTCAGCCCGGGCCCACGTCCGACGAGGTGCAGTCTCCGCCGGCACGCGCCTCGTGGGGCAGCTACCTCCTCAACGCGTTGCGCGGTGGCCTCATGGGGACGGCGGAGACGGTCCCCGGTGTCAGCGGCGGGACCATCGCGCTGATGGTCGGCGTGTACGAGACCGTGCTGAAGTCGGCGGGCCACCTGCTCTCCGGCGTGCGCATGGGGGTCACCGACGTCATCCGGCGCCGCGGCACGGCGCGCGCGGCGGAGCAGCTCCGCCAGGTCGCGTGGGCCGTGGTGATCCCGCTCCTCGTGGGCATGGCTGTTGCCCTGGTCGTCATGTCGAGCCTCATGGAGGGGTGGGTCGAGGAGTACCCGGTGCAGATGCGGGCCCTCTTCTTCGGGCTCGTGCTCGCGTCCCTGTGGGTGCCGTACTCGTTGGCGTCGTCCGCCTCCCGGCGGTCTGGAGACGTCGAGCCGTCGCAGGTCGGGTGGAAGCCGCTGGACTACGCGATCGCGGTCGTAGCGGCCGTCGCGGCCTTCGTGATCGTGAGCCTCCCGGCCGGGGAGGTCGAGCCCGCGCCGCTCGTGATCGTCCTCTCGGCGGCGGTGGCGGTGTCCGCGCTCGTGCTGCCAGGTCTGTCCGGGTCCTTCATCCTCCTGACGATCGGGCTGTACCAGACCACGCTCGGGGCGGTGAACGACCGTGACCTCGGCTACCTCGGGTGGTTCGCGCTCGGCGCGGTCCTGGGCCTGGCGTCCGTGGTCAAGGCGCTGCAGTGGTTGCTCGAGAACCGGCGCCGGGTCACCCTCGTCGTCCTGACCGGGATCATGGCAGGCAGCCTGCGGGCGCTCTGGCCCTGGCAGGACGACGACCGCGCGCTCCAGGCCCCCGGTGACGACCTGTGGACCGCGGTGGCCTTCGGGGTCGGGGGTTCGTCGTCGTCCTGGCGTTCCTGCTCCTCGAGCACCGCATCGTCCGGCGACGCGAGACGTCGGCGGCATAGGTCCGCGCGGGAGGTCCCTCGCCGCGTCCACGTCGCGTCCACGCAGCGTCCACGTCGCGGAGTCCGGCCGTCCGGTGCCGCGCTCGTAGCGCTCGGGGTGTCGTGAGAGCGACGCGGTCGAACCTTTAGACTTGCCGGTATGTCCACCATCTCCCGTGACGAGGTCGCGCGCGTCGCCGCGCTGGCCCGCATCGACCTGCGACCCGACGAGCTCGACCGCCTCGCCGGCGAGCTCGACGTGATCGTCGACTCCGTCGCCCAGGTCAGCGCGGTCGCCACCCCCGACGTGCCCGCGACCAGCCACCCGCTGCCCATGACCAACGTGTACCGCGAGGACGTCCCGGTGCCCGCGCTGCCCGTCGCGGACGTGCTCGCGGCGGCACCCGACGCGCAGGACGGCCGCTTCGCCGTCCCGCAGATCCTGGGGGAGGAGTGATGGTGGACGACCTCACGCGGCTGAGCGCCGCCGAGATGGCCGCGCGCCTCGCAGCCGGCACGGTGACGAGCGTCGAGCTCACGCAGGCGCACCTCGACCGGATCGCCGGCGTCGACGGTGCCGTGCACGCGTTCCTCCACGTCAGCGCGGACGACGCGCTCGCCACGGCGCGCGACGTCGACGCCCGGCGGGCCGCGGGCGAGGACCTCCATCCGCTCGCCGGCGTCCCGATCGCCGTGAAGGACGTCGTCGTCACCAAGGGCATGCCGACGACCGCCGGCTCGAAGATCCTCGAGGGCTGGGTGCCGCCGTACGACGCGACGCTCGTCGAGAAGATCCGCGCGGCGGGCCTGCCGATCCTCGGCAAGACGAACATGGACGAGTTCGCGATGGGCTCGTCGACCGAGCACTCGGCGTACGGGAACACGCACAACCCGTGGGACCTCGACCGGATCCCCGGTGGGTCCGGCGGCGGCTCGGCCGCGGCGGTGGCCGCCTACGAGGCGCCGCTCGCTGTCGGCACCGACACGGGGGCTCGATCCGTCAGCCCGGCGCCGTGACCGGGACCGTCGGCGTCAAGCCGACCTACGGCGGGGTCTCGCGCTACGGGCTGATCGCGCTCGCCTCGTCGCTCGACCAGGCCGGCCCCGTGACGCGGACCGTGCTCGACTCCGCGCTGCTCCACGAGCTCATGGGCGGCCACGACGCCCGGGACTCGACCTCGATCCCCGAGGACCTCCCGCCGCTCGTCGACGCCGCCCGGCGCGGCGCGACCGGGGACCTCACCGGCATGAAGATCGGCGTCGTCACCGAGCTCGACGGCGAGGGCTACCAGGACGGCGTCCGCGCCCGGTTCGCCGAGTCCCTCGACATCCTGCGCGGTCTGGGCGCCGAGATCGTCGAGGTCTCCTGCCCGCACTTCGAGTACGCGCTGGGCGCGTACTACCTGATCCTGCCCAGCGAGGCGTCGAGCAACCTCGCGAAGTTCGACGGCATGCGCTTCGGCCTGCGCGTCGAGCCCGAGGAGGGCCCGGTCACCGCCGAGCGCGTGATGTCCGCGACGCGCGGGCAGGGGTTCGGCGACGAGGTGAAGCGCCGCATCATCCTCGGCACGTACGCGCTCTCGGCCGGCTACTACGACGCCTACTACGGCAGCGCGCAGAAGGTCCGCACGCTCGTGCAGCGTGACTTCGACGCGGCGTTCGAGCAGGTCGACGTGCTGGTCTCCCCGACGGCGCCGACCACCGCGTTCAAGCTGGGGGAGAAGCTCGACGACCCCCTGGCGATGTACCTGAACGACGTCGCGACGATCCCGGCGAACCTCGCCGGCGTCCCCGGGCTCTCGGTCCCGAACGGGGTGTCGGACGACGGCCTGCCCGTCGGGTTCCAGGTCCTCGCCCCCGCGAAGGCCGACGACCGTCTCTACCGTGTCGGAGCCGCTCTCGAGGCGGCGCTGGAGAAGTCCTGGGGCGGCCCGCTGCTCGCGCAGGCCCCCGAGCTGGAGGTTCGGTCGTGAGCACCCGCACCGTCGACCTCGTCGACTACGACGACGCCGTCCGCCGCTACGACCCGGTCCTCGGCATCGAGGTCCACGTCGAGCTGGGCACCGTCACCAAGATGTTCTGCGGCGCCGAGGTCGAGTTCGGCGGTGAGCCCAACACGCAGGTGACCCCGGTGTCCCTGGGGCTCCCGGGCGCGCTGCCCGTCGTGAACCGCACGGCGGTCGAGTCCGCGATCAAGATCGGCCTCGCGCTGAACTGCTCGATCGCCGAGTCCTGCCGGTTCGCCCGGAAGAACTACTTCTACCCGGACAACCCGAAGAACTTCCAGACCTCCCAGTACGACGAGCCGATCGCGTTCGACGGCTACCTGGACGTCGAGCTCGAGGACGGCACCGTGTTCCGCGTGGAGATCGAGCGCGCGCACATGGAGGAGGACGCAGGCAAGAACACGCACGTCGGCGGGGCCGGCGGGCGCATCAGCGGTGCCGAGTACTCGCTGGTCGACTACAACCGCGCCGGGATCCCGCTCGTCGAGATCGTGACGCGCCCGATCGAGGGCGTCGGCGAGCGTGCGCCCGAGATCGCGCGCGCCTACGTCAAGACCCTGCGCGACATCTTCCGGGCGCTCGACGTCTCCGAGGCGCGGATGGAGCGCGGGAACGTCCGCGCGGACGTGAACCTGTCGCTGCGGGCGACCCCCGAGTCCCCGCTCGGCACCCGGACCGAGACGAAGAACGTCAACTCGTTCAGGTCGGTGGAGCGCGCGGTGCGCTACGAGGTCTCCCGCCAGGCAGCCCTGCTGGACGCGGGCGACGCCGTCGTCCAGGAGACGCGCCACTGGCACGAGGACCGCGGCGTCACGAGCTCGGGTCGCGTGAAGTCCGACGCGGAGGACTACCGCTACTTCCCGGAGCCCGACCTGGTCCCGGTCGCCCCGGCGCGGTCCTGGGTCGAGTCGCTGCGCGCGGCACAGCCCGAGCTGCCCGTCGAGCGGCGCCGCCGCCTCCAGGGCGAGTGGGGCTACGCGGACGCCGAGATGCGCGACGTCGTGAACGCCGACGCGATCGACATCATCGAGGCGACGGTCGCCGCCGGGTCGAGTCCCGCAGGCGCCCGCAAGTGGTGGATGGGCGAGCTCGCGCGCCGCGCGAAGTCCGCCGAGGTCGAGCTCGCGGAGCTCCCGGTGACCCCCGGGCAGGTCGCGCAGCTCCAGGGGCTCGTCGACTCCGGTCGCATCAACGACAAGCTCGCGCGACAGGCCCTCGAAGGCGTGCTCGCGGGCGAGGGCGACCCCGAGCAGGTCGTCGTCGCGCGCGGGCTCGAGGTCGTGTCGGACGACGGCCCGCTCCTCGAGGCGATCGACGCCGCGCTCGCCGCGCAGCCCGACATCGCCGAGAAGATCCGGTCCGGGAACCTCGGGCCGGTCGGCGCGATCATCGGCGCCGTCATGAAGGCGACCCGCGGGCAGGCGGACGCGGGGCGCGTCCGGGAGCTCGTGATCGAGCGGACGAGCGCGTGACGGGCGGGTCGCTGTGACTCGGGGCCCGGTCGTCCAGGGCGAGATGATGCGCCTGCGGCCGACCGAGGCGCGGGACGCCGACCGGATGTGGGAGTCCGTCCAGGACACCGAGGCGATGCACCAGATCGGCAAGACCGAGGTCTACACCCGCGACGAGATCGACGTCTGGTGCGCGGAGGTCTCCGACCGGCCCGGCCGCTACGACTGGGCGATCACGCCCGGTGCGGTGCGGGACGGCGAGATCGTCAGCGACGAGATGATCGGTGAGATCGTCCTCGACGGGATCGACCCGGACAAGCGGTCCGCGACGCTGCACATGCTGATGCTCCCGAACTACCGCGGTCGCGGCTACGGGAGCGAGGCGATCTTCGAGGTGCTGCGGTTCGCCTTCGACGCCGAGGCGGACGGCCCGGCGCTGCACCGGGTCGAGATCGACGTGCTCGACCTCAACCCGCGCGCCCACATGCTCTACGAGAGCCTCGGGTTCCGGGTCGAGGGGCGCAAGCGCGACGCGTACCGCGACGGCGACGGGTTCTGCGACGCGATCGTCATGAGCATCCTCGAGGACGAGTTCCGCGCGGGGCTCTGACCGGGGGACGCGTCAGCCGCGTCCGCGGTGCAGGTCGTCGAGCGTCGCTCGGCGCTCGACCGCGTGGTCGACGACCCGCTCCGGGTACGAGTCGTCGCTCGCGAAGAGGCTCGGCCCGACCTTCCACGGCTCGTGGGCCGCGGTGCCGTCTAGGTGCCGCAGCTCGGGCACCCAGCGCCGCACGTACTCGCCGTCCGGGTCGAACCGCAGACCCTGCGTGACGGGGTTGAAGACCCGGAAGTAGGGCGCGGCGTCCCGCCCGGTCCCGGCGACCCACTGCCAGTTCAGCTGGTTCTGGGCGATGTCGCCGTCCACGAGGTGCGCCATGAAGTGCTCGGCGCCGCGCTGCCAGCGCACGTGCAGGTCCTTCACGAGGAACGACGCGACGACCATGCGGACCCGGTTGTGCATCCAGCCCGTCGCGACGAGCTGCCGCATGCCGGCGTCCACGAGCGGGTAGCCGGTCCGCCCCGCGGCCCAGACCGCGAGCCGCTCCTCCTCGTCCGTGCCGGTCGCCCACGCGTCGTCGGGCAGCACCGCACGCAGCGAGCGCGCGGTCGCCGACGGGTGGTGGTGCAGCACGTCGGCGTGGAAGTCGCGCCAGGCGAGCTGGGAGCGAAACGTCGCTACGTCGTCCGACGACGGCGCGCCCGACCCGCGGCCCGCCGACCGCCCGACCTCCGCGAGGTCGGCGAGCAGCGTCCGCGGGTGGATCTCGCCCCACCGCAGGTGGACCGACAGGCGCGAGGTGTCGTCGTGGGCGGGGAGGTCACGGCCGCTCGCGTAGCCGGCGAGACCGTCGTCGAGGAACTCCCGCCACCGGGCGCGGGCCGCCGCCTCACCTGCCTCGGGCAGGTCCGCACCCGTCTCGGGAGCGTCCGGGACGCCGTCCGACGGCAGCGTCGCCCACGGGACCGAACGCGGGTGCGGGGCCGGGTCCCGCCACCCGTGGTCGAGCCACGCGCCGCGGAACGGCGTGAAGACCTGGTAGGGCTCGCCGTCCGCCTTGCGGACGCGGCCGGGGGAGACCGCGTACGGCGAGCCGATGGACCGCAGGGACGCGCCGTCCGCGGCGAGGGCGCTCTCCGTGGCGCGGTCCCGACGTCGCCCGTACGGTTCGTGGCTCGCGGAGACGTGGACCTCGCGCGCCCCGACCTCCCGGGCGACGGCCGGGACCACGTCGACCGCGTCCCCGTGCCGGACGACGAGGCGACCTCCCACGGACCGGTCCAGCGCGCGCAGGCTCGCCGCGAGATAGGCCAGCCGGTTCGCCCCGGCCGTGCGCCAGAGGGCGGGGTCGATCACGTAGAGCGGGACGACGTCGGAGCCGTCGGCGCGCGCGGCCTCGACCGCGGCGACCAGCGCGGGGTGGTCCGCGAGGCGCAGGTCGCGGCGGAACCAGCAGATCGACGTCGGCACGGCGCCACGGTAGTTCGCCGTGCCGGTCGCCGCAGCGGGGCACTGGTGCCAGAGTTTCCCCATGAGCAGCGACGACGGCGTGGACCGCACCGCCGGTCCATCCCCGGTGGCCGAGCCCGAGGGCGCTCCCGCCGGCGACCACCTGCCCGGGGAGCGCGCCTTCTTCGGTCACCCGCGCGGCCTGATGACGCTCTTCACCACCGAGATGTGGGAGCGGTTCAGCTACTACGGCATGCGCGCGATCCTGCTGTACTACCTGACGGACACCGTCCTCAACGGCGGCCTCGGCTTCGACGAGGTCACCGGGGAGGCGTTCGTCGCGATCTACGGGACCTCGGTCTACCTGCTCTCCGTGGTCGGCGGCTGGATGGCCGACCGCGTGATCGGCGCCCGGCGCTCCGTCCTCTACGGCGGCGTCATCATCACCGCGGGGCACGTCGCCCTCTCCGTGCCCGGGATCGGGTTCTCGATGACCGGGATCGCGCTCGTGGCGCTCGGCACCGGGCTGCTCAAGCCCAACGTCTCCTCGATGGTCGGCGAGCTGTACGCCCGCGACGACGACCGCCGCGACTCCGCGTTCTCGATCTTCTACATGGGGATCAACATCGGCTCGCTCGCGGCACCGTTCCTCGTCGGGGCCGCCGAGGAGTGGGGCGGCTACCACGCGGGCTTCTCCGTCGCCGCGTTCGGGATGGCGTTCGCGCTCGTCTTCTTCGTGGTCGGGCGCAAGTACCTCGGCGCCGCCGGGGCGGCCGTCCCGAACCCGATCCGACCCGAGGAGAAGCCCGCGCTCGTGCGGCTCGGGCTCCTGGTGCTCGGCGGCATCGCCGTCACCATGCTGATCGCCGTCTGGATCGAGGGCGGCTGGGACATCGACGCGTTCATCGACGGGACCTCGTACCTGGCGCTCGCGGTCCCGATCGTGATGTTCGTCGTGATGTTCCGGTCCGACCGGGTCGACGCGGTCGAGCGGGCCCGGTTGCGGGCGTACATCCCGCTCTTCGTCGCCGCGATGTTCTTCTGGATGATCTTCGAGCAGGCCGCGACGACCCTCGCCACGTTCGCGAAGGACCGCACCGACCTGGACGTCCTCGGCTTCCAGATCAGCCCGGCATTCTTCCAGTCCGCGAACCCCCTGTTCATCGTCGCTCTCGCACCCGTCTTCGCGTGGATCTGGCAGCGGACCCACGACCGCCCGCCGACGGCCTACAAGTTCGTGCTGGGGCTCGCGATCGCCGCGTCGTCGTTCCTGTTCCTCTCGGCCGCGTCGGCCGTGGTCGGCGACGACAAGGCGCCTGCGTGGGTCCTCATCACCGTCTACCTGATCCAGACGATCGGCGAGCTCTGCCTCTCCCCGGTGGGGCTCGCGGCGACGACGCTGCTCGCGCCCAAGGCGTTCCGCGCGCAGGCCATGGCGATCTGGTTCCTCGCGTCCGCCGCCGGGCAGGCGATCACCGCGCAGACCATCAAGGCGACCGAGGGGGTCTCGGACACCGCGTACTTCGGCGGGATCGGCGCGGTCGCGATGCTGGTGGCGCTCGGGCTCCTGGCCCTCGCGCCGTGGGTCACCCGGACGATCGCGCACGCGAACGAGATGGCGGGCCGCTCGGGCGACTGAACCGCCGGCCGTCAGCCCGGCGAGCGGTCCGACGGGAGCGCCGCCCACCAGGCGGAACCGGGGCCGACCGCTCGGTAGGCGGACGTATCCTGGCGCCCACTCGACGCACCGCCCTGAAGGAGCTGACCCATGAGCCGCCCCCTGCGCTCCCGGACGTCCACCCACGGCCGCAACATGTCCGGCGCTCGTGCCCTCTGGCGCGCGACCGGCATGGGGTCCGAGGACTTCGGCAAGCCGATCGTCGCGATCGCGAACTCGTACACGCAGTTCGTCCCGGGGCACGTCCACCTGAAGGACATGGGCGACCTGGTCGCCTCCGCGATCCGCGAGGCGGGTGGCGTCTCGAAGGAGTTCAACACCATCGCGGTGGACGACGGGATCGCGATGGGCCACGCGGGCATGCTCTACTCCCTCCCGAGCCGCGACATCATCGCCGACTCGGTCGAGTACATGGTCAACGCCCACTGCGCCGACGCGCTCGTCTGCATCTCCAACTGTGACAAGATCACGCCGGGCATGCTCAACGCCGCGATGCGGCTCAACATCCCCGTCGTGTTCGTCTCCGGCGGGCCGATGGAGGCCGGCAAGGCCGTGGTGGCGGACGGCGTCGCGTCCACGCCGCTGAACCTCGTCAACGCGATCAACTACGCGGCCGACGACGCCGTGAGCGACGACGCGCTCGCCCAGGTCGAGGAGAACGCGTGCCCCACGTGCGGCTCGTGCTCCGGGATGTTCACGGCGAACTCGATGAACTGCCTCACCGAGGCGCTCGGCCTGTCGCTGCCCGGCAACGGGTCGACCCTCGCGACGCACGCGGCCCGCAAGGAGCTGTTCCTCGAGGCCGGACGCACCGTCGTCGACCTCGCCCGCCGGTACTACGACGACGAGGACGACTCCGCCGCGCCCCGCGGCATCGCGACCCGTGCGGCGTTCTCCAACGCCATGGCGCTCGACGTGGCGATGGGCGGCTCGACCAACACCGTCCTGCACGTCCTCGCCGCCGCGCAGGAGGGCGAGGTCGACTTCGACCTCACCGACATCGAGGCCATCAGCCGCCGGGTGCCGTGCCTGTCCAAGGTCGCGCCGAACCACCCGCGGTTCCACATGGAGGACGTGCACCGGGCGGGCGGCATCCCCGCCCTGCTCGGGGAGCTGGACCGCGGCGGGCTGCTCGACCACGACGTGACCTCCGTGCACACCCCGACCCTGCGCGCGTGGCTCGACGACTGGGACGTGCGGGGCGGCAAGGCCACCGAGCGAGCCGTCGAGCTGTTCCACGCCGCGCCCGGCGGGGTCCGCACCACGCAGGCCTTCTCGACCTCCAACCGGTGGGACCACCTCGACACGGACGCGGCCGAGGGCTGCATCCACGACGTGGAGCACGCCTACACCGTCGAGGGCGGCCTCGCCGTGCTGCGCGGCAACCTCGCCGAGGACGGAGCGGTCTTCAAGACCGCGGGGGTGGACCCCGACGTCTTCCACTTCGTGGGGCGCGCGCTCGTCTGCGAGTCGCAGGACGAGGCGGTCGAGAAGATCCTCACGAAGCAGGTCGAGCCGGGCCACGTCGTCGTCGTCCGCTACGAGGGCCCCGCGGGCGGGCCCGGCATGCAGGAGATGCTCTACCCGACCTCGTTCATCAAGGGTCGCGGGCTCGGCAAGGTCTGCGCACTCATCACCGACGGCCGCTTCTCCGGCGGGTCGAGCGGCATCTCCGTCGGTCACGTCTCCCCGGAGGCCGCCGCAGGCGGGACGATCGGCCTCATCGAGGACGGCGACGAGATCGAGATCGACGTCGACACCCGACTCATCCGGCTCAACGTCCCCGACGACGTCATCGCGGAGCGGCGCGCCAAGATGGAGGCGTCGGAGCGCCCGTGGCAGCCCGTCGACCGGGACCGCTACGTCTCGCCGGCCCTCCAGGCGTACGCCGCGATGGCGACCTCCGCGGACCGCGGTGCCGTGCGCGACGTCTCGCTCATCGCACGGCGCTGACGTCGCGCCGTCGACCGCTCCCCGGCGAGCCTCGCCTCGACGCTCGACCCGACGCTCACCTCGGACTCGCATGGCCCGACCGGCCCGACCGGTCGTAGTGTCGGCCCATGAGCACCCCTGACATCAAGCCCAGGTCCCGGCAGGTCACGGACGGACTCGAGGCGACGGCGTCGCGCGGCATGCTGCGCGGCGTCGGCCTCGGCGACGAGGACTTCGCCAAGCCGCAGATCGGCGTCGCGAGCTCCTGGAACGAGATCACCCCCTGCAACCTGTCGCTCGACCGCCTCGCGCAGGCGGCCAAGGACGGGGTGCACGCGAACGGCGGCTACCCGCTGGAGTTCGGCACGATCTCGGTCTCGGACGGCATCTCGATGGGTCACGAGGGCATGCACTTCTCGCTCGTGAGCCGCGACGTCATCGCCGACTCCGTGGAGACGGTCATGCAGGCCGAGCGCCTCGACGGGTCCGTGCTGCTCGCGGGCTGCGACAAGTCGCTGCCGGGGATGCTCATGGCGGCCGCTCGCCTCGACCTCGCGTCGGTGTTCATGTACGCGGGCACGATCGCCCCGGGCTGGGCGAAGCTCTCGGACGGCAGCGAGAAGGAGGTCACGCTCATCGACGCCTTCGAGGCGGTCGGGGCGTGCCACGCAGGGACCATGAGCCGCGAGGACGTGACCGCCATCGAGAAGGCCGTGTGCCCCGGCGAGGGCGCCTGCGGCGGCATGTACACCGCGAACACGATGGCCTGTGCTGCCGAGGCGATGGGCATGTCCCTGCCCGGCTCGGCCTCGCCGCCGTCGGCGGACCGCCGCCGTGACGCGTGGGCGAAGCGCTCGGGCGAGGCCGTCGTCGAGCTGCTGCGCCGTGGGATCACCGCGCGCGACATCATGACCAAGGAGGCGTTCGAGAACGCGATCGCCGTGACGATGGCGTTCGGCGGGTCGACCAACGCCGTGCTCCACCTGCTCGCGATCGCCAACGAGGCCGAGGTGGAGCTGACCCTCGACGACTTCGACCGGGTCGCGGCGCGCGTGCCGCACCTCGGCAACCTCAAGCCGTTCGGCCAGTACGTGATGGCCGACGTCGACCGGATCGGCGGCGTGCCCGTCGTGATGAAGGCGCTCCTCGACGCCGGGCTCATCCACGGGGACTGCCTGACGGTCAGTGGCCGCACCGTCGCCGAGAACCTCGCCGACATCGCGCCTCCCGACCCGGACGGCAAGATCCTGCGCGCTCTCTCGGACCCGATCCACGCGACCGGCGGCATCACGATCCTCCACGGGTCGCTCGCGCCCGACGGCGCGGTCGTGAAGTCCGCGGGCTTCGACACCGACGTCTTCGACGGCACGGCGCGCGTCTTCGACCGGGAGCGGGCGGCGCTCGACGCGCTCGCGGACGGCACCATCACCCACGGGGACGCCGTCGTCATCCGCTACGAGGGCCCCAAGGGCGGCCCGGGCATGCGCGAGATGCTGGCGATCACCGGCGCGATCAAGGGCGCGGGGCTCGGCAAGACCGTGCTCCTGCTCACGGACGGCCGGTTCTCCGGGGGGACCACCGGCCTGTGCGTCGGTCATGTCGCGCCCGAGGCGGTGGACGGCGGCCCCATCGCGTTCCTGAAGGACGGCGACCCGATCCGCCTGGACGTCGCGAACAAGACGCTGGACGTGCTCGTGGACCCGGCCGAGCTCGCCGCGCGCCGGACCGACGACTGGGAGCCGCTGAGCCACAAGTACACGCGCGGTGTCCTCGCGAAGTACACGAAGCTCGTGCAGTCGGCGTCGACGGGGGCCGTCCTGATCTGACCCGCGTCCGGCCGGCGAGACATGTCCTCCGCGGTCGGGAGCGGGCAGGGAGGATGGCGTCATGGCGACCGTCCACGAGTGCATCGACCCCACGATCCGCGCGTTCGTCGAGGCGCAGCACCTGTTCTTCGTCGCGACGGCGCCCAGCGGGTCGACGGGGCACGTCAACGTCTCACCCAAGGGGATCGCCGGGTCGTTCCTCGTGATCGACGAGCGCACCGTGGCCTACGTCGACATCACCGCGAGCGGGGCCGAGACGGTGGCGCACCTGCGTGAGAACGGGCGCATCACCCTGATGTTCTGCGCGTTCGAGGGCGCGCCGAACATCGTCCGGCTGCACGGGACAGGACGCGTCGTGTCGTTGTACGACGACGAGTTCGAGGGCCTCGTCGGCCGGTTCGCCGAGCGGCGCGGTGCCCGCGCGGTGATCGTGGTCTCGGTCGACAGGGTCTCCGACTCGTGCGGGTACGGCGTCCCGCGGTTCGACCACGTCGGCGAGCGCGAGCTGCTCCCGCAGTTCATGGACCGCAAGGGCCCGGACGGTCAGGCCGACTACCGGCGCCGCAAGAACCGGGTCAGCCTCGACGGCAGGCCCGCGTTCGACGACGACCCGGTCTGAGGCCGACGACCGCGGGTGCGAGCCCGTCCGGAGGCCGCCATTGTGGGTCGATGGACACCACGATGACGGCTGAGGAGTTCCACTCGCGCGAGGGCACGGCCGAGTGGCGTGTGGGCCTCGGCCACGCGCAGACCGTGTTCCGGACCGGCAGCTTCGCGACGGGCGTGGCGCTCGTCGACCGGATCGGGGAGATCGCCGACCGGGCGGGCCACCACCCCGACGTGGACCTGCGGTACCCGACCGTGATCGTGCGCGTCACGACCCACGACGCGGGCGGTCTGACGGCGAAGGACGTCGACCTCGTGCGGGAGGTCTCCGCGGCGGCGGCCGAGCTCGGTGTGCAGGCGGAGCCGGCCTCGATCCAGCAGCTCGAGATCGCCGTCGACGTCCTGGACCGGGACGCGGTGCTGCCGTTCTGGCGTGCGGTCCTCGCCTACGACCGGTTCGACGGCGACGGGTACGAGGACGTCGAGCTGCGCGACCCGGCGGGCAGGGGCCCGACGATCTGGTTCCAGCAGATGGACGAGCCCCGTCCCCAGCGCAACCGGATCCACCTCGACGTCACGGTGGCACCGGAGCACGCGCGCGAGCGCGTCGACGCCGCGGTCGCGGCCGGCGGGGTGCTCCTCTCGGACGGCGCCGCGCCCTCGTTCTGGATCCTGGCCGACGCCGAGGGCAACGAGGTGTGCGTCTGCACGAGCCTGGGACGCGCCTGACCCGCTGTCCACAGGTCGGCGCGGGGCGCCGTCCGACGTGCCCGGGACCGGCTAAGGTCAGCGCGACGAGCAGGACCGGGCGGGGCGGACACAGGGGTCTGAGCAAGTGGCGACGGTACGCGAGCTGAGTGACGAGACAGATTCCGCGATCTCCACGCGCGGTCTGCGCAAGACCTTCCGGAGCGTGCGGGGGCGCTCGGTCGGCGTCGACGGGCTCGACCTCGACGTTCCGGTAGGCGGGGTCCACGGATTCCTCGGGCCCAACGGGTCCGGCAAGACCACCACGATCCGCATGCTGCTCGGCCTGGCCCGTCCCGACTCCGGCACGATGCGGATCTTCGGGCACGAGGTCCCCGGAGCGCTCCCTCTCGTCGTCGGGCGGGTCGGCGCGATCGTCGAGCAGCCCAAGTTCTTCCCGTCCTTCACCGGTCGCCGCAACCTGGAGCTCCTCGCGGGCGCGATCGGCGCCGAGGACCGCATGGTGGGCACGGTGCTCGCCGAGGTGGGGCTCTCGGAGCGCTCGCGCGACCGGTACCGCGGCTACTCGCTCGGCATGAAGCAGCGCCTGGCGATCGCGGCGACGCTGCTCAAGGACCCGGACCTGCTGATCTTCGACGAGCCGACGAACGGGCTCGACCCGGCCGGGATCCGTGAGATCCGCGAGACCATGCGCGGGCTCGGGGAGCGGGGCAAGACCGTCCTGGTGTCCAGCCACATCCTCGCGGAGGTCGCGCAGGTCGCCGACACCGTGTCGATCATCGGGCGGGGCCGCCTGCTGGCGCAGGGCTCGGTCGACGAGATCGTCGGGCGGCAGTCGGGCAGCGTCGTCCGTGTCGGGATCGAGGCTCCGGACCGAGCCGTCGAGGTGCTGCGGGCCGCCGGACTGACCGCACGGGTCGACGCCGGCGTGGTCCTGGTCGACGGCGTGGAGGACGCGTCCGAGGTCACCCGGGTCCTCGCCGGCAGCGGACTCTTCGTGCGGGACCTCACGACCCTCCGCGCGGACCTCGAGTCGGTGTTCCTCGAGCTCACCGCCGGTGAGCGTCCGGGCGGTTTCGTGCCCGACGACGGACCCGGGTCCGGTGCCGACGGTTCCGCCGCGAGAGGCCCGGGTGCCGCGGAGCCCGCCCCGCTGACCGGGTCGCTCAAGGCGGTCTCCAAGCACGGTCGCCACCAGGGAGGGGTGTCCTGATGCGGCTCCTGCGCGTCGAGCTGCTGCGGTTCCGGTCGCGCGCCCTGATCCGGTGGGGTGCAGCGGGAGCGGTGCTGATCGGGCTCCTCTTCGTCTTCGGCGCCTATCAGTCCTCCGCCCCCGTACCCCAGGCCGAGATCGACGCGGCCCGCGCCGACTACGACGAGGCGGTCGCGGACTGGGAGGAGAACGGCGCGGAGTACACCGCGGAGTGCGAGGAGGAGGAGGCCGCCGAGAAGGAGAACGACCCGACGGTCGACTTCGGCTGCGAGGACGGTGGCCCGGGGGAGTGGTCCGACTGGATCGGCGGGACGAGCAGCTTCTCGGACGTGGGGCTCGAGCTCGTGGACGTGGCGGGTGTCGTCTACCTGATGGTCGCGCTGGTCCTCGGCGTGACCTTCTCCGCGGCGGAGATGAGCACGGGCGCGATCAGCAGCTGGCTGACGTTCGAGCCGCGACGTCGCCGGGTCTACTGGTCCAAGCTCGCCGCTGCCGCGATCGGGGTGCTCCCGATCGTCGCGGTGGCGCTCGGCGTGGTCGTGGGCGGTGCATGGCTGGCCTTCACGCTCAACGACGCGCAAGGGTCCATGACCACCGGGGCCTGGGCGGGCCTGGCGTGGGTCCTCGCCCGCACGCTCCTCGGTGCGGCGGCGTTCGCCGCCCTCGGGGTCGCACTGGGGGTGCTGACCCGGAGCACGGCCGGGGCGCTCGGGCTCGTGTTCGCCTGGCTCGTGGTCGTCGAGATGATCTTCGGCACGATGGAGTTCTTCGGCGGTCTCAAGCGCTTCCTCCTCGCCGTGAACACCCAGGCCTGGGTGTCCGGGCGGGCCACCTACTACACCGAGACCTGCGTCGCGTCGGACGACAGGGGGATCGACTGCACCTACGCCGAGCATGTCGTGCCCATGACCCAGGGCGGTCTGGTGCTGGCCGTCCTGGTGGTCGTGGTCTGCGTGACGGCCGCCGTGACCTTCCGCCGGAGGGATATCGCCTGACGGTCCGCTGTCTCACCCCTTGGGACGATCGGCCCGAGGGGTGACACCCCTGGATCGCGGGCGTAGTGTGCGAACCGTGCAGACGATCATTCTCGTAGTACTTCCTGAGCGCGCCGGCTGAGGCCAAGCCCTTCAGGCCCCGTCAGCGCGCTCACCCCGAAGAACCCGACGTCAGGGTTCGCGGGGTTTTTTCATGTCAGCGCGATGGCGGAGAATGACGGGGGTCGCCCGCACGAACCGCACGACAGTGCAGCACCCGCATCACCGAGCAGCACTGAGCACGACCAGCACCAGCAGAGCGGTACCAGCGTCACCTGAGTCACCAGCACGACGGTCGAACGACCAGCGGTCGCGACCGCGACCCGATCCGAGGAGACACCGATGGTCCAGGGCACCCACCCGGCCGCAGCGAGGCCCGGCGTGACGCCGGCGGCGCTCGCCGCGGCACCGAAGCCCGCGCCGGCGACGTCCGGCGCGCGCGACCCGAAGGGACGCGCCTTCGCGGCCCCGCTCACGAGCGGTGGCGCATCGGTACCCGTCGAGGACGTCACGGGCGCGGAGTCGGTCGTGCGGTCCCTCGAGGAGGTCGGGGTCGACACGATCTTCGGGATCCCGGGCGGCGCCGTCCTGCCCCTGTACGACCCGCTGATGGACTCCGCGAAGCTGCGGCACATCCTCGTGCGGCACGAGCAGGGCGGTGGCCACGCGGCCTCCGGCTACGCGCACGCCACCGGCCGCGTCGGGGTGACCGTCGCGACCTCGGGTCCCGGCGCGACGAACCTCGTGACCCCTCTCGCCGACGCGAACATCGACTCGATCCCGCTCGTCGCGATCACGGGTCAGGTCGGCGCCTCGGCCATCGGGACCGACGCCTTCCAGGAGGCCGACATCGTGGGCATCACGATGCCGGTCACGAAGCACAGCTACCTCGTGACCGACCCGGCCGAGATCCCTCGCGTGATCGCCGAGGCGTTCCACGTCGCCTCGACCGGTCGTCCCGGCCCGGTGCTGGTGGACATCGCGAAGTCGGCGCTCGTCGCGAGCTCGACCTTCTCCTGGCCGCAGGAGCTCCAGCTGCCCGGCTACCACCCGGTCACCAAGCCCCACAGCAAGCAGATCCGCGAGGCCGCGCGACTGCTCGCGACGGCCCGTCGACCGGTGCTCTACGTGGGTGGCGGGACGGTGCGGGCGAACGCCTCGCCCGAGCTGCGTGCACTCGTGGACCTGTCCGGCGCCCCGGTCGTGACGACCCTCATGGCGCGCGGAGCGCTGCCCGACAGCCACCCGCAGAACCTCGGCATGCCGGGCATGCACGGGACCGTGCCCGCGGTGGCCGCGCTCCAGAAGGCCGACCTGGTGGTCTCGCTCGGTGCGCGCTTCGACGACCGCGTGACCGGCAAGCTCTCCACGTTCGCCCCGCACGCGACGATCGTCCACGCCGACATCGACCCGGCCGAGATCGGCAAGAACCGCGCGGTCGACGTGCCGATCGTCGGCGACCTGAAGGAGGTCCTCGCGGACCTCGCGCCCGAGCTCAGGGCGGCGCACGAGGCCAAGGGGCTCCCGGACCTCGCCGCCTGGTGGCACCAGATCGACGACTGGCGCGAGACCTACCCCTCGGCTACACCGAGCCGGAGGACGGCCACCTGTCGCCGCACCGGGTCATCCAGCGGCTCGGCGAGCTGGCCCGCCCGGAGACGATCTTCGCGGGCGGCGTCGGTCAGCACCAGATGTGGGCTGCGCAGTTCATCCGCTACGAGCACCCGCGCACGTGGATCAACTCCGGCGGGCTCGGGACCATGGGCTACGCCGTCCCGGCCGCGATGGGCGCCAAGGTCGGCATGCCCGACCGCGACGTCTGGGCGGTCGACGGCGACGGCTGCTTCCAGATGACCAACCAGGAGCTCGCGACCTGCGCGATCAACGACATCCCGATCAAGGTGGCGCTGATCAACAACTCGTCGCTCGGCATGGTGCGGCAGTGGCAGACGCTGTTCTACAACAAGCGCTACTCGAACACGGACCTGCACACGGGCCACGGGACGCGGCAGATCCCGGACTTCGTCAAGCTCGCCGACGCGTACGGGTGCGAGGGCATCCGCGTCGAGAGCGTCGGCGAGATCGACGCCGCGATCAAGCGCGCGAACGAGATCGACGACCGACCCGTCGTCGTGGACTTCAGGGTCTCGCGCGACGCGATGGTCTGGCCGATGGTCGCCGCCGGCGTGAGCAACGACGAGATCCAGTACGCACGGGGCATCTCGCCCTCGTGGGACCGCGAAGACTGAGCACAGGGGAGTACCAGCCATGTCACGTCACACCCTCTCGGTGCTCGTCGAGAACAAGCCCGGCGTGCTCACGCGCGTCGCAGGCCTCTTCGCCCGCCGCGCGTTCAACATCCACTCGCTCGCCGTCGGCCCGACGGAGCACGACGACATCTCGCGCATGACGGTCGTCGTCGACGTCGAGGACAACCCGCTCGAGCAGGTCACGAAGCAGCTCAACAAGCTGATCCACGTGCTCAAGATCGTCGAGCTCGACCCGTCGTCCTCGGTGCAGCGCGAGCTGATGCTCGTGAAGGTCCGCGCCGACGCCGAGCACCGGACCGGGGTGCTCGAGGTCGTCGAGCTCTTCCGGGCCAAGGTTGTCGACGTCGTGCCCGAGGCCGTCACCATCGAGGCCACGGGCAACCCCGACAAGCTCGCGGCGCTGCTGGGGGCCCTCGAGCCCTACGGCGTCCGGGAGATCGTCAAGTCCGGGACGCTGGCGGTCGGTCGCGGTCAGCGGTCGATCACCGACCGGTCGTTCGACCGCGCCGCGCGGAGCGCGTAGCCCCACCGTTCCACGCCGCGGCGCGGCCGGACCGGGCGGGGCACGCCCACCGAGCGGCCCGCAGCAGGTCTCACGCGCCACCCAGCACGCCCCAGCACGCCCGACAGACTCAGCAGACCAGAACAGACACAACAGACTCAGCACCGACACCACCGATACAAGGAGTAGCACCGTGGCACAGATGTTCTACGAGGACGACGCCGACCTTTCCGTCCTCTCCGGCCGCAAGGTCGCCGTCGTCGGCTACGGCAGCCAGGGCCACGCCCACGCGCTGAACCTCCGCGACTCCGGCGTCGACGTCGTCGTGGGCCTGCGCGAGGGCTCGTCGTCCGTCGCCAAGGCCGAGGAGCAGGGCCTCGCCGTCCTCCCCGTCGCCGAGGCCGTCAAGGCGGCCGACCTCGTCGTGATCCTCGCTCCCGACCAGGTCCAGCGCCACGTGTACCGCGACGAGATCGAGCCCAACCTGAAGCCGGGCGCGACGCTCGTCTTCAGCCACGGCTTCAACATCCGCTTCGGCTACATCAAGCCCGCCGAGGGCATCGACGTCGTCATGGTCGCGCCCAAGGGTCCGGGCCACACCGTGCGCCGCGAGTACGTCGACGGTCGCGGCGTTCCCGTGATCATCGCTGTCGAGCAGGACGCCTCGGGCAACGCCTGGGACGTCGCGCTCGCCTACGCCAAGGGCATCGGCGGGCTGCGCGCCGGCGGCATCAAGACCACGTTCACCGAGGAGACCGAGACCGACCTCTTCGGTGAGCAGGCCGTGCTCTGCGGTGGCGCGTCGCAGCTCGTCCAGTACGGGTTCGAGACCCTCACCGAGGCCGGCTACCAGCCGGAGATCGCGTACTTCGAGGTGCTCCACGAGCTCAAGCTGATCGTCGACCTGATGATCGAGGGCGGCATCGCGAAGCAGCGCTGGTCGATCTCCGACACCGCCGAGTACGGCGACTACGTCTCCGGGCCGCGCGTCATCGACCCGCGCGTCAAGGAGAACATGAAGGCCGTCCTCGGCGACATCCAGAACGGTGCGTTCGCCGAGCGCTTCATCACCGACCAGGACAACGGCGCGCCCGAGTTCAAGGCGCTGCGCGCCAAGGGCGAGGCGCACCCGATCGAGTCCACGGGTCGCGAGCTGCGCTCGATGTACGCGTGGATCAAGGACACCGACTCGGACTACGTCGAGGGTTCCGCGGGGCGCTGACCGTCCCCGCGTCGTCGGAGAGGCGACCGGCCGGGTGGATCTGTCGATCAGCCCGACCGGTCGCCTCTGCGGTGTCCGGAGTCTGAGAGGATCCGGGTATGGGCGACGACGCTGAGCAGACCGTGACCGGGACCGACGACCGTGCGGAGGAGTTCGTCGAGGGCAGCGACGAGGCTGCGCACGCGCAGGCGGTGCTCGAGTTCTGGGAGGCCGCGCGCATCCCGGCCGGACTCGTCCGCACGGCCACCTACACCGGCTACTCGGTCGAGGCGTCGGTCGTGCCGCCGTCCTGGAGCTTCGGCGACGACCCCGAGATGGCGGACCGGCTCCTCGAGGCGGTGCTGAGCGGGGACAAGACCGCGACGTCGTCCGCCCTCTGGGAGTACGAGGAGGCCGGGGAGGAGCTGCCGAAGGTCCGGGACCTGTCGATCATCATCGACTCGACCGGGGCGCCGCGCGCCCTGATCCGTGTGGAGTCGGTCGAGATCGTCCCGTTCGAGCAGGTCGGCGAGGACTTCGCGGCGGCGGAGGGGAGGGCGACAGGTCGCTGGCGTCCTGGCGGTCCGACCACGAGGAGTTCTTCACGCGCGGGCTGCCGCTCGGCCGCGAGTTCACCACGGACCTGCAGGTCGTCTGCGAGCGGTTCAAGGTCCTCTTCCCGTAGTCCGCCGCGGCCTGCCGTGGTCCGCCGTATCCCGCCGAAGCCGCGTCGAAGGTCGAGCGACCAGCTCTCGACCGTCCCTCGCGGGTCCCCGCAGTCCACCTCCGAGGGCGCGCTCGCGACCCGACCGGATCGTGAGACCGGCGTCCCGCATCGTGGTAGCGGGCGTAACCTGGCCGCATGCCGAACATCAAGCTCGCAGTCGTGGCCGGGGACGGGATCGGGACCGAGGTCGTGGACCAGGGGCTCGCGGTCCTGGAGTCGGTGCTCGCCGGCTCCGGCACGCAGGTCACGCCGACGGCGTTCGAGCTCGGCGCGAAGCGCTGGCACGCGACGGGCGAGACCCTCACGGACGACGACCTCGAGGCGATCCGCGCGCACGACGCGATCCTCCTCGGCGCGATCGGCGACCCGACGGTCCCGTCGGGCGTCCTCGAGCGCGGGCTGCTGCTCAAGCTGCGCTTCTCGCTCGACCACTACGTGAACCTGCGCCCCGGCAAGCTGTACCCCGGCGTGAAGTCCCCGCTCGCCGAGCCGGGCGAGGTCGACTTCGTCGTCGTGCGCGAGGGCACCGAGGGCCCCTACGGCGGCGTCGGTGGCTCGGTGCGCACCGGCACGCCGCAGGAGATCGCGACCGAGGTGTCGGTCAACACGGCGTTCGGCGTCGAGCGGGTCGTCCGCGACGCGTTCGCCCGCGCCCAGGCGCGACCGCGCAAGCACCTCACGCTGGTGCACAAGCACAACGTCCTCGTGAACGCCGGCCACCTGTGGCGTCGCACGGTCGAGGCCGTCAACGCGGAGTTCCCCGACGTGACCACCGACTACCTCCACGTCGACGCGGCCACGATCTTCCTCACGACCAACCCGTCGCGGTTCGACGTGATCGTCACCGACAACCTGTTCGGCGACATCATCACCGACCAGGCTGCGGCGATCTGCGGCGGGATCGGCCTCGCGGCCTCGGGCAACATCAACCCCGACCGCACCGCGCCGTCCATGTTCGAGCCGGTGCACGGCTCGGCCCCCGACATCGCCGGGCAGGGCAAGGCGGACCCGACCGCGACGGTCATGTCCGTCGCCATGCTGCTCGCGCACCTGGGCCTCACCGAGGAGTCCGCGCGGGTCGAGGCCGCGGTCGCCGCGGACCTCGCGGAGCGGGGAGCCGAGTACGGTCGACGGCCGAGGTGGGCAGCGACCTCGCACAGCGCGTGCGGGGCTGAGCCTCCTCCCACCACGGCCGTCGCCGCCGGATCCGTCAGGTTCGTCCCGACGCGACCGCTGTGGTGACGCGTGCGGGTCGTCCTTGCTCCCGCGACGTGGAAAACTACAGGGGTCGCCAGGTTGAAAGGCCCCTCATGAGCATCCCGCTTGAAGCATCGGACATCCTCAGCAGCTCGCTGGAGGACCTCGTCGACCTGTTCGACGTGCGGCCCTCCGACGCGCCCCGCCCGGACCACGAGCGCGAGGCAGAGCTCGCCTCCCCGAAGTTCGGCGCCGTCTTCACCGACCACATGGCCCGCGTCTCGTACACCGCGGACCGGGGCTGGTACGACCGGCGCGTCGAGAAGTACGGGCCGCTGCAGCTCGACCCGGCCACCGCCGTCCTGCACTACGCCCAGGAGATCTTCGAGGGGCTGAAGGCCTACAAGCACTCCGACGGCTCGATCTGGACGTTCCGGCCCGAGCAGAACGCCGCCCGGTTCGCGCGCTCCGCAGCACGCCTGGCGCTGCCGGCGCTCTCGGTCGACGACTTCATCGCGTCCCTCGCCGCCCTCGTGCGGACCGACAGCGCGTGGGTGCCGACGGGGGAGGAGGCGAGCCTCTACCTGCGCCCCTTCATGTTCGCGTCCGAGCCGTTCCTGGGCGTGCGGTCGAGCCGTGAGGTCGACTACATCGTCATCGCCTCGCCCGTCGGCCCGTACTTCTCGGGCGGCGTCGCCCCGGTCTCGATCTGGGTCGAGCGCGACTTCGCCCGCGCGGCAGCCGGCGGGACCGGTGCGGCCAAGTGCGGCGGCAACTACGCCGCGAGCCTCCTGCCGCAGACCCAGGCGCAGGCTCGCGGGTGCGACCAGGTGTGCTTCCTCGACGGCACCGGCACCTACCTCGAGGAGCTCGGCGGGATGAACGTCTTCGTCGTGCGCGCCGACGGGTCGGTCGAGACGCCCGAGCTCACCGGGTCGATCCTCGAGGGCGTGACGCGCTCGTCGATCATCCAGCTGCTCCAGGACGGCGGCCACGAGGTGCGCCAGCGACAGATCCCCCTGGACGAGCTCCTCGCCCAGATCGACGACGGCACGGTCACCGAGGTCTTCGCGTGCGGCACGGCCGCCGTGGTCACGCCGATCGGCCGGCTGGCCGGGTCGAACTTCGACAAGAGCATCTCGGACGGCGCGGCCGGCTCGCTGACGATGGCGATCCGAGAGGAGCTCACGGGGATCCAGACGGGCGCCGTCGAAGACCGGCACGGGTGGCTCCGCCGGCTCGCCTGACCTGGGTCTGTCCTGAAGGGGTCAGCGCTGTGCCGGTGGTGGCGGTGGTGGCGGCGGCACGGGCCGGGTCGTCCGGCCCGGCCTGATGCTGCGGATCGCGACTCCTGAGACGGTCGCCCACGCGACCATCGAGACGAGCAGGAACAGCGCGGCCGTGAACGCCGTCGGCACGATGCCCTCGACCCACCGGAACGGCAGCACCGTCAGCACGACCACGACGCCGACCATGGACCAGCCGAAGTAGAGCCGCGGCCGGGAGACGCTCGCGGTCAGCAGACCCATGATCACGACCGCTCCGAGACCGATCACGGCACCGGCGACCCCGAACGCCTGGTTGTCCGGGAGGTCGCCGGGCATCTGCGGGGGCGGGAGCAGGTCGACGCGGAAGATCGCCTCGATGACGGTGGCCGCTGCGAAGCCGGTGAGAGCGGTCGCGGCCACCGCGACCAGCGAGCCGACGGCGAAGCGCAGCTTCGCGACCCGGGGCCCGGGGGCGGGGTGGGGCCGGGAGCCGGGGGCACAGGCGGGTCGGCTGACATACGGGGAGCCTAGTGGCGGGTCGTCGGTGCGTCCCGGCGGCGTGCCGCGGCTCCCCAGGGTCGGACGGCGGCGCGTGCGACGCGATGACCACAGTGTGGACAGGTGGTGTCGTCGTGGCGGGGGACGTGTCAGAGTGTGTCTCGTGACACACCTCAGCTCCTCGCTCATTCTTACGTAGCGCGCCCGGTCCACACACCGAGCGCGCAAACCTCCCGTACCCCGGGGGTTTTTTTGTTGCCGGGCACACCCCGCCCGGCGACGGACCTCCCGGTCCAGGCTTCACGAGAGCCACTCCGGGAGGACGAGCAGGAGGTACGAGAGGGCGTCGTCGGTATGTACAGGCGCACGCCCTAGAGTGGTGACGGCCCGCCGGGACGATCCGCGGCGCCGTCGGACCCCCGGAGAGAGAACCACCTGATGAACCCGACCTTCGACGTCTACGACACCACGCTGCGCGACGGCGCTCAGCAGGAGGGCATGAACCTCTCGGTCGGGGACAAGATCGCGATCGCCCCGCTGCTCGACGAGCTGGGTGTCGGCTACATCGAGGGCGGCTGGCCGGGGGCGATCCCGAAGGACACGGACTTCTTCGCCCGCGCCCGCACGGAGCTCGACCTGAAGCACGCGGTGCTCGCGGCGTTCGGGGCGACGCGCAAGGCGGGCGTCCGCGCCGAGGACGACGCCCAGGTCCGGGCGCTGCTCGACTCCCAGGCGCCGGTCGTCACGCTCGTCGCCAAGTCGGACGTCCGGCACGTCGAGCGCGCGCTGCGCACGACGCCCGCCGAGAACCTCGCGATGATCAGCGACACCGTGCGGTTCCTGACCGCCGAGGGTCGCCGCGTGGTCCTCGACGCCGAGCACTTCTTCGACGGGTACCGGTTCGACGCCGCGTACACGACCTCGGCCGTCGTGGCCGCCGTCGAGGCGGGCGCGGAGGTCGTCACCCTGTGCGACACGAACGGGGGCATGCTCCCCGGGTGGGTGACCGAGATCGTCGGCGAGCTCCGCGAGGCGCTCGGCCACACGGACGACTCCGCGTACCGGCTCGGCATGCACGCCCACAACGACTCGGGCTGCGCGGTCGCGAACACGCTCGCGGCCGTCGAGGCTGGCGCCGCGCACGTCCAGGGCACGATCAACGGCTACGGCGAGCGCACCGGCAACGCCGACCTCCTGACGGTCGTCGCGAACCTCGAGATCAAGGGCGGTCGCCGTCTGCTGGCCGGCGACGGGCTCAGCGAGGCCACCCGGATCGCCCATGCCGTCAGCGAGATCACGAACATCTCCCCGTACGGCCGGCAGCCCTACGTCGGCGCGAGCGCGTTCGCCCACAAGGGCGGGCTGCACGCCAGCGCGATCAAGGTGGACCCCGACCTCTACCAGCACATCGACCCCCGCGCGGTCGGCAACGACATGCGCATGCTGATCTCGGACATGGCGGGTCGCGCCTCGATCGAGCTCAAGGGTCGCGAGCTGGGCTTCGATCTCACCGGCCAGTCCGACCTGCTCTCGCGGGTCACGAACCAGGTCAAGTCCGCCGAGGCCGTCGGGTACACCTACGACGCGGCCGACGCGTCGTTCGAGCTGATGCTGCGCGCCGCGATCACGGGCGAGCGGCCGCAGTACTTCGCCGTCGAGAGCTGGCGCACGATCGTCGAGCGCAAGGGCCCCCGCGGCACGGAGGCGACGGCCGAGGCGACCGTCAAGCTGTACGCGGGCGGCGACCGGCACGTCAGCGTGGGCGAGGGCAACGGCCCGGTCAACGCTCTCGACCACGCGCTGCGCCAGGCGCTCGTGCGCGTCTACCCGGAGCTGAGCGGGTTCGAGCTCATCGACTTCAAGGTGCGCATCCTCGACACCATGCACGGCACCGACGCGACGACGAGGGTCCTCATCGAGTCGACCGACGGGCAGCGGTCGTGGTCGACCGTCGGCGTCGGGCCGAACCTCATCGAGGCCGCGTGGGAGGCCCTCACCGACTCGGCGATCTACGGGCTGATCCACGCGGGCGTCGACCCGCGCTGAGGGTCAGCGCGGGCCGACTCCCGCGCCGACGGTCGCGCCGACGGCCGGCCGGTGGACGACCGCGCCGACCGTGAGCCGCGGGCCGCGGGCCGACACCTGTGCTGACCGTCAGCCGCGGGCCGTGAGCCGCGGAGCGTCAGCCGCGGGCTGACGGCTTGACGAAGGGGAACGCCAGCGTCTCGCGGATGCTCGCGCCGATGAGCATCATGTAGACGCGGTCGACACCGATGCCGAGCCCGCCCGTCGGCGGCATCGCGAACTCGAGCGCCGAGAGGAACGACTCGTCGACCTCCATCGCCTCGGGGTCGCCCGCGGCGGCCAGCAGCGACTGCTCGGTGAGCCGCTTGCGCTGGTCGACGGGGTCGACGAGCTCCGAGTACGCGGTGCCGAGCTCCGCGCCGAACGCCACGAGGTCCCAGCGCTCCGCGAGCCGCGGGTCCGTGCGGTGGACGCGGGTCAGCGGTGAGGTCTCGACGGGGAAGTCCGTGTAGAAGGTGGGCTCCTGGGTGGGACCCTCGACGAGCTCGTCGTACAGCTCGGTGATGAGCGCGCCGTGCGTGGCGTCGTCCGGCGCGTGCACGTCGAACCCGTCGCACAGGGCGCGGACCCGCTCGATCGGGGTGTCGGGCGAGACCTCCTCGCCGGCGGCACGGGAGATGGCCTCGTGGACGCCGACGACCGGCCAGTCGCCGTCGAGGCGGACGACGGTCCCGTCCGGGCGCTTGGACACGGGCTCGCCGTGGACGGCGATCGCGGCCTCGACGATCATCTCGCGCGTGAGCTCACGCATCGTCGTGTAGTCGCCGAACGCCTGGTAGGCCTCGAGGGATGTGAACTCCGGGTTGTGGGTCGCGTCGGCACCCTCGTTGCGGAAGTTGCGACCGAGCTCGAAGACCCGGTCGATCCCGCCGATCGCGAGCTGCTTGAGATACAGCTCGGGTGCGATGCGCAGGTAGAGGTCGAGGTCGTAGGCGTTGATGTGGGTGTTGAACGGTCGGGCGTTCGCCCCGCCGTGGACCCGCTGGAGGATCGGCGTCTCGACCTCGATGAACCCGCGGGTGGCGAGGGACTCGCGCAGGGAGCGGACGGCGGTGCTGCGGCCGCGCAGCGTGCGGCTCGCCGTGTCGTTCAGGGCCAGGTCGACGTGGCGCAGGCGCATCTTCGCCTCAGGGTCGGTGAGGCCGCGGCGCTTGTCCGGCGGAGCCTTGAGCGACTTCGACGCCATGGTCCACGACTCGACGTGCAGGGTCGTCTCGCCGGTGCGGGACCGAGTCATCGTCCCGGTGACGCTCACGTGGTCGGCGAGGTCGACGACGGCGCTCCAGAGATCCGGTCGCGCCTCGGGCCGGTCCTCGGTGAGCATGACCTGGAGCTCGTCCGTGCGTTCGCGCAGGACGGCGAACTTGACCCCGCCCAGGTCGCGGGAACGGACCACGCGGCCGACGACCGAGATGGTCTGCGGGTCGTTGTCGGTGGCGTCGTCGGCACCGGCGAGGGCTCGCGCCTCGGCGAGGGACGTCGTCCGAGGCACGCCGACGGGGTACGGCTCCATGCCGGCCTCGCGCAGCACGTCGAGCTTCGCGTGCCGGGCGGCCTCCTGGTCGGTGAGCTTGCGCTCGGGCGCCGTGAGCGTCAGGAGCTCGGCCTCCTGGGCGCGCACCCGATCCGCGACACGTTCGGCGATGTCCGGCCGGTCCAGGACCGCGGCGTGGTCGCGGCGCCGGAACAGGCGGGGGAACGAGGGCAGGAAGCCCTCGGCCTGACCTGCGGCGACGAGCACCGGCGTCAGCTCCGTCGCGGACCCGTAGCAGAGGTACCGGGTGCGCCAGGTCGGCTCGTACTTCTGGTTCGACCGGTACAGCGAGTCGAGCTGCCACCACCGCGAGGCGAGCAGGAGCACCCGTCGGGTGCTGCGCTGCACCATCGACGCGCCGACCTTGGTCCCGCTCTCGAAGATCTCGCGGAACATCGCGAAGTTGAGCGAGATGCGCTCGACGCCTGACCCGCGGCCCTCGGTCGCGAGCGTCGTGATCATGAGCTCGGTGACCCCGCTGACGGCCTCGGGGGAGCGGCGCATGTAGTCCAGGGACAGGCCTCGACGGCCCCAGGGGACGAAGGACAGGAGGCCGCGCGGCGTGCCGTCCTCGTCGTGCGCCGTGACGACCGTCGTGCGGGGGTCGCGGGCGTCGCCGAGCCGGTCCAGAGCCATCGAGAATCCGCGCTCCACCTCGCCGTGGCGCCACTCCTCGACGAGCCGCGTGAGCTCCGTGAGCTCGCTCGTCGGGATCTCCGACTGACGGCGGACGCGGACGGTGTAGCCGGCCTTCTGGGGGCGCGCGACGGCGTGGCGCACGGCCCGCATCGACGGTGCCGCGAGGTCGAGGCTGCGGGTCTCGAGGATCGCCTCGTCGCCCATGACCGCCGGGTGCAGGCCTGCCGACTCGAAGGCGCGGGCGCCCGCCTCGCTCGCCGCGAGCACCGCGGGCGTCCAGCCGTAGGAGCGGGCCGTCGCGAGCCAGCGCTCGATCGCCGCGTCCCAGCGCAGCGGGTCGCCGACGGGGTCTCCCGCGGCGAGGGCTACGCCGGCGACGACGCGGTACGAGACCGCCGCGCGGCCGTCCGCCGAGAAGACCGCCTGGCGGTCGTCACGGGTCGCGAAGTACTCGAGCGAGTCGTCCGACGGGTTCTCGAGCATGAGCCGTCGCACGGCGAGGTCGACGTCGGCCTCGTGCCGAGGGTCCGCCGCGGCACCACGGAGGAACGTGCCGATCGCCAGCGCGAGACCCACGGCCGAGATGAGGCCGCCGACGAGGTGCAGCCACGCGGGGGCGGTGCCGTCGGCGACGAACGGTGCGTCGTGCGGGGACGTACCGACCGAGACCGACAGAGCCCACTGCAGGCGGTTCGCGAAGCCGTCGACCGTCGACGGGACGACCTCGAGCAGCGCGAACGACACGACGACCGAGGCTGCGACGAAGGCCAGGAGCACGAGGAGCGCGCGCCAGAACGCACCCGGGACGACGCGCGCGGGGAACGCCCGCCGCGCGGCGGTCAGGACCACGAACGACACGGTCGCGAGCGCCACCGCCGCCCAGAAGGTGCCGTCGAGGCCGGACCCCGAGACGTCGGCGTCGAGTGCGACGGCGATCGCGAAGACGAGGCCGGCGAGGATGACGGGTGCGAGCCAGACGATGATGACGAACAGTGCTGCCGCTCGCAGCCGTCGGCGCAGCCCGTTGGCGATGAGGAGCACCAGGACGATCGAGAACAGGCTCGGCGACGTCGGGATGTTGAGGATCCCGAGGGCGCTCGAGATCCGGTTCGTCGTGCCAGGAGCGATCAGGTGCAACGGGACCGAGATGACCAGCCAGACGAGGTAGACCTCGACGATCCGCGCGGTCCAGCGGGCGACCGCGTCGGCCCAGCGTGGGACGGGCGGGGCCTGGACAGGGCCCGGGACGGAGCCCTGGGACGAGCCCGGAGTCGGGTCTGCGGTCGGGTGCGGAGCCGACGTCGCGTCGTTCGGGCTGCGCTGGGCGTGACTGGCGTCCGGTGTCGGCATGAGGGCATTGAACCAGCGTCCGACGACCCGAGCCCAACGGCGCACCGGAAACTGTACGCCGCGGGCCCTCGCACACCGCGGTTCGCGACCGGCGACGGGACGCGACCGGACGTCGCGGGCTGTCCCGCGCCGGGCGTGACGGACGAGACAAGGGTCCGCGCCGTCGTCCGGCACCCGGAGACCGCCGCCACGCCTACGCTGGGCGCATGCGCGGAGAATACAAGGTCCCTGGTGGCAAGCTCGTCGCCGTCGACGTCGAGACCGAGGACGGGAGGCTGTCCCGGGTCGCCGTCAGCGGAGATTTCTTCCTCGAGCCCGACGACGCCCTCGAGGACATCGACGGGGCGCTGCTGGGCATGCCGGAGACGGCGGGTGTCGCGCAGCTGACGACGGCCGTGGCGTCGGTGCTCGGCGACGACGTGACGATGGTCGGGTTCTCGCCCGAGGCGGTCGCGATCGCGGTCCGGCGGGCGCTCGGGCACGCCACCGGGTGGGGCGACCACGAGTTCGCGGTCATCCACGACGGCCCGGAGAGCCCGGCGATGCAGATGGCGATCGACCAGGTGCTCGCGGAGGAGCTCGACGAGGGGCGGCGGGGCCCGACGCTGCGGATCTGGGAGTGGGCCGACCCGACGGTCGTCATCGGCTCGTTCCAGTCGCTCAAGAACGAGATCGACCCCGAGGGCGCCGAGAAGCACGGGATCACCGTCGTGCGGCGGATCTCGGGCGGCGGCGCGATGTTCATCGAGCCCGGCAACACCATCACCTACTCGCTGACGGTCCCCGGGTCGCTCGTCGAGGGGCTCAGCTTCGAGCGCTCCTACGCGTTCCTGGACGACTGGGTGCTGGGCGCGCTGAAGGACGTCGGTGTCAACGCCACCTACGTGCCGCTCAACGACATCGCCTCACCCGCCGGCAAGATCGCGGGAGCGGCGCAGAAGCGCCTGCGCGGCGGGGCCGTGCTGCACCACGTGACCATGGCGTACGACATCGACGCCGACAAGATGCTCGAGGTCCTGCGGATCGGGCGCGAGAAGATGAGCGACAAGGGCACGAAGAGCGCGAACAAGCGGGTCGACCCGGTGCGCTCGCAGACCGGGATGTCGCGGGAGGCCGTGATCGAGGCGTTCAAGGCGCACTTCCGCGGCCTGTACCGCACGGTCGAGAGCACCGTCACGCCGCAGGAGCGGGCGCGGGCCGAGGAGCTCGCGCGCGAGAAGTTCTCGACGCCGGAGTGGACCGCGCGGGTGCCGTGACCTGTGCGCGCGGGTCCTGACCCGGAAGGGCCTCGACCTGCGACGTCGGACCAGGCTCGCCGGACGGCGGCGCGCTCGACGTGAGAAGCGACGCGAGAGGCTCCGCACCCCAGGGGTGCGGAGCCTCTCGCGTACTACGTGCAGGGGGCGGGTGTCAGCGGACTGGCGCGGCCAGCTTGCGCACCGTCACGGTGCCCTCGTGGATGAGCTGCTCACCACGGTCCTCGAAGCCGAGGCGGCCGTGGAAGCGCAGCGAGCCGGCGTTCATCGGCTCGATGTTGACCTCGCACGTGACCTCCTTGCGGCCGTTGCGGCGGGCCTCGTCGAAGATCTCGTCGTAGAACTTGCGGCCGACGCCGCGGTCGCGCGCGCCCTCGCCGAGGACGATGCGGTCGACGTAGTAGTGGCTGTAGTCGCGCTCGGCGAACCAGTCGAAGTTCTCGGCCTCGAACGTCGCGTCGCCGTCGAAGGCGACGACGAACCCGACGGGCTCGTCGGTCTCGGGCTCGGCGGCGACGAGCGTCAGCGTCGACGAGTCGACGAGCTCGGCCATCTCGGACTCACCGGTGTGGGGGACCGCCGGCGTCGAGGCGTTGTTGAGCTCGACGATCCGCGGGAGGTCGGTCGTGCGCGCCGGGCGCAGGACGACGTCGCCCGGCATGGTCGTCGTCGACGACGTCTCGGTCGCCTCGGCGGGTCGCTCGCTGATGGTCGTGCTCGTCATCTGGTTCCTCTCGTGACACGGGTTCGCCGTGCGACCGCGGTGCGGGCGGGGACGAGCGTTGCTGCTCGTCGCCCGCGGGTCTGGTCGCGCGACACGGAGCTCACACGTGCGGTGAGCGCCGCCGGGTCCGGGCCGGGTGCCGTCCGGCGGCGACCGCAGGAGCGGGGCCGCGGGAGTGTGTGCGCGTCCCGGGTGCACCGGGAGGCATGGACGGCGGTCGGCCTGCGGGTACGACTCGGACGGGGCCGAGGACCTGCGATGGACCGGACATTGCCCAACACCATACCGAGACCTGGCGCGGAGCGAAACTGATGAGACGCGAGTCACGTTCTCGTCATGAACGACACGCCGACGGTCAGAGACTGGTCGCGGTGTGCTCCTGGTGTGCTCCTGGTGCGCTCCTGGTGCGCTTGCAGGAGCTCAGCGGGGGCCGAAGACGGCGGTGCCGACCCGCACGATCGTCGCGCCCTCGGCGACCGCCGCCTCGAGGTCGCCGCTCATCCCCATCGACAGCTCGTGCGCGTCCGCCGTCCCCGGTGCGCCCGAGGCCACGACCTCGTCGCGGAGCCCGCGCAGCCGGGCGAAGCCCGCGCGCACGACGCCCTCGTCGGGCGACCGCGCCCCGATCGTCATGAACCCGGTCAGGTGCAGCCCGGGGAGGGCCGCGACCCGGGTGGCGAAGCCGGCGACGTCGTCCGGCGCCGCGCCGGACTTGGTGGGCTCGCCCGAGACGTTCGACTGCACCATGACGTCGAGCGTGATCCCGTCGCGCACGCAGCGCTCCGAGAGCGCCTGCGCCAGGCGGTCCGAGTCCACGGTCTGCACGCAGTCCGCGTGCGCCAGGACCTGGTTGATCTTGTTGCGCTGCAGCGGGCCGATGAGGTGGACGGGAACCCCGGGCAGCCCTGGCGCCTTCGCCACGAGCTCCTGGACGCGGTTCTCACCGACGAGCCCGGCCCCCGCCGTCACGGCCGCGCGGACGGCGTCGAGGTCCTGGGTCTTGGTGGCGACCAGCACCCGGACCTCCGCCGGGTCGCGGCCGTTGGCGCGTGCCGCTCGGGCGACACGGTCCACGACCTGGCGGTAGCGGTCAGCGACGAGGCCCGCTCGATCGAGGTCGGACGGCGCGGGGTCGCCTCCGGGGTCGGACGGCGCGGGGTCGCCTCCGGTTCCGCGGCGGGGATCGAGGTCGGCAGGCACGGCGACGATCCTAGGTGGCCGGCGCGTGCGGGTCACGGCGGACCCAGCGTGCCGGAGGTGTGTGCGGATGAGCGTGCGGTGGTGCGCGGGAGCGGCGTGCCGACTCGGCATGGGGGAGAATCGACGCATGCGGACGATCCTGAACATCATCTGGTTGGTCCTGGCGGGCCTCTGGCTCGCGATCGGCTACGTGTTCTTCGGTGTCCTGGCCTGCATCCTGATCGTGACGATCCCGTTCGGGATCGCGTCGTTCCGGATCGCGGGCTATGCCCTCTGGCCGTTCGGGCGGACCGTCGTCGACAAGCCGACCGCGGGCGGCTGGTCGACCTTCGGCAACGTCATCTGGTTCGTCGTCGCGGGCATCTGGCTCGCGATCGGCCACGTGATCACCTCGATCCCGCTGTTCGTCTCGATCATCGGGATCCCGCTCGGCATCGCGAACCTGAAGATGATCCCCATCTCCCTCCTGCCGCTCGGCAAGGACATCGTCCCGATCGACGCGCCGTACACCGCGTACGGGCCCCCGGCCGGGTACGACCCGCGCGGCGGCCAGAGATAGCGCGCGGCACACGCGTGCCCGGCCGCGCGGCTGCGCCCGCGCACGTTCCCTTCCATGGCTCTGCGCGCGAGGCGCCGCCGGGTGCAGGCCGCGCGACCACGGACGTGGTGATCGTGGGGTCCGGGCCGAACGGGCTCGCCGCCGCCGTGACGATGGCACGCGCCGGCCTCGGCGTGACGGTGCTCGAGGCCGCGCCGACGATCGGGGGCGGGGCCCGGACCCAGGACCTCGGCCTCGTCGAGGGCATGGTCCACGACGTCTGCTCCGCGGTGCACCCGATGGCCTGGGCGTCGCCGTTCTTCCGGGCGTTCGACTTGCGCGCGCGGGGCGTCGAGCTGCTGAGCCCGGACGTCTCGTACGCGCAGCCGCTCCCGGGGGCCCGCGCGGGGATCGCCTACCGCGACCTGGGCCGCACGGTCGAGGGGCTCGGGGCCGACGGCCCGGCCTGGGCCTCGCTCGTCGGCGCGCTCGCACGCGCGTGGCCGCACACGGCGCGGGTCGCGCTCGGCGACAAGCGGTCGATACCGGCCGGTCTGCTCCCCGGCGGTGCGGCGACCGTGGCACGGTTCGGCGCGGCGGTCGTCGAGCAGGGAACGCGGGCGTGGGACCGCCGGTTCGTCGGCGACGTCGCGCCGGCCCTCCTCACGGGGGTCGCCGCCCACGCGATCACGCCGCTGCCCTCGACGGCAGCGGCGGGGACGGCGCTGCTCCTGGCCGCGCTCGCCCACGCGGGCCGGGGCTGGCCGGTGCCGCGCGGCGGGTCCGCGACGATCGTCGCCGCGCTCGTCGCGGACCTCGAGGCTCACGGGGGCCGGGTCGAGGTCGACCGGCCCGTCCGGTCCCGTGCGGACCTGCCCGACGCCCGGTGCGTGCTCTTCGACACCACGCCCCGCACGCTGCTCGAGGTCCTCGGCGACGAGGTCCCGCCTTCGATCGCCCGCGGGCTGCGCGCCTTCCGGTACGGGAACGCTGCCGCGAAGGTCGACTTCGCGCTGTCCGGCCCCGTGCCGTGGGAGGTCCCGGAGGTCGCCCGCGCCGGGACCGTCCACGTCGGGGGCACGCGCACGGAGATGGTGGCTGCCGAGGCCGCCGTGCAGTCGGGCGGGCACGCCGAGTGGCCGATGGTGCTGGCGAGCGACCCGACCGTGGTCGACCCCACGCGGTCCGTCGGCGGGCTGCGGCCGCTGTGGACCTATGCGCACGTCCCCGCGGGCTCCGACGTCGACGTGACCGAGGCCGTCACCGCCCACATCGAGCGGTACGCCCCCGGCTTCCGGGACGTCGTCGTCGCGTCCCGGTGCGTCCCGGCCGCACAGACGGCGGCCCACGACGCGAACTACGTCGCCGGAGACATCGCCGCGGGGGCGGTGTCGCTCTGGCAGATGGTCGCGCGGCCGACCCTGCGGGCGGACCCGTACCGGGTGGTGTCGCCGGCCGGTTCTCCCGGCCATGCACGGTCCCGCGGGCAGGACGGGCGCGCGACGCGTGCCGTCTACCTCTGCTCCGCCTCGACCCCGCCCGGTCCGGGGGTGCACGGGCTCGGCGGCTGGTACGCCGCTCGTCGGGCGCTCCGTGACGTGTTCGGCATCAGGTCGACCCCGGACCTGAGTCCCGAGGGTCCGACCAGGTAGCCCGGACCTGAGCCCTGAGCCCTGAGCCCTGAGCCCCGAGGCCGCTCTACCCGGCCTACCGGCGAGCGATCGGCGCGGTCGTCGCCCCCGTGACCCGGACGAGGTCCGTCGGGGCCACGCCCAGGTCGAGCCCGCGCCGTCCGCCCGAGACGTAGACCACGTCGTGGGTGAGCGCGGAGGCGTCGACGACCGTGGCCAGGCGGCGCCGCTGGCCGAACGGCGAGATGCCGCCCACGACGTACCCGGTGGCGCGCGCCGCATCGTCGGCGTCCGCCATCGCGGCGCGTTTCGCTCCGAGGGCGTGGGCGAGCGCCTTGAGGTCGAGCGACCCGGTCACAGGCACGACGGCCACGACGAGGCGGTCGTCCGCCTGCGCGACGAGGGTCTTGAACACCTGGTCGGGCGGGACGCCGATCGCTTCGGCGGCCTCGAGCCCGTAGCTGAGCGGGCTCGTCGGGTCGTGGACGTAGGGGTGGAGCGTGTGGGCGACTCCCGCACGCTCGAGCGACGCGATCGCGGGCGTCGCACCCCGGGGCGGCTTGCTCATGGTGTCGCCATCGTAGGTCCGGGGCAGACCGCGCGACCGCATAGCCTGGAGCGGCCATGACCACTGCCCTCCTGCTCGCCGTCGTCGTGCTGGGTGCGGCGCTCCAGCGCGTCTCCGGCATGGGCTTCGCCCTGGTCGTCGGGCCGCTCCTGGTGCTCCTCGTCGGCCCGGTCGACGGAGTGCTCCTGGTGAACCTGTGCGGTCTGCTGTTCTCGCTGCTGATGCTCGCGACGACCCGCGGCGCGGTGGACTGGCGGCGTCTCGCCCTGCTCGCGCCGTCCGCGCTGGTCGGGATCGTTCCCGGTGCGCTGCTGCTCGCCGCCGTGTCGGCGCCGGTCCTCGAGATCGTGGTCGGGGTGCTGGTGATGGCGGGCATGTCGGCAGCCCTGCTCGCCCGCCACGCGCCGGCCCTCGACGGGCGGTTCGCGCCGGTCGTCGCCGGAGCGGTCAGCGGCGCGATGAGCGTCACGGCCGGGACGTCCGGCCCGGCGCTGGCCGTCTACGCGGTCGCGTCGCGCTGGGACCCGCGCTCGTTCGCGGCCACCGCCCAGCCGTACTTCGTGATGGTGGCCGCAGGGTCCGTGACGGTCAAGCTCCTGCTCACCGACGCGCGCCTGCCCGCGCTCGGCGCGTGGGGGTACGGCGGGATCGCCGCCGGATGCGTCGTCGGGCTGTTCGTCGGTCGCGCGCTGGCGGGACGCCTCTCCCCGGGGCGGACGCGCGCGGTGCTCGTCGTCGTGGCCTTCGCCGGCGGGCTCGCGACGGCCGTGCGAGGCGTCGCCTCGCTCTGAGTCGCGGTGGCGGCGCGCCGCCACCGCGGTCACATCGGTCCGACGCCCACCACGCGCAGCACGACCTCGCCCGCCTCGTCGGACGCCGCGTGGTCGACGACGGCGTCGATCGTCCAGTCGTGGTCGCCGGCCGGGTCGTCGAGGACCTGGCGCACGAACCACGTTCCGGGCTCGACGGGCCCACCCTGGGTGCCGGACGGCGTCCGACCGGACTCGACGAACGTCACCAGCGCGGACGAGCGGGCGGACGCACCGAAGCCGATCGCGTCGTCGCCCTGCGCCTCGAACAGGGGGTCGAGGGCCTCGCCCCAGGCGTCGGCGTCCCAGCCCGACCCGCCGTCGAGCGCGCCCAGCGCCTCGTAGCGCTCCTGGGCCGCGAGCTCGACGCGGCGGAACATCGCGTTGCGCACGAGTCGCCGGAACGCGCGCACGTTCCCGGTGACGGGCTTGACCGGCTCCTCGAGCCCGGACGAGGCGAGCGTGCCCTCGCCGCCGGGGGAGACGTCGTCGCCCACCAGGTCGGGGTTCGACAGGCGCTCCCACTCGTCCAGCAGCGACGAGTCGGTGCCGCGCACGAGCTCGCCGAGCCACTCGGTGACCTCGTGGACGTCCTCGGTGCGGTGCTCCTCGGAGATCGTCTGGCGCATCCCGCGGTACGCGTCCGCGAGGTATCGCAGGACGACGCCCTCCGTTCGCTCCAGGCCGTAGGTGGACACGAACTCGCCGAACGTCATCGCGCTCTCGAGCATGTCGCGCACGACGGACTTCGGGGAGAGCTCGGCGTCGGCCACCCACGGGTTGGACTGCTTGTACTGGACGAACGCGGGCTCGAGCAGGTCCTCGAGCGGCTTGGGCCACGTGACCGTCTCGAGGAGCTCCATGCGCTCGTCGTACTCGATGCCCTCGGCCTTCATCGCGCCGATCGCCTCGCCGCGCGCCTTGTGCTGCTGCGCGACGAGCACCTGGCGCGGGTCGCTCAGCGTGGCCTCGAGGACCGAGACGACGTCGAGGGCGTGGGTCGGGGACCCGACGTCGAGCAGGTCGAGCGCAGCGAGGGCGAAGGGGACAGGGGCTGGTTGAGCGCGAAGTCGCGCGGCAGGTCGACGACGAGCCGGACGGCGGGGCGCTCGCCCGACGGGTACGTCGCGTCGGGCACGCGGAACCTCTCGACGATGCCGGCGACGCGCAGCGAGCGGTAGATGCGGAACACCTGGCGCACGTGCTCGGCGCGCTGCGTGGCGTCGTCGTGGTTCGCGGTGAGCAGGTGCCGCATCGCCGTGATCGGGTCCTGCGACGGGTCGGCGTAGCGCGCGGCGTCGTCGTCGGCGTCGAAGTCCGGGTGCGACGGGTCGAGCGCGAACCGGCTGCCGCGGGCCAGGACGTTGAGGACCATCGAGTGGCTGACGGTGAAGTGGCTGGTGAGCGGCTCCGGGTCGGCGTCGCGCAGCCGCTCGAAGGTCGCGTCCGTCCAGTTCACGGCGCCCTGCGGGGCCTTCTTGCGGACGATCTTCTTGAGCTTCTTCGGGTCGTCGCCGGCCTTGGCGAGCAGCTTGCGGTTCTCGATGACGTGCTCGGGGGCCATGACGATCACCTCGCCGAGGGTGTCGAACCCCGCGCGCCCGGCCCGCCCGGCGATCTGGTGGAACTCGCGCGCCGAGAGGTGCCGCATGCGCTCGCCGTCGAACTTCACGAGGCTCGTCAGGAGCACGGTGCGGATCGGGACGTTGATGCCGACCCCGAGCGTGTCGGTGCCGCACACGACCTTGAGCAGGCCCTTCTGGGTGAGGCGCTCGACGACGCGGCGGTACTTGGGGAGCATGCCCGCGTGGTGGACGCCGACGCCGTGGCGCAGGAACTTGCTCAGCGTCTTGCCGAAGCCGGTGCCGAACCGGAAGTCGCCGAGCTCGGCGACGATCGCGGCCTTCTGCTCCTTGGTGCACAGCGGCGTGCTGAGCAGCGCCTGGGCCCGGTCGATGGCGTCCTTCTGGGTGAAGTGGACGACGTAGACCGGGGCGCGGTGGGTCTGGACCAGCTCGTCGATGACCTCGTTGAGGGGGTCGACGACGTACCGGAAGGTCAGCGGGATCGGCCGCTCCGCGGTGGTGACCTCGGCGACGGGCAGCCCCGTGCGCTGGGTGAGGTCCTCGACGAACATCGACGTGTCGCCGAGGGTGGCCGACATCAGCACGAACTGCGTGTTCGGCAGCTCCAGGAGCGGCACCTGCCACGCCCACCCGCGCTGGGGGTCGGCGTAGAAGTGGAACTCGTCCATGACGACCTGCGACGCGTCGGCGGTCGCGCCGTCGCGCAGGGCGATGTTCGCGAGGATCTCTGCGGTGCAGCAGATGATCGGTGCGCCCGCGTTGACGGACGAGTCGCCCGTCATCATGCCGACGTTCTCGGAGCCGAAGGTCTCGACGAGCGCGAAGAACTTCTCGCTCACGAGCGCCTTGAGGGGAGCCGTGTAGAACGTGCGCCCACCCTTGCCGTTGCGGTGCGCGGCCAGCGCCGCGAAGTGCGCGCCAGTCGCGACGAGCGACTTCCCGGAGCCGGTCGGGGTCGCGAGGATGACGTGCGACCCCGAGACGATCTCCATCAGGGCCTCGGCCTGGTGCGGGTACATCTCGATGCCGCTCGCGACGGTCCACGCCTCGAACCGCTCGTAGAGGTCGTCGGGGTCGGTCCGCATGCCGAGGATCGACTCGGGCAGGTGGTCCGCGAGCCGCGGACGCGCGACCGGGACGGCGTTCTGGGCGGGTGGCGCGTCGGTGGAGGTCATCGGGAGCATTCTCGCAGGGTCCACCGACGCGCCACGCTCAGGAGAGGTCCCACAGCAACCGGTAGTAGGCGATCTTCTCGGCATCCGGGTCGACGCCGTACGCCTCGTACAGTGCGCCGTCCCACCCCGGCCCGTAGTTCCACTCGGTGCTCCACGCCGCCACAGCGACGTCCGCCCACCGGTCGGCGACGCCGAGCGAACCCAGGTCGACGTGCCCGGCCCACGCGCCGTCGTCCGACAGCAACGTGTTCGGGGCGCACGCGTCGCCGTGGCAGACGACGAGGTCGGGCTCGGGCGCGTCGGCGAGCCTGGCCAGGGCGTCGGCGAGGGGGATGGTGCGGTGCTCCGGGAACCACGACTCCGGGCCGTCCCCGGCGTCCGCCCGGTCCCGGGCGTTCGCGACGCGGTCCCGGACCGACCAGGCGAACGGGCAGTCGGCGACGTCGAGCGAGTCGTGCAGGGCGCGCAGGCCGGCGCCGAGCGCCTCGACCGCGCGAGCAGGGTCGGCGATCCAGCGCGGAGCGACCGCGGACTCGCCCGGCAGCGTCTCGGTGACCAGCCACGTCCCCGTCCAGCGCCCGTCGCCGGCGTTCCCGTGCGCGACGACGCGGGGCACCGGTGTCCTGCCGGCGGCCCAGACCATGCGCTCCGCCTCGCCCGGGAGGTCCAGCCCGACGCCGTCCGGCGCCCACTTGAGATGGTGCCCGGACCCGACGCGGAACGTCAGCCCACCGACCTCGTTGCGCCAGACCGGCACGATCTCGCCGTCGAGGAGAGCTCGGCCGCGACCTCCCCGGCCAGGTCGGGGACGACGACTCCCGACACGTCCGCGCCGGGCGGGGGCGTGGTGCTCATACGCCCAGCGTCTCGACCGAGGCGACGAGCCGGGCACGCAGCGCCTGACCGCGCTCCGCGAAGCCGCGCTGGTGGCGCACGTACTCCGCCTTGCCCTCGGGCGTCTCGATCGCGACCGCCGCGAGGCCGTACGCCGACACGTCGTACGGCGACGCCCGCATGTCGAGGTACCGCACGTCGCGGGCGAGCTCGAAGCAGTCGAGCAGCAGCTCGCCCGGCACGACGGGGCCGAGCTTCAGCGCCCACTTGTAGAGATCCATCGTGGCGTGCAGGCACCCGGGCTGCTCCGTCGACACCTGGTTCTCGCGCGTCGGGCGCTCGCGGTTGAGGCTGCGCGCCTCGGGCGTGAAGAACCGGAACGCGTCGAAGTGCGTGCAGCCGATCGGGTGGCCCTCGACGACCGCGTCGGTCCCGTCGTGACCCAGCCGCAGGGGGAGCGGGTGACGGTGGTCGCGGCCGCGCTCGCGGTCCCGGTAGACCATCGCCCACTCGTGCAGCCCGAAGCAGCCGAACCGTGCCGGGCGGCCCGCCGTCGCGGCGATCAGGTCGCGGACGAACGCCACCGTCTCGCCGCGGTCCGCGAGGAACGCCTCGGTGTCCAGCACGACGCCGTGACGCTCGCAGCCGTCGACCTGCACCACGGTCTCGCGGTACCACCGCCACGAGGTGCGCTCGGCGTACGCGGCGTTCGCTGCGCCGTCCGACACGGCCGGGTCGTCGCCCCGGGGTGCGAGGAGGACGGACCCCGGACCCGGGTGCCAGCGGCGCAGCTGACCGGGACGCGTCGGGTAGTAGGTGAAGAGGAAGTCCTCGATCGCGTGCTTCCCACCGCGCGCACGGGCGTCACGCCAGACGGCGGTGAGGGCGTCGGCGCGCTCGGCGTGGGCGTCCGCCGTCGGCAGCCAGTCGTCGAGCGTCAAAAGAGCGCGATCTTGTCGGGCCGCGGGAAGATCTCGTCGAGGGCGTCCAGGTCGTCGGACGACGGCACCCAGGTCGCGGCCTCGGCGTTCTGCCGGATCTGCTCGGGCGTCGTCGCGCCCGCGATCACGCTCGAGACCGCCGGCTGGGCGAGCAACCACCCGAACGCGACCTGCAGCTCGGTGATGTCGCGCTCGTCGCAGAAGTCCCGCAGCCGCTCGAGCGCTTCCCAGGGCGCGTCCTCGAGGACCTGCGGCTTGTTGCGGACCAGACGGCCGTCGTCGGGCCGCGCGCCGCGCGTGTACTTGCCGGTGAGCAGACCGTTGGCGAGGGGGAAGTACGGCAGGACGCCGATCCCGTAGGCCTCCGCAGCGGGGATCACCTCGAGCTCCGCGCGCCGGTCGATGAGGTTGTAGTGGTTCTGGGCGGAGACGAAGCGTGTGCTGCCGGTGGCGCGGGCGACGTGCTCGGCATCTGCGATCTGCCAGCCCGCACGGTTGGAGTGGCCCACGTAGCGGACCATGCCGCAGCGCACGAGGTCGTCGAGCGCCGCGAGCGTCTCGTCGATCGGGGTGAGCGCGTCGGGGGTGTGGAACTGGAAAAGGTCGATGTGGTCGGTCCCGAGGCGCTGCAGGGAACCCTCGACGGCCTTGACGATGTAGCGACGGGAACCGCGAGCCCGGAAGTCGGGGCCGTTGAGGCCGCGGTTCGGCATGCCGAACTTCGTCGCGACCACGACCTCCTCGCGGTGGGCGCCCAGCGCCCGGCCCAAGAACTCCTCGCTCCGGCCTGGCACCGCACCGTAGTTGTCCGCGGTGTCGAAGAACGTGACTCCCGCGTCGAGCGCCGCGTGGACGACGGCGGCCGACCCCTCGTACGTCGACGTCACCGCGTTGCTGCGGCCCAGGTTGTTGCACCCCAGGCCGACGGTCGTGACGGCGAGGCCGGAGCGGCCGAGGCGGCGCAGGGGCAGCCGAGGGCGGTCATTCGCGGTGCGGGTCATGGGTGCGAGACTACCGAGGACGCGCACCGTTACGGGATCGTGACCTCTTGTCTACTGTCCGGTGTGGGTGTGACCTGTAGTTTCTGCTCACCATCACTGCCGGTTCGTTCCGGCGGGGCTGGGGCCCGCCCGCAGGGGGTGTGGGTTTCGGTTGTCGCCGCGTGCGTGTGTGCGGCGAGTGAGGGGTTGATGGATGGCATGCCTAGGTTAAACGTTCGCAAGTATGACGATCTCGAATGGCACGTAGAGGACGCAGGCAACGATAGGCAGCTAGCCTGCGCGCACATGGGTGTTTTCCTGGCTTGGGCGCTTATCGAGGGCCACACTTCGACAGAGTTCGACGCCGAATTGAGCACCCCGGTCGAAGCGGTGAGATCGCGAAGAATGTCAGGTACGGAATTTCTGCTGAAGTATTGCGATGGAAAATTGACGTCGGACTGCTTCGGCCCTGCTTTCAATCGGTTTGTGAAAGGGTACTACGAGGGAAGTTCTCAGTATTTTGCGGATTACGGCGAAGTAATTGCACCCCATGGTGCATACGAAGACGTGGAAACTTGGGAACTTTATGAGCGTATCGCTGGCACTCTGTCCGCGCGCTTTGAATCATGGCACGGTGGCCGCTAACAGTTGCAGATCGTGACCCAGCAGATGCCGGGCCGTATCACCCAGGCCAACGCTTATGACAGGGCGGGGCAGCTGGCCGCCATGGACTACACCGTCGCGGACGGCAGCGGTGAGCAGGTGCCGGTCGCGGCGTGGTCGATGACCTCGACCACGGAGGGCAAGACCGCGACGGTGGCCACGACGGTCGGGGCCGGTGAGACGGGACTGGGGCGCCGGCTCGCGTACGCCTATGACGAGGCTGACCGTCTGGTGGAGGTGGAGGACGTTCTCGGCGACGGGGTGTGCAGCACGCGCGGGTATCGGTTCGACGCCAACGGCAACCGCGTCGGCGGGTCGAGGACCGATGGCGCTGTGGACGAAGAAGGGGTCTGCGTCCACACTCACACCGTGGGCAAGGTGTGGACGTATGACGCGGCCGACCGGGTCACCGCGGGCGCCGCGCTGTCCGGCGTGGGTGCCACGGGTGCCGGTGGTGGGGCGTACGCCTATGACGGGTTGGGCCGTCAGACCACGGTCGCGGCCGTGGACACCCCGGCCGGTACGGGCTCCGGGGACCTGACCCTGGGCTACTACGACACCGACGCCGCCCGGACCCTGACCCAGGACGGGTCGACGACGACGTACACTCTCGACCCGGCCGGGCGCCGCCAGAGCGCGACCACGGTGGCGGACGGCCAGTCCACGACTGTGGTCCGCCACTACGCCGACGCGTCGGACAACCCGGCGTGGGCGGTCAAGGGCACCGGCTCGCAGGCGGTCACGACCTGGTACGGGGCGTCGGTCGCCGGTGATCTCGCTGTCACGACCACCGCCTTCGGCGACGGTGCACCGGTCTCGACGGTCACCCTCGCCGACCCCCACGGCGACATCGCCCTGACCATGCCAGCCGACGCCCTGACCACCCCGCAGATCATTGGTGCGAGCTGGTACGACGAGTACGGCACCACCCTGACTGCCACCACCGACACCGGGGCCATCACCTACGGGCCCCTCGGCGCCAAAGAGCGAGCCCAAGACACCACCGGCCTGACCCTCATGGGCGCACGCCTCTACAACCCCGTCACCGGCGCTTTCACCTCCGTCGATCCCGTCGTCGGAGGCAACACCACCGCCTACACCTACCCCCAAGACCCCATCAACACATTCGACCTCGACGGCAAGCGATCGTCTTGGCGGTGGTGGCTCGCAAAAAGAACCTATAGCCATGTGGTATCACGTGCATATAGGAGTTCGCGCTTTCGCTCGTTTGCACGCGGAGCTAACAACTTCAGCGCGAAGACGGTGGGCTTTGGCGCCGCCGCCTACTCGCGGGCAACTGGCGGGTATTGCAAGAATCGGTTCGGCGTTCGGACCTGCAGAGGCGGGTGGGGGCATGGGTATTCTCGCGGAGGTACGACGTTGGGGACGACTTATATTACGGGGTGGAGCAGAAAAACCGTGACGCGAAAAGTCGTACGTCACGAGGCTGTGCATGTGAGGCAGTGGCGCACATATGGACTTTCTTTCCCGGTGCGCTATTTTCGTGCGGGAAGCAACCCGTGCAGAAATCGCTGGGAGCGAGAGGCGGGTATGGGTAACGGCGGGTATACGAAGTGCTGATAAAACTAGGTAGGATTGGCGTACGAGCGCTCGCCGTGCTGATGGTTGCGGGGTGTGGCTTCTTCCCGTCCGACCCGATCCCGCCTTCTGTCGCCATCCGAATCGACGACGGCATCGTTTCGGTTGTTCTCCCTTGCTCACCAAGCGATATCGAGCTTGCTGAGGTGTACATTCCGACCCCGAACGTGTCCGACCCTGTATGGGTTGCGAGGGGTTACCTCAATAGTCCTACCCGGATAGTCTCGTTCGATCCGAATCTTTGGGCGACTGTCGTCGGAAAGTATGACGTGGAGTCCGAGTTTGGAGTTTCTATCGTGTCGACGGACTACGTTAATGAGACAGAGATCAGCAATCCGTCGCTAGCAGAGCATCTGCCCCAAGGGGACTACTGGGTGGAGGGTTCGGTCATGAGTCTCGATGCATTTCTTGCCTTGCCTTCTGTGACCGAGGCATGCCCGTAGAGCGCTACCTTCGACGGTCGATCCGTGCCGTCCAGAACGCGGTACGGAGGGGCGGCAGTGGGTCGTCGTGAAGGGGTCGGCACCTCGGCCCTGGAGCGGAGCCGTCAGCCAGTGTGAACTCGATGAATGCTTCAGTCGAAGTGAGTGGCCGATTTCGTGTGCCGGCGTGCCTCGGGCCATGTTCGCGAACTGCTCGGGCTGCGCTGGTTCAAGAGGGCGCGATGCGTATCCGCCCGCTAGTCCATGACGCCGGAGGCCTCAGGACGGTTCGATAGCCGGGTCGCGTGCACCGGCCCGGTCGTGCAGCGTGGCCCGGTGAGCGACCGGGACCGCCGGTCGACGACGGGCGGAGGTGTCTCGATGAACGGCGTGGACGTGCTGCGTGAGATGTTCGGTCGGGTCGGCCCGGCCCTGTCGAGCGCGATCCAGGACCTCGACGGCGACGCCCTCACGGCGCGCGTCGACGGGGAGGCGAACACGCTCGCCTGGTTGGCCTGGCACGTGGGCCGCGAGCAGGACGCCCAGGTCGCGGCCGCCGTCGGGCGCGACCAGGTGTGGACGGCACAGGGCTTCTCGGCCCGGTTCGCGCTGCCGTTCGACGACGCTGCGATCGGCTACGGGCAGTCGTCGACCGAGGTGGGGCAGGTGCGGGCGAGCGCGGCCCTCCTGGCCGAGTACCTCGATGCCGTGCAGGACGAGACGGCCGACGTGCTGGACGAGCTGACCGACGGCGACCTGTACCGCGTGGTCGATGCCGATTGGGACCCGCCGGTCACGCTCGGCGTGCGCCTCGTCAGCGTCGTCGAGGACGCCCTGCAGCACGCCGGGCAGGCCGGGTACCTCCGCGGTCTGATCGACCGCGGCTCGGTGGACGACGGCGCGGTCGCGACGGACTGACCTGCCGCGACGTCTCGGCCCGCGTCATGCCCGGGCCCCACGGCTCGGGGCGCGCGACCTAGTCTGGATCGATGGCCAGGCGGAGAAGTGCGCGCGCGTCGATGGTCGTCCTCGACCTCGGCGCTGCGGACCCCGACGGGCCGTCCGACGTAGGAGTGGGGGAGTCTGCGCCGCAGGGGCAGGGGCAGGGGCAGGACGAGGCAACGTCGAGGCGGCCTACGGCCCGTCGACGTCGAGTGCTCGCCGCGCTCCTGGCCGGGGCCGCCGTCGCTGTCGTCGGCATGACCCTCGCCGTCGGGACGGCGATCGACTCCGCGCGGTCCGAGCAACGGATCGCCGAGGCCCGAGGTGGCCTCGCCGAGCTGCCGGTCGAACCGTCCCGCCTGTGGTCGGTGGACGACGGTGGTCGCGGTGGCGTGCTGCTGCGCGGCTCGACCGTGGTCATGGCGGACGAGGACGCCGTCGCCCGTGACGTGGGCACCGGCGAGGAACTGTGGAGGGTTCCCCTCGGTGGCGATCCGGAGTGCGGGTTCCTCGACCAGCGCGCGCCGGTCGAGCCCGACGGCGGCGTGGTGTGCCTCTCCGACGCGGACCCGCGGGACGGAGACGTCGTGCGGCAGGTGACCGTGATCGACGCGGCGGGCGAGGTCGTCGCGCGGCGCGACCTGGACGACGACGGCGCGACGAACCGCGCACCCGGGCCCGACGGGCTGCTCCTCGAGGTGCGCCGGGTCGGGGAGCCCGTCACCGAGGGTCAGACGCTGACCTACGGCTGGCAGGCCGACTTCACGTTGAAGCTGCCGCCGGCACGGGCCGGGACGGTCGTGGCGCGGGACGCGGCGACGGGCGACGTGCGGTGGGAGCGACGCATCGACTTCGTCCGCCCGGACGACCCGTGGGACTGCGCCCGGCTCGGCGGGGACGCGCCGACGGCGGACGTCGATCGGATCGGCGTCGCGGCGGCCGGGGTCTGGTCCGTGTCGACGGGTGCGGGGTCGCCGCGACCTTTACGACAACAGGGGAGCGCCTCGACGGGGAGGTGCCCGCGTCGTTCGTGTCCCCGCTCGGGGACGGGACGTTCTTGCGGGTCACGGGGGACCCGTCGTCCGACGCCGACGTGCAGGAGGTCGTCGACGACCGTGGCGGCGCCGAGTGGAAGGTTCCCGGGGAGCTCCTGGTTCCGTCGGCGTCGGACGGCGTCGCGTCGCGGACGAGGCTCGTCGCCGACGGGGCGCGGTTCGGGGCGTTCGACGTCGACGGGAACCCGCTGTGGACGCTCGACGAGCGGGTCGGGGAGGTGCTCGTCCAGGCCGCGGGTGTTGCCGTCGTGGACGGTGACGGGATCGCCGCGCTCGACCTGGCGACCGGGCAAGAGCTCTGGCGGCGTCCCGAGGACCGGCTCGCGGTCTCCACGGCCTTCACCGACGGCACCAGGGCGATCCTGCTCGAGGTGCCGCGCAGCTCCGAGGGCGCCCAGCCGGGGACCCGGCTCGTCGCCCTCGACCTCCGGGACGGGAAGCCCGCCTGGTCGACCGTCGTCGACGGGGACGACGCGATCTTCGTCGCTGCGGGCGGTTCCCTGCTCCGGCTGTCGCTGGACGGCGTCGAACGCCTCGGCTGAGCCGGCGCTCTGGTGAGTCGGGCCCGATGCGACGGCCCTGTGACACGGCGCGCTCGTGAGACGACCCTTGTGCGGTGCGGCGAGGTTCCCTACAGTCGGACCGTCGAGGTGACACGAGTCACCCCGACGCCTCAACGGAGAGGACTCACATCGCATGTCACTCACAGGAACCTCGCTCCGGCGCCCGTCCGGGCCGCGACGTGGATCGCCACGTGCGCCCCGAGGCGTCGCCGGAGTCGCAGCGGTCGCCGCGATCATGACCGTCGTCGCGGGGGCGTCCGCCGCGCAGGCCGGGCCCCGCCAGACGGTCGACCCGACCGACCCGGACCTCGGTCCGAACGTCACGGTCTTCGGGCCCGAGACCCCGCAGTCCGAGATCCAGGCGACCATGGACGCCCTGCACGAGCAGCAGGTCGACGCCGAGATGAGCACCGACCGCTACGCCGTGCTCTTCGAGCCCGGGACCTACGGGTCCGCGGCCGACCCGCTGCAGTTCGGCGTCGGGTACTACACGGAGGTCGCCGGGCTCGGCCAGGCACCGGACGACGTCACGATCGAGGGCGCGATCGAGGTACGCAACCGCTGCCTCGCCGACGGCGGAACCTCGAACTGCATCGCCCTGGTCAACTTCTGGCGGACGATCTCCAACCTCGCGCTCGACGTGAACACGACGGGCCAGGGCGGCTGCGAGGCCACCACCAACTTCTGGGCCGTGTCCCAGGCGGTCTCGATGCGCCGTCTCGACGTCCGCGGGCCCCTGTCGCTCATGGACTACTGCTCCGCCGGCCCCCAGTACGCGAGCGGCGGCTTCATCGCCGACTCGCGCTTCGACACGACCCTCGTCAACGGATCCCAGCAGCAGTGGCTCACGCGCAACAGCGTGCTCGGCGGCGGCTGGTCCAACGGGGTCTGGAACCAGGTGTTCTCGGGGGTGACGGGGGCGCCGTCCGAGGCCGCGTTCCCGACCGAGCCGTACACGACGCTGGAGACGACCCCCGTCAGCCGGGAGAAGCCGTACCTGTTCGTCGACGACCAGGGCCGCTACAACGTCCGCGTCCCGGCCGCGCAGACCGAGACGAGCGGCGTCTCGTGGGACGAGGGGACGACCGAGGGTCGCACGCTCTCCATCGCGGACTTCTACATCGCGAAGCCCGGCGACTCGGTGCAGACCATCAACAACGAGCTCGCGCGCGGCAAGAACCTGCTCCTCACGCCGGGTGTCTACGACATCGACCGCAGCATCGACGTCAAGCGAGCCGACACCGTCGTCCTGGGCATCGGCCACGCGACGCTCACCGCCGTCGGCGGAGCCGTGCCGCTCACCGTCGCGGACACCTCGGGCGTCGTCGTCGCCGGCATCTCGATCGACGCGGGCAGCGTCGAGTCGCCGGCGCTCCTGCGGGTCGGCAAGGCGAAGGGCAACAACCACAAGTCGGACGCCGCCAACCCGGTGACGCTCTCGGACGTGTACTTCCGCGTCGGCGGGCCGCACATCGGAAAGACGGACGTGGCGCTCGAGGTCAACTCCGACGACGTGCTCATCGACCACACCTGGGTGTGGCGCGGCGACCACGGCGTCGAGGGCTTCACCGAGGGCGTCAACGGGGACACGGAGCGGTGGGCCACCAACACGGGGCGCAACGGCGTCGTCGTCAACGGCGACCGGGTCACGGCGACGGGCCTGTTCGTCGAGCACTTCCAGGAGCACAACACGATCTGGAACGGCGAGGACGGAACCGTGGTCCTCTACCAGAACGAGCTCCCGTACGACCCGCCCACGCAGGAGGACTGGAACCAGCCCGACGGCACGCAGGGCTGGGCCGGGTACAAGGTGGCGGACGACGTCGAGCGGCACAGCCTGTTCGGTGCCGGCGTGTACGTCTTCAACCAGAACAACCCCGAGATCGTCACCGAGAACGGCTTCACGGTGCCGGAGGCGCCGGGCGTCCGCCTGCACCACATCATGACCGTCAACCTCAGCGCGGGGACGATCGAGCACGTGGTCAACGGCGTCGGCGACGCGGTGCCGCCGTCGACGTCCGGTGCGCCGGAGTACGTGGTCGACTACCCGGCCCCCTGAGCCGGTCGGACTGCGCTCGGTCGGCCCGGACAGGCCGGCCGGGCTCGGTCTGCTGAGCCGGTCGTGAGCCGGTCGTGAGAACGCCCCGGGCGGCGAGCACGCCGCCCGGGGCCCTCGCGCGCTCCCGGCCTCAGACGGTGCCGCGGTCGACGACCCGCACCTCGTCGCCCAGCCCGGCCGGTGCCGGTGTCCCGTCGAGCGCCGCGAGCACGCTCCTGGCCAGGTGCTCGGAGTGCGCTGCGACCGGCTGCGCGACCGTCGTCAGCGGGGGAGTCGAGAGGCGGGAGGCGGGGACGTCGTCCACCCCGATCACGGCGAGCTCGCCGGGGACGGCGAGCCCGGCCTCGCGCGCACCGGCGAGGACGGCGAGCGCCACCTCGTCGTTGTACGCGGCCACGGCGGTGACGCCGTCGTCGTGCCAGCGCCCGACCACGGCGCTCGCGGGCGCGTCGGTCGGGACCGCGACCGCGACCGGACGAGCGAGCCCGTGCTCCTCGCACCACTGCTGCATCCCGTGCAGCCGCTGCTCCGCGAAGCCGTCGAGCCTGTGGTCCGTGCTGGTCCCGTAGGCGAGCCGGCGGTGGCCGGCCCCGACGAGGCGCTGGGCCTGGAGCCGTCCGAGCCACCGCTGCCCGGCGTCGAAGCCGGATGCGTCGAGCTCAGCGCCGACGACCTGGATCCCGGCTTGTTCCATCGCCGTGATGTCGTCGCGCGTGAACGGGGACAGGCCCACGACGCAGCGCGGGGTGACGGCGCGCCAGAGCTCGGCGAGCGCCCGCGAGTCGCGGTGGTGGTGGACCAGGACGAAGAGGTCGCGCTCGGCCAGCACGTCGGTGAGGTGGTCGAGGAGGGTGTCGACGACAGGACCGGTGGGCCAGTCCGGCAGGACGCACACGATGAGGTCGCTCCGCCCGCGGCGCAGCGTGCGCGCGGCGGCGGACGGCGCGTAGCCGAGGCGCGCGGCGGCGTCCCGCACCCGCTCGCGGGTCTCGGCGGTGATCGACGTGCCGGGCGTGTCGTTGAGCACGTAGCTCACGGTCGTCCGCGAGACGCCTGCCGCGCGGGCGACGTCAGCGCTGGTCACGGCGGCCATGAGGCACCTCCTCGGTGGGGTCCGGGGCGTCGGGTGCCGAGACAGATGGGTGGGGCTCGGTGGCCGGCACGCTCGCCGCACGTGCCGCGACACCGGTCACCAGCCGTTCGAGCGGGCCCTTGCCGAGCGCGACCCGCCAGAGCGTGGCGAGCACGAGCGACGCCAGGGTCATGACGACGAGAGCCTCGTTCGAGGTCGGGCTGCGCACGAGGTCGAGCCCGAACCACTCGCGGACGACCCAGAGCGCGACGATCTGCAGCGTGTAGACCGTCAGTGCCATCGCGCCGACGGCCGCCAGCGGGGACAGGACGAGCGCGACGGCCCGGGAGCGCGTGGCGAGGAGCGCGCCACCGACGACCAGCACGGCGAATCCGCCCGAGCCGAGCACCTCGAACCACGTGTCCGTGTGCGGGCCAGCGAGGAGGAGATACGCCGGGTCGGGCCACGCGGCGCCGTCCGGCACCTCCCCGCGGCGGACGACCGTCGTCGACTCGAACGTGTACGCGATGGTCGACGCGCCGCCGAGCGCCTCCGTCGCGACGAAGGACGCCGCGTACCCGACGACCGCCGCCGCCGCGCCCCAGGCGACGAGCGCCGTCTGGGTGCGCCGCGCCGTCAGACCCAGCCTGCCGAGGGCGAGGCCCAGCAGCACGTACGCCATCCACACGACCGCCGGGTAGTGGCCCGTGAGGAGATAGTCGGTGACGGCACCGGTCCCGTCGTAGGGGTAGCGGAGCCCGACATGGCCGATCGCCTCGCTGCCCCAGAACGCGAGCACCGGGCCCACGACGGCGACGGCGACCGCGACGGCGGCGACGCGGGACGGGCGCCACCGCAGGAACAGGATCGCGAGGACGAAGTAGGCGCCGTAGCAGGCGAGGATGATCGCGACGCCGGTGTCGAGCAGGTTCAGCGCCGCGGCCAGAGCCAGCAGGACCGCTGCCCGCGCGAACAGCCGGACCCGCGCCTGGAGCAGCGGGACGCCGTCCGGGGAGCGGCCCCGCCGGTGACCAGGGCGATAGAGATGCCGGCGACCACCGCGAACAGGATCGACGACCGGCCGTCCGCGATCGTCAGCCAGCCGGCCCCGCGCGCGCCCTCGACGACCCCCACGTGCGCGGCGAACATGCCGAGCACGGCCAGACCGCGCGCCACGTCGAGGCCGACGAGGCGTCCGGGGCCGCCGAGGACCCTGTCGGCTGTGCTCATCGCCCGAGACTACGTCCCGAGGCGGGCGCGGTCCCGACGATCGGCCGCCGCCCGCCCGTCCGCCGTCCGCCCACCCGTCGTCCGCCGTCCGCCCACCCGTCGTCTGCCGAACCGGCGATCACGTGCGGTCCACGACCCGGGATCACACACAACCACCGGTTCGGCGGCTAGAACCACCGGTTCGGCGACCGACGAGGACCGGTTCGGCGACCGACGACGACCGTTCGGCGACCGTCGGCCCGCCAGGCCTCGCACATTCGCGGACCATGATGTGAGAACCGACCCGTGACCGGGACCCCGCCGCAATACCGTAGGTGCATGAATGCGACGAGCGAGCCGTTCGAGGCCCCGACCGGGCCCGGTGGCAGCACCCCCTCCCTCGAGTCCGAGTCGTACACCCACGGCCACCACGAGTCCGTGCTGCGCTCCCACCGGTGGCGCACGGCTGAGAACTCCGCGACGTTCCTGCTGCCGCACCTCGCACCGGGCACGACGGTCCTCGACGTGGGCTGCGGCCCCGGGACGCTCACCGCGGACCTCGCGAGCCGGGTCGCGCCGGCCACGGTGATCGGCGTCGACGCCTCCGAGAAGGCGCTCGCCAGCGCCCGGGAGAACGCGACGGCCAAGGGCGTCGACAACGTCGAGTTCCGTCAGGCCAACGCCTACGAGCTGCCGTTCGACGACGGGTCGTTCGACGTCGTGTTCGCGCACCAGGTGCTCCAGCACCTGTCCGACCCGATCGCGGCCCTGCGCGAGATGCGCCGCGTGACCCGCCCCGGCGGGCTGGTCGCGAACCGCGAGTCCGACTACGCCGCGATGACCTGGTACCCGGCCTCCGACGGTCTCTCCGAATGGAACGAGCTGTACCACGAGGTCACGCGCGCCTACGGATTCGAGGCCGACGCGGGCCGCCGCCTCCTCTCGTGGGTCGAGCAGTCCGGGTTCGCGCCCGAGGCGATCACGCCGTCCGCCGGGGTGTGGTGCTACTCCACCCCCGCCGACCGCCAGTGGTGGGGCGGGCTGTGGGCCGAGCGCTGCATCGCGTCGAACTTCGCCGTCCAGGCCAAGGAGTCGGCGCTCGCGGACGACGTCGCGCTCGAGCAGCTCGCGCAGGAGTGGCTGCGCTGGGCCGAGGAGCCCGGCGGCTGGTTCGCCGTCCTGCACGGCGAGACCCTGGCGCGCGTCTGACCCGGGTGCCGGACGGCGTCCCGCACCTCGGTCGGTAGGGTGAGTCCGTGCGCATCGCGAGATTCACCACCGGAGACGACCCCCGCTACGCCTTCGTCCAGGAGGAGGCGGGCTCGACCTACCTGGCCGTCCTCAGCGGCGACCCCCTGAGCATGCCGGCGCGGCCCACGGGCGAGCGCGTCGAGCTGGGCGACGGCGTCCGGCTCCTCGCCCCCGTGATCCCGCGCTCCAAGGTGATCGGTGTCGGTCGCAACTACGTGGACCACGCCAAGGAGATGGGCAACGAGGTCCCGACCAGCCCGCTGCTCTTCCTCAAGCCGAACACCTCCGTGATCGGGCCGGACGACCCGATCGTGCTGCCCGACTTCTCGCAGGAGGTCAGCTACGAGGCCGAGCTCGCCGTCGTCATCGGCCGGATGGCCAAGGACGTCACCCCCGAGCACGCGCTCCACTACGTCCTCGGGTACACCGTCGCGAACGACGTGACGGCGCGCGACGCCCAGCGTACCGACGGCCAGTGGGCGCGCGCCAAGGGCTTCGACTCCTCGTGCCCGCTCGGTCCGTGGATCGACACCGACTTCGACCCGGAGGACGCCGGCATCGGCTCGCGCGTCAACGGCGAGACCCGGCAGGACGGTCGCACGCGCGACATGGTGTTCGACGTCGCGTACCTCGTGTCGTACATCTCGGAGTCGTTCACGCTGCTCCCCGGCGACGTGATCCTCACCGGCACCCCCGCCGGGGTCGGCCCCATCGTCCACGGCGACCGCGTCGAGTGCGAGGTCGAGGGACTCGGGACCCTGGCGAACCCGGTGTTCCGCCGCAGCTGACGCGGTTGCCGTCCTGGTGCAGCGCCTACGGGTCGGCCACCCCGGCCGACGTCGATAGACTGCCGGGCGTGATCCCCGCTCCCGGTACCCAGCCTGTCCGTGTCCGCTTCTGCCCGTCCCCGACCGGGACGCCGCACGTCGGGCTGATCCGCACGGCGCTGTTCAACTGGGCGTACGCCCGGCACACTGGCGGGACCTTCGTGTTCCGCATCGAGGACACCGACGCGGCCCGCGACTCCGAGGAGAGCTACCAGCAGCTCCTCGACGCGCTGCGCTGGCTCGGCCTCGACTGGGACGAGGGCGTCGAGGTCGGTGGACCGCACGAGCCGTACCGCCAGTCGCAGCGCTCCGACCTGTACGACGACGTCGTGCGCCGGCTCGTCGAGGGCGGCTACGCCTACGAGTCGTTCACGACCCCCGAGGAGACGGCGGCGCGCAACGCGGCGGCCGGCATCAAGACCCAGGGGTACGACGGGTTCGACCGAGACCTGACCGACGAGCAGAAGGCCGCCTACCGGGCCGAGGGCCGCGAGCCCGTGCTACGCATGCGGATGCCCGACGAGGACGTCACGTTCGACGACGTCGTGCGCGGGGAGATCACCTTCAAGGCCGGCTCGGTGCCCGACTTCGTCATCGTCCGGGCCAACGGCAAGCCGCTGTACACGCTGGTCAACCCGGTCGACGACGCGCTCATGGGCATCACGCACGTGCTGCGCGGCGAGGACCTGCTCTCGTCGACCCCACGTCAGGTCGTGCTCTACCGCGCGCTGCTCGAGATCGGCGTCGCGAGCGTGATGCCCGAGTTCGGCCACCTGCCCTACGTCATGGGGGAGGGCAACAAGAAGCTCTCCAAGCGCGACCCCGAGTCCAACCTGTTCCTGCACCGCGAGCGCGGCTTCACGCCCGAGGGCCTGCTCAACTACCTCGCGCTCCTCGGCTGGTCCATCTCGCCCGACCACGACATCTTCTCGGTCACCGAGCTCGTCGAGGCGTTCGACGTGCACGACGTGCTGCCGAACCCCGCGCGGTTCGACCTCAAGAAGGCCGAGGCGATCAACGCGACGCACGTGCGTCGTCTGGCGCCCGAGGACTTCCGCGACCGGCTGGTGCCGTACCTGCACGCGGGCGGGTTCGTCCCGGCCGACGCGTTCGCGGACCTCGACACACGCACCCAGGAGGTGCTGACGGCCGCCGCGCCGCTCGTCCAGGAGCGCATGACGCTGCTCGGCGAGGCGACCGGCATGCTCGGGTTCCTCTTCACCGCTGACGACGCGCTCGTGATCGAGGACGACGCCCGCAAGGCGCTGCGCGACGAGGCGGCGGACGTCGTGGACGCCGCGACGACCGTGCTCGGCGGACTCGACGACTTCACGGCCGAGCCGATCCAGGCCGCGCTCAGCGCCGCCGTCGTGGAGGGCATGGGCATCAAGCCCCGGTTCGCGTTCACGCCCCTGCGCGTCGCGGTCAGCGGCCGCCGCGTCTCGCCGCCGCTGTTCGAGTCGATGGAGCTGCTCGGCAAGGAGTCGACGTTGGCGCGGCTCGCGTCGCTGCGCGCCACCCTGTGACGGACGCCGTACCCGGCTCCGGAGCGCTCGCGCTCGACGCCGTCCTGCTGGACGTCGACGACACCCTCGTCGACACCAGGGCCGGGTTCGCCGCTGCCCTCGACGCGGTGATCGACGAGTACCTGCCGCACCTCGCCGACGATCGACGTCCCGAGGTCCTCGCCACGTGGCGGGCGGACGCCGGCGGGCACTACCGCGCCTACACGCGCGGCGAGATCGGGGTCGAGACGCAGCGGATGCGCCGCGCCAACGAGCTGCACGCGGCGTTCGGCGGACCGGTGCTCGACGACGCGTCGTACGCGCCGTGGCAGGCGCTGTTCTGGGGCACGTTCGAGGCGTCCTGGTGGGCGCACGACGACGCGCTCGCGGCGGTGCGCGAGCTGCTCGACGCCGGCGCGGCCGTGGGCGCCGTGACCAATGCGCCGACGGCCCAGCAGGAGCGCAAGCTCGCGGCGGCCGGCCTCGCGGACCTTGTCCCCGTCCTGGCCGCCCTGGACACGTTCGGCGTCGGCAAACCCGATCGCCGCATCTTCCTCGAGGGTGCCGCCGGCTCGGGTCCGACCCGGCCCGTACGGCCTACGTGGGCGACGAGCTCGACGTCGACGCACGAGGCGCTCGCGACGCCGGGCTCGTCGGTATCTGGCTCGACCGGCCGGGCCGGCGCCGCGGGGAGCGCACCCCGAGGACCCGCGCTCGGCGCGCGCCTCGGGCGTCCACGTCATCGCGTCGCTGGACGAGCTACCGGCGCTCGTCCGTCGCTAGTCGACCGAGGGATCGCCCGACGCCGCTCCGCTCCGGGAGCCGACCGGCCCGGTCGGCGCGCACGAACCGGGTCCCGAGGACCGCGATGCACGTGCCGACGAGCAGAGCGGTCGTGTGCCCGACGCTGGTGAACGTCACCCCGGCGACGACCGGGAACAGGAAGAACGCCCAGGTCGCCGCGAGGTAGGGCCACGTCCACGGTCGGGGCACGAACAGGGCCGCCGTCGCCATCGATGCGGCGAGGACGTAGCTGACCCCGACGTCCTCCGCGCTGACCACCGACTCGGGGAGGAAGCCGTGGAAGATCCCCGCGCTCAGCCCGAGGGCCACCACGAGCGTCGCGCCCACATGACCGGCGACACCGATGAGAAAGACTCCCAGCACGCCGAGGTACCGCTGCAGGTAGGCGAGCGTCACCAGCAGCATCCCGACGAGCACCAGCTCCCCAGGTGTGCTGATGACGAACGCGCTCGACACGAGCACCGACAGCGGCCGTTCCGTCAGGTTGTCGAGGTTGGTGCTGAACTGCTCCAGGTACTGGTCCGTCGTCCCGGTGGGCTGCGCCCACAGCACCACGGCCACCGCGACGACGACGACCGCGTAGGCGATGGCGATCCATCCCCGCGCCACCGTGCGACCGACGTCACTGAGCACGGCGCGCAGGTCGACACGTCGGGTGGGCGCAGCGGGCCCAGCACTAGGGTTCACGCGGTCACGGTACGACCTGATGCTGGATGCCACCTGCGCCTGCCCGGCCGACTCCCGCCGATCCCGGGCACGCCCGGCGCGGGAGGCGCCGGCGGCCCGGGATCGCGGGACCCGCTACCCCTTCCCCGAGCTCTTCGCCTTGTCCTTCCCTGCTCCCTTCCCCGCGCCCTTCTGCGCGCTCTCCACGGTGTCGCACGGCGCGCCGTCGAGCCAGAACTGCTCGGGTGCCGCGTCGGCGAAGGCGCCCGGGTTGCCGACGAACCCGACGGTCACGCGCTTGCCGCTCCGGATCTCGTCGTTCCACGACAGGCTGGACGCGGTGACGTCGGCGGCCTGCTGGCTCCAGTCCGCGCTCCACGCCTGGCGGGTGACGGTCTGGTCTGCGGTCCACGACCAGGTGAGGTCGTCCCACGCCAGCGTGTGGTCGGACACGTTGCGCAGCCAGATCTGCGTGTTGAACCCGCCGGGCCAGGTGCCGTGGCGGATGTGCTCGACCTCGCAGACGGGAGCCTGCGGCGCGGCGGCCTGGACGACCGACTGGTCGGCGAGGAACGACGCGACCCAGGAGAGCGCGGAGTTCCAGTTCACCGTGATCTCGTTCGTCGACCACGACCCGATGTCGTCGACGTAGCAGAACTGGGGTTTGCAGCCGTCCGGGTAGAGGCTCGAGATCACCGGGTCCCACGTGCCGCGGTCGGAGTTGGGCCCACCGGCCACGGAGCCCGGGGGCGGGTGTGGCAGCTCGGCGTTGACCTGCGCGGCGAACCATCGGCTGTGCTGGTTCTCGGAGTACACGTCACCGTATCCCGTCACGTACGAGAGGTTGAGCGCGTTCCTGCCGAACAGGTAGTCGGCGCTCTCGAGCAGTGCGTCCAGGTGTGACCGGTCGCCGCTCGCGTCGTAGGCCGCTCCCAGGACGACCATGTTGTTGAGGACCTGGCTGTTCGATCCCCAGACGAACGTGCCGTCGTCGGCGCCGGCATAGGCCATGCCGAAGGACTGGGCCTGCTGGACCGCCGCGATCTCGTCCGCCCCGTCGAGGAGCGCCTGTCGGACGTCGGCCCTCCCGGGGTAGTCGTTCGGGACGTTCGCGAGGTCCATGACGGCCAGGGCACCCGTCGAGTCCCAGCTGAACCCGGCCGGGCCGATGGCCTCCGTGGCCTCGTCGGCGTGCGCGTCGAGGTAGTCGGAGAACCCGTCCTCACCGGTGGTGATGTAGAGCTCGGCGGCGGCCCAGTAGAACTCGTCGCTGACGTCGTCGTCGTTGTAGGGGCCTCCGCCGTCGTTCCCGTCGGCCGCCGGGGCGTAGAGGTCCGGTGTCGCGAGCGCCGCGTCCCAGGCGGTGCGGGCGTCGACGAGCAGCTCGGCCGCGTAGTCCGCGTCGTACGGGGCGAACAGGCGCGCGCCTTGGGCGGCCGAGGCGGCGAGGTTGAGCGTCGCCGCGGTCGACGGCCGGTGCAGGTACCGGACCTTCGGATCGTCGGCCGGTGCGAGCGGGAGCCCGGTCCAGCCGTAGTCGTGGATCTTGTGGTGCACCATCCCGGCGAGCGGCTCGCCGTCCGGGACCATCATCGACTGCATGAACTCGAGCTCCCAGCGCGCCTCGTCGAGAACGTCCGGGACCCCGTTGTCGACCTCGGGGACGTCGAGCGTGCCGTCGGCGAGCGCGCCCCGGTCGGCGGACGACGCGCTCTTGGTCCGCTCGTACGTCTGGAGCAGCTGCGCCGTGGCGATGCCGCCGTTGACCACGTACTTGCCGTGGTCTCCCGCGTCGTACCAGCCGCCCGTCACGTCGAGCGTGTAGTCGCAGGTCCACGGCGTCTCGTAGGGCTGGGCCGGGTCGTCGGCGGGCTGGCAGGGGACGGCGACGTCGCCCTGGTTCGTCGCGGATCCGCCGGCCTCGCTCACGTGGCCGGCCGCTCGGGCGAACTCGTCGCCCACGATCGCTGCGTCGATCTCGATCCCCGACCGTGCCAGGTAGAAGTAGTTCAGCGCGTCGAGACGCAGCTGGTCGTACGCGTCGGTGCCGATCTCGAACGGATGGCTCGTCTCGCCGTCCGCCACGAGCGTGTACGTGCCCGGCGTCGTCTGGTCGGTCAGGTCGATCGTGTGGACCGTGAGGCCGGACGACGCGTCGTCACCTGCCGGGGTGGTCTCACCGGTGGCCGTGGTCGTCCCGTCCTGCGCCAGCAGGGTCCAGGGCAGGGGTCGGTCGCGTCGGTCACGAGCGTCGCGCCCTTGGGGCCGTCGGTGAGGTACCCCACCTGGTTGACGCGGACCCGAGGTCCGGTGTCGGGTTCGTACGCGGGCAGCGCGGAGCCGCCCAGGAGGGAGACCTCGTCGAGGCAGAACGTCCACGGCGTGCTCGAACCGCCGATCTGGAACGCCACCTGGCGGTTGCCGATCTCCTCCTCGACGGTGAAGCCGCTGGTGTACGAGCCGTCGACGGTGGCCGCGAGGATCTCGGTCGACACGGCGTACGAGCCGCCGTTCTCGCCGACGATCGCGCGCGTGGGTCCGCCTCCGGAGGCCGTGAAGGCGAGGGTGTAGTCGCCCGGCGGCAGCGTGAGGTCGTTGTGACCGACGATCACGTCCCACGGGTTGCTGGTGCCCCCGGGCACGTCGAGGCACCAGACGCCATCGGTGAGGGTCGAGCCCGTGACTCCGGACGCGAACCACGGGTCCGTGCCGTCGTCGAACGAGGTGTTGGCCAGGAGCTCGACCGCGGCCGGGGCGACGGAGACGTCGTCGACGCAGAAGGTCCACGCCTCGGCGGCTCCGCCGACCTGGAAGGCGAGCTGGAGGTCCTCGGTGTCCTCGGCGACGGTGAAGCCGATCTCGTGGTCCTGCCATGCGCCGTCCTCGCCGCCCGCCGTCGGGAGGGTCGTCGCGACGGACTCGGCATAGGAGACCGGGTCCTGGACGAGCCCCTTGACCGGTCCGGTCCCGCTCGCGGAGAAGGAGAACACGTAGTCGCCGGCGGGCAGGTCGAGGCCGTCCTGGCCGATGATCGCGTCCCAGGGGTTGGTGGTCCCCGCCGGGACGTCTCCACAGAGGGCTCCGTCCACGACGTCGACCGGGAGGTTGCCGGTCGACCACCACGGACCGGTGCCGTCGTCGAACCCGCCGTTGACGATGTCTGCGGAGGCCGGTACTGCCGATGCGGCTATCAGGGCTGAAGCGGTGAGCGCGCAGATCCCTGCGCGTGCGAGTCGTCGTCGTAACACGTCGTGCCTCTCTGTCGTCGTTGACCGAGTGCCTCGTCCTTGAGGCTGTGGAAGCGCTCCCACACTCCTGGTGACGCTTCGCGAAGGTGGTGTGGGAGCGCTTCCGCTCGCTCGAACCTAGCACCGCGGCCGTGCCACGCAACAGATCTGACGCGCGTAGCCGCGGCCCGACGGGGCTCGTGAGCAAGGGCGCTGCGAGGGCTGCGGGGCCCCGCGTGCGGGAATTCTCGCGTCCGCGCATCGTTGGACCACTCGACACCTCGGCACCACGACCCCTACCGCAGGAGGACCTCCACGTGCGCTATCTCGACACCACGACCGCGACCGGCCGAAAGATCTCGAAGATCGGGGTCGGCACGTGGCAGTTCGGCTCGAAGGAGTGGGGCTACGGCGACGAGTACGCGACCGGGCAGGCGCGCGAGATCGTCCACCGCGCGCTCGACCTCGGGGTCACGCTGTTCGACACCGCCGAGATGTACGGGTTCGGCAAGAGCGAGCGGATCCTCGGGGAGGCGCTGGGGGACCGGCGCGAGGAGGCGTACGTCGCCTCCAAGATCTTCCCGGTGTGGCCGACCGGCTCCGTGACGCAGCAGCGCGGCGTCGCCAGCGCCGACCGCCTCGGTGTGCGCACGATGGACCTCTACCAGGTGCACCAGCCGAACCCGGTCGTGCGGGACTCGTCGACCATGCCCGGCATGGCCTCGTTGCAGCGCACCGGCCTGGTCGGTGACGTCGGCGTCAGCAACTACTCGCTGGAGCGCTGGAAGAAGGCGGACGAGGCGCTCGGCGCGCCGGTCCTGTCGAACCAGGTGCAGTACAGCCTCGTGCGGCGCGGCCCGGAGGACGACCTGATCCCGTTCGCGCAGCAGAACGACCGCGTCGTCATCGCGTACAGCCCGCTCGCCCAGGGGTTGCTCTCCGGGAAGTTCGACGCCCAGAACCGGCCGCGCAACGGCGTCCGCCGCTACAACCCGCTGTACACGCTCGAGAACCTCGAGCGGGCGCGGCCGCTGCTCCGGGTGCTGCGCGACGTCGCCGACGCCCACGGTGCGGCGTCGTCCCAGGTGGCGCTGGCGTGGGTGGTCTCGCACCCCAACGTGGTGGCGATCCCGGGCGCGTCCAGCGTCGAGCAGCTCGAGAAGAACGTCGCCGCCGCCGAGCTGGACCTCTCCCCGGACGAGATCGCGGCCCTCGACGACGCCTCCGCGCTCTACGACCCGGTCGGGGGCCTGCGGGTGGCCAAGGACATCGTCACCGGCCACTGACCCCCGTGCCGAACCGGTGATCCGGTGCGATCCCGAGCCCGGGACGGCACGAGATCACCGGTTCGGCACCCCGTAGTCGCCGGTTCGGCGGGTGAACGGGTTGTCGGACGACGTCCCGACCTAGACGAGCAGCAGCACCCCCGCCAGCGAGACCGCGAGGATCACGAGCCACGACAGCGCCCCGAGCACGAGGGTTCGCCGGCCCGTCCGCACCAGGTGCGGCAGGTCCACGCCGAGGCCCATGGCGAACATGGACCCCACGAAGAGGACCGTGGTGAGGGTCTTGGCGACGTCGAGGACGGCGTCCGGCAGGATCCCGGTGCTGCGCAGCAGCACGGCCAGCACGAAGCCGACGACGAAGAGCGGGACCGGCGAGGTCCGTCGTCCGCCTGCGGGCGCGCCGGTCGTGCCGTGGCTGCGGTGGCTGTCGGACGACGCGGTGTGGGTCGCGCTCCCGGTCGTCACGACGTCGGTGGCCGCGGCGGGACCACCAGCGCCGGCATCGGCGGCTCGTGCGCCGGCCGCGCGGGCCCGACGTGCGGAGACGATGCCCGCCCCGGCGACGAGCGGTGCGAGGAGCGCGACGCGCGCGAGCTTCGCGACCGTCGCGGTGGCGAGCGCGACGGTCGAGATCGTGCCGGCCGCCGCGACGACCTGCGCGACCTCCTGGGTGCTCGCGCCGATCCACAGGCCCGCCTGGTGGTCGTCCATCGCCATCAGGCCCGCGAGCCAAGGGACGACCACCACCGCGAGGGAGCCGTAGATCGTCACGAGGGCGAGCGCGGCGGCGAGGGCGTCGTCCCGCGCGCGCCGCGCCTCGCGCGCCTCGACGGTGTCGCCCGGGTCGGCCCCGTCGTCCACGACGCCCTTCATCGCGGAGATCGCTGCCGCACCGCAGATCGAGAACCCGGTCGCGACCAGCAGGGTCGTGATGCGGTCGACCTTCAGCACGCGCCCGAGAGCGAGGGTCGCGCTGAACGTCACGACGACGCTCGTCACGACGACCAGGATCCCCTGCCAGCCCAGCGCGAGGACCTGGGGGATCGACAGCTGCAGTCCGAGCAGGACGACGGCGGCACGGAGCACGCGCGACGCGGTCCAGTCCGTCCCCGCGCGCGTCGCCGCGAGGACATGGCCGCGACGGCCGGACGGCTCGGAGCGGGCGCCGAGCACCGACCCGACGACGGCACCGAGCGCGAGGGCCAGCACGAGGGGCGACACGGTCGGGACGAGGCCCCCGAGGAGCAGCGTGCCGGCCGTCGCGATCGCGACGACGAGCAGCCCCGGGGCCCGACGACGCCAGGTGCCCGCAGAGGTCGGGGAGCCTTCGCGAGGCGACGGGCGGACGACGGTCGTCGCCTCGGGCGCGGGGTCTCGGGTCGGGTCTGCGGTCGCGGTCGGTGGGCTGTACTGCGTCATGGCCCCAGCCTCAGGCGCTGCGCGGACTGCCGGAAGGCCGAACACCGAACCGAGCCATAGGGTGAGGCTATGACTGGAGCGAGGCTATGACGGACGGGTTCGAGGAGCGACGCGGGGAGCGCACGGGGTTGGCCGCGCTGGAGATCCTGGTCGCCGCCGGTTCGCACGGGTCCATCAGCGCTGCCGCACGCTCGCTCGCGATCTCCCAGCCCACGGCCTCGGCATCGTTGCGCCGGCTCGAGCGTCGCCTCGGGGTCGAGCTCCTCGCGCGGTCCACGCGCGGCGCCACGCTCACGCCGGACGGTCGGGCCGCGGCGGCGTGGGCGCGGGAGGTCGTCGACGCATCCGACCGGTTCGAGCGGAGCGTCAGCGCCCTCCAGGGCGCGCCGACCGCGCGGATCCGGGTCGCGGCGAGCCTGACCATCGCCGAGCATCTGGCCCCGCGATGGATCACCGCGCTGGCGGCCGACCCGTCCGCACCGCAGGACGTCGAGCTCGTCGTCCGCAACTCGGCCGGTGTCATGGACCTCGTGCTCGCCGAGGACGTGGCGCTCGGCTTCGTGGAGTCGAGCAGGGTCCGCCCGGGTCTGCGCAGCCGGAAGATCGCCGACGACGAGCTGGTGGTGGTGGTCGCAGCGGGCCATCCGTGGGCGCGTCGGCGCCAGGTCACGGTGCCCCAGCTGCTGGCGGGCGGGCTGGTCGTGCGCGAGCGGGGGTCCGGGACCCGCGAGATCCTCGAGCGGGCGCTCGAGGCGGCGGGGGAGAAGCTCCCCGGGCACCTGCCGTACCTCGGGTCCACGGCGGCGCTGGTCACCGCGGTCCGGCACTCGGGGGCCGTCGCCGTCGTCTCGGGGCTCGCGGTGGCGGACGCCGTCGCTGCGGGCGCGCTCGTCCGGGTCCCGGTCCCCGGGATCGACCTGCAGCGGTCGCTGCGCGCGGTGTGGAAGGACGGGTCGTCGCTCCCGGCCGCCGTGCGACGGATCGCCGCGGTCGCCGGTGCGGGCTGACGCGCGGGTCGCGCGCCGGTCGCATCTCGGGGGAGGCGCCGGCCGCTCGTCTCGGGGGAGGCACCGGCCGCTCGTCGGTCACGTCGTGGCGGTCGTCACAGAGGCGCTCACGCATTTGGTCGTGAGGCGTCGACCCGGTAATGTTCTCGCTCGGTACGGCTCCCGGTTTCGAGTGTCTGTCGCACGATGCAGACGTTCGTGAGGCCGGGGGTTTATTTCCGTGGGGTATGGTGTAATTGGCAGCACGACTGGTTCTGGTCCAGTTAGTCTAGGTTCGAGTCCTGGTACCCCAGCAGAGTGACGTTGCAGCGGGTCCGGCTCCGGACGCGACGCGCCAGATCTCTAGTTTTACGGAACGGCGGCTCTCGGGTCGTCGGTCATAGGCCCCCATCGTCTAGCGGCCTAGGACGCCGCCCTCTCACGGCGGTAACACGGGTTCAAATCCCGTTGGGGGTACGAGCGGTCACAGCAGGATCGTGATCGTCGGCGGCGGCTCTCGGGTCGTCGGTCATAGGCCCCCATCGTCTAGCGGCCTAGGACGCCGCCCTCTCACGGCGGTAACACGGGTTCAAATCCCGTTGGGGGTACCAGCTCACCTGCATCGCAGGTGTCGCGCACGAGGGTCGGACCACAAGGTCCGGCCCTCTCTTGCGTTTCACACTCTGCCCGTGTGGGGTGCTCAGCGGCGGGGACGCGTCGGCGGGAACGCCGGGGGTGGTGGCGGCACGGGTCCCGGGCTCGCGGCGTCGGGGTCGATGCGGACGGGCTGCGTGCCCGCCGACGACGGCCCGGACCAGACGTCCGCCCGTCGGTCTGCCGGCCGACCCGCAGGACTGCCCGTCGACTCCTCGGGCCACGTGGACCCGGCGCGCCCCGAGGAGCTCCCGGTCGACGTCCATACGGCCGGCGGGTCTACCGGGGGTGCAGCCTGGGGTGCAGCCTGGGGTGCGGCCGGGGGCGATGCCTCGGCCATCATCGCGTCGTCGAGCTCCTCGTCGGACTTGTCCGGGCCCTTGCTGCTGCCGAACAGGGTCTCGCCCAGGGCCTCGTACGTCTCCTGCGGGTGGTCGACGTACTTGATCTTGTGCAGCGCCTGGTCCTGGCCGGCCGACTCGAAGACGAACTCCCCGTAGCCCAGGATCTGGCCGCCGAACGACCGGTCGAAGACCATGTCGGTGACCTTGCGGACCGGCATCATCGACACCCGGTCGATGAAGAGCGAGTAGACGAGAAGGATCCTCTTGTCCGTCGCGACGAACCACTCGACGCGCCAGTGGACCAGCCGCCACACGGCGCGTGCGGCGAGCGGGATCGCGAGGAACCAGACGAAGCCCGCTCCTCGGCGGACGTGGTCAGGAGCCACGAGTGGAGGTAGGCGACGAGGATCGTCGCGCCGATCGCGCTCGCGACCGGCTCGAGGACGGACGCCCAGTGGCGTCGTGCCTCGAAGACGAGACGTTCGTTGCCGAGGACGTACTTGCGCACCGCCCGGTTCCGGGGGAGACGGTCGGTCATGGTTGCGGCGCCTGTCGAGCCGTCAGTCGAGCAGCGACGAGAAGAACTGACCGATGCTGCTGAACGCCTGCGTGATGACGTTCCAGATGGTCTGCAAGAGGTTGGCCGACTGGTCCGGGCTGTTGATCACCGCGTACACGAGGAACGCGATGATCAGCCACATCAGCAACATCTTCACCTTGCCGGGCACGGTCACTCCTTCGTTCGCTCGGTCGATCGGTCAGGCGACCCGCCGGGCAGGACCTGTCGTGACCGGTGCTGGACGGACATCGGTGCAACGTTTGCACGTCCGGTGGCGGATGTGGCGCAGGCGCGCCACGGCGCTCGGGGTCCGTACGCAGGCGGGAACGGGCGCATGTGCCCCTCCAGGTGGCTCGATCGAGCCGCAGGTCACTCGCCGGCGCGGCGCAGCACCTCGGAGAGCCGGTTGGCCGCGGCCACCAGCGAGCCGGAGTGGAGCCGACCGGGCTGGCGGGTGAGGCGCTCGACCGGGCCGGAGATCGACACGGCGGCCACGACGCGGCCGGACGGGCCGCGCACCGGGGCCGAGACCGACGCCACCCCGAGCTCGCGCTCGCCGACGGACTGGGCCCAGCCGCGTCGTCGGACACCCGAGAGGATCGTGGCGGTGAACTTGGCCTCGCGAAGCCCGCGGTGCAGCCGGTCGGGCTCCTCCCAGGCGAGGAGCACCTGTGCGGCCGACCCTGCCTGCATCGACAGGGTGGCGCCGACCGGGATCGAGTCGCGCAGGCCGACCGGACGCTCGGCGGCGGCGACGCAGATGCGGTGGTCGCCCTGGCGGCGGTAGAGCTGTGCGCTCTCGCCGGTGTGGTCGCGCAGCGCCATCAGCACGGGGTTCGCGGCGGCCAGGAGGCGGTCCTCGCCGGCGGCCGTCGCAAGCTCGTTGAGGCGCGGCCCGAGCACGAACCTGCCCTGCATGTCGCGGGCGACCATGCGGTGGTGCTCGAGCGCCACCGCGAGGCGGTGTGCCGTCGGGCGGGCGAGCCCGGTCGAGGTCACGAGCTGTGCGAGGGTGGCGGGACCGGACTCCAGGGCGCCCAGGACGGACGCTGCCTTGTCCAGGACGCCGACTCCGCTAGTATTGTCCATAGGACGATATTGGCGTCTCGCCTCGTGAGATGCAAGTCTGGACTCGAAAATCCACCGCGTGTCGTCGGCACGCACGCAGAACCTCGGGCGCACCCACGGTCGTCACGGCTCGCCGGAGCCGTCCCGCACAGCGCACGGGCAGCACGGAAACGGAAAGGGAGCATCATGGCCGGGACTCTGGCGGAGAAGGTCTGGGACGCGCACCTCGTGCGCCGGGGGAGCGACGGTGCGCCCGACCTGCTGTACATCGACCTGCACCTCATCCACGAGGTCACCAGCCCGCAGGCGTTCGAGGGTCTCCGCCTCGCCGGCCGCCGACTGCGCCGGCCGGACCTCACGATCGCGACCGAGGACCACAACACGCCGACGCTGGACATCGACCAGCCGATCGCGGACCTCACGAGCCGCACGCAGATCGACACGCTGCGCAACAACGCGGCGGAGTTCGGCGTCCGGATCCACTCGCTCGGCGACGCCGACCAGGGGATCGTCCACCAGGTCGGCCCGCAGCTCGGCCTGACGATGCCCGGCCTCACCGTCGTGTGCGGCGACTCGCACACGTCGACGCACGGCGCGTTCGGCGGGCTCGCGTTCGGCATCGGCACGTCCGAGGTCGAGCACGTCATGGCCACGCAGACGCTGCCCCTCGCGCCGTTCCGCACGATGGCGATCACCGTGAACGGCGACCTGCCCCCGGGGACGACGTCGAAGGACATCATCCTGGCGATCATCGCGAAGATCGGCACCGGTGGCGGCCAGGGCTACGTGCTCGAGTACCGCGGCGAGGCGATCCGCAAGCTGTCGATGGAAGCCCGCATGACCATCTGCAACATGTCGATCGAGGCCGGGGCGCGCGCAGGCATGATCGCCCCCGACGAGACGACGTTCGAGTACATCAAGGGCCGCCCGCACGCTCCTGAGGGCGCCGACTGGGACGCAGCCGTCGAGTACTGGAAGACGCTGCGCAGCGACGACGACGCTGAGTTCGACACCGAGGTCGTCCTCGAGGCGGACGACCTCGAGCCGTTCGTCACCTGGGGCACCAACCCCGGCCAGGGCCTGCCCCTGTCGGCGGACGTGCCGGTCCCCGAGGACATCGCGGACGAGAACGAGCGGGTCGCCGCCGAGAACGCGATCCGCTACATGGGCCTGACCGCGGGCGCCCCGCTGCGCTCGGTCGCGATCGACACCGTGTTCATCGGCTCCTGCACGAACGGTCGCATCGAGGACCTGCGGTCCGTCGCGAAGGTCGTCCGGGGCAAGAAGAAGGCGGACTCCCTCCGGGTCCTCGTCGTGCCGGCGTCGGCGCGCGTGCGCCTGCAGGCGGAGGCCGAGGGTCTCGACAAGATCTTCCTCGACTTCGGGGCGGAGTGGCGCAACGCGGGCTGCTCGATGTGCCTCGGCATGAACCCTGACCAGCTCGCCCCGGGTGAGCGCTCGGCGTCGACGTCGAACCGCAACTTCGAGGGCCGCCAGGGCAAGGGCGGGCGCACCCACCTCGTGTCGCCGCTCGTCGCCGCGGCGACGGCGATCCGCGGGACACTCTCGTCGCTGTCCGACCTCGACCTGCCGGACGACGTCGACATCACCTCGTTCGACGGCTCGCCCCTCGCCCCGCTCGACCCGAACGTGATGCTGCAGGTCTGACCGGAGCACGCCGGTCCGGGCGCCGCTACCGGAACCCGAGCACCCGCGCAGCACCCCAGCATCAGCGAACAGCATCGTCGATCGCACACCCGGACTGGAGCACCACCATGGAGAAGTTCACCACCCACACGGGCGTCGGAGTCCCGCTGCGGCGCAGCAACGTCGACACCGACCAGATCATCCCGGCCGTCTACCTCAAGCGGGTCACGCGGACGGGCTTCGAGGACGCGCTCTTCGCCGCCTGGCGCGGGGACTCGTCGTTCGTCCTCAACCAGGACGCGTACCGGTCGGGGACGGTGCTCGTCGCCGGTCCTGACTTCGGTACGGGCTCGTCGCGCGAGCACGCCGTCTGGGCGCTCAAGGACTACGGGTTCCGCGTGGTCCTCGCGTCCCGCTTCGCGGACATCTTCCGGGGCAACTCGGGCAAGCAGGGTCTCCTCGCGGGCCAGGTCGCCCAGGAGGACATCGAGCTCCTGTGGAAGGTGCTCGAGAACAAGCCGGGCACCGAGGTGACGGTGAACCTGGTCGAGCGCACCGCGACCGCCGACGACGTCACCGTGCGGTTCCACGTCGACGACTACACGCGCTGGCGCCTCATGGAGGGTCTGGACGACATCGGTCTCACCCTCCAGCACGAGGAGGAGATCACCGCCTTCGAGCAGGACCGCGCTGCCTGGCGCCCGAAGACGCTGCCCGCGAAGCACCTGCCTCCGGTCGACATCGAGGCCGCGCGACCCGTCTGAACCGATCGTGCCGGACGGCGGCGCTCACCTTCGTGAGCGCCGTCGCCACGGTGGTCGGCGGCGGCTGGACCCGGACCCGGGCTCGGCCCCAGGGCCCGCTCCTGCTACTGCAGGGGCGGGCCCTGCCGCGTGCGGGCCTCGAGCGCGTCGAACGCTTCTCGGGGTCCGAGGTCACCGTGGTCCCAGCGGGACTCGACCCACCAGGTCGCCCCGGCGTCCGACAGCTCGCGGCACAGGGCGCTCGCGTCGGCGGGGGCGTCGGGGAGGACACCCTGCACGACGACCTCGAACGGGCCGGCGCCCTCCCGCCGTTCCCGGTGCTCGGCGACCCACGCGCAGATCTGCGCCACGTCGTCCGGTGTCGGGGTGTCCATCGCGCGGTCCCCGCGGAGCTGGACGACGACGCCGTCCCACCGGGCCGCGCGGCCCATCGACCGCTCCGACGGGAACGCACCGACGACCCACACCGGCACGCGGGGCCGCTGCACCGGCCGCGGCAGGATCGTCATGTCCGACACCTCGAGGTGGTGGCCGCGGTACGAGAACGTCTCTCCGGTCGCCGCGAGGTCGAGGACGGCGAGCGCGTCGTCCAGGCGCTCCGCGCGCTCCCGTGCCGTCGTCGCCTCGCCGACCACCCCGCGGAACGCCGCGTCGTCCACCGCGCCGATGCCGACGGGGAGCACGAGCCGGCCGCCCGAGAGGTGGTCGACCGTCAGCGCCTGGCGCGCGACGACCCACGGCCGGCGCCGGGGCAGCGCGAAGACCATCGCGCCGAGCGTGATCCGCTCGGTCCGCACGGCGGCCGCCGCGAGCACGGCCCACGGGTCCCAGGTGTCGAGCGGGCCGACGCTGATGCCGTCCCAGGTGAAGTAGCCGTCCCACCCGCTCTCCTCGGCGGTGACGGCGAGGTCGACGGCCTGCGCCGCCGTGCCCGTGCTCCCTACGACTCCGAACTTCATCACACCACCGTAGGCGTGACCCGACGTCGTGTCGGCACATAAGGTGCGGGACGTGGAGGCGTCGGGAGGCACGGGAGCGCTGCGCCTGGCGCGCGCCGCGGTGGTCGCCACGATCGTGCTGCTCACCGCCGGAGGCGCTCACGTCGCCGCCGGGGGTCGGTCCCCGCGCCCCTCGTGCTCGCCGTGCTCGCGGCACTGACCTTCCTCGCGTCGTCGGTCCTGGCGCGGACGACACCGAAGGTCGTGGTGCTCGTCCCGGTGATGGCCGGCATGCAGCTCGCGCTGCACCAGGCCTTCGGCACTCTCTCGGGTCACGCGGCCGCCGGACCGGGACCGGCCGCGCACCACGAGCACCTGCACGGGGCTGCGCTCGCGAGCCAGGTCAGCGACGTGGTCGGCGGCGGTGCCACGAGCGACGTGGCGACGCACGCCGTCGGCAGCACGATGCTCGTACTCCACCTCCTGGCGAGCGCGGTCGCTGCGGTCCTGGTCGCGCGCGGTGAGCGCGCCGCCCGCGCCGCGGCGCACTGGGTGCGCTCCGTGGTCCTGAGGCTGCCCGCGGTCCCTCGTCCCGTGCCGAGCGCCCGCCAGGTCGCGATCACACGTGAGGCCACGCCGCGCCCCCGGACGTGCACGACGCCGCTCCCTGCCCGAGGGCCGCCCGGGGCGCTGCTCGCGGTCTGACCGCACAGGCCGAGACCGGGCGTGCCTCGCCCGGTGCCGCCTCTGTCGACCCGCCGCACGCCACCCCGGGAGTTCCCGGACGGCCCGGGAAGTCCCGGGCCCCCTCTCGCGATCCGTCTGCGCACCGCCCTGCCCTGCCTGTCGCCGGGCGGCGGGTGCGTGGGCGCCCCAGTACCCAAGGAGCACCATGTCCAACACCCGAACCATCACCCGTACCAGCACCCGGACCGACTCTCTCGACCACCGCCCGAGCGCCGACCCGTCGAGCGCGACGGTCCCGTCCGAGACGTCCGGCCGGGCCCCGCGGGCGCCCCGGAGCCTCCTGGTCGGGGTCGCCGCCGCGTCCCTCACGCTCGTCCTCGCGGGGTGCGCGTCCGACGACGGCGCTGCCGCATCGCCTCCTGCGTCCACCGGGTCCTCGTCCTCGGCCGGGTCGACCGAGTCGGACGGGTCGGCTGAGGCCGACGCGCTGACCATGACCGACCCCTGGGTCAAGGCCGTCGACGAGGGCATGACGGCGGCGTTCGGCACCCTGGAGAACTCGTCCGACGCGGACCTCGTCGTGGTCTCGGCGACCACGACGGCCGGGTCCACGGCCGAGCTCCACGAGATGGCCGAGGGCGACGACGGGGCGATGACCATGCAGGAGAAGGAGGGCGGCTTCGTCGTCCCGGCCGGTGGCGAGCACGTACTGGAGCCAGGAGGCGACCACGTCATGGTCATGGGCGTCACCGACCCGATCCTGGCGGGCGACCCGATCGAGGTCACCCTCACGCTCGAGGACGGCTCGACCCTCGACGTCGAGGCTCCGGCCCGCACATACTCGGGAGCGAACGAGTCGTACGACGAGCACGGTGACGACGGGCACGACCACTCGTGACCGGACGCCGAGGACTGGACCGCCGGTCCTTCCTCCAGGGTGGTGCCGCCGCGCTCGGCGGCGCCGCCCTGGCCCTCGGCGGGCGCGAGCTCGTCGAGGCGGCGGGCGGGCCGGTACCGGGTGGAGGGGCGACGGCCGGAGGGGCTCCAGGTGCCCCGACCGCGCCCGACGACGCCGTGGGTCGTGCCACGGAGGGGTTCCGTGGCACGCGCCAGGCAGGGGTCGCGACCCCGCCCCAGGCGAGCGCCGCCTTCGTGGCGCTCGACCTGGCGGGTGACGTCGACCGGGCCGCGCTCGTGCGGCTCATGCGGATCTGGACGGACGACATCGAGCGGCTGACGTCAGGTCGAGCGCCTCTGGCGGACACGGAGGCCGAGCTGGCCGCCGTCCCCGCACGGCTCACCGTCACCGTGGGGTTCGGCCCGGCGGCGCTCGCCGCGGCCGGGGTCGACGAGGCGTCGGTGTCGTGGCCGGCGGCTCTGCCGCCGTTCGGCATCGACCGCCTCGAGGACCGGTGGTCCGGTGGCGACCTCGTCCTGCAGGTGTGCGCGGACGACCCGCTGACGGTGGCCCACGCCGTCCGGCTGCTCGCCAAGGACGCGCGCTCGTTCGCGGAGGTGCGCTGGGTCCAGCGCGGGTTCCGGCGAGCGGTCGGGACCACGCCGTCCGGCACGACGATGCGCAACCTCATGGGTCAGGTGGACGGGACCGCGAACCCGCACCTGGACGTCGACGCGAACCTGATCTGGCGCGAGGACGGCAGCACATCGATGGTCGTGCGGCGTATCGCCATGAACCTCGACACCTGGGACGAGCTGGACCGGGACGGGCGGGAGAAGGCCGTCGGGCGACGACTCGACACCGGCGCGCCCCTCACGGGCGGCACCGAGCACGACGAGGTGGACCTCGAGGCCGAGGACGAGCACGGGCTGACCGTCGTCGCGCCGTTCGCGCACGTGCGGCGGGCCCGGACCGACGACCGGGCGCAGCGGTTCCTGCGGCGCGGCTACAACTACGACGACGCGCCCTCGGGCGGCGCCGTCTCCGACTCGGGACTGGTCTTCGTGACGTTCCAGGCGGACGTCGAGGCGCAGCTCGTCCCCGTGCAGCGGCGCCTCGACGAGCTCGATCTCCTCAACGAGTGGACGACCCCGGTGGGCTCCGCCGTCTTCTGGGTCCCGCCCGGGGCGGGGAGCGGCGAGATCCTGGGGCAGTCGGTCCTGGGCGGGTGAGTCGGGCGGGTGAGTCGGGCGGGTGAGTCGGGCGGGTGAGTCGGGCGGGGGTCCGGTGGTGTCCGTCGGGAGGCCGGCGGGAGGCCGGCGGGGGTCGTAGTCCGCCGCTCCGTGCGCGAGGGTGAATAATCGGGGGCGGTGCACGAGGCTCACCCGCTACCGAGATGAGGACCCGCCCCCATGAACGACGTCCTGAACGTGACCGGAGGGACCCCGCTGCGCGGGGAGATCACCGTCCGAGGTGCGAAGAACTTCGTGTCGAAGGCGATGGTCGCGGCACTGCTGGGGGAGTCGCCCAGCGAGCTGCGCAACGTGCCGCAGATCCGCGACGTGAAGGTCGTCAGCGGTCTGCTGCGCCTGCACGGCGTCGAGGTCGAGCACGACGAGGTCACGGGTGTCCTGCGCATGGACCCCACGGCCGTCGAGTCGGCGCACGTGGCCGACATCGACGCGCACGCCGGCGCGAGCCGCATCCCGATCCTGTTCTGCGGGCCGCTGCTGCACCGCCTGGGCGAGGCGTTCATCCCCGACCTCGGCGGGTGCCGGATCGGCGACCGGCCGATCAACTACCACCTGGACATCCTGCGGCAGTTCGGGGCGACGGTCGACAAGCTCGACTCCGGGATCCGGCTCACGGCGCCGAACGGGTTGCGCGGCACGAAGATCAAGCTCCCGTACCCGAGCGTCGGGGCGACCGAGCAGCTCCTGCTGACCGCGGTGCGAGCCGAGGGCATCACCGAGCTGTCGAACGCGGCGATCGAGCCCGAGATCATGGACCTGATCGCGGTCCTGCAGAAGATGGGCGCGATCATCTCGGTCGACACCGACCGGGTCATCCGCATCGAGGAGTCTCGCGCCTCGACGGCTACCGTCACACGGCGCTCGGTGACCGCATCGAGGCTGCGTCCTGGGCGTCCGCGGCGCTGGCGACCGGTGGGGACATCACGGTCAAGGGCGCCGAGCAGCCCGGGATGATGGCGTTCCTCAACACGTTCCGCAAGGTCGGCGGGAAGTTCGAGGTGCAGGACGACGGGATCCGGTTCCTGCACCCCGGCGGCGACCTCGACCCGATCGTGCTGGAGACGGGCGTGCACCCCGGGTTCATGACCGACTGGCAGCAGCCGCTCGTCGTGGCCCTCACCCAGGCGAACGGCCTGTCGATCGTCCACGAGACGGTGTACGAGAACCGGTTCGGGTTCACCGACGCGCTGCGCGGCATGGGCGCCACGATCGGGGTCTACAAGGAGTGCCTGGGCGGGACGGCGTGCCGGTTCGGTCGACGCAACTTCCACCACTCCGCCGTCGTCTCCGGTCCCACACCGCTCGAGGCCGCCGACATCGAGGTGCCCGACCTGCGCGGCGGCTTCTCGCACCTCATCGCGGCCCTCGCCGCGAAGGGCACCTCGACGGTCCGGGGGATCGGGCTGATCGACCGGGGCTACGAGAACTTCCAGGACAAGCTGCTCGCCCTCGGGGCAGACGTGTGGCGCGACTGAGCCGGTAGGCTTGCCGACCGTGCCGATCGCCCACCCCGAGTCCAAGACCTACCGCGCCCTCGCGGTCGTCCTGCGGCCCCTGCTGTCGTCGATGACGCGCAAGGACTGGCAGGGTCAGGCCAACGTGCCCGCCACCGGCGGAGTCCTCATCGCGGCCAACCACGCGACGCAGTTCGACCCGTTGACGTTCGCGCACTACGTGTACGACGCCGGTCGGGCGCCCAAGATCATGGCGAAGCACTCGTTGTGGAAGGTGCCCGTCCTCGGCCCGATCCTCACGCACACCGGCATGATCCCCGTGCGCCGCGGCTCGTCCGACGCGCTCGCGTCGCTCGGGGACGCCGCGAAGGCACTCGAGGCCGGGGAGTGCGTCGCGGTGTTCCCGGAGGGCACGGTGACCCGTGACCCGGAGCTGTGGCCGATGGTCGGCAAGACCGGGGTGGCGCGGCTCGCGCTGACCACCCGCGTCCCCGTCGTGCCCGTCGCGCAGTACGGCGCGCACCGGATCCTGCCGCAGTACTCCAAGAAGTTCCGCCCGTACCCGCGCAAGGACGTCTCGGTGCACGCCGGGCCTCCCGTCGACCTCTCCGACCTCTACGACCGGAACATCGACGGCGCGGTCCTGCGCGAGGCGACGGAGCGGATCATGGCGGCCATCACCGTCCTCCAGGAGGGCATCCGCGGCGCGAGCGCCCCGCAGCCCCCGTTCGACCCCCGCAGATCGAGGAACGACTCATGACCACGGACATCTCCGACGAGGCGACCGGCGCCCCGGTCTCCGCACCTGCACGCGTCGCCGTGCTCGGCGCCGGGAGCTGGGGGACGACGTTCGCGGCCGTCCTCGCCGACGCGGGCTCCGACGTCCGGCTCTGGGGCCGCGACCCCGTCGTCGTCGACCAGATCAACACGGCCCGGCGCAACGGCAAGCGGCTCCCGGGCATCACGCTGCCCGAGGGGATCGCGGCCACGACGGACGCCGCGCACGCCCTCGACGGCGCCGAGATCGTCGTCGCCGCGGTCCCGTCGCAGACGGCACGCGTCACCCTGCGCGAGCTGCGGCCGCACGTCGCCGACGGAGCCGTGGCCGTCTCCCTGATGAAGGGCGTCGAGCTCTCGACGGACGACCGGATGAGCACCGTGATCGCGGACGCCCTGGGCCTGCCGGACGACCGCATCGCCGTCCTGTCCGGGCCCAACCTGGCCCGTGAGATCGCCGAGCACCAGCCGACGGCGACCGTCGTGTCGTCGACGAGCGAGGCGACGGCGGCCCGCGTCGCCGCGGCCTGCTCGACCAGCTACTTCCGCCCGTACACGAACTCCGACGTGGTCGGCGTCGAGCTCTGCGGGGCGGTCAAGAACGTCATCGCGATCGCCGTCGGCATGGCGCAGGGTCGCGGCTTCGGATTCAACACGACCGCCACCGTCATCACGCGCGGTCTGGTCGAGATCACGCGCCTCGGGCTCGCCCTCGGGGCCGACGCGCGGACCTTCCCGGGGCTCGCGGGCATGGGGGACCTGATGGCCACGTGCGCGTCGCCATTGTCCCGCAACCACACGCTCGGCAAGCACATCGGTCAGGGCATGACCCTCGAGGAGGCCGTGGCCGCGACCGGCGGCACGGCCGAGGGGGTCAAGTCGTGCCGCTCGGTGCTGCACCTCGCGCGCACGGCGGGGGTCGACATGCCGATCACCGCCGGCGTCTCCGCCGTCCTGAACGACGGCCTGCCCGTCGCCGAGATGGCGCGCGCTCTGCTCTCGCGCCCCCAGAAGGCCGAGGGCATCGTCTGACGGTTCGCGCGACGGTCAGTCGTCGCGCACGTCGACGACGACCCGGGTCGGGTCCGTGAGCGAGTACACGCGGAACGGCTTCTCGTCGTCGACCCCCACGAACGCGGTCGTGACGCCTTCGAAGACGCCGGAGTAGACGACCTCGGTGACCACGTCGGTCCCGGCCACCCGGAGCGGGTTCGCTCCGCCGTACTCGGTCGCGCCGGTCTCGAACGGGTACGTGGTGCCCTCGATCCGGAGACTCAGCACGGCGTCCCCGTCGACGTCGACCGGCGCCCCGCTGCCGTCCTCCGTCGGGGCGTCGACGTACGCCGCGCGCCACCCCGGCGTCCCGGTGCCGGCGAGCTCGAGCACGACGCGGTCGTAGTCGTCGTGCGCGCCGATCCGGACCGCGGTCACGGTGAGGGCCGCGTCCGCCGACGCGCTCTGGGTGTCGGGCTCGGTGTTCGCGGGGAACGGCACGTCGCCGTCGGGGTCCGAGTCCTTCATCCCGGCGCCGTCGAGCGCTCCCTGTCCGTCGTCGCCCGTGGTGCCGTCGCCCGTCCCGTCGCCGGCCTCGCCCGGCGGTGTCTGCGGGTCCGTGGGCAGGCCGCTGGGCAGCTTGCCGGGCGTCTCGGACGCGCTGGGGGTGTCGGACGGCGTGGCGTCCTCCGTGGCGACGTCGCCGCTGGGTGCGGGGCTCGGGCCGGTGCCCGCGCCGTCGTCGTCACCGCAGGCGGCGAGAGCGGTCGCGGTGACGACCGTGATCACGACGGCGGCGACCGCCCACCGGTCCCTGGCGCGGGATCGGGTCACCATGTCGACGCACCTCCGTGGGCGCCCCGGGGTGGGCGGTCCGTCCCTATCGTCCCACTTCGGTGGCCCCACGCGCGTCGAGCGCCTGCTCGAGGTCGCGCCAGAGGTCCTCGACGTCCTCGACGCCCACGGACATCCGCAGCAGGTCCTCGGGCACCGTGACGGACTCGGTCGGGAAGCGTCGGCGTCGCTCCAGGCACGACTCGACGCCGCCGAGGCTGGTCGCGGGCAGCCAGAGCCGGACCGCCGCGACGACGGCGTCGGCACCCTCGACGCCCCCGCGCGGGCGCAGCCCGATGACGGAGCCGTACCCGCGCATGGTCCGGGTCGCGCGCTCGTGCCCCGGGTCCTCGGGCAGGCTCGGGTGGCGGACCTCCGCGACTCCGGGGTGCTCGGCGAGGCGCCGCGCGAGCTCGGCGGCGTTGGCCTGCGAGCGCTCGACGCGCAGCGCGAGGGTGCGCAGCCCGCGCAGCGCGAGCCAGACCTCCCACGGCCCGGCGATCGACCCGTGCAGGGTGCGGTACGCGCGGACCTTCCGGGCGAGCTCGGGGTCGTCGGTCACCACGGCCCCGAGCACGACGTCCGAGTGGCCTGCGAGGTACTTGGTCACCGAGTGGACGACGAGGTCGGCGCCGTCGCCCAGCGGCTGCTGCCCGAGCGGCGTGGCGAACGTGTTGTCGACGACCGTGAGCACGCCGCGTGCGCGCGCGGCGGCGAGCAGCGCCGGCAGGTCCGCGACCTCGAGCATCGGGTTCGTCGGCGACTCGAGCACGCACAGGTCTGCGCCGTCCATCGCGGCCACGACGGCGGCGGTGTCCGCGACGTCGACCCGCCGCACGGTCACGTCGGCCCGCGCGGCGAGGTCGTCCGCGAACCCGAGCGTGACCTGGTACGCGTGGCGGGGGATCACGACCGTCCCGCCGTGCGGGACGAACGAGAACACCGAGGCGATCGCGGCCATCCCGGAGGAGAAGACAACCCCGGGCTCGGTCGCGCCCTCGAGCGCGGCGAGCGCCTCCTCGAACGGGTGCCAGGTCTCGGTGTCCATGCGGGTGTAGAGCAGCTCCCCGGGGCCGTGGACGCTGCCCTGGACGCCCTGGGAGACGTAGGTGGACGAGAGCACCACGGGCGGGTTGACCGGGCCTCCCTGGCGGCGGGCCGGCCGCCCCGCCGCGACGGCGACGGTGGCCGGTGAGGAGCCAGGAGGCAGGGGTTCGTGGGTCGGGGTCGGGGTGTCGCTCATGCGGCTCAGGCTACGGCCCCGCGGAGGTGTCGGACGTCGTCGGGCAGCGTGGGGCTGCCGTCGGCGGGGAGCGCTCCGGTAGGGTTCGGGACGATGTCCAGCCACCCCGCGAACGGCCGCAGGCCGCGCGTCCTCGTCCTGTTCGGCGGTCGCTCCACGGAGCACCCGGTCTCGTGCGTGACCGCGGCCGGTGTGCTGCGCGCCATAGACCGGGACCGCTACGACGTCCTGCCCGTCGGGATCACGCGCGACGGTCGCTGGGTGCTCGCGCCGGACGACCCGGACCGCTGGTCCTTCGGCGGCGAGGAGCTGCCCGAGGTCGAGTCGCTCGCCGGGGACGTCGTCCTCCCGCTGGGTGCGCCCAGCCCGGCGGCCCGCGTGGTCGAGGACGGGGTCCTGCGTGACCTGGGCGCCATCGACGTGGTCTTCCCCTGCTGCACGGGCCGTTCGGGGAGGACGGGACACTGCAGGGCCTCCTCGAGATGGCGGACCTCCACTACGTCGGCGCGGGCGTGCTCGCCTCGGCGGTCGGCATGGACAAGCACGTCACCAAGCTCGTGATCGCAGGTCAGGGACTGCCTGTCGGTCCGTACACGTTGCTGCGGCCGGGGAGTTCGACCGTGACCCGGCCGCGTGCACCGCCGCCGTGGCTGCCCTCGGTCTCCCCGTCTTCGTCAAGCCGGCCCGTGGCGGATCGAGCATCGGGATCACCAAGGTCGACGACCTCGCGGACCTGGCCGCGGCGGTCGCCGAGGCCGAGCGGCACGACCCCAAGGTGATCGTCGAGCAGGGCGTCGTCGGGCGCGAGATCGAGTGTGCGGTGCTCGGTGACCGCGACGGGGGAGCGCCCCGGACCTCGATGCCGGGCGAGATCGTCGTGACGTCGTCCGACCACGGGTTCTACGACTTCGAGGCGAAGTACCTCGACGAGTCGGGCGTCGAGCTGAGCTGCCCGGCCGACCTGCCGCAGCACGTGATCGACCAGGTCCGGGACATCGCCGCGCGGACGTTCGAGGCCGTCGGTGCCGAGGGGCTCTCGCGCGTCGACGTCTTCGTGACGCCCGACGAGCAGGTGCTCGTCAACGAGATCAACACCATGCCGGGGTTCACCCCGATCTCGATGTATCCGCGCATGTGGGAGCGGTCCGGCCTCGCCTACCCGGAGCTCATCACCGAGCTGATCGAGCTCGCGCTGGCGCGCCCCACCGGGCTGCGCTGAACGGGGGCCGCGCGGCGCTCAGCCGGCGTCCTGCGCGCCCACGCACTCCCGGGTCTGCGGGACGTCCACGACGGCCGCGTTGAGGTCCCCGACGAACGACGTCGACCGCTCGTCCGTGATCTCCGGGGGGACCTTCACCTCGACGGCCGGGTCGCGCCCGTAGGTGACGAACGTCCACGTGCCCTCGTCGTCCGGCGCGGCGAGCCAGTCCACGTCGCCGCTGTCGCTCGGGACCGTCAGGCACGGGGCCTCGGCCGTCGGCCCTGGGGGTGTCACCCCGCACCGGAACGTGACGGCCGCCCCCGGCTCGCCCCATGCGGTCGTCGCCTGGCTGTCCGTGTGGGTCTGGGGCATCCCGACGAGCTCGTCCGGCAGCGACAGCACGATCTCCGCGCAGACCGGGTTCGCGGCATCCTCGGCGACGGGCACACCGATCGTCGGGGTGCAGCCCGCGACGGCGGTCGCGACGGCGAGGCAGGTGAGACCGGCCAGGCCGGTGCGGGCGAGCGCCGAGCGCGAGCGGGAGGGCGAGGCGGCGGGCGAGGAGAGGGACGTCGTCCGAGGCGTCGGGGAGGTCGTGCGGTTCACGTCCCCACGGTAGTGGCCGCGCGGGGGTCTCATGACCGGCGTCGGTCCGGGGCCTGTCCGGCGCAAGTCCGAAACCCAGGCCGGAGCGGTCCCGTGATCACGCGTGAACTCGCTCAGGTCCTGCGAACTACAGTGTCCGCGTGACCCCCGACCCGCGCACCGTCGCCGAGACCACGGAGTCGGAGCTCCTCGCCGCGATCTTCCCGCTCCTGCCCGCCGGGGACGCGACCCTCGTCGGGCCGGGCGACGACGCTGCCGTGGTCCGGGCCCCGGACGCGCGCGTGGTCGTCTCGACGGACGTCCTCGTCGAGGACCGGCACTTCCGCCGCGACTGGTCGACGGGCTTCGACGTCGGCTGGCGCGCCGCGGTCCAGAACCTCGCCGACGCGGCCGCGATGGGCGCCCGGCCGACGTCCCTGGTGGTCTCGTTGGTGGTCCCCGGCGACGTGCGCGTCGACTGGGTCACCGGGCTGGCCCGGGGTCTGGCGGCGGCGTGCGCCGCCTCGGGCGCCGCCGTGGTCGGGGGAGACCTCTCGTCCGGACCGGTGATCGTCGTCGCCGTCACCGTGCACGGTGACCTCGAGGGTCGGACGCCGGTGCTGCGGTCGGGCGCGCGGGCGGGGGACGTCGTCGCGCACGCCGGGCGGCGCGGGTGGTCCGCGGCCGGTCTCGCGCTCGCCGGGGTCGGGCGGGCGTCCCTCGGGGTCGACCCCGAGGACCAGGACGAGGCGACCGCCGCGTACCTGCGGCCCGACCCGCCGATCTCCGCGGGGGCCGTGGCGGCACGGGCGGGGGCGACGTCGATGCTCGACCTCTCGGACGGGCTGCTCCGGGACGCGGGCCGGGTGGCCCGGGCGAGCTCGGTGCGGATCGACCTGGACCGCGAGGCGTTCGCCGACGACGCCGCGGGTCTGCGCGACGCGGCGCTCGCCGTGGCGGCCGAGGACCCCGGCCCGTACGCGCCCGCGGGCGCCGACGCCTGGCGCGGCTACGTCGACGAGTGGGTGCTGACCGGGGAGAGGACCACGGCCTGCTGGCCACGTTCCCCGCCGACACGGCGCTGCCCGAGCCGTTCCGCGCGGTGGGCCGGGTGCTCGCGACGTCCGGCGGCGAGCCAGGGGTGACCGTCGACGGTCAGGAGCCCGACGTCCGAGCGACCGGGTGGGACCACTTCGGGGCGTGACCCGTCAGGTCAGTTGCGGCGAAACCTGAGCTGCGTCATGTACCGGCCGCCGATCTCCTCGGACTTCTCGACCCCGTCCGGCTGGAACCCGTGCCGACGGTAGAAGTGCTGGGCGCGCTCGTTGTCGGCGATGGTCCAGAGGGTGATGGTGGAACCGTCGTCGACGACGGTGCGCATGAGGTCGCGGGCGACCCCGCGGCCCCAGGCCTCCGGGTCCAGGTAGATCGCATAGATCTCGCGGTCGGACGGCTCGGCGTCCTCGTCCCGGGACGGGCCGACGGTGACGAAACCGAGCATGCGGTCGTCGGCGATCGCGACCCAGGTCTCGCTCGGGTGGTCGTCGGCCAGGTACGCGGCGAACCAGCTCGTGCGGAGCTCGACGTCGAGGGACGACAGGTACTCGTCGGGGACGAGGCCTGTATAGGCGTGGCGCCACGACGCGATGTTCACCCGGGCGATCGAGTGCGCGTCCGAGACGGCGGCCGGGCGGATGCTCACGTCGTCGTACTCGTTGGTCATGCGTCGATCTTCTCACCAGGTCGGACGTTCCGACACGCGAAACAGGCGCGCGAACAGACCGGGACGTCCCGGGACACGAAAAAGCCCGCCGGCGCGGACGCGGCGGGCTCGTTCGAGAGCGAGACTCAGGCCTGGCGCGTGACCTTGCCGGCCTTGAGGCACGAGGTGCACACGTTCACGCGCTTCGGCGTCCCGGCCACCACGGCGCGCACGCGCTGGATGTTCGGGTTCCAACGGCGCTTGGTGCGGATGTGCGAGTGCGAGATGCTGTGCCCGAAGCTGGGGCCCTTGCCGCAGACGTCGCAGTTGGCAGCCACGGTTACTCCTGATCGTCGTTGCACGTCGGGACGGCGCTGAGGCAGCGTCGACGTCCTCGAATGCACTGGGGATGGTCTTGGGTGGCCCGAATCGCTCCAGGCAACCTGAACAGACTAGCCGATCGGGGCCGAGCACTCAAATTGCGCACCGACTCCACGGCGACTGCGCAGCGAACCAGCGAGCGCCGATAGCGTGTCCTCCAGCACAGTACCCGAGCGACCTGATCGATCATGTCGATCCGAGCAGACCTTCCGGGCGGACGGAGCACGAGTGAGCGGAGCACAGCGCGTCGACGCGGCGCTCGTCCGACGCTGGCTGCGCGCGGCGTGCGACGACCTGGGGAGGGTGCGGCCACGCCTGGACGCGCTCAACGTCTTCCCGGTCGCCGACGCGGACACGGGGACGAACCTCTACCTCACCCTCGCGCACGGCGTCCGCGAGCTCGAGAGCCTCCCGGCCGGGGCCTCTGCTTCCGCGACGGTCCGTGCCGTCGCGCGCGGCGCCCTCCTCGGGGCCCGTGGCAACTCCGGGTCGATCCTCGCCGAGTACCTGCGCGGGCTCGGGCCCGGGCTCGACGTGGCGGGCAGCGCCACAGCGCTCGCGCGCGCCCTCGGGGCCGGGGCCGTCGCCGCGCGGTCCGCCGTCCTCGAGCCCGCGCCGGGCACGATCCTCTCCGCGGCGACCGCGGCTGGCGACGCCGCCCTCGCCGTCGTCTCTCGGGAGGCTGGTGACGAGGCTGATGGCGAGGCTGGTCACGAGGCTGGTCACGAGGCCGACGACGTCGGGGCCGTCACCCGGGCCGCGTTCGCGGCGGCCGTCGGCTCGGCCGCTGCGAGCCAGGACGATCTCGGGGTGCTGCGCCGGGCCGGTGTGCACGACGCGGGGGCGCTCGGTCTGTGCGTCCTGCTCGCGGCCCTCGATCGCTGCGTCTCCGGGGTGTCGGACGCCCAGGGCATCCTCGACCGCATGGAGACGCTGCTCGAGCACCGACGACCGGCGGTCGACGGTCCCGCGGGCGACTCAGCGGGCGACCTTGCGGGCGGACCGGTCGGCGGCGGGTCGGCGTCCTACGGCGCGGTGGCGTCTGCGGACGTGAACGGTGACGCTCACAGTCACAGTCACAGTCACGGGCACGGTGCCGACGGCGAGTTCGAGGTCATGTTCGTGCTTCACGGTGCGGCGGGTGCGAGCGTGGAAGGCGCGGGTGACGGTGCGCTAGACCCTGCGGGCGACAGTGCGCATGACCTTGCCGTGGACGGTGCAGGTCGCCCTGTCGGCGACAGCACGGCTGACAACACGGACGACAGCACGGACGACACCGCCGGCGAACCTGCGGGCGAGAACGTCGACCGGGTCGCCGAACAGCTCCGGCGGGCCCTGGCCGAGCTCGGTGTCTCCGTCGTGGTGACGGGCGGCGACGGCGTCTGGCAGGCGCACGTCCACACGGACCGGCCCGTCCGCGCGATCCGCGCGGGTCGCCGGTCGGCCCGACGCGTCGGTGGTGTCGTCCGTCAGGTGGAGGTGCGCCACCTGTCCGTCGCGGCAGACGGCCCCGGCCGCGCCCTGGCCTCGGACGGCGCACCGGGCGGCGGCGGTGCGAGCCACGGGACGGTCGTCGTGACCGCCGCGAGCGGGCTCGTCGCGGACTTCGCGCGTGCGGGCGGCGTCGTCCTCGTCGTGGACACCGAGGAGGAGCCCGATCTGGACGACGTGGCTCGGCTCGTCGTCGACGTCCAGTCGCCGAAGGTCGTCGTGCTGCCGGGCCGCGAGCTCGACGAGGGGCTCCTGCACGAGCGCGTGGCCGCCATCGTCGCGGAGCTCGGGGACGCCGTCGTCCGTAGCGCTGACGGAGCTGCCGAATGCCCCGACGGCGGCGGTGCCGATGGCGGTGCCGACGGCTCTGACGACGGCGCCGGCGCCCCCGGCTCGCCGTGACCGTGCTCGGCGCCGGGGACCTGCACACGATCTCGGCGCTCGCCGCGCTCCAGACCGTCGGGCCGGGCGAGGACCCGCGCGACGCGATGGTCGACGCCGTCCGGTCCGTGCGCGTCGTCCGCGACGCGGGGCCCGCGCCCTCGGGCGACCGCACGCCTCGCGGAGCGTCCTCGGTCGACGGTCCGCCGGGTCAGCGGCCCGGCTCCGTGCCGGGGCGCGGTCCGCACGCGACGATCCTCCGCGCGGTCGACGGGTCCGCGCAGATCGTCACGCTCCTGCACGGTCGGGACGTCTCGGCCGACGTGGTCGCGGGCCTGATCGACGCGATCCGGGACCATGCGCCGTCGGCCGAGGTGCTCGCGGTCGACTCCGGGCGCCACGACGAGAGCGTCGAGGTGGGGGTCGAGTGACCGACCGGCTGCGCGAGCCGTTGGCGAAGGTCCTGGGGGCCCGGTCGGCGGGACCGCTCGAGGCCCTCGGGGTGTCCGACGTCGGCGGGCTCCTGGCGCACTACCCGCGCCGGTACGGCGACCCTGGACGGGTCAGCGACCTCGCGGGCCTCGCCCTCGGCGAGCACGTGACGGTCATGGCGCGCGTCGCGCGCGCGACCGTCCGGCAGATGCGCTCGCGGGGCGGGGCCATGCTCCAGGCCGTGGTCACCGACGGGCATCACGACCTCTCGCTCACGTTCTTCGCCAAGCGGCCCGGGGTGCTGCGCCATCACGAGGACCGGCTGCGCCCGGGCCGGATGGGGCTGTTCACGGGGGTCGTCGGGGCCTACCGGGGGAGCGTCAGCTCACGCACCCCGACTACCTGATCGTCGGTGTCGACGCGGACGACGAGGAGTCGGCGCTCGTCGAGGCCAGTCGGCCGATCCCCATCTACCCCGCCAGCGCGAAGGCGCCGAGCTGGCGCATCCAGCGCGCCGTCCGCACCGTCCTCGACCCGCTCCGGGAGGAGGACGTCCCGGACCCCCTCCCGGCCCAGGTCCAGGAGCGCAAGGGCTTCGGCTCGAGGCTCGCGGCGCTGCGCGCAGTGCACGAGCCGTTCGAGGAGTCGGACTGGCGTCGCGGGCAGGAGCGGCTGCGCTACGAGGAGGCGTTCGTCCTGCAGGCCGCGCTGGCGCAGCGGCGGACCCGTGCCGCGGCCCAGGAGGCCACCGCGCGTCCCGCCTCGGACCACGGGGCACTCGCGGAGTTCGACCAGGCGCTCCCGTTCACGCTCACGCAGGGTCAGCGGGTGGTCGGCGCGGAGATCGCGGACGAGATCGCCCGGCCCCGACCGATGCAGCGGCTGCTCCAGGGCGAGGTGGGCTCGGGCAAGACGGTGGTCGCGCTCCGCGCGATGCTGCAGGTCGTCGACGCCGGGGGCCAGGCCGCGCTGCTCGCGCCGACCGAGGTCCTCGCCGCGCAGCACGCGAGGACGCTGCGGTCGATGCTGGGCGACCTCGCGGCCGGCGGGATGCTCGGCGGCTCCCCGAACGCGACCCGGGTCGCGCTGCTGACCGGTTCGCTCGGTGCGGCGGCGCGCAAGGAGGCCCTGCTGGACGCCGCGAGCGGGGCCGCCGGCATCGTCGTCGGCACGCACGCGCTGCTCGGCGACAAGGTGCAGTTCGCCGACCTCGGCCTGGTGGTGGTCGACGAGCAGCACCGGTTCGGTGTCGAGCAGCGCGACGCCCTGCGGGCCAAGGCGCGCACGACCCCGCACCTGCTCGTCATGACGGCGACGCCGATCCCGCGCACCGTCGCGATGACCGTGTTCGGGGACCTGGAGACGTCGTCGCTCACGGAGATCCCGGCCGGGCGGTCGCCGATCGCGACGGTCGTCGTCCCGGCGAGCAACGAGGCATGGATGCAGCGCGTCTGGTCCAGGGTGCGGGAGGAGGTGGACGCGGGGCACCGGGCCTATGTCGTGTGCCCGCGGATCGACCCCGACCCGCCCGACGCGACCGGCAAGTCAGGTGAAGCGACCGGCGCGACGTCGTCCGACCTCGAGGACGGCCCCGACCTGCTCGACCTCGACGGGGCGGCGGAGGACCGGCCGCCTCTGCGTGCCGTCCTGGAAGTCGCGGAGGGGCTCGCGTCGGTGCCCGCGCTCGCCGGAGTCCGGATCGGCACCCTGCACGGACGGATGCCACCGGCCGAGAAGGACGCGGCGATGGCCGCGTTCGCGTCGGGGGAGGTGCCGGTCCTGGTCTCGACGACCGTGGTCGAGGTCGGCGTGGACGTCCCCGAGGCCACCGTGATGGTCGTCTTCGACGCCGACCGGTTCGGTCTCTCGCAGCTCCACCAGCTCCGCGGCCGGGTGGGTCGCGGCAGCGCCGCGGGGCTGTGCCTCCTGGTGTCGGTCGCCGAGCCCGGCAGTCCAGCGGCGGTGCGGGTCGAGACCATGGCCGAGACCACGGACGGGTTCCGGCTCGCGGAGGTCGACCTCGGTCTCCGCAGCGAGGGCGACGTGCTCGGTGCCTCCCAGTCCGGGCGGGGGAGCTCGCTCCGGCTGCTGCGGGTGGTCAAGGACGCGGCCGTCATCGAGGACGCGCGGCGCGACGCCACCGCGGTCGTCGACGACGACCCCGAGCTGGCCGAGCACCCCGTGCTGGCCGCGACGATCGCCGAACAGCTCGACCCCGAGCGCGAGGAGTTCCTCGAACGGGCGTGACGCCGTCCGGCGGGCCGCCTCCGGGTGGCTAGTCTCGGACCATGACGAGGATCGTTGCCGGCGAGTTCGGCGGGCGCACCCTGCACGTCCCGCCACGGGGCACCAGACCGACGAGCGACCGCGTGCGGGAGGCGATCTTCTCGCGGCTCGAGCACCACGGCGTGCTTCGCGGGGCACGGGTCCTCGACCTCTACTCGGGGTCCGGGGCGCTCGGGCTCGAGGCCGTCAGCCGCGGGGCCGCGCACGCGACCCTGGTCGACGCCGCCCGCTCCGCCGTGGAGATGGGCCGCCGGAACGCGCGCGAGCTCGGCGCGCACGGCGTCGAGGTCGTGCACGAGAAGGCCGAACGGTTCGTGGCCACCCCGCCCGTGAAGGCGTGGGACCTCGTGTTCCTCGACCCCCCGTACGACGTGCGGGACGAGACGGTCGTGTCCCTGCTCGAGCACCTCGCGACCACGCGGGCGGTCACGCGCGACTCGCTCGTCGTGGTGGAGCGAAGCTCACGGAGCCCGGAGCCCCGGTGGCCCGAGGGCTGGGAGGCCGACGCCCGCAAGAGCTACGGCGAGACGACCGTCCACTACGCCTTCGCCGGTCCGGAGAGCCACGAGCACCCGCCCACCCGTACCGACCCGGTGCCTGTACTACCGTGACCGGGGTGACCACCGCCGTCTGCCCCGGGTCCTTCGACCCCATCACCCTGGGCCACCTGGACGTCGTCCGCCGAGCCCGGGCGCTCGTCGACCACGTGGTCGTCGGGGTGGCCCGCAACGCGGGCAAGACGGCGCTCCTGCCGGCCGACGCGCGGGTCGACCTCGCTCGCCGCGCGCTCGACGACGCGGGCCTCGCGGACGTGCGGGTCGCCGTCGTCCCCGGCCTGCTCGTGGACTACTGCGCCGAGATCGGGGCCACGGCGGTCGTCAAGGGTCTGCGCGGAGGCGCCGACTTCGACGCCGAGCTGCCCATGGCCCTCATGAACCGGCACCTCGCGGGCGTCGAGACGGTGTTCGTGGTCGGCGACGCGGCGCTCGCGCACATCGCGTCCTCGCTGGTCAAGGACATCGCGCGGCACGGCGGACCGGTCGACGACCTCGTCCCGCCCGGCGTCGGCGACGCGGTGCGCAGGGCGTTCGCGGAGGCACGGGAGGGAGATCGGCGATGACGGACGGTGCGGGGACGAGCGGGACCAGCGGTCCGAGCGGTCAGGGCGGTGCGGTCGGGCCGACCGGCGGCGCCCCGGGCGCCGATACCCAGCCGGAGACGCCCCTCGTGGACGCCGTCGCAGAGTCGGGGGCGATCGTCCCCGGGCTGATGGACGACCTCGCGCGGCTCCTCGACACGGCACGGCCGATGCCGATGTCCTCGTCGGTGCTGGTCCATCGCCCGGAGGCGCAGGCCCTCGTCGAGAAGCTACGCGCGGAGCTGACGGAGCAGCTCGCCCACGCCGACGCCGTCCTGGCGTCCGCCGAGGCGACCATCGAGGAGGCCGAGCGCAAGGCCGACGAGCTCGTGGCGGCGGCGCGGGCCCGCGCCTTCGCCCTCGTGCAGCGCGAGTCGGTCGTCGTCCAGGCCCAGGAGCGTGCGGACGAGATCGTCCGGGCCGCCGACGACGACGCGCGCCGGCGCCGCGCGGAGGCCGACGACTACTGCGACCAGCGGCTCTCGGGCTTCGAGATCGACCTGGGCAAGATGCTCGCCCAGGTCCATGCGGGGCGTGCCCGGCTGGCGGAGCCCCGCGAGGCCCCCGGCGGCGCGTGACGCCCACGGTGTGACGCGCCTGACGTTCCGCTGACCCGCGTTCATCGCGTAGGATGGTCCGTTGGTCCTACCTTCGTCGTCATGGGCGCTCATCGGCACGCCGCCGTTGCTCCGCCCGGTCGACATCGACGGGACGCCGCGCGGCTCTGGCCGCGATCGCCCCGACCGGGGCGCGGCGCTCACCGCACGGACCACCTGCAAGACCACCGACACCGACGCTTGGATCCGCCGTGGACCGCCACTCGACCCTCGACCCGAGGTCGCCTCTCGTGCTCGACGTGCACGAGCTCGGCCGACGCCCGGGCTCGATGCGTCGGCTCGAGCGCACCGTCGACGCGCCCGCCGAGCTCGGGACGGCCGTCATCGGCGTCCCCGAGGGTGCGCCCGTCGCGCTGGACCTGCGCCTCGAGGCCGTCATGGAGGGCGTGCTCGTCTCGGGCACCGCGACCACCACGGCCGTCGGCGAGTGCGGGCGGTGCCTCGACCCCCTGACGCGGGACGTGGTCGCCGAGATCCAGGAGCTGTTCGCCTACCCGGAGCGCGCCGAGGCCGCCGAGGAGTCGGGTGACGACGACGAGGAGCTCTACGAGCTGGAGGGCGACCTCGCCGACCTGGAGCCCGCGCTTCGGGATGCGGTGGTCATTGGACTACCATTCCAACCGTTGTGCAGTCCGGACTGCCTCGGCCTGTGCTCCCTCTGCGGAGCACGCATGGCCGACGACCCGGAGCACTCCCATGATGTGGTCGACCCTCGCTGGTCGGCGCTAGAGAGCATGTTCGATTCGACGAACGTGTCCGACGAGACGAAAGAGAGCTAGCCGTGGCTGTTCCGAAGCGCAAGATGTCGCGCAGCAACACCCGTGCGCGTCGTTCGCAGTGGAAGACGTCCGCCGCGACCCTCGCCACCTGCCCGCAGTGCAAGGGCAACAAGCTGTCGCACGCCGCGTGCCCCACCTGTGGCACCTACAAGGGCCGTCAGTACAGCGAGGCGCTGCGCGCCGAGCACGCGGGCTGAGTCCCGTGGCGCCGGTCGCGACCGGTCTTCTCGAGAAGCTCGGGGTCCATCTGGACCCCGAGCTTCTCGTGCTCGCCCTGACGCACCGCTCGTTCGCGCACGAGGCCGGCGGCATCCCCACGAACGAGCGTCTCGAGTTCCTGGGTGACTCCGTGCTGGGCATCGTCGTGACCGAGGAGCTCTACCGCACGCACCCCGACCTGCCCGAGGGCGCGCTCGCCAAGATGCGGTCCGCGACCGTCTCGCAGCGGTCGCTGGCCGCCGTCGCCCGCTCGCTCGACCTGGGGCAGTACATCCTGCTCGGCAAGGGCGAGAAGGGCACCCGCGGGTTCGACAAGGACTCGATCCTCTCGGACACCGTGGAGGCCCTGCTGGGTGCGGTGTACCTGAGCCACGGCATCGAGGTTTCCCGCGAGCTCGTCCTGCGGCTCGTGCGCCCGACCCTCGTGGCCGCTGCCGACCTCGGCGCGGGCCTCGACTGGAAGACGTCGCTCCAGGAGGCCGCGGCGACCCGTGGCATGTCCGCGCCCGAGTACGTCGTCACCGCCGAGGGCCCCGACCACGCCCGGGCGTTCACGGCGGAGGTGCTCGTGGACGGGGTCGTCCGCGGCACCGGGACGGGGACCGCGAAGAAGCACGCCGAGCAGGTCGCCGCCGAGGCCGCCTACGCCGCGATCACGTCAGGCCTCGAGGCCACCCCGGAGACCACCGAGCCGCCCGCGTCCGACGTCCGCGCCTCCTGACGAGCCGGACCTGACCACCGGTGCCTGAGCTCCCCGAGGTCGAGACCGTCCGCGACGGGCTCGCACGACACGTCCTGGGCCGGACGGTCCGCGAGGTCGAGGTCCTGCGCGACTACTCCGTCCGCGGCCAGGACGGCGGACCGGTCGCGTTCCGCGCCCAGCTGGTCGGCCGGACGCTCACGGCCGCGGTGCGCCGCGGCAAGTTCCTGTGGCTCGTGCTCGCCGAGCCCGGCGGGGAGCGGGCATCGTGCCTGCCGGCGTACCGGCGCAGGGTCCGGGCGGGGTGTCGGACGCCGTCCCGTCGGCCGCGCTCCTGGCTCACCTCGGGATGTCGGGCCAGCTACTCGTGCGCACCAGTGCCGAGGCCGCGGAGCAGCACCGCCACCTGCGGGTCCGGCTCACGCTCTCCGGCGGGCTCACCCTCGACTTCGTCGACCAGCGGACGTTCGGGCACCTGTCCGTCCAGGACCTCGCACCGACCCCGGACGGCGAACCCGGCGGTCTGGGCTCGGACCTGGCGCTCCTGCCGGTCCCGGCGCTGCACATCGCGCGCGACCCGCTCGACCCCGCGTACCGGCCGGACGACGTGGCCCGCGCGATGCGACGTCGTCGGACGGAGGTCAAGCGCGCGCTCCTCGACCAGTCGCTCGTCTCCGGGGTGGGCAACATCTACGCCGACGAGGCCCTGTGGCGCGCCGGGCTCCACTACGCCCGGCCGACGCAGCGCCTCCGGCAGTCCGACGCCGTCCGCCTGCTGGCCGCGGCGGAGGGCGTCATGCGGGAGGCGCTCGTCCAGGGCGGCACGAGCTTCGACGCGCTGTACGTGAACGTCAACGGCGCGTCGGGCTACTTCTCCCGCTCCCTCGCCGTGTACGGGCAGGAGGGCGAGGCGTGCGCCCGCTGCGGGGCCGTCGTCCGCCGCGACGCGTTCATGAACCGGTCGTCGTTCTGGTGCCCGGTGTGCCAGCCCCGCCCGCGGGCCCCGCGCGCGCCGCGCGTGCGGGTCGAGCCCGTGGATCGGCCCGGAGCGTCCACCGCGTGAGCTTCTGACGCGCTGCTCGCCCGGCGTCACCGGCGGTCCGGCGTCACCCGCGGTCCGGCGTCAGCGGTCGACGACGTTGCTCAGCTGCGAGTCCGCCCGCAGCGCCTCGACCTTGCTTGCGCCGATCGGGCCATTCATTCGAGGTGCCGACGCCAGAATGGGTCATGTGCCCAAGCGTCGGGGATGCCCATGCCACGCAGGTTCATCGTGGGGCGGCATTCGACGAGTGCCTGAAGTCGCCGCGCCCAGCCACTGTGCGGGGAGATGGTCTCCAGCACTGTCTGCAGCGACACCAATACCGGGTAGAGCCGTCTTCTCGACGTCTCAGGCATCGCATCATCCCCTTCGAGCCAGGACACGGTCCGCGAGGTCGGGATCGCCGGGTAGACGCCGAGCCCGACGTTCCAGAGGCGGCCGTGGTGTGCGCAGACGTTGCGGACGCGTACGTAGGTCTGCATCCAGGACTCGAGCACCGGGGCTGTCACACCGATGCTCCTTGCGATGGCGGTCCTGTCCGCGCGTTGCTCGAGGTTGCGGTACGCGCTGGTCAGTTGGCCGACGGTGAGGGTCTCCACCATCAGCCACGACGGCGGCAGCTCGGGCGAGCCGTAAGTGGTGAGGTAGTGCTCGAGCGCCGAACGGTGGACAAGGGAGTCCACGTCGGCATCAGGGGTGCCGCGGAGTCTCTCGTCGCAGGTGCCCTTGACGATCTTCAGGAGTCCCGCATGCTTGCCGTGGTCGCGGAAGTGCGAGGCGTCCATGTACCAGTGGGGATCGTCGTGGGCGGTGGACATGTGGTCGGTCAGGGCTGCGCGGACTGCGACCTCGACGCGCTCCAGAGCGTCCATGACGACCAGCCGCAGCGCACGGTCGAACACGTAGAGGTTGAGGACGTCGTCAAACGATGCGCCATCCCGGAGCATGTGGTCCGGGCTGCCCTGCTGAAACGGAATCGTGTACGGGGAGAGCCGGAAATAGCCGATGTGGCGCAGGTAGCGGAGCGCACGGTCCCGGTCGGGGATGGCCAGTCCGCGCTCGGCGAGACGGTCGACGAGTGCGTCCAGCTCCATGGGCGGCTTGTCGTAGGGCAACGTTCCGCGCGGACGGGATCGGCGGGGAGCACGACGATGGTGTGGCATCGGCGCCCCTCCCGGACCTGGGCAAAGAAGATCCCCCAAGTGCGCATCGTCGAGAGGCGTGGGGGATTTAGTGGTTTGAGGCTAGCACGGATCGGTTGAGCCGCCCTCGTACCTCCCAGGCCGGCATCGTCCGGCGTCAGCGTTCGACGACGTTGCGCAGCTGCGAGCCTGCCCGCAGCGCCGCGACCTGGTCGCGCACCAGCGCCGCCGCCCGCTGCGGCCGCCCGCCCGCGACGTGCGGGGTGATGATCGTGCGCGGAGCGTCCCACAGCGGGGACGACGCCGGCAGCGGCTCGGTCTCGGTGACGTCGAGCGCCGAGGCCCCGATCGTCCCGGCGGTCAGCGCCTCGACGAGCGCGGCCTCGTCCAGCGTGGCGCCGCGTCCGGCGTTGACGACGACGGCGTGGTCGGGGAGCCGTTCCAGCACCGAGGCGTCGAGCGAGTGCCGGGTCGACGGCGTCGCCGGCAGCAGCGAGACCAGGACGTCCGTGGTCGGGAGCACCTCTGCGAGCCCGTCCTCGGAGACGACGCGCACCCCGTCGCGGACGCCCGCGGTGCGAGCGACCCCGGTCACCGTGGCGCCGAGCAGCGACAGGAGCGGCGCCAGCGCCGTGCCGATCGAGCCGAAGCCCCAGACGGTGACCTGCGCTCCGTCGAGCGTGTACCGGTGCGCGGTCGCCGGGTCGGTCTGCGCGCGCCCGATCTCTGCGTCCCAGCGGTGCTCGCGCTGCGCGTGCGACAGCACGTCGAGACGGCGCACCGCGGCGAGCACGAGGGCGAGCGTGTGCTCGGCGACCGGGCCGTCGTGCAGCGAGCGCCCGTTGGCGATCGTCACGTCGTCACCGAATCCCGCGGCGAGCACGGCGTCCGGTCCCGCGGCCAGCGTCTGGACCAGCCGCAGGCGGGCGAGGCGCCGTGCCGCGTCGGCGAGCTGGTCGGCAGGGTTCGCCCACACCACGAGGACGTCGGCGTCGAGGTGCTCGTCGGGCACGGGCGCGTGCACCGCGTACACGACGAACGCGTCGTCGTGGTCGGCGGCCCCGCGGATCGCGTCGGCGTCGAGGGCGAGCGAGTCGGGGAGGAGGATCTTCACCCGTCGAACCTAACGTGCCGCCGGCCCTGCCTGCGGCACCGTCGGACCGAGCGTCTCCTGCGCGAGCGCCCAGGCGTGGTCGGGGTCGGTGCGCAGGAGCTCGTCGTGCGTCCCACGGACGGTGACGGTCGCCGGGCGCGGACCGTGCGGGACGGCTGCCGCGTCGGTCGTCGTGCCCTGCTGCTCGTCTTGCCCGAGCACCACGACCTCGTCGAGGGCTCCGAGCCCCGAGAGCCGGTGGGTCGCGACCACGAGGCCCCGGTGCGAGGCGCGCGCCTCGTCCACCAGGGTCTGCAGCAGCTCGTCGGCGGTTGCGGCTTCCAGGTGCTCGGCCGGCTCGTCGACGAGGAGCCAGGGGGCGGACGACACGAGCGCGCGGGCGACGAGCAGCCGTCGACGTTCCCCGCCCGAGACCGTGGCGCCGTCGGGGCCGAGGGGCGTCGCGACGCCGTCCGGCAGCCCGTCGACCCACGGGGCGAGCCCGACGCGCTCCAGGGCCACCATCGCCTCGGCCTCGGTCAGGTCGCCCCGGGCGACGCGCAGGTTCTCGAGCACGGACGTCTCGAAGACGTGCCCGTCCTCCGCGACGAGCGCCGCGTCGCCGGGGTGCGAGCATCGGCCGCCGAGGGCGGGCAGGAGCCCGGCGAGCGTGGCGAGCAGCGTCGTCTTCCCGACGCCCGACGGGCCGAGGACCGCCACCGTGCCGCCGCGGGGGACCGCCAGGTCCACGCCGACGACGCACGGTCGCTCGCCCCACCCGGCGGCCAGGCCCGTCGCGGTCATCCGGTCGTCCGCGGGCTCGCCGGGGCCGGGGCCGGGAGCGGCGCGGTCGGGTGCGCCGGCCTCGTCCAGGATCTCCATGATCCGTCGCGCCGACTCCCGTGACCGGCGGACCTGGATCGCGGCTGCGGGCAGCGCCGAGGCGCCCTCGAAGGCGGCGAGCGGGACGAGGACGATGACGGACAGCTCGACCGGGGCGAGCGTGCCCGCCGCCACGGCCGGGATGCCGAGCAGCAGCGAACCGAGCACGGCGAGGCCGATCGCGAGCGACTGGAGTGCGGCGGCGGTCGCCGAGACCCGGGCCCCGGCGTCCGTCGCGGCTGCGAGGTCGCGGTCCGTGCTGCGCAGGGCCGCGGTGCGGCCGTCGAGCGCGCCGGCCACCTGGAGCGGACCGGCGTGCTCCAGGACCTCGAGCGTGCGGGCCGACATCTCGGCGCGCACCTGCGCCGACCGCGCCTCGGTCGCCCGCGAGGCCCGCGAGGCGAGCCACGGCGAGACGACGCCCGCGAGCACGAGGCACGCGGCGAGCACGAGCCCCGCGGCGGGCAGGAAGACGCCGACGATCCCGACCGAGAGCAGCGAGACGACGACGGCGACGCCCGACGGGATGAACGCCCGGACGACGACGTCGCCCACGGCGTCGACGTCGGCACCGACCCGGGCGAGGAGGTCGCCGCGCCGCACCCGGGCGAGGGCCTCGCCCCGGCCGCGCGCCAGCAGCTCGTACAGGTTGGTCCGCAGCGCGGTCATGCCGCGCAGGGCGAGGTCGTGGGACGCGAGGCGCTCCAGGTATCGGGCGACGCCGCGCCCGATCCCGAAGGCGCGCACCGCGACGACCGCGATGGACACGGCCCCGACGTCCGGCATCTGCGAGGCGCGGGCGATGAGCCATGCTGCGACCGCCGCGAGGCCGACGGAGCTGCCGAGGGAGAGCGCACCCCACAGCACCGAGACGACGGCCCGGCCGCGCGGGATCTCCAGCAGCCGGGTCGCCCGCCACAGCGGGTCCGCAGCGAGCCGGTCACGGACTCTGGTGCCGACGGCGCTCATGCGCTCGTGCCGTTCGCCGGGACCGGGCCGCTGCCGGCAGGACCTGACGGCTCGGTGGCGCCGGTGGGCGCGTTCCGCGAGGCGGGGCCCGCGGTGCGACCGGCAGGCTCGGTGACCTGCGACCAAACGCTCACGACGTCGTCGGCGAGCGCGACCAAGGACGCCCGGTGGGCGACGACGAGCACGGTGCGCCCCGCGTCGCGCCAGGCGCGGACGCTCTCGAGCACCGCCTGCTCGCCGCGCGCGTCGAGGTGCGCGGTCGGCTCGTCGAGGACGACGACGGGGGACCGCGCCGGGTCGTCGAGCAGTGCCTGCGCGAGCGCGACCCGTTGCCGCTGGCCGACGCTCAGGCCGCTGCCACCACGCCCGACGACCGTGTCCCAGCCGTCGGGGAGCGAGGCCACGACGGCATCGAGGCCGCTCAGCCGTGCGGCACGCTCGACGTCCTCGTCCCGAGCCTCCCGCTCGTCCCGGACCACGTCGCGCAGCCGGCCCGGAGCCAGGGCGGGGCGCTGCGGCACCCAGGTGATCTGCGACCACCATGTCCGCGGGTCCAGGTCGCGGAGGTCGACCACCGACCCGTCCGCCGCCCGCACCGAGACGCGTCCCTCGTCGGGGTCGTGGAGGGCCAGCAGAACCAGCGCGGCCGTCGACTTGCCGGACCCGCTCGGGCCGGTGAGCGCGACCACCCGGCCGCGGGAGCCGTCGTCGGGCACCGTGAACGAGAAGGACAGGTCCGCGGGCGCGGTGGCGGCGCGGTCACCGGCGCGGACGGAGACTCCCTCGACGGCGACCGTCGAGCCTCGCAGCGGCGGGCACGGCGCGGTGCCACGCGGACGCGCGGGGGTCTCCAGCACCTCGAACGCCTGCTCCGCCGCCGCGAGGCCGTCCGTCGACGCGTGGAACTGGGCGCCGACCTGGCGCAGCGGCAGGTACACCTCGGGCGCGAGGATCAGGACGGCGAGCCCCGCCTCGAGGTCGATGCCCTCGCCGCGCAGGAGCCGCAGCCCGATGCCCACCGCGACGACCGCGACCGAGAGCGTCGTGAGCAGCTCCAGGACCATCCCCGACAGGAACGCGATGCGCAGCGTGCCCATGGTCGCGCGGCGGTTCGCCTCGCCGAGCGCGCGGACCCGGGCCTGCGGGCCGATCTCCCGGCCGAAGGCACGGAGCGTGGGTAGCCCGGTCAGGAGGTCGAGCACCTGCGAGCCCAGCCGCTGGACGACGGCCAGCCGGCGCGCGGCCGCACCCGCCGTGAGGTGGCCGACGAGGATCATGAAGATCGGCACGAGCGGGATCGTCACGACGATGATGACGGCCGACACCCAGTCCAGCCCGAACACCACCAGGATGCCCAGCGGCGTGACGGTGGCCGCGAGCAGGAGCTGGGGCAGGTAGCGCACCAGGTACGGCTCGAGGTCGTCGAGACCTCGGGTCGCCAGCGTCGCGACCTCCGGGCCACGCCCGGAGGCGATCCAGCGGGGCCCGAGGCGCGCGGCGTGCTGGACCACCGACTCGCGCAGCTCCGCGATCGTGCGTGCCGCGGCGCGCAGGGCGAAGCGCTCCTGGGTCCAGGTCGCGAGGGCTCGCGCGGCGACGACGGCCGCGAGCAGCCCCACCAGGCCGGCGACGGCGACCAGCGGGGACGGGCCCAGCGTGCCGGAGACCGCGGGCGCGAGGATCCGCGCGATCAGCAGCGCCTGGGCGACGACGAGCACGGCGACGACGAGTCCGAGGACCGTCGTGAGGATGACGTACGCCCGGGCGGACCTGGCGTACCGCAGCAGCCGTGGATCGAGCGGTCTCACCCGCGGCCGGAGACGTCGCCCGAGCCGACGCCGTCGGCGGTGCGCCCCGGTCGAGCCGTCGTGGCGCCGGTCCCGGTCAGGTCCGGCGGCGGAGCGTCCTCGTCGACCGTCAGGTCGAGCCCGCCGTGACCCCCGGACCGCGGCGCACCCTGCTCGCCGTCACCGGAGCCGACGAACGCGGCGCCCTTGATCTTCTCCCAGGACAGGCCGATCGGTTCGGGGATGTCCTCGGTCGACAGCCTGCGGCGGAACACCCAGTACGTCCACGACTGGTAGAGGAGCACGACCGGCACGAGCACCACGGCGACCCACGTCATGACGGTGAGCGTGTAGTCGCTCGACGAGGCGTTGTCGACCGTCAGCGAGTTCGCCGGGTCGACCGCGGGCATCACGTCGGGGTACATCGAACCGAAGATCAGGACGACGGCCGACACGATCGCGCCCGCGGAGAAGATGAAGGCCCAGCCCTCGCGTCCGCGCGCGTTCATCAGGACCACGGAGATGAGGCAGACGGCGGCGACGGCCACGACCGCCCACGTCCAGGTCACCGAGTAGGCGATCTGCGCCCACAGGGCCCAACCGGCGGTGATCACGGTCGCGGCGAGGGAGAAGACCCCCGCGAGGCGGCGGGAGCGCTCGCGGATCTCACCGTCGGTCTTCAGCGCCAGGTAGACGGAGCCGTGCATGAGGAAGAGGCTCACCGTGACGAGCCCGCCGAGCAGGGCGAACGGGCTCAGCAGCGAGAAGAACCCGCCCGTGAACTGGTGATCGGCGTCGAGCTCGACCCCGCGCACGAGGTTGGCGAACGCCACGCCCCACAGGAGCGCCGGGATCCACGAGCCCACGATCAGCGCCTGGTCGCAGCGTCTGATCCAGACCGGGTCGGCGATCTTGCCGCGGTACTCGAACGCGATCACGCGCACGATGAGCGCCAGCAGGATGATCAGCAGCGGCAGGTAGAAGCCGGAGAACAGGGTGGCGTACCACTCGGGGAACGCGGCGAACGTCGCGCCGCCCGCGGTGAGGAGCCAGACCTCGTTGCCGTCCCAGACCGGCCCGATCGTGTTGATCATGACCCGGCGGTCCTTGTCCTTCTTGCCCAGGACCGGGAGCAGCATGCCGACACCGAAGTCGAACCCCTCGAGCACGAGGTAGCCCGTCCACAGGACGGCGATGAGCACGAACCAGAGGATCGCGAGATCCATGATGACTTCTCCTCGAGGCTCTCAGTACGCGAAGGACAGGGGGCGGTCGGCGTCGTCGTCCTGCGCCTCGGGCGACTCGTCGCGCACCGTGTCGGGCACGCCCTCCATCGCGTAGCGGCGCATGAGGCGGAACCAGACGACGGCGAGGACGGCGTAGAGCAGGGTGAACGCGATCATCGACGTCAGGACCATGCCCGGGCTGACGACCGTCGACACCCCGCGCTCGGTGAGGAGCCGGACGGCGTCGATCCCCGTCGGGTTCGGGGCGACGACCCAGGGTTGACGTCCCATCTCCGTGAAGATCCAGCCGAAGGACGCGGCGAGGAACGGCATGGGCAGCGCGACGAGCGCGAGGTTGGAGAACCACTGCTTGTCGGTGACCCGACCCTTGCGGGTGAGCCAGAGCGCGGACACGGCGAGCGCGGCAGAGAAGGCGGCGAGGCCGATCATGAAGCGGAAGCTCCAGTAGCTGACGAAGAGGTTCGGCGTGTAGGTGACCGGGTTGCCGGCCTGGTCGACGTCGCCGTAGCGCTCGGTGTACTCCTCCTGGACGTCCGTGACGCCGGGGAGGTAGGAGTCCTCGCCGGAGAAGCTGCCGGTGCCGAGATAGCTGGCGAGCCCGGGGATCTCGAGCACGTGGCTGACGCCCTCGCACGAGTTGCTGAGGTCGCCGATCGTCAGGAGCGAGAACGCGGCGCTCTCCTGGCCGTCGCAGAGCGCCTCGGCGGACGACATCTTGCCGGGCTGCTGCTCATACATGATCTTGCCCTGGATGTCCCCGGAGACGCCGACGCCGATCCCGGCGACGAGCATCGCGATGGCCCCGAGCACGAGTCCGGGCCGGTAGACGTCCCGGGCCAGCGCCACGTTCTCGGGGCGGCGGGTCCGCACGAGACGGACCATCCACCAGGCGCAGATCGCGGTGACGAACCCGCCGGCCGTGAGGAACGCGGCGGTGACGGTGTGGGGGAACGCGGCGAGCAGCGTGTTGTTGCTGAGCACCGCCCAGATGTCGACGAGCTCGGCGCGGCCGGTCTCAGGGTTGTACTCGGTACCGACCGGGTGCTGCATCCACGAGTTCGCGGCCAGGATGAAGTAGGCGGACAGGTTGACGGAGATCGCCACCGCCCAGATGCACGCGAGATGGATCTTCTTGCTCAGTCGGTCCCACCCGAAGATCCAGAGCCCGAGGAACGTCGACTCGATGAAGAACGCGGCGAGCGCCTCCATCGCGAGCGGCGCGCCGAACACGTCGCCGACGAAGCGGGAGTACTCGGACCAGTTCATGCCGAACTGGAACTCCTGGACGATCCCCGTGGCGACGCCGATCGCGAAGTTGATCAGCAGGAGCTTGCCGAAGAACTTGGTCAGTCGCAGCCACCGCTCGTTGCCCGTGCGGTACCAGGCGGTCTGCATGATCGCGACGAGCGGCGCGAGGCCGATCGTGAGGGGCACGAAGATGAAGTGATAGACGGTGACGATGCCGAACTGCCAGCGGGCGAGATCTAGGGCTTCCACGGGAGCGCTCCCAGCTAGGGCGGGACTGTGAGTTGAAACTACGGCCACTGTGCCCCATGCGCACGGGCTGGAGAGGGGTCCGCGGCCGTTCTGTGACGCAATTGTGAACATCTTCACATGAGTCGCGGCGCGTTTGCTGACGAATTCGACCTGAGCGTATTTATCCACGATGCGTGCGCCCCCAGGCCCGTCGCGGCCGCTGTGCGATACTGGCAGCTACCGGGGGCTCCCACATCGCCCTCGGCAGAACGTGTTCGCCCCGCCTGTGCCCGCAGCAGAGGGAGCGCCGCTCGAGACGTGCGAACCGCACGACGAGCGTGCCGCCCCCGCCGCGCGCCGTGCGGAGGTGACCGTCCACGACGACTTCCGTCGCCGGGTGAGGTGCACGCACCGGCCCGAGCGACGACCGACCGCCCCAGGGGCCGCCAGGTGTGGGGGTGGTTCGCGGGGTGACAGGAGTACCCGCGTGAGTTCCGAGAACGCATCAGCAGCAGGCGAAGAGGCTACGCAGGCACCGAGGAAGCGTCGTCGCGTCACGCGTGACACCGCCGCGATGAAGGCCGCTCAGCCCTCGTCCGCCGTCGAGCCCACGGCGTCTTCCCCGGCCTCTGCGACCTCCGTGCCGAGCGCCCCCGCCGAGCCCGCCCCCACGACCACGTCGGGGTCTGCCTCGACGGCGGCCTCGACCGATGGTTCCCCGGCCGCCGGTGCCCGATCCGCGTCCTCGGCCGGCGGTTCGAGCACGGCAGCCCCCGCGAAGCGCTCGCGCCGCGTGGTCCGGTCCACGGGGCAGGCGGGTCAGGACGCCGTCCAGGACGCGAAGACCCAGGACGAGAAGACGCCGGGCTCCGCGACCCGGAGCGCGTCGGCGGACGCCCAGGCGGACGCCGCGTCGGCGCCCGCCGCGCAGGCTGATGCGCCCGTCGAGCAGGCGGCAGCACCGAAGCGGCGCCGGGCCTCCCGTGCGACCGGTTCGTCGGCAGGATCGACGGACGGGCAGACGGCGAAGGCCGGCGAGCCCGAGGCTTCGGCCGACGCGACCGAGCCGCCCGCGAAGTCCGGCAAGGCCAGCAGGACGAGCAAGTCCGGCAAGGCCACCAAGGCCGGCACCTCCGCGAAGTCCGACAGCAGCACTCAGTCCGACAGCACGGCGAAGTCTGACAGCGCGGTGAAGTCCGGCAGGTCCGGCAGCGCGAAGTCCCGCAAGGCCGCGACGTCAGGCAGCGACACGAAGGACGCCAAGGACGCGGGCGCGCAGGGCACCTCGGGGGACCGCTCGGAGAAGGCTTCGGCGCAGTCCGAGGGCGCCGCGACGGCGGGCGAGGCCGAGGTCACCGAGACGTCGGGGACCGCGAAGAAGTCCGGCGGCCGCAAGCCGGCCAAGGCCGCCGGCGGCACGCGGGCGAAGGTCTCCTCGCGGTCGACGGAGAGCTCCGCCGCATCCACGGGGTCTGACGAGGCGAACGAGTCGACCGGGGGCACTCCGGTCGCCGGCGCGAAGCTCGCGACGACGGCGCTCCTGTTCCAGGCTCCGGAGCCGACCCGTCGTTCGCGGCGCGTCCAGGCTCCCGCCGGGCCGCCGTCGGCGCCCGCCCAGCCCATGTTCGCGTCGGCGTCGTTCGGCGCGGCTGCCGCAGCGGCGCCCGTCGAGGACGCAGCGAACGAGAAGACGACCTCCTCGAGGTCCGGGGCGTCCAAGTCTCGCTCGAAGGGTCGCGCCGCGGCCGACGACATCGCGACCGAGGCTGCGACCGACACTGCGACCGACACTGCGAACGACACCGCGTCCGACGATGCCGGACGCCGGTCGTCAGCCGACGCGACGCCGTCCGACGCCACGCCCGCCGACGACGCACAGGCCGAGCGCCCCGCCGGACGTTCGCGCGGCGGACGCCGCAAGGCCGCGTCGCGACCCGCCGGGTCGCCCGACCGGGCAGGTGCGGCACAGCCCGACGCCGAAGCCTCCGCGCCGGAGCTGAGCGACGACGAGGCCGCCGCGGTCGAGGAGGTCGGCCTCATCGAGTCCGAGCTCGTCGCCGAGGGCGTCGAGGTCCCGACCGACCCGTTCGAGGACGAGGTCGACGACTCCGAGGCCGACAGCAGCGAGGACGACGACTCCGAGAGCTCGGACGGTTCCGGCGAGGCCGGCGACAGGTCCGGCGCCCCGCGCCGTCGTCGCCGCCGCGGTGGCCGTGGTCGTCGTCGCAGCGGCGACAACCGTGACGGGGGCTCCGACGCCGAGAACGGCGACGGCTCCTCCGCAGGCCGGGGGACGTCGTCCGACGACGCCGCGAGCGACGGCCAGGACGGCGACGAGGGCCGTGACGCCCAGGGCGGCGACCGTTCGGGCTCCGACACGAAGCCTGCCCAGGACGACGCGTCCGATGCCGAGTCGGGCGACGGCTCCGCGCAGGGCGACTCCGAGGACTCGTCCGACGAGGGCGGCAGCAGCTCCAGCCGTCGTCGGCGTCGGCGCCGCCGCGGCGGGCGCGGCGAGTCGGGCGACGGTGGCCGCTCCGGCGACCGCGCCTCGAGCGACCGCAGCGCGCGCACCCGCAACATCAACGACGAGGTGACCGCGCTCAAGGGCTCGACGCGCCTCGAGGCCAAGCGTCAGCGCCGCCGCGACGGACGTGACGCGGGGCGTCGCCGTCAGATCATCACGGAGGCCGAGTTCCTGGCGCGCCGCGAGTCGGTCGAGCGGTCGATGGTCGTGCGCGAGAAGGACGGCCGCACCCAGATCGCGGTGCTCGAGGACGGGATCCTCGTCGAGCACTACGTCTCCCAGCAGTCGGCCGCGTCGATGGTGGGCAACGTCTACCTCGGCCGCGTCCAGAACGTGCTGCCGAGCATGGAGGCTGCCTTCGTCGACGTCGGCAAGGGGCGCAACGCCGTCCTGTACGCGGGCGAGGTCAACTGGAACGCGGCGGGCCTCGACGGCAAGCCGCGCCGCATCGAGTCGGCGCTCAAGTCGGGCGACAGCGTGCTCGTGCAGGTCACGAAGGACCCGATCGGCCACAAGGGTGCGCGGCTGACGTCGCAGGTCACCCTCGCCGGGCGCTTCCTGGTCTACGTGCCGGGTGGCGGCATGACGGGCATCTCCCGCAAGCTCCCCGACACCGAGCGGAACCGGCTCAAGAAGATCCTCAAGGAGGTCGTGCCCGAGGGCTCGGGCGTGATCGTGCGCACCGCGGCCGAGGGGGCGAGCGAGACCGACCTGCGGGCCGACGTCGAGCGCCTGCAGAAGCAGTGGGAGGCCATCGAGAAGAAGTCGAAGAGCGCGTCCGCGCCGTCGCTGCTCCAGGGCGAGCCCGACATGGCGATCCGTGTCGTGCGCGACATCTTCAACGACGACTTCACCTCGCTCGTCGTCTCGGGCGAGTCGGCGTGGAGCGAGATCTCCGGGTACGTGGGCGACCTCGCCCCCGATCTCGCGGACCGCGTGCAGCGCTGGACCTCCGAGCAGGACGTGTTCACGGTGCACCGCGTCGACGAGCAGCTCTCGAAGGGGCTCGACCGCAAGGTCTGGCTCCCGTCGGGCGGATCGCTCGTCATCGACCGCACCGAGGCCATGACGGTCGTCGACGTCAACACCGGGAAGTTCACGGGGTCGGGCGGGACGCTCGAGGAGACGGTCACGAAGAACAACCTCGAGGCCGCCGAGGAGATCGTCCGACAGCTCCGCCTGCGCGACATCGGCGGGATCATCGTCGTCGACTTCATCGACATGGTGCTCGAGTCGAACCGCGACCTCGTGCTGCGCCGCCTCGTCGAGTGCCTCGGGCGCGACCGCACCAAGCACCAGGTCGCCGAGGTCACCTCGCTCGGCCTGATCCAGATGACCCGCAAGCGCGTCGGCCAGGGCCTGGTCGAGGCGTTCAGCGAGACCTGCGACCACTGCAACGGACGCGGCTTCATCGTCCACACCGACCCCATCGAGAAGGGCTCGAACGGCGGTCAGTCCGGTCGTCAGTCCGGGGGTCGGACGTCGGCCGCGACAGCCGGTCCGGTCGCTCGCCCCAGTCGGGGGAGCAGTCGGACGACGGCGAGTCCGGGCGCTCGTCGCGCTCGCGTGGTGGTCGCGGTGGACGCGGCGGGCGCGGGGGAGCGAAGGACGAGAACCACGGCGAGCACCAGGCCGTGCCGGTCCTCCCGGAGCCGACCTCCGAGGCCCGGGCGGCGGTCAAGGCCACGCTGGCGACCATCGCTGCCGCGGCGGCGCACGCGCACGAGCACGACGCGGAGCACCCCGAGGGCGCCGGCGCCGCAGACCCGTCCGGGGCTGCGGGCGGCTCGTCCGACTCCGCCGCGAGCGGCACGGGTGACGGGGCTGCGGCGGCCGCTGCTGCCGCGGTCGACGAGGTCGTCAAGGGTGCCGTCGGCGACCTGGGCATCGTCCTGCCGGAGCGTCCGCGCGACGGGCAGCCGGCGAAGGGTTCGGCCACGTCCGACGCCGAGCCGGACGATCCGGCCAAAGGAGCCGGCGCCGACGGCGCCGAGCCCAGCGGAACCGAGACCGGCGGCACCGAACCCGACGGAACCGAGACCGGCGGCTCCGAGCCCAGCGGAACCGAGCCCGGCTCCGACCCGACCGACGAAGCCCCGGACGCTGATGGACCGGCTGCTGGGACGTCGTCCGAGGTGAACGACCAGTCCTAGACGCGGGAGCGCGGGAAGGGCACCGGCGCAGGCCGGCCCTGGCCGACCCGCACCCGACCCGCAACCGACGCTGCAGGTCACACCCCTGAGGTTTGACCTGCAGCGTCCGATTCCGTAATCTTGGACGTCGGTGCGCTTCACGCGCGCCTTTCCGGTGTGCCCCCGGACCAGATCGCACTCCTGCACCGCGGTGTACCGAGTCACCAAGACGGTCGGGCGGGCTGAGCACACGACATGGCGAGAGAGATGAGCAGCAACGTGGTGTACGCAGTGGTGAAGGCCGGAGGCCGCCAGGAGAAGGTGTCCGTCGGCGATATCGTCGTCGTCGACCGTCTGAAGGCGACCGAGGGTGCGTCCGTCGAGCTTCCTGCTCTCCTCCTCGTCGACGGGGAGAAGGTGACCACCGACGCCGAGAAGCTCGCGAAGGTCAAGGTCACCGCCGAGGTCGTCCGGGACGAGAAGGGCCCGAAGATCACGATCCTCCGGTACAAGAACAAGACCGGCTACCGCCGCCGCCAGGGCCACCGTCAGCAGCTGACGCGCCTGAAGGTCACCGGCATCAAGTGATCCTCCCGCCGGCCCCTCGCCGGCCCGGGACTCCCTCGAAACTCTTCGTACGAAAGCAGGACTGACATGGCACACAAGAAGGGCGCGAGCTCCTCGCGCAACGGTCGCGACTCGAACGCGCAGTACCTCGGCGTCAAGCGCTTCGGCGGTCAGGTCGTCGGTGCGGGCGAGATCATCGTCCGCCAGCGCGGCACCCACTTCCACCCCGGCAACAACGTCGGCCGCGGCAAGGACGACACGCTGTTCGCCCTCGCTCCGGGCTCCGTGCTCTTCGGCACGCGTCGTGGCCGCAAGGTCATCGACATCGTCACCGTCGAGGCCTGAGCACCAGCTGAGCTTCACCCGACCAGCGACCGGGACCGTTCCCGGGACGCTGGCCGGCACCCGGGAGGGGCGCACCGACGTCGGTGCGCCCCTCCCGTCGTCTGTACCTGAAAGGATCACCTCATGGCCACGTTCGTCGATCGCGTCGTCCTGCACGTCGCCGGGGGTGACGGCGGCAACGGGTGCGCCTCGATCCGCCGCGAGAAGTTCAAGCCCCTCGCCGGGCCCGACGGCGGCAACGGCGGCAACGGCGGCACCGTCCTGCTGCGCGTGGCCCCGGGTACGACGACGCTGCTCGCCTACCACCACTCCCCGCACCGTCGCGCGACGTCCGGCACCCAGGGCATGGGCGACAACCGGCACGGCGCCAACGGGGAGACCTCGTGCTCGACGTCCCCGACGGCACCGTCGTGAAGGACCCCGACGGCACGGTGCTCTGCGACCTCGTGGGCAATGGTGCGGAGTACGTGATCGCCGCCGGCGGCCGCGGTGGCCTCGGCAACGCCGCGCTCTCGTCGCAGAAGCGCAAGGCGCCCGGCTTCGCCCTGCTGGGGAGCCCGGTGACGAGGCCGAGGTCGTCCTCGAGCTCAAGTCGATCGCGGACGTCGCCCTCGTCGGCTTCCCGAGCGCGGGCAAGTCGTCGCTCGTCGCGGCGATCAGCGCGGCTCGCCCGAAGATCGCCGACTACCCGTTCACCACGCTGGTCCCGAACCTGGGCGTCGTCCAGGGTGGTGACACGCGGTTCACCGTCGCGGACGTCCCCGGCCTGATCCCCGGCGCCAGCGAGGGCAAGGGCCTCGGCCTCGAGTTCCTGCGCCACATCGAGCGCACCGCCGTGATCGTCCACGTCCTCGACTGCGCGACGCTCGAGCCCGGCCGCGACCCGCTCACCGACCTCGACGTCCTCGAGGCCGAGCTCGCGACCTACGCCGGCGACCTCGCGATCGAGGGCGGGCGCGTCCCGCTCATGGAGCGCCCCCGCGTCGTCGTCCTCAACAAGATCGACGTGCCCGAGGCGCGCGAGCTCGCCGACCTGGTGCGCCCCGAGCTCGAGGCCCGCGGGCTGCGGGTCTTCGAGATCTCGGCGGTCAGCCACGAGGGGCTGCGCCAGCTGTCGTTCGCCCTCGCGGAGATCGTCGAGCGCTCGCGTGCCGCCGCCCCTGCGCCCGAGACGACCCGCGTCGTCCTGCGCCCCAAGGCGGTCGACGACGCGGGCTTCACGGTCAAGCGCATGGAGCAGAACGGCGAGGTCTACTTCTGGGTGCGCGGGACGCGCGTCGAGCGCTGGGTGCGGCAGACCGACTTCTCGAACGACGAGGCCGTCGGCTACCTGGCCGACCGGCTCGCGCGCGCGGGCGTCGAGGACAAGCTCTTCAAGTCCGGCGCCGTCTCGGGCGACGAGGTGCGGATCGGTCCCGAGAAGAGCCAGGTCGTCTTCGACTGGGAGCCCACGCTGCACAGCGGCGCCGAGCTGCTCACCGGTCCTCGCGGCACGGACCTGCGCCTCGAGGAGAGCGAGCGGCCCACCCGCAAGGACAAGCGCCGCGAGTACACCGAGCGCATGGACGCCAAGGCCGAGGCCCGCGCGGAGCTGTGGACCGAGCGCGAGGGCGGGCACTGGACGGACCCCGAGAAGGACTGACGCGCCGGCGTGCCGGGCCGGGCCGGGCCGGGCTCGGCCCGGTCGGCCCAGTCGGCCACGCTGGCGGGCGGGTGATGGGGCGCCGGGAGGTGACAGCACCGGCGTCACCGTCACGCGATCGGGCCGGACGTGGTCGACGACACTGTGAGTGACCTCACCTGATTCGCCGGTGTGCTACGGCCCCTTCCCGCCCGCACCGGTTCCCGCGATGATGGCCGCGTGACTCTTACTTCTCGAGCCCAGATGTCCGACGCCCACCGTGTCGTCGTGAAGATCGGCTCGTCGTCCCTCACCGGGGACGACGGTCGGCTCGCGCCAGGAGCGATCCGCACGCTCGCCGACGTGATCGCAGGACGCCACGCGGCAGGCCAGCAGGTCGTCCTCGTGACGTCCGGATCGGTCGCCGCCGGGATCGACCCGCTGGGGCTGGCGACCCGCCCGCGGGACCTCGCGACCGCGCAGGCGACCGCGTCCGTCGGGCAGGGCATGCTGATCGCCCGCTACACCGCGGCCTTCGCCGCGCACGGCCTCCAGGTCGGGCAGGTCCTGCTCACCGCCGAGGACACCGTGCGCCGCGGCCACTACCGCAACGCCCAGCGCGCGCTCGAGCGCCTGCTCGAGCTCGGCGTCGTCCCCATCGTCAACGAGAACGACGCCGTCGCGACCAACGAGATCCGGTTCGGCGACAACGACCGACTCGCGGCCCTCGTCAGCCACCTCGTCCGCGCCGACGCCATGGTGCTGCTCACCGACGTCGACGGCCTCTACACGGGCCCGCCCGACAAGCCCGGCTCGACCCGCATCTCCGAGATCCGCTCGCCCGCGGACCTCGAGGGCATCGAGGTCACCGGTCGCGGCAGCGCCGTGGGGACCGGCGGCATGACGACGAAGCTCGAGGCGGCGTCGATCGCGACGACCTCCGGCATCCCCGTGGTGCTCACGAAGGCGCAGAACGTCACGGTGGCGCTCGCGGGCGAGGAGGTCGGCACCTGGTTCGCCGCGACCGGCAAGCGCACGTCGCGGCGGCGGCTCTGGCTCGCGCACGCGGCGCGCACCCGCGGGTCGCTCGTGCTGGACGACGGCGCGGTCGCGGCCGTGCGCGGAGGGCGGGCCTCGCTCCTGCCCGCCGGGGTGACCGACGTGACGGGCGACTTCGACGCCGGGGACCCCGTCGACCTGGTCGACGCGCACGGCGTCGTGGTCGCGCGCGGGCTGGTGGCCTTCGACTCGTCCGAGATCCCGGGGCTGCTCGGTCGCTCGACGCACGACCTGCGGGACGAGCTCGGCGAGGGCTACGACCGCGAGGTCGTCCACCGCGACGACCTCGTGCTCGTCCGGGTGCGCCGCCGCTGATCCTGGCGGCCCGCCGGCTGGCATCCTGGGGCGATGACCGCATCCTCCGTCCGCGTGACGCCTGGGCGTCCCTCCTCGACCGCGGGGCGTCCCTCCTCGGTGACCGACGCCTCGGTGGCGCGGCTCCTGCGGAGGCTCGCCGCGTCGTCCGACACCGGTAGCGAGAGCAGCGCGGGTGACGGGACCTGCCGGCGGACCGTGACCACGGTCGCCCCGATGACGGGCGATCCGGTGGCCGAGCTGCCGCTCGCGACGGCGGGCGACGTCGTTGCGGCGCAGCGACGAGCCCGCGAGGCGCAGGCGATCTGGGCGGGCGTGCCGGTCCGCCGGCGAGCCCAGGTCCTGCTGCGGTTCCACGATCTGGTGCTGGAGCGGCAGGACGAGGCGCTCGACCTGATCCAGTGGGAGAACGGCAAGGTGCGCCGGGACGCCCACCTCGAGGTCCTCGACGTCGCGAACACCGCCCGCTACTACGCCCGCCGTGCGCCGGGACTACTGGCGCCGTCGTCGCGTCGCGGGGTCTACCCGGTGCTGACGAAGGTCGTCGAGCTCCACCGGCCCGTCGGCGTCGTCGGCGTGATCTCACCGTGGAACTACCCGCTGAGTCTCGCGGTCGGCGACACGCTGCCAGCGCTGGTCGCGGGGAACGCCGTCGTGCAGAAGGTCGACACCCAGACCGCGCTCACCGCGCTGTGGTCCGCGGAGCTCATGGACGAGGCGGGGCTCCCCGCGGACCTCTGGCAGCTCGTCGTCGGCGAGCCCTCGGACCTCGGGGACGCGCTCGTCGGCGGCTCCGACTTCGTCATGTTCACCGGCTCGACCGCGGCGGGGCGGCGCATAGCCCGCCAGGCGGGGAGCAGCTCACCGGCTGCTCGCTCGAGCTCGGGGGCAAGAACCCGCTGCTGGTGCTCGACGACGCCGACGTCGCCGCGGCCGTCGAGGGAGCGGTGCGCGCCTGCTTCTCGTCCTCGGGCCAGCTGTGCCTGTCGGTCGAGCGCATGTACGTCGCGGACGCGATCTACGACGCGTTCGTGCCCGCGTTCGTGACGGCGGTCGGGTCGATGGTCGTCGCGCCCGGATACGGCGCCGAGGCGCAGATGGGGTCGATCACGTCCGCGGCCGGGCTCGACAGGATCAGGGCCCACGTGGACGACGCGGTCGCGAAGGGGGCGACGGTCCTCACCGGCGGGACGACCCTGCCGGAGGCCGGGCCGCTCTACTACGCCCCGACCGTCCTGGCCGGGGTCGACGAGTCGATGGACCTGTTCGCCGAGGAGACGTTCGGGCCCGTGGTCTCGGTCTACCGCGTGGCCGACGAGGACGAGGCGGTCCGGCGCGCCAACGACTCGCGGTACGGACTGAACGCCAGCGTCTGGACGTCCGACGCTCGGCGCGGGGCGGCCGTCGCGGCCGGCGTGCGGGCGGGGACCGTCAACGTCAACGAGGCGTTCGCCGCGGCCTGGGGCTCCGTGGACGCGCCGATGGGCGGCATGGGAGCGTCCGGCCTCGGGCGCCGCCACGGCGCGGTCGGGCTGCTGAAGTACACGGAGTCGCAGACGGTCGCCGTGCAGCGGGGCGTCACCCTCGGCGTGCCGGACGGCGTCCCGTTCGACCGGTACGCGCGCCGCCTCACCACGATGCTCAAGGGCCTGCGCCGGATCGGTGCGCGGTAGCCCGGTGGTCCGGTCGGCGGCGGTCTACGGGTGTGACAGTCCACCGCCCGCCGCCGTAGTGTCGTCGCCATGACTGCCGAAACGACCACCCCGCCCTCGACAGTGCCCCCGGCGAGCTCGACGAGCTCGACGCCCTCGACCGTGAACGACGCCCCTCCTGCCGGCCCTCAGGCAGGGAGCCCGGTGCCGGACGACGTCCGTACCGCGGTGCTGGACATCGCCCGTCGGGCGAAGGTCGCCTCCCGCAGCCTCGCCACCGCGACCCGGGCGAGCAAGGACGCGGCACTCGTCGCGCTCGCCGACGCGCTGGTGGCTCACGCCGACCAGATCGTCGCCGCGAACGCGGAGGACCTGGCGCGCGGCCGAGCGAAGGACATGAGCGAGGGGCTGCTCGACCGGCTCGCGCTCACGCCGGAGCGCATCGGGGCGATCGCGGACGCGCTGCGCGAGCTCGCGTCGCTGCCCGACCCTGTCGGTGAGGTCGTGCGCGGCTCGACGCTCCCCAACGGCCTCCGCCTGCGTCAGGTGCGCGTGCCGATGGGCGTCGTCGGGATGATCTACGAGGCTCGCCCCAACGTGACCGTCGACGCCGCCGGCCTGGCCCTGAAGTCGGGCAACGCCGTGATCCTGCGCGGAGGCTCCGCGGCCGCCAGCTCCAACGAGGTGATCGTCTCCGTCCTCGCCGAGGCCCTCGAGGCCCAAGGCCTGCCGGGCGACCTCGTCCAGTCCATCGACGCCCACGGGCGTCCCGGCGGCGTCGCGCTGATGCACGCGCGCGGCCTCGTCGACGTGCTGGTGCCGCGCGGTGGCGCCGACCTGATCCAGACCGTCGTGCGCGAGTCGACCGTCCCGGTCATCGAGACCGGCGTCGGCAACTGCCACGTGTACGTGGACGCGTCCGCGGACCCGATGACGGCGCTCGAGATCGTCCTGAACTCCAAGACCCACCGGGTGGGGGTCTGCAACGCGGCCGAGACGCTGCTCGTCCACGCCGACGCGGTCCCCGACCTGCTGCCCGCGATCCTGGACGCGCTCGACGCGGCCGGCGTCGTCCTGCACGGCGACGCAGCGACGGCGAAGGCCGCACCGCGCAAGGTCGACGTCATCCCGGCGACCGACGAGGACTGGGGCCGGGAGTATCTGGCACCCGAGATCGCCGTGCGCGTCGTCGACGACCTGGACGCTGCCCTCGAGCACATCCGCACCTGGAGCTCCGGGCACACCGAGGCGATCGTGACGCGTGACCTCGCGAGCAGCGAGCGGTTCGTCGCCGAGCTCGATGCGGCCGCGATCATCGTGAACGCGAGCACACGGTTCACCGACGGCCAGCAGTTCGGTCTCGGGGCCGAGATCGGTATCTCCACGCAGAAGCTCCACGCCCGCGGGCCGATGGGGCTGGGCGAGCTCACGACGACCAAGTGGATCGTGCACGGGGACGGGCACGTCCGCCCCTGACGGACGCGGGCGCGGCCCGCGGATCGTGCAAGAATGAAACGCTGCGCGGCGACCGTCGCGAAGCGCGAAGAGCATCGATACGACCGACACACTGGGTATGGAGGGCACCGTGGTTTCTGCTGCACTGATCGCCGCCGAGGAGGCTGCCGAGGTCGCGAGCGAGGGTGGAATCTCCCCGGTCCTGCTCGGTGTCCTCGCGTTCGTCGGGCTGGTCGCGCTCCTGGGCGTCACCTACGCGTTCCGGAGCGTCGGCACCCGTCACTGACGCGTCCGCGCGCCGGCGACCTGCCAACGACCGAGAGAGCACCGTGACGGCGAACGGAGCACCGAGACCCCGTGTCGGGGTGATGGGTGGGACGTTCGACCCGATCCACCACGGCCACCTGGTGGCCGCGTCCGAGGCCGCGGCGCTGCTCGGTCTCGACGAGGTGCTGTTCGTCCCGACGGGTCAGCCGACCTTCAAGCAGGGTCAGCAGGTCACCGACGGCGAGCACCGATATCTGATGACGGTGATCGCCACCGCGTCGAACCCGCGGTTCAACGTGAGCCGCGTGGACATCGACCGCGCGGGCCTCACCTACACGGTCGACACGCTGCGCGACCTCGCGGAGCAGCGGCCCGACGCCGATCTGTACTTCATCACGGGTGCCGACGCCATCGAGCAGATCCTCCGCTGGAAGGACGCGGGGGACCTGTGGGACATGGCGCACTTCGTCGCGGTGACGCGTCCGGACCACGAGCTCGATCTGGGCCACCTGCCGCCGGAGGTCGTCACGAAGCTCGAGGTGCCGGCCCTGTCGATCTCGTCGACGGACTGCCGGGAGCGGGCCCGCAAGGGTCAGCCCGTCTGGTACCTCGTCCCCGACGGTGTGGTGCAGTACATCGAGAAGCACAGACTGTATCGAGGTGCAACGAATGAGTGAGTCCACGGGTGAGCCGGTCCGGCCACTGACCCGGCGCGAGCTGCGCGAGCGTGAGCAGGCAGCCGCCGCGGCCCAGGAGGCTGCGGCCGCGTCCCGCGCGAGCGCGCCCCAGGCGAGCCCGCCCCCGCCGCCGGTGTCCCGCCGGTCGATGCGCGAGCCGTCGACGACAGAATCCACGCGGCAGCGCGCCGTGCGGCCCCCGCGGCCAGCACGGGCGTTCGGCGTCTCGACCAGACGGGCAGGCTCGCGCCGGTCGAGGATAGCGGCACGTTCGGCGGGTCGTCCCGCAGCGTGGCGCACCCCGGGTCGACCAGGACCGCGCCCAGCACCCCGCCCGTGACCACGTGGGGCGGCTCCAGGTCGTCGCGACCGCAGAGCGACCGTCCCTCGGCGGCGACGAGCGGCCCTCCTGCACCGAGGAGCGGCGATACGTCCGACCGGGCGTCGAGCCCCATGTATCGAGCGGCGACGACTCCGCAGTCCGCACCGGCCTCGCAGGCCGCGCCGACCTCCAAGGCTGCGCCGGTTTCGCAGGCCGCACCGGCTTCGCGCGCGACGAGCGGTCCCGCGACCCCGCACCCCTCGGAGTCCCAGTCGGCGACGGGCGCAGCAGCGCTCGGCGCCGACCGGCCCGTGGCGCCTGCGGTCGCGCCCGCGCGGCGTTCGATCCGGGACCGGGGACAGGCTGCGGCACCCGCCGAGCGGTCGGGCCCCGGCCAGACGGGCTCCGGCGCGCGGGGCGCGGCGGGGGCACGGCAGCGGCCACGGCCGCCGGGGCTGCGTCCGCCGGCGCAACCACTGGCGCAGCATCGACAGGTGCGAAGAGCTCGGCAGGTGCGCCCGGGCCGACCCTTCCCTGGGAGGCGGCGCCGTCCGCACGCTCCACCGGGCCAGTGGCGTCGAGCGCCGGCTCGCCCGAGTCCCCTCCTGCGTCCCCGGCCGCGTCGTCGGCGCAGTCAGCCCGGCTGCCCTGGGCGAGCCCGAGCGCACCCGCCGAAGGGGCGAACAACGCTTCCGGCTCTCCCTTCGCGCGACGGACGGCCGGGTCGGACGAAGGGCCGTTCGGGCTCGAAGCCCACCTGGAGAGTGGCCCGGTGCCGCAGGCGGGTTCGCGGGCGGGCGCACGGGCTGGGGCGCGTGCGACGGCCGACGACGCGGCCGACGCGCCGGAGAAGCGCCACTCGTACACCTGGCTCCACTTCATCATCCTCGTCGCCGTCGCGTTCGTCCTAGGGCTCCTGATCTGGGAGCTCGTCCTCAAGGGGACGACCCCTCGGCGGCCGCGGCGATGCTCCCGACCTTCTCCCCGACGGGCTCCTCGCCCGGTCTCCTCTAGACCCCGAACCACAGACAGGACTTCCTTCGTGACTGCCACCGAGCGTGCCACCGAGCTCGCCGTCATCGCTGCCCGTGCCGCCTCCGGCCTCAAGGCCGCCGAGATCATCGCGCTCGACGTCAGCGAGCAGCTCGTCCTCACCGACGTGTTCCTGATCGCCTCCGGCTCGAACGAGCGCCAGGTCTCGGCGATCGTCGACGCGGTCGAGGAGGCGCTGCACAAGGAGGGCGTCAAGCCTCTGCGCCGGGAGGGCAAGAGCGAGGCGCGGTGGGTGCTCATCGACTTCGGTGACATCGTCGTCCACGTGCAGCACGCCGAGGACCGGACCTACTACGCGCTCGAGCGCCTCTGGAAGGACTGCCCCAGCGTGGAGCTGCCCGAGGACGCGCGTGGCGGCGAGGGCGTCACGCCGTCCGCCGAGTGGTCCGCCCCGGACGGCTCGGACGGCCAGGTATACCTCTCGCAGGACCCTGACGCGTGACCGCCGGCACCATCGTCCTGCTGCGTCACGGCCGCACGGCCTACAACGCAGCGATGCGACTCCAGGGGCAGATCGACATCCCCCTCGACGAGATCGGTCAGTGGCAGGCGGAGCAGGGCGGCCGGGCGCTGGCGACCGCGCACCGCGCCGCGAAGATCGTCTCGTCCGACCTCACCCGGGCGTACGACACGGCGCTCGCATACGCGGCGGCGCTCGAGGGCGACCACGAGGTCGTCCCCGACCCGCGGCTGCGGGAGCGCTCGTTCGGCGAGTGGGAGGGCCTCGACGACGCCGCGATGGCCGCGGGCTGGCCGCAGGAGCACGCGGCGTGGAAGCGGGGCGCGGAGCCGACGTCCACCGGTGCCGAGCTCAAGGTCGACGTCGCGGCGCGCATGGTCGGGGCGATCACGGAGCACGCCGAACCGATGGGGGAGGACGAGACGCTCGTGGTCGTGTCCCACGGCGCCGCGATCACGCTCGCGGTGACCGGCCTGCTGGGGCTGGACACGTCGGTGTGGCGCGGGCTGAGCGGGATGCACAACGTGCACTGGTCCCACCTGCACCGCTCACGTCCGGGGGCGACGCCGGCATGGCGCCTCGTGGCGCACAACCTCGGGGCCGGGTTCCCGCTGGACGAGTGGAACGCTGGACCCGACTGGAATTTGGAGCCCAGCGGGGAGTCTGCGTAGACTAGCGACGCTCCGCACGAGGGTCCAGGCCTTCGCGGGAGTCGCGGATCCGCTGTATCGTGGCGGGTTCTCGGGGCTGTGGCGCAGCTGGTAGCGCACCTGCATGGCATGCAGGGGGTCAGGGGTTCGAGTCCCCTCAGCTCCACCGAACACGAGGCGCGGGACACCGATCAGGTGTCTCGCGCCTCTGTCGTTCCCGGTGCGAGCCACCGCGGGCCGTTGTGGGTCCGTACGAGTCCCCGCGAGCCGGAGTGCGTCCGTGCGTGTCCCCGCGGTGCGCGCCGGCCACGGTATGTCTGAGCCCTGGTCGGCCGCCGGTCGGCCGCCGGTCCACTCAGGCGGCACACTCGGTGGATGGACAAGATCGACCTCAAGAAGGAGCTCCCCGCCTTCCGTGCGACGCGGGGTCGGTTCGACGTCGTGGACGTCCCCGAGGCGCAGTACCTGATGGTCGACGGCCACGGGGACCCGAACACGTCGCCGGACTTCGCCGCCGCGGTCGGTGCGCTCTACCCCGTCGCGTACACGCTGAAGTTCGCGAGCCGACGGGACCTGGGTCGCGACTACGTCGTCCCGCCCATGGAGGGCCTGTGGTGGGCGCAGGACATGGACGCGTTCACCAGCGCGCGCGACAAGTCCCGGTGGGACTGGACGTTGATGATCATGGCGCCGGACTGGCTCGACCGCGGGGCGTTCGCAGCCGCCACCGAGGCGGTCCGCGCCAAGTCCGGGCCTGCGCGCCTCGACGAGGTCCGCCTCGAGTCGTTGCGCGAGGGTCGCTGTGTGCAGACCCTGCACGTGGGCTCGTTCGACGGCGAGGCCGAGGTGCTGGCGCGGTTGCACCACGAGTTCGTCCCGGCGAACGGTCTGCGGATGACGGGCACCCACCACGAGATCTATCTGAGCGACCCGCGTCGGACGGCGCCCGAGCGGCTCCGGACGATCCTGCGCCAGCCGGTCCGGCCGGCCGGTGATCCGGGCGACGCGGTGTAGCCGGCACCGGACGCTGGTAACCGCCGCGACCGGGGCGGAGCGGTTGTGCTGTCGACCGCTCAGGGGTCTCGCCGCGCTCCAGCACCCCGATCAGCTTCGCCAGCCGGCGTTCGCGCGTCGCGGGCGTGGGTGCGGTGACGATCGGGTGCAGGACGGCGTAGCGACCTTGGCTCTTGAGCGCTCCGAAGGTCTGGGCCGCGGCCGGAGACGCGGCCAGCGCGGCCGCCAGGTCGGTCGGCACCTCGATCGTCGCGGGACCGGCGTAGGCGCGGTCCCAGCGCCCGTCCGCCTGGGCGGCAGCCACCTCGGCACGACCGCGGGCGCGCATGCGGCCCTCCTGCTCGAGCCGGGCGACGTACCCGACGTTGCGCTTCGACCAGATCGATCGACGCCGTCGCGGGGTGAACCGCTGGCGGTACGTCGCGGCGTCGATGGACTTCGTCTGCCCGTCGATCCAGCCGCTGCACAGCGCCTCGTCGAGCGCCTCCGCGTACCGCAGCGAGGTCGGGTCGACGGTCCCCTTCTTCGCGAGGACGAGCCAGACGCCGTCGGACGTCTCCTCGTTCGCGTCGAGCCAGGCGCGCCACGCCGCGACGTCGGGGACGACGAGAAGCTCTTGCTCGGGTCTCTGCGCGGGGGCCATGCCGCCGACTCTAGGGGAGCCGCTGACACCCCTGCTACGGGAGGGGTGGCCGCCGCACGGCCAGGCCTGCGCGGGACGGGTCCAGGGCGACGGGGCTGGTCAGCACCGCCGAGCCACGCCGGAGCACACCGTCGCTGACCGGCATGCAGCGGATCCCGCCGCGTCCCCGCATCGCGTGGTGGGCGCCGGGTGCCAGCACACGGTCCATCCACGCGCACGGAGCAGCGTGCCGGCCGGCCCTCAGACGCACGGCGTCCCGACCGTCGCCGATCACGAACTCGCCGCCGAGCAGCGGCATGAGCTCGGCCCCGCGCAGGATCACGTTGCGACGAGTCAGCAACGGGTCGAGCGCCCCGGCCGCCAGCTCGTGCGCGATCGCCTCGAGCGACTCGACGGCGAACACGGTGACGGCAGCGTCCATGTGGGCGGCCTTGCCGTAGAAGCGGTCCCCGACGACCCCACGCCCGGCGTGGACGGTGACCTCGGCGGCGTCGGTGGTGAGTACGTCGGCGGCGCCGTCCCGCGGACGGCCGAAGTAGGCGTGCTCGGGGGAGACCAGCAGATGCAGCACCTCGACGTCGTACGTGTACGGGGGCGAGAGGCGTTCTCTCGTCACGCGGTCTCGTCGTCGGACCGCCGGGTGAGGCGGATGACGGGGATCGTGCGGTCCGTCCGTGTCTCGTACTCCGCGAAGCGCGGCGACTCGGCGACGACCGTGGCCCACGCGTCGCGGCGCTCGTCGCCGTGGAGCTCTCGCGCGGTGACTCGGACGGTCTCCGCGCCGGTCTCGATCGTCAACCGGTCCGGGTGCGCCGCCAGGTTGTGGTACCAGGCAGGATTGGCCGCTGCCCCCGCGGCCGAGGCGACGATGATCCAGGACCCGTCCCCGCCGTCGAACCACCCGACGGGAGTGGCCCGCTCCTGGCCGCTACGTCGTCCGACCGTCGTCAGGACGAGCACGTTCATGCCCATGACCTTCTTCGCCGGGTGGTCGGTCGCCGAACCGGTGGCCTTGGCGCCGGCGCGCCGCACCCGCCGGACCACCGAGGCGTTGAACCACTTCATGACGACACCGCCAGGCTGGCGGGCGCCACGGGTCCCGTGCTCGTCGCTGAAGCTCATGGGGTTCTCCTCGGTCGATCGACTCGGATCCTTCTATCATCACGTGTCCCGGTCGTCCGCACCGATCGGGCGGCCCTGCGTTCGTCACGGACACGCCGGAAGGTGTTCGATGGGCTGGTGAGCGGTCGTGCGGCCGGATCCACTCGAGACGACGGAGGAACGACAGATGGCACGTGAGAACAAGCACGGCGGGCCGAGCGTGCTGCGCCTGGTGGTGATCGGCCTCACGGTCGCCGCCGTGGTGAAGGAGATCAAGAAGCCCGAGAGCGAGCGCACCTGGAACGGCACGGTCGCCGGGTTCGTGCCCTACGACTTCCGGTTCCCGACGGTCGAGCGCTTCAAGGAGCGCGTCTGGGACCCCGAGGGCGAGCACATCGTGAGCCCGCACGTCTTCGGCGTCGGGTGGACGCTGAACGTCGGACGCGTCGTGGCCCTCGCCAAGGACGGGTATCAGGCGGTCGCGGACGTCTGAGCGCCGCCGTCCCCGGGCGGCGGTCGACGAGCCTCAGCACCACGAGGCAGACGGTCGCCGGCCCGGGCTCGCCGGGATCGACAGGTACTTTCGCTGCCGCAAACAGTAGGTTGGATGTCGTCTGACACTCACTCGCACTGCGGAGGACGGCGTGGCGAACGACCTGGTGATCGATGTCCGAGGGCTCGAGAAGAACTTCGGGAGCTTCCGCGCCCTCGACGGGCTCGACCTACAGCTCCGCGAGGGAGAGGTCCGCGGGTTCCTCGGGCCCAACGGCGCCGGGAAGTCGACCACGATCCGGATCCTGCTCGGACTCATGCGCAAGTCCGGCGGCACGGCGCGCCTGTTCGGCGCCGACCCGTGGGCGCAGGCCGTCGCCCTGCACCGGCGCCTCGTCTACGTGCCGGGCGACGTCGTCGTCTGGCCCAACCTCACCGGGGGTCAGTGCATCGACGTCCTCGGCGCGTCGGGGCCGCCCGTGGACGCGAAGCGGCGGGACGAGCTCGTCGAACGCTTCGACCTCGACGTGACCAAGAAGTCCCGTGACTACTCCAAGGGCAACCGGCAGAAGGTCGCACTCGTCGCCGCCTTCGCCGCCGACGCCGACCTGGTGGTCCTCGACGAACCCACCTCCGGGCTGGACCCCCTGATGGAGGAGGTCTTCCGCGAGTGCGTCGCGGAGCGGGCCGCCGCGGGGGCGAGCGTGCTGCTGTCCAGCCACATCCTCAGCGAGGTCGAGGTGCTCTGCTCGACCGTCTCGATCATCCGCAAGGGCCGCACCGTGCGGGCAGGGACCGTCGCCGAGCTCCGGACGCTCGCCCGGACCACGGTGCACGCCGTGACGCGGGACGTCGTCCCGCCCCTGCCCGACGTCGCCGGCGACGTGTCGGTCACGACCGTCGACGAGGGGCACGACCTGCGGTTCACCGTCGACCCCGCGCACCTCGACGCCGTCATGCGCCCCGTCGTCGGTGCGGGACTCGTCACGCTCACCGTGCGGCCACCGAGCCTCGACGAGCTGTTCCTCAGCGAGTACGCGCGGGACGAGGCGTGAACCGGTCGGCCGCCGCGACGCCGACGTCCCGGGGCGGACGGCGAGGCGGGTTCGGCTCGGTCCTCGCCCTCCAGCTCCGGACCGGATGGGTGAGGCTCCTCGTCTGGATCGTCTCGCTCGTCGGCGTCTACGCCGCGACGCTCAGCGCGATCTCGAACCTCTACCCGGACGACGCAGCCCTCGAGTCGTACGGCGCGACCCTCGACGGCGACCCGACCGTCGCCGCGATCAACGGCACCCCGTACGGCGCCACCGACCTCGGCGGGGTCGCCGCCAACGAGTACGCGTTCATCGCGGCGATCGCCGTGCCGCTCATGGGGCTGTTCCTCGTCGTCGCGCAGACGCGCGCGCAGGAGGAGTCCGGCCTGCTCGAGCTGCTGCGCTCCCGGAGCATCGGCGCGCGGGCGCCGTGGCTCGCCGCGTTCCTCGTGACCGTCGTGGCGTTCCTCGCCGTCGGCCTCGGGATCTTCGCGGCGGCGCTCGCGGGCGGGGTCGACGCCGGGGCCGTCGGGCTCTACGCCCTCTCGATCTCTGCGCTCGGCATCTTCTTCGCGGCGCTGGCGACGTTCGTCGGGCAGTTCGTGCGGCGCGGGTCGGGTGTGACGTCGGTGGGCGTCGGGGTGCTCGGCATGGCCTTCGTGACCCGCGCGATCGGGGACGTGAACGACGACGGCTGGAAGTGGCTCTCGCCCCTGGCCTGGCAGCAGGAGACCCGCCCCTTCGACACGGACCCGCGCTGGTGGCCGCTCGCGCTGACGCTCGGCGTCGCGGCGGTGCTCGCGGTGGCGGGCCTGGTGCTCGTCGCACGTCGCGACCTCGGTGCGTCGCTGTTCGCCGCCCGGCCCGGGCCCGCGCGGGCCGGTGGGTTCGCGCGGTCGTCGTTCGGACTGGCGCTGCGGTCGCACGCGCCGTCGATCGTCGCGTGGGTCCTGGGTGCGCTGCTCGTCGGGGTCGCGTTCGGGTCGTTCGGGGACGACGTCGAGGAGATGGTCGAGGCCAACCCGCAGCTCGGCGAGCTCCTCGGCACCGGCGGCGCGTCCGACCAGTACACCGCGGTCGTGCTGCTGTTGGTGGCGCTCATGGCGCTGGGCGTCGTCGGGCAGGGAGTGGGCCGGGTGCGTGCCGAGGAGTCCTCCGGGCGCATCGAGCCGGTGCTCGCCCGCGGGACGAGCCGCATGCCCTGGCTCGGGCTCCAGGGCGGGGTCGTCGCCGTCGGGGGAGTCCTGACCCTCGTGCTCGGCGGGTTCGGCCTGTCGCTGTCGACCCCGTCGGACGGCGGAGGTTCAGCGGGCTGGGACGTCGTCCTGGCCTCGATCGACTACGTGCCGGCGGTGCTCGCCGTCGCCGGGCTCGGTGTCCTGGTGCTCGGTCTGCTGCCCCGGACGACGTGGCTCGTGTGGCTCGTCGTCGCGTACATCGCGCTCGTGGGGATGCTGGGCGGGACGCTCGACCTGCCGGACTGGGCGATGTCCCTCTCGCCGCTCTACGCGATCGGCCAGGTGCCGGCCGAGAGCGCGTCCGGGTGGGCCGTCGTCTGGCTCTCCGTGATCGCCGTGGTGCTGTTCGTCGGCGGGCTCGTGGCGTTCCGGGAGCGGGACGTGCCGCGAACCTGAGCCGTCAGGCGCCGCCCCCGGGCGGACCGACGACGAGGAGCCCCGCGAAGACCGCGACGACGGCGACGGCAGCCGCCCCGGCGGAGACGGCGGGGTGGGCCAGCAGCGTCCGCAGCAGGCGGTCGTGCCAGGTCGCGTCCCGCGGGTCCTCGGTGCGCTCGCGGCGCCAGCCGCCGTCGAGGCGACCACTGCGGTGCAGCCAGATCTCCGTCGGGACCGTGGCGTACGGGACGACGGCGCTGACGATCGCCAGGGCCGTCGGTCCGGCGCTCCACCGCTGGTTCTTCGCCACGAGCACGGCCGTGACGCCGTAGGCGAGGAACACGAACCCGTGGATGCCGCCGCCGATCGAGACCGCGACGTCGAGGCCCGCGATCGACCGCAGGATCATGCCGCCGATGAGCAGCGTCCACGAGATCGCCTCCGCGATCGCGAGCGTGCGGAACAGCGTCAGGGGTGTGCGGGCCACGGGGTCTCCTCGGGCGGGTCGGTCGGGGGATCGAGCCTACGAGGGGAGGGCGCGGTTCCCTGCACCGGTTCGGGTGCGTGTGGTGCGACTCACCGGAGTCGCGCGCACAGCCGGGCAGCAGAACGGCCCGGAGTCGGTGCGCAGCGGTCGCTACCTCGGGTCCGTCTCGTCAGAACCTTTCCCTTTTGGTAAGGTTTTGACATGACTGAGCCGCGAACCTATCTGGAGCGACTTCGTGAGATCGCGCTCGATCAGCACGGGTACGTCTCGCGCGCCCAGGCGCGCGACGACGGTGTGCCTGACTCCGAGCTGGCGAAGATGGTCGCCCGTGAGCGGATCGAGCGGGCAGCCCATGGCGTCTATCGCATACCCCAGGTGCCAGCGACCCGCTACGACAACTGGGCGCTCGCAGTGCTGTGGACTGGTGCCCCCGAGGCATGCCTGTCCCACGAGACCGCGCTCTCCGCCTGGGATATCTCCGACGTGAACCCGGACCGCATCCATCTCACCGTCACCAGGAGCCGGCGCCTTCGGCGTGTCGGCGGGGACCGCTACGTTGTCCACCACCACGATCTCACCCCGGACGAACGCACCTGGTTCGAGGGCATCCCGACGACCACGGTCACCAGGACGATAGAGGACTGCATCGCCGACGGAACCCCGACCTACCTGGTCGGGCAGGCCCTCGAACGCGGCTCTGCCACGTCTGAACTCACCACGGCCGACCACGACCGCCTGACCCGACTTCTGGAGGCACGCGATGGACGCCGCTGAAACCACGAACCTCGCGTCCGCCCTGAGCGCCCTCAAGCCGAAGGTCAAGGCGCCGAACTCGGCGCGGGTGCTCGACGGATGGATACTGCGGGCCGAACGGCAGCTCGGTTCCGACGGCGGCCGGCTCGGCTGGCTCGTCGCCTCGACCGTCGTCGCTGCCGCGCTCCAGCAGGCTGTCGACGCGCAGGGCCGGCCGATGTTCCTCCTCAAAGGTGGCACGCTGCTCCAGCATCGACTCCCCAGGCTCGCGCGCACGACGACCGACCTCGACGGCCTCGTCCGTGGCGACCTCGATCAGTTCATCGAGACTCTCGACGGCATCTTCGCCCGACCCTGGGGGCCATGCACGCTCCGCCGGGACCGCGCCGAGACCATCGATGTGCCCAACAGGGTCCTCAAGCCCCGCCGCTTCGACATCGTCGTCCGAGTCAACGGAATCACCTGGCGCCGCATCCAGGTCGAGGTCTCCCCGGACGAAGGATCGGCCGGAGCCGAGGACGAGCCCTTGAACTCCCCGTCCCTGGCAGCGTTCGGGTTGCCCACGCCCGACCACCTGATCGGCCTGGCGATGCGCTACCAGATCGCCCAGAAGATCCATGCCGTATCCGACCCGCACGACCCGCCGGCCCACAAGAACGACCGTGCCCGCGACGTCGTCGACCTCCTCCTGCTGCGTGACCTCGCCCGAGAATCAGACTCGCCGACCGATGGCGAGATCCTCGGCGCCGTCATGGACATCTTCGAGGTGCGAGCCCGCGACGCCGCAGCCCTCGGTCTCCCTCAGCGTCACTGGCCGGCTCGCCTGACCGCCCATGCGCACTGGGCAGACTCGTACAGGCGCTCGGCGGAGTCGGCCGGGCTCGGTGTCGTGCTCAGCGACGCGGTCGAGTCGGTCAACACCTGGCTTGCGGAAATCTCGGACGCAGGGGCTGCGCCCGGATGAGCGCTCGCCGTCAAGCCCCTTGAGCGCTCACCCACCCGGGCGCGGCTGATGGCTGCCTGCACAGCTGGCGAGGCCTTTCCTACGGGGCCGTCTGCGCGTTCTGAGGATGAGCACGACTGTGCTCGGACGGCCGCGGCCGAATACCGGACCGAGTCACAAGAAGAGGCCTTGACCTGCGATCGCACCGCAAGCCAAGGCCTCTGTGAAGGACAGTCGAATCTGTCCCCTTGTCCCAGGTGTCAGAGGTTGATCATGTGCCCCGTCAGGCCGTGGAAGCCCTCCTGGAGGGCCTCGCTGAGCGTCGGGTGCGTGTGCACGTTGCGGGCGAGCTCGGTCGCGGTGAGGTCCCACTTCTGCGCGAGCGTGAGCTCGGGGAGCAGCTCGGAGACGTCGGGGCCGATGAGGTGGCCGCCGAGCAGCTCGCCGTACTCGGCGTCGGCGATGAGCTTGACGAAACCGGTGGGCTCGCCGAGGCCGTGGGCCTTCCCGTTGGCCATGAACGGGAAGTTGGTGACCTTGATCTCGTGGCCCTCGTCCTTGGCCTGCTGCTCGGTGAGCCCGAAGCTCGCGACCTGCGGCTGGCAGAACGTGGCGCGCGGCATCATGCGGTAGTCGCCGAGCGTCTGGGTCTCGGCGCCGCCGATGGTCTCGGAGGCGACGACGCCCTGGGCCTCGGCCACGTGGGCGAGCATGAGCTTCGCGGTGACGTCACCGATCGCGTAGATGCCGTCCACGTTGGTGCGCATGTGGTCGTCGATCGCGATGGCGCCGCGCTCGGTGAGCTCGACGCCCGTGTTCTCGAGGCCGAAGTTCTCGACGTTCGGGGCGAAGCCGACCGACATGAGCACGCGGTCGACCTCGAGGGTCTCCTTGGAGCCGTTCTTGGCGGTGTACTCGACGGTGACGGACGAGCCGTTGTCGGTGACCGTCTCGACCTTGGTCGAGGTGAGGATCGGCACGCCGATCTTCTTGTACTGCTTGGTGATCTCCTTGGAGACGTCCGGGTCCTCGTTGGGCAGCGCGCGGTCGAGGTACTCGATGATCGTCACGTCGACGCCGTAGTTACGCAGGACGTACGCGAACTCCATGCCGATCGCGCCGGCGCCGACGACCGCCATCGTCTTCGGCAGGTCGCGGGTGAGGATCTGCTTCTCGTAGGTGACGACGTTCTCGGAGAGCTCGACACCGGGGAGCAGGCGGACCTTGGACCCGGTCGCGATGATGACGTTCTCGAACGTGACGGTCTGCGTCGAGCCGTCGCCGAGCTTCACCTCGATGGTCTTGGCGTCCTTGAAGGTGCCGCGGCCGTCGAGCTCGGTGATCTTGTTCTTCTTCATCAGGAAGTGCACGCCCTTGACGCGCCCCTCCGCGACGGTGCGGGAGCGGTCGAACGCGGCGCCGAAGTCGAACGACGCCTCCCCGCTGATCCCGAAGGTCTTCGCCTGGTGGGTGAAGATGTGGGCGAGCTCCGCGTTGCGCAGGAGAGCCTTGGACGGGATGCACCCGACGTTGAGGCACACACCGCCCCAGTACTTCTCCTCGATCACGGCGACGGAGAGCCCGAGCTGGGCTGCGCGGATAGCGGCCACGTAGCCACCAGGGCCCGCACCGAGGACGACGACGTCGAAGTGGTTGCTCATGGTCCGAGACTATGCCGTTCCGGCGCGTGCGACCCGCTGCGTACGCCATTCGGTCGTCCCCAACCGTATGAGGTGCGACACGCCGCACAGCCGCGCCGGACGACGTCCCTCCCGTCGGTGGCGCGTGCTTGGCTCGTGCCCGTGGACGACGACAAGACGCTGGCCCTGATCAGGACCCTCCTCGCCATCGCGGACGGCGGTTCCCCGTACCCCGAGGAACAGGCGCGGGCGCGCGAGCGCGCCGAGCGGCTCATGCTGCGCCACTCGATCGACGCGGCCACGGCCGTCATGTCCGAGGAGGCTGCGAGCGAGCCCGTGACGGCTGCGTTCCCGGTCGAGGGCTCCTACGTCGTGGACCAGATCGGTCTCGTCGCTGCCGTGTACGACGCGTTCGGGTGCCGCACCGTCAGGTCGCGGCACCGCGCGACCGGTGTCGTCACCGTGCACGCGTACGGCTTCGCCCACGACATGGCGCTCGCGTCGACCCTCACGGACGCGCTCCTGCCGCAGATGCTCCTCGAGATGCACGCGCACGGCGGCTCGGTCAGCGCCAAGAAGGCGTTCGCCATGTCGTTCTCGGCGACCGTCGCCCGCCGGCTGCGCGAGTTCTACGCGGACGCGCTCGTCGAGGCGGAGGCCGAGGGGACGGGCTCCGGGCTCGTGCTGGCAGACCGCGACGCCCGGGTGGAGGGCGCTGTCGCCCGCGCGCACCCGAACCTCAGGAGCGCGCGACCCCGCGCAGCCACGGACCTCGGCGGGTGGGTCGCGGGGGAGTCCGCCGGGCGCCGCGCCGACATCACTGGCCTCGACCGCAAGGTCGGGCCCGACGGACTCGTCCGGGGGATCGCGCGGTAGGCGCGCGGGCTCTGCGCCATCTTCGCCGTCGCTGCCGCATCTGCCGTGTCCGGCGCCCCAGCCGTCTCTGCCGTGTCCGCCGCCTCAGCCGTCTCCGCCGGGCCTGAGGTGCCCGGCGAGGAGCGGTGCGCGTCGTGCCAGGATGGCCGCATGACCGACGACGACGTGGCAGCACTCATCGAGACCATCGAGCAGCAGGAGCGAGAGCTGGTGCTCGGGACGTTCACCGCCGACGACGCGTGGCGGCTCGGGTGCATGGCCGTCGACATCGCCCGCGACCGTGGGCTGCCGATCGTGGTCGACGTGCGCCGGGGGCCGCAGCAGGCCTTCCACGCAGCGCTTGAGGGCGCGACGCCCGACAACGACTCCTGGGTCCAGCGCAAGGTCCGGGTCGTCGAGCGGTTCGCGTCGTCGTCGTACCTCGCGGGGCTCCGATCGCGGCGACGCGGGCAGACGTTCAGCGAGCAGCACCAGCTGCCCTTCCAGGAGTTCGCCGCTGCGGGCGGCGGGTTCCCGGTGCGGGTCGCGGGCGTCGGCGTCGTCGGGGTGCTGACGGTCTCGGGGCTGACCCAGGCCGACGACCACGCGCTCGTGGTGGAGGTGCTGACGAGGTTCCGCAGCGCGACGCCTGCATGACCGCGATCGAGAAGATCCGCCCCGGTATCTGGTCCGTGGCGATCCCGATGCCCGGCAGCCACCTGCCGTACAGCCTCGCCTACCTGATCGAGGACGGCGCCGCGGTCCACGTCGTCGACCCCGGCCTGGGTACGGAGGAGGGGTGGGCGGCCCTGACGGGCGGCCTCGCCGCAGCGGGTCACGGCGTCGCCGACATCGCGACGGTCACCCTCACGCACCTGCACCCCGATCACCTCGGCCTCGCCGACCAGCTCCGCGACGCCGGCGGAGCCACGGTCGCGATGCATTCCGCGGACGTCGAGGGCCTGGCGGCCATGACCGCCGGGCATCACGGGATCCTCGGCGACGAGTCCGGGGCGAGGTCGTGGGGTGTGCCGGCCGCCCGTCTCCCCGAGCTGCTGGCGGTCCGGCAGATCGCCGGTCCACAGCCGACTGCGAGCATCGACGTGCGGCTGGCCGACGGCGATCGGCTCGCGATCGGGGACCGGCACATCGAGGTCGTGCACACCCCCGGTCACACCGCGGGTTCGATCTGCCTCATCGACCGGAACGAGGGCCTGGTCTGGACCGGCGACCACGTGCTGCCAGGCATCAACCCCGGCCTCGGGCTCGGCGGCCCGACCACGACCCATCCGCCGGCCGACTACCTGAGCTCGTTGGACGTCGTCCGACGCCTGGACGACCCGGCGGCGCCGCTGGAGGTCCTGCCGGGCCACGGCGCACCGTTCACGGGTCTGGCTGCCCGTTGCGACGCGCTCGCCGCGCACCAGCAGCGTCGCGCGGACGAGGTCGCCGCCGTGCTGGCCGACGACGGGGGAGCGTCGGTGTGGTCTGTCGCCTCGCGGCTCACGTGGACGGCGGGCTGGGCGCGGCTCGAGGGGTTCCTGCTCGCTTCGGCTCTCGCCCAGACCGCGATGCTCGTGGCTTACGTACGACAGCGGGCCGACCTCCGACCTGACGGTCGGTGATCGGCCCGAGATCAACCGGGGTGGCCCTGGATTACGAGGTGGCGCCGTCGAGCGCGCCGTTCCCGTCGTCCGCGGTGGCGCCCTCGGTGCCGAAGGCGGCGCCGTCGACCGCGCCGTTCCCGTCGTCCGCGGTGGCGCCCTCGGTGCCGAACGCGCCGGCCCCGTCCATGGCCCCGTTGCCGTCGTCCGCGGTGGCGCCCTCGGTGCCGAACCTGCTCTGGTCGGTCGTCTGGGTCTGCACGGTCTGCGTCGTCCCGGTGTCGGCGGCGTTCGCCGGGGCGGTGAAGCTCCACACGACGGCGCCGGCGGCGGCGACCGTGCCGATCGCGGCGGCGATGATCGCGAGGCCCGTGCGGGAGCGCGTCGGAGCGGTGGTGGTCTGGGTGTTGTCGGTGATGGTCATGGTCATCGGTCCTGTCAGCGTGTGGCTCACCTGGATGGTGCGTCGGCGGCAGCCGTGCCGCGACGGGTCGGAGTGCTATCCACTTCGGCGCTGATAGAAGTATAAAACTATTCTGCTAGACAAGCAACAGAAAGTGGGCGACGTCACAGATCGCTGGATCGCGACGCCCAGAGGTTGATCCCGGTGTCGCCCTGCTGGGCATCGATGGCGTCGAGTTCGTCCCGCGAGAGCTCCGGCTCGGCCAGTGCAGCGAGGCTGTCGTCGAGCTGGTCGACCGTGCGGGCGCCGATGAGGACTGTCGTCACCCGTGGGTCGCGCAACGTCCACGCGAGGGCGAGCCGCGCCAAGGTCGTGCCGCGCGCCTCGGCGACAGCGGCGAGCGCCCGCACTCTCGCGAGGTTCTCGTCGCTGAGGTACTCCGGGCGCAGCGGCCCGCTGCGGGCCGCGCGCGAATCCTCCGGCACCCCGTCAAGGTACTTGCTCGTCAGCATGCCCTGCGCGAGCGGTGAGAACGCCACCATGCCCATGCCTGCGTCGTCCGCCACCTGGAGCACCGACTCGCCGGAGTCGTCCGGCTCCTCGATCCACCGGTTGAGCATGGAGTACGACGACTGGTGGACCGTGAGGGGGACGCCCAGGTCGGCCGCGACCGCGAGGGCCTCGCGCGTGCGGGTCGCGGAGTAGGACGAGATGCCGACGTAGTGCGCGCGGCCCGTGCGCCACGCCGTCTCGAGCGCGCCGATCGTCTCGGTGAGCGGCGTCGTCGGGTCGTAGCGGTGGCTGTAGAAGACGTCCACGGCGTCGACGCCGAGGCAACGCAGCGACCGGTCGAGGGACGACAACAGGTACTTGCGCGAGCCGCCGTCGCCGTAGGGGCCCGGCCAGGCGCGGTAGCCGGCCTTGGTGGTCAGGACCAGCTCGTCGCGGCGCCCCCGCAGGTCGCGCCGCAGGATGTCGCCGAGCGACGTCTCGGCCGCGAACGGCGGCGGGCCGTAGTTGTTGGCGAGGTCGAGCTGCGTCACGCCGCGCTCGACGGCGCGGAGCACGATCGCGCGCTGGGTCTCGAGGGCGTTCGCCTCGCCGAAGTTCTGCCACAGCCCCAGCGAGATCTCGGGCAGGTCGAGCCCGGAGCGCCCGGCGCGGCGGAACGGCATCTCAGGGGTGTCGGACGGCGCGGCATCAGTCATGCGACGACGGTATCCGTCGTCGCGGGGTGCCGTCGTCAGGGCCGCGCCGCCGTCAGAGCTCAGGGCTCAGGGCTCAGAAGAGCGTGATGACCCCGAGGGCCCCGACCGCCACCCCGAGCGCGAGCGAGACGCCGATCAGCACCGCGTGCACGGTGAGGAACTTCGTCCGGCGGCCGGCGTCGTCACGTGAGCGAGGGTCCTTCGCGATGCGCTGCCAGAACCGTGGCCAGATGAGCACGTTCCAGAGTCCTGTGACGATCAGGAGCAGCGACCAGCCGAGGGGGAGTTCCATGTCTCCATTCTGCGTCGCTGAACAGGCCCTTCCTGTCCTGCCGGGCGTGCCGTGAGGTGACGAAGGCCACGCCGTAGCACGGCTTTTCCACGCTGCGCACAGGCAAAATGGCGGGATGGCCACCGCTCTCAGCGTCGCGACCGCCCTGACCTTCGTCTGGCTCGGGATGGTGCTCGCGATCTCGTTCCTCGAGGCGCCCCTGAAGTTCCGCGCGCCGGAGATCACGATCCGCCGCGGGCTGGGGATCGGACGCCTCGTGTTCCGCGCCCTCAACGCGGTCGAGGGGGTGCTGGTCGTCGGGGCCGTCGTCGCCCTGGTCGCCGCGGGGCTGCCGGGCCGGCCGGCCGTCGCCCTCGGCGTCGCGGTACTCGCGCTGCTGGTGCAGGTGGTCGGGGGCCGGCCGAGGCTCACGCGACGGTCGGACGCGGTGCTCGCTCTGCCGGACGGCGAGGAGGGGCCCCGCTCGCACGCTCACTACGCGTACGTCGGTCTCGAGATCGTCAAGGTCGTGGCCTTGGCCTGGGCGGGCGTGGGGCTGCTGCTGACACTGGCTGCATGATCTGCGCGGTCGGCGGCCGCGGGGGTCGCGACGTCATAGCGGCCCCGGCTGGCGTCGCGTCAGCGCCGCGTGGGCCCGGGCTGCAGCGACGGTGGAGACGCGAGCTCCGTGGCGTCGGTCGAACGGCGGGGAAGCGACGTTCGCGAGCACCTGGTGGACGTTGCCCTCGTACTGGCGCAGCGAGTACCGGTCGACCGGGCGCCCGTCGGCGTGCCGGTAGCCGGGGGTCCGAGGACCTCCGCTATGCGACCGTCCGGCAGCACTTCGCCGGTGCCTATCGCGGCGTGGGCCAGGACGAGCAGGGCTGCGTCGCGCGTGAAGCCGTGCGAAACAACTCACCGGTGTGGGCGGCGCGCAGGTCGTCCATCCCCGTGCACGCTATCGCTGCCTCGAACTGTCGCAGCAGAGCTTCTCTGTCGTCCGTCACGTGGCCCACGGTAGCGGCCGGCATCCCGGTGTATCGGCGGGCCATCCCCGACGATAGGGTCAGCACCGGTGGCGCGGCCGTCTCGGTGAGCGCTGGTGTCACACATCTAGGAGCGCCGAGGTCGGTGCGCGTCAGGAGAACCCGAACATGAACCGTGAGACCCAGAGGGCAGAGCTGCACAAGACCATCTGGAGGATCGCGAACGATCTGCGTGGGTCCGTGGACGGGTGGGACTTCAAGCAGTACGTGCTCGGGTTCTTGTTCTACCGGTACATCTCGGAGAACCTCGCCGCATACCTGAACGCCGGTGAGCACGAGGCCGGCAACGAGGGCTTCGACTACGTCACGGTCTCCGACGCCGAGGTTTCTGATCCTGACCTGATGCGCGACATCGTGGCGGAGAAGGGGTTCTTCATCCGCCCGAGCGAACTGTTCGCCAACGTCCGCGCCCGCGCCTCGCGCGATGCGAACCTCAATGAGACCCTAGAGCGGGTTTTCCGGAATGTCGAGGCTTCGGCCGTGGGCACGGACGCCGAAAACGATCTCAAGGGGCTTTTCGACGATATCGACGTGAACTCGAACAAGCTGGGCTCAACGGTGGCGAGGCGCAACGAGAAGCTGGTCAAGCTGCTGGACGCGATCGGTGAGCTGAACCTCGGCAACGGGACGTTCTCGGAGAACAAGATCGACGCGTTCGGTGACGCGTACGAGTACCTGATGCAGATGTACGCCTCGGCAGCAGGCAAGTCCGGTGGCGAGTACTACACCCCGCAGGAGGTCTCCGAGCTCCTGGCCCGCATCACGGTGGTAGGCAAGACGAGCGTCAACAAGGTGTACGACCCCGCGTGCGGGTCCGGGTCGCTGCTGCTCAAGTACCGCAAGGTGCTCGGCAAGGAGGGGTGCGGCAGGGGTACTTCGGTCAGGAGATCAACCTGACCACCTACAATCTGTGCCGGATCAACATGTTCCTGCACGACGTGAACTACGAGCAGTTCGACATCGCTCACGGCGACACCCTGATGGACCCGGCGCACTGGGACGACGAGCCGTTTGAGGCGATCGTGTCCAACCCGCCCTACTCCATCAGGTGGGAGGGCGACGCCAACCCGCTACTCATCAACGACCCGCGGTACGCCCCGGCCGGTGTGCTCGCACCGAAGTCGAAGGCGGACCTCGCGTTCACGATGCACATGCTGTCGTGGCTCGCCGTCAATGGAACCGCGGCGATCGTCGAGTTCCCCGGCGTGCTCTACCGCGGCGGGGCGGAGCAGAAGATCCGCAAGTACCTGATCGACAACAACTATGTCGACGCCGTCATCCAGCTCCCGCCCGACTTGTTCTTCGGCACCACGATCGCGACTTGCATCATCGTGCTCAAGAAGTCCAAGACCGACAGCGCCGTGCTGTTCATCGACGCCTCGGAGCACAAGGACCGCGTCGGGAACAAGAACAAACTTTCTGAAACCCACGGGGCCAGTATTCTCAAGGCGTTCACGGCACGCGAGGATGTAGCCCACTTCGCTGGGCTCGTCGACAACGAGGCCATCGCGGAGAACGACTACAACCTCTCGGTGTCGTCGTGGGTCGAGGCCGAGGATACTCGCGAGGTCGTGGACATCGCCGAGCTCAATACCCGCATCGAAGGCATCGTCCTGCGTCAGTCCGCGCTGCGTGAGCAGATCGACGCGATCGTCGTTGACCTTGAAGGAGCGTCTTCGTGAGCATCGCGGGTTCTCTCCTGGGTATGTCCGACGGAGCCGGTGGCGGCAAGCGTGCCGAGGCGCCTGCCGCGGCGAACACGACCTACCTCCCGACGGTGGAGGAATGTTGCATCGCGCTGGCGCGCGAACGCGACTTGCTCGAACGCCCCCTCGACGGCGGGGACGACCAGTGAGCCGCATCGATGAACTGACCAAGCAGTACGCGCCTGACGGCGTCGAGTACAGGGCGCTCGGCGAGGTCGCACAGATCTGCAGGGAACGCGTCGACCATGCCGAAATTGGTGGAACGACGTACGTGGGTGTAGACAACCTCCTGCCCAATTTCGGCGGTCGCAAGGACTCGGACTACGGAGCGAATTCCAGCGGAGCGATCCGCTTCCGGGAGGGTGACGTTCTCCTTGGGAATATTCGACCGTATCTGAAGAAGGTCTGGTTTGCGGACCGTGCTGGCGGAGCCAGTCCAGACGTCTTAGCAGTCTCGCTGCTGCCCTGGGGGCGGGAGCGACTGTTGCCCAAGTTCCTCTACTTCCTGCTCGCGTCGGACCCGTTCATCACCTACTCGATGAAGCACGCGAAGGGTGCGAAAATGCCTCGCGGCGACAAGAAGGCGACTCTTGCTTACAGGATCCCGCTGCCGCCTGTCGAGGTGCAGCGCGAGATCGTTAGGATCTTGGATGCCTTCACGGAGCTGGAGGCTGAGCTGGAGGCTGAGCTGGAGGCTGAGCTGGAGGCTCGGCGGTCGCAGTATGCCCACTATCGGGACACCGTTCTCTCGTTCACTGAGGGAGTGAGAGTCCAGTGGATCTCGATGAGCGATCTCGGGACGCTCTACGGCGGGCTTACAGGAAAATCGAGGGCCGATTTCACCGATGGCAGCGCACCATTCATCACCTACATGAACGTCTTCAGCAACCTCTCAGCAGATATTGCTCCCGACGCGCGTGTGAAGGTGGGGCCGCACGAGCGCCAGACGGCCGTCGCCTACGGTGACGTGTTGTTCACGGCTTCCTCGGAGTCACGCGAGGAGGTAGGCATGGCCTCTGCCGTGGTCCACGAGCCGAGCAGTCCGACGTATCTGAACAGCTTCTGCTTCGGGTTTCGTCCGAACTCGACCGCTGACCTCAACCCAGAGTTTGCCAAGCACCTGTTCCGTTCGCGGGTCATGCGTGACCAGATTGTTAAGACGGCGAACGGTGTGACCCGTATCAACATTTCCAAGGGTCCATTCGGCAAGATGTCCGTCCCGCTGCCTGACGTCGAGACCCAGGTACGTATCGCTGAGGTTCTTGACAAGTTCGAGGCCCTGGTGAGCGACCTGTCCTCGGGACTGCCGGCGGAGATCGACGCGCGTCGTCAGCAGTACGCGTACTACCGGGATCGACTGCTCTCGTTCAACGAGGCTGTCGCGTCATGAGGATCGAGGGCTGACTGGATGCGCCTGTCCGCACTGCTGTCGAAGGCGCCAGAGAATGCCGAGAAACAGGTTGAGCGCTTTCTCGGTGGAATTGACGAGGGGTCTGGCGAACCTATAGTCATCACGGCCGGTTATCATGACATGATTTCTGTTGGCGTCGTTGGGATCAATTTCAATTGTGGGAAATGTCAGGATCAGAGCACTTTCGTTTCGACGGGCGATCTGTCATGCCTAGTAGTCGATGACCGACGGGTGAGCATCGACGCGTACTTGCGGTGCCCCCGGTGCGGCGTCGGTGTCGAGGCGTGGTTTCTCCTGACCTTCCGAGATGACCTGGGTGTCCATGCGCCTGCCCCCACGGTTCGGCTGGAGCGCTATGTGGACAATCGCCGAGGTGAGGTCCGGCGGGCCGGCCAACAGGCCGGAGCCGGTGAGTTCGACGAACTACTCGAGTGCGCTCAGGTGGCGCACGAGCACCGACTGGGCCGTGGCGCACTCGCCTATCTCCGAATCATCTTCGAGACGTTGACCAAGCAGGTGGCTAGCGAGACAGGGATCGAACTCGTCGACGGGAATGGGCGGCGTAAGACGTTCAAGAGCTTATTGCGGGAAGTTGACGAGTCTCATCGTATTATCCCCTCGGCATTCTCCAAAGATCGATACAGGCTGTACAGCGAGTTGAGCGAGGTCGTCCACGGGAATGTGAACGAGGAGGTCGCGCTCGAGAAATATCAGCACTGTGCCAGCCTAGTCCGCGGTGTCATCGAGAATGTATCCAGGAACCACGAGATGAAGAAGGCAACCGAGGCGCTCGGTTGGGGCGAGGGGGACGTGGCGTGAGCGAAGACAGCGGCGAAGTATTGCGATCTGCGATACCCCGGTTTGAACCGATCGCCATCAGCGACGAGGCGACTGTGGTCGCGGCGTACGAGTCCGACGACCCGGGCAGCCAGCGCTACCAGAGCGAAGCTGATCTCGAAGCCGAGTTGGTCGGTCTTCTCCAAGTGCAGGCGTACGAGTACCTGCCGATCGCGTCCGAGTCGGATCTGGTGGCTAACCTTCGCCATCAGTTGGAGCTACTGAACGCCATCGTATTCAGCGACGCCGAGTGGGATTGGTTCTATAACAACAAAGTCTCGTCAAGAAGAGAAGGAGTGGTTGAGAAGACTGTCCGTATCCAGGAAGATCCGATCCAGATCCTGGCACGGGATGACGGGACGAGCAAGAACATCAGGCTCATCGACAAGGCTCACATCCACAACAACCGGCTGCAGGTCATCAACCAGTACGAGGTGCCGGGCGCTGACGAGGCGGCAGGTATGCCGTCGTCGTCGGCGGCCAAGCGGGCGAACCGGTACGACGTGACGATCTTGGTCAACGGCCTGCCGATGGTGCACGTCGAGCTCAAGCGTCGCGGGGTGGACGTCCGGGAGGCGTTCAACCAGATCGACCGCTACCAGCGGGACTCGTTTTGGTCCGGTTCGGGCTTGTTCGAGTACGTCCAGCTCTTCGTCATTTCCAACGGGACGCTCACGAAGTACTACTCCAACACCGTGCGTGCCTCGCACCTCGACGAGCAGGCGAAGCGCAGGGCCTCGGCGAAGCGCACGTCGAACTCTTTCGAGTTCACGTCATGGTGGGCGGACGCGACCAACCGGCCGATCACCGACCTGGTCGGGTTCACCAAGACTTTCTTCGCCAAGCATTCCCTGTTGAACGTCCTGACGAAGTACTGCGTGCTGACCGCCGACCGCATGCTGCTGGTGATGCGGCCGTACCAGATCGCCGCAACGGAGCAGATCTTGACGAGGATCGAGACATCGTCGAACCAGAAGCGGTTCGGAACCCTGTCGGCGGGCGGGTATGTGTGGCACACGACCGGCTCGGGCAAGACGCTCACCTCCTTCAAGACCGCACAGCTCGCCTCGAAGATGGAGGGGCTCGACAAGGTCCTGTTTGTCGTCGACCGCAAGGACCTCGACTACCAGACGATGCGCGAGTACGACCGGTTCCAGAAGGGGGCGGCCAACTCCAACTCTTCCACCGCCGTACTCAAGCGACAGTTGGAGGACCCTGGCGCGCGGATCATCATCACCACGGTCCAGAAGCTGTCGACGTTCATCAAGCAGAACGCCGGGCACGCGGTCTACACCGGGCACGTGGTGATCATCTTCGACGAGTGTCACCGCTCCCAGTTCGGCGACATGCACACCGCGATCACTAGGGCGTTTAAGCGATACCACCTATTCGGGTTCACCGGGACGCCGATCTTCGCCGAGAACGCCGGCACGGGTGGTGCCCCGACGCTGCGCACCACGGCGCAGGCGTTCGGCGACAAGCTGCACACGTACACGATCGTGGACGCGATCAATGACAAGAACGTGCTGCCGTTCCGCATCGACTACATCAACACCGTCAAGGTGCGCGAGGGGCTCAGCGATAAGGAGGTCGCGGCGATCGACACCGACGCCGCCCGCCTGGACCTCAGGCGGATCCGCAACAACGTCGAGTACACCCTGGACCACTTCGACCAGAAGACTCGCCGCAACACCACCTACCGGCTCAAGGACCGGCGGGTGGCGGGGTTCAATGCTCTGTTCGCGACCGAGTCGGTCCGGGCGGCGAAGATCTACTACAACATGTTCGGTCGCGTCCAGGAGGAGCGCGGCCTGCCGGACGCGAAGCGACTCAAAGTCGGGCTGATCTTCTCCTACGCCGCCAACGAGTCCGCCGCCGAGGAGGCAGGTGGGCTACTGGGCGAGGAAGAGTTCGAGACGTACGGCCTCGACGACTCCTCGCGGGCCTTCCTCGAGGATGCCATCCAGGACTACAACGACATGTTCGGCACGTCGTTCGACACGTCCGCGGAGAAATTTCAGAACTACTATAAGGACCTGTCTCTGCGGACAAAGAACCGCGAGATCGACCTGGTCATCGTCGTCAACATGTTCCTCACCGGATTCGATGCGACCACGATGAATACGCTGTGGGTCGACAAGAACCTGCGCGCCCACGGGCTCATCCAGGCGTACTCGCGGACCAACCGCATCCTCAACTCGGTCAAGACGTACGGAAACATCGTCTCCTTCCGGAACCTCGAACAAGAGACCCAGGACGCTCTGGCGCTGTTCGGGAACGAGGACGCCACCGGCATCGTGCTCCTGGCGCCTTACGCGGAGTACTTCGGCGAGTACGCCGACAAGGTCACCGAGCTGCGCGAGCAGTTCTCCCCTGGGCAGATGCCTGTCGGGGAGCAGGCCGCGAAGGACTTCATCGCCGTGTTCGGGGCGATCTTGCGGCTGCGCAACATCCTCGTGTCGTTCGACGAGTTCGCCGCGGCCGACGCCCTGTCCGTGCGGGACCGGCAAGACTTCCAGTCCGTCTATCTGGAGTTGTGGAACGCCCGGCGTGGCGGGCAAGCCGCTGAACGAGAGTCGATCACCGACGATGTGACGTTCGAGATCGAGTTGATCAAGCAGGTCGAGATCAACGTCGACTACATCCTCATGCTCGTCGAGCAGTACCGAGCGACACGCGGCGATGGCGAGGACTCCGAGATCAAGGAAGCATCGACCGCGCCATCGACTCCTCGCCGAGCCTTCGGAACAAGAGGGACCTCATCGAGGAGTTTGTCGACCGGATCTCCCTCGACGATGAGGTTGCTGACGCGTGGAGCTCGTACGTCGCGGCCAAGCGTGGGGCGGAGCTGGACCGGATCATCGTCGAGGAGAAGCTCAAACCCGAAGCCACGCGCGCGTTCATCGACGACGCCTTCCGCGACGGGGCAGTTCGGACGACCGGCACCGCGATCACCGCGATCCTGCCGCCCGTCTCACGGTTTGGCCGGGGTGGTGCGGGCGGCGGTCACGGAGCCAAGAAGCAGAACGTCGTCGACAAGCTCACCGCGTTCTTCGAGCGGTTCATCGACCTGATGTGATGAGCAGCCGGACCGTCAGGCGTCCGTGCTGACCGCGTCCGAGATCCCGTCCGGGCCGGCCGAGGCGAGCTGTGCGATCTCCTCGTGCTCCCACGGGGCGAGGCCGAGGCTCGGGACCATGGTCGCCAGGTGCGAACGCCAGTCCTCGAACTTCGACGGGAAGCAGCGCTCGAGCACGTCGACCATCGCCGAGACCGCGGTCGACGCGCCCGGAGAGGCGCCGAGCAGGCCTGCGATCGAGCCGTCCGCGGCAGCGATCACCTCGGTGCCGAACTCGAGGACGCCGCCGCCGTTCGGGTCCTTCTTGATGACCTGGACGCGCTGGCCGGCGGTGATCGTCTCCCAGTGCTTCGGCTGCGCCTCGGGGTAGAAGGCCTGAAGCGCGGTGAACTTCGTCTCCGGCCGGGCGATCACCTGGCTGATGAGGTACTGGGTCAGCGGGATGTTCTTGAGTCCCGCGCCGAGCATCGCCCCGATGTTGCCCGCCTTGACGGACGTCACCATGTCGGTGAGCTTGCCCTTCTTCAGGTACTTCGGGCTGAACCCCGCGTAGGGGCCGAACATCAGGTAGCTCTTGCCGTCGACGACGCGCGTGTCGAGGTGCGGGACGGACATGGGCGGGGAGCCGACGTCGGCCTTGCCGTAGACCTTCGCCCGGTGCTGCGCGACGATCTCGGGGTCGGACGTGCGGAGGAACTCGCCGCTGATCGGGAAGCCGCCGTAGCCCTTGATCTCGGGGATCCCGGACTTCTGGAGCAGGGGAGCGCGCCGCCTCCGGCGCCGACGAACACGAAGCGCGCGTTGACCGTGCGCGGGCGCGGGTCGGCGTTCCAGGAGACGTCCTTCACCTTGATGCGCCAGGTGCCGTCCTTGCGCTGCTTGAGCGCGGTGACCTGGTGCTGCAGGTGGAGCTCGGCGCCGTCCTCGACGAGGAACTCCGAGAGCTGGCGGGTGAGGGAGCCGAAGTCGACGTCGGTGCCGGACTCGGCGCGGGTCGCGGCGATCGGCTCCTGCGGGTCGCGGCCCTCGACGAGCAGCGGGGCCCACTCGCGGATCACCGCGGGGTCGTCGCTGAACTCGAGGTCGCTGAAGAGCGGGTGGGCGACGAGCGCCTCGTGGCGGCGGCGCAGGTAGTCGACGTTCTCCGCGCCGCGGACGAGCGTCATGTGCGGCGTGCGGGAGAGGAAGGTCTGGTCCCGGTCCAGGTGGCCCGCCGTCGCGAGGTGGTGCCAGAACTCGCGGGAGGCCTCGAACTGCTCGTTGATCGTCACGGCCTTGCTGGTGTCGATCGAGCCGTCGGCGCGCTCCGGCGTGTAGTTGAGCTCGCAGAGCGCCGCGTGGCCCGTGCCGGCGTTGTTCCACGGGTTCGAGGACTCCTGGGCGACCTGGTCGAGGCGCTCGAAGATCTGCACCGACCACGTGGGCTCGAGGAGCTTGATCATCGCGCCGAGCGTCGAGGACATGATCCCGCCGCCGATGAGGGCGACGTCGACGGTCTCTTCCACCTGAGAATTCGACATGCCGTGAGACTAGGGTTCGTGACGCTCTGCACAAACGTGACGCCGATCACGCAGTCTCGTCACCTCGGCGATCGTTGAACGGGTAACAGTGCAGGTCAGCGAGTAGTTCCACGATGCAGAAGCGCTTCTGTGAGACCGGGTCTCAGGTTTGTGCAGTGCGTCACACCACCGGCGAAACCCTGACGGAGGAGCGGTGGAGCGTCACCGCGGCGGCCCCGAGAGGAGCGACGACGCGAGCGCGAGCAGCCCCTCGGGCCCGAGCTCGGTGACCGTGAGCGGGCCCGTGCCGGAGGTGTCGCCGGGGTCTGCCGCGCGCAGCGCGTGGACCCCGTGCGGGCCCGCGTAGACCGTCACGACCTGTGCCTCGTCGGAGTCGACCCGCACCGACGTGAGGACCGTCGCCACCACGGCCTCGGTGAACACCGGGTCGCTCGCGACCAGCGCGTCGAGGTCCGCGCGCGGCACGGGCCGCGGGGCGCTGTCCGTCCTGGCGGCCGTGGTCGGGTCGAGGAACGGTCCCAGCCGCTCGGTGAGGAGGTCGAGGTCGTAGACGCCGAACGTGTGGTGCCCGCTCTCCATGACGTCCTCCTCGAGCACGGTCCGCCCGTCGTGCAGGTACCCGTACCACCAGCTCTCCGCGTCGGACGACGCCCGGTGAGCCGTGAGGATCGCGCCGGCGGACCGGCGGAGCACCAGGGTCCCCGTGATCTCGGGTACGGCCTCGATCGCGATCCCGTCCTCGGACCGCGGTGCGGGCTCGACGGGCCAGACCATGCCTCGGGCGAGGAGGGACCGGAGCGCGACCGAACCGAGCAGGGCGCGGTCGGCGTCCTGCTGCGAGAGCCAGGGGAGCACGACGAGCTGGTCGCGCTCCAGCCCGTCGAGGATCACGACCTCCTCGTCCGTGAGGGTGATCGCGTGGACCGCCTCGCCGGGGCGCCGCATCGCCAGCACGGTCGACGCCGCCTCGAGGTCGCTCGGCGTCCAGCGGGGCGTCGTGGCTCCGGCCGTGCGCTCGCTCTGCTCTGTCACGGTGTTCTCCGTCATCGGTGGGGGTGCATGAGTTCGGGGGCGCGCAGGTCGGTCGGGATGCAGAGGTAGCTCGCGTCCTCGGCGGTGCCGGTGATGCGCCGCGGCGGGAGGGCCTTCGACTCGAGGTCGTCGAGACCCGCGATCCCGGCCGAGCGCATCGTGCTCGCGAGAACGCCCACCAGCCGCTCGAGGCGAGGCTGCGTCAGCGCGCCGAAGACCCACAGCTCGGCGACGGGGGCCTCTCCAGGGGCGAGCGGTGCCGTCCGGCGTGCCCGGGACCAGCGCCCGGCCCCCGTACGGCGATGTCCAGCGGACCCATGAACGTCAGGGCGTACGGCGCCCAGAGGCAGTGGTGGTATGCATGGTTCGCGTCGTATCCGTTGTGGAACGCGAGGAGCTTCGGCAGCCCGTGCCGACCGCCGACCCCGAGCGACGAGCGGAGCGTGCTCGGGTCGACAGCGTGGAACGGCAGCGCCATGGGGCGGGTCCCGGCCACGAACGACCCGAGGACGACGCCGCGCTCGAAGACGAGGAGCTTCTCGGACGCGACCAGCCAGGTGAGGACCGCGAGGACGACCAGGACCGCCACGAACGCCGAGAGCACGTCCGGGGAGCCGAGCGCGAGCCCCACCGCCATGAGGGCGCCGACGAAGACGGCGTACGCCGCGAACAACCGGAGCCCCGGACGGACCGTCTCGACGTGCACCAGACGGCCGAGGGCAGCCTTGCGTTGCCTCGCGACCCGCCGCACCTTCCAGGTCGGGCGGTCGCCGGAGATGCTGCTGGGGGCATCGGGAACACTGCGGTCAGGGCCGGGCTCGGCCATCGTGGGGTCCGATCGGTCGACGTCGTCTGAGGGGCTGCTGGTCAGGGCGCGGCAGGTCGCGCCTCGCCCGTGACCGGTGCGCTCGGTCAGCCGAACAGCCCGCCGACGAAGCCCGCCGCCTTGGACAGCGCCTTGCCACCGGTGTCCGCGATCGCGTTCCCGGCGCTCGACAGGGTATCGCCCACCGCACCGGCGGCGTCGGACGCCGTCGAGACGATCGCGCTCCCGGCGTCATGGAGCACCTCGGCCGTCTTCTGGGCGACGTACTTGTGGCCCGCGACCATCGTGTCCCAGGTCTTCGACGCGAACCCGGTGATGTCGTCCCAGTGGTCGTAGACCAGGTTGCCCAGCGCCCACGCGCCGACGATCACCGCGGCACCGAGCGCGATCGGCGCCCCGATGCCCGTGGCGCCGATGGCACCGACCGCGATGAGGAGCGTCGCCGTACCGCCGACGACACCCACGCCACCGACGATCTGGTCGGCGACCTTCCGTGTCCCGGTGTACTGGGAGTTGAACATCCGGTTGACGCCGTCATAGATCTGCAGACCGCCGCCGATCGGCCCCAGAAGCTTGCCCGCGGTACCGAGCGCCGAGGTGACGCCGGGGATCCGGTCGAGGCGCGTGACACCTGCGAGCCTGGTGACGAAGGCGGGAACCGTCCCGGTGCCCTTGACCGCGGTCTCCTGCATCCCACGGATGAACGTCATGGCGCTCCGGGCCGCCGGTGACGAGCCTGCGGCCGTCGCTGCCTTGCCGAACTCCGCGGCGAGGCTGGTGAACGTGGCGATGTTCCAGGCGTTCTTGCCGACCTTGTACGCCGCGGCGCCACCCTTGCCGAGCACCGTGGCCACACCGAGCGCCGACATCCACTTGTTCATCCCGGGGCCGGACACCTCGACGGCCCGCAGCTTCTGCGCGGTCGTCTCGTCGAGGGTCTGCCGCCGCTCCGGCATGGCGGCGAGCGCGGCCCGGCTCGACTCGAGCGTCGTGATCGCGGAGTGCCAGTGGCCCAGGCCCGAGAGCTCGGGCGCCGTCCACGGTGACGGCGCGAAGTTCCACGGCAGGTCGTAGCCCGGGAACGACGGGTCGGTCGCGAGGCACGATTCGCGCGCGTACCCCAGGGTCGAGGTGTCGGAGGCGACCTGCTCCTCGAGCTGCTTCTCCTCGTCCAGGAGCTTCTCGACGGCGTCGGCGTAGTCGTCGAGGATCACGGCGACGTCCTCGTAGGCCTCGGCGACCGCGTCGTAGCGGCTCGGCAGCACGGCCAGCTCGGAGCGCAGCGCGGAGACGAAGTCGGCGTGGTTGCCGTCGAGCGCCGTCCTCGCCCTCGCGACGTGCTGGACGCGGTCGTCGAGATCGCCCGCACGGTCGCGCTGGTCGACCGCGAGGTCGCGGATGCCGGCCGGAGACCCTTGCCCGCTGGTGATACCGAGCGGGGGGACGTAGATCATCGGACCGACCGCGACAGCTCGGAGTCCTGGGAGTCGAGCGTCGCGTCGGACTCGTGGACGCGGTCGCTGAGCCCCTGGACGTCCTCCGTCAGCACCGCGGTCAACCCGCCGAGCACCGCGAGCACCTCGTTGAGCGCGGCCGCGACGGCCGGGGACCCGAGCGACCCGCTGTCGCCCCCACCGTCGGCGATCGCCTCGGCGGCGCTCGCGAGCTCGGCGCGTGCGGTGGCGAGGTCTCCTCGTCGATCTTCAGGTCCGGCATCGTGCCCCTCCGTCGTGGTCCGCGGCCGAGGCTACTGGATCGCCACCGCGCGTCCCATGGGCAGAACTCCCCATGGGACGCCGTCGCGCCTACCGTGGTCAGGTGCCGTCGAATCCTGGTCGCCGAGTCCTGGTCGTCGCGATCCTCGCGTCCTTCGTCGCGTTCCTCGACGGGACCGTCGTCAACGTCGCGCTGCCGGCGATCGCGGACGATCTCGCGACCGGGCCGGCGGACGCTCTCGCCCTGCAGCAGTGGGTCGTCGATGCCTACCTCATCACGCTCGGCGCGCTGATCCTGGTCGCCGGTTCGGTGTCGGACGTCCAGGGGCGCCGCCGCGTCCTGTGGTGGGGGCTCGTCGGGTTCGCGGTCGCCTCGCTGCTGTGCGCGGCGGCCCCGACCGGTCCGTTCCTCATCGGTGCGCGCGCACTCCAGGGGGTCGCCGGTGCTCTCCTCGTGCCGAGCTCGCTCGCCCTGCTCGTCTCGACGTTCACCGGCCCGGCGCAGGGCCGGGCGATCGGTCGGTGGACGGCGTGGTCCGGCACCGCGATGGTCGTCGGCCCACTGGTGGGCGGGCTGTTCGTCGACACGCTCTCGTGGCGCTGGGTGTTCGGCATCAACGTGCTGCCCGTCGTCGTGACCCTGGTGCTGCTCCGCGGCATCACCGAGAGCGCCGAGCCGAGCGGCCGCCGAGTCGACCTGCGCGGCGCGGTCCTGGCCGCGGTGGGGCTCGCCGGGCCCGTCTTCGCGCTCATCGAGAGCGGCCGCTTCGGCTGGGGCAGCCCCGTGGTGCTCGTCCCGCTGGTCGGAGGACTGGCCGCGCTCGGCGCGTTCGTGTGGTGGGAGCACCGAGCACCCGACCCGATGCTGCCGCTGCGGCTCTTCGCGGTGCGCAACTTCTGGGTCGGCAACGTCGCGACGGCCGCGATCTACGGGGCGCTCGGGTTCGGCGGGTTCGTCGTGACGCTCTTCGTCCAGCAGGTCGCCGGGTACAGCGCGACGGCCGCGGGGCTCGCGATGCTGCCGGTGACGATCCTCATGCTGCTGCTCTCGGGCCGGGCCGGCACGCTGGCCGGGCGCTACGGCCCGCGTCGCTTCATGACCGTGGGCCCGCTCGTCGCCGGCGCGGGCTACCTGCTCATGCTCACGACGACCGAGGAGGCGCACTACGTGACGCAGCTGCTCCCCGGGATCGTCCTGTTCGGCCTCGGCCTCGCGACCACCGTCTCGCCGCTGACCTCCGCGATCCTCGGGTCGACCCCCGCGTCGGACGCCGGGATCGCCTCGGCGACGAACAACGCGATCTCGCGCATCGCGGGCCTGGTCGTGGTCGCGTTCGCCGGCGTGATCGTCGGTGACCGCCTCGACCTCGGCGGTTTCCACCGTTCGCTCGTCGTGACCGCCGGCCTGCTGATCCTCGGCGGGCTCGTCAGCTGGGCCGGGATCCGCGACGCCCAGGTCACGGCCGGCGACGGTGACGCGTCGGCGGCCACCTGAGCGACCCGCCGCGAGCCGCAGGGTCTGGGCTCACCCGCGCTCGGCGAGGTCCTGCAGGAACTTCGGCATCCGGCCCGCACCGAAGTCGTAGTAGCGCGCCCACCGGGGTGTGACCGCGATGCGCGCCATCTGGTCGTACATCGCGCGGCAGCTCTCCACGAACTGCTCGGCGGCCTCGGGGTCCATGCTCTTGCGGGCGGCAGCGACGTACTCGTCGACGAGCCCGTCGACGACGCGGATCTCCGCGCTCCCGCGCACCGACAGGTACCGGGCGTCCTGGGGCGTGCCGCCGGCGGCGACGGCCAGCGCGAGCTCTGGCCGAGCCGTCAGCGCCGCGACCTTCGGGGCCGTGGACGCCGTCGAGATCACGAACTGCGTACCGGTCCACCAGATGCCCACCGGCACGACCCTCGGTGTGCTGTCCTGCGCGACGTAGGACAGGTGCCCCGCCGAGGCGGAGTCGAGCAGGCCCGCCGCGGCGTCCAGCTCGGCATCGATCTCGTGCTGCTCCATCGCTGCGTCCTCCCGCTCCGACGACTGTGACCTGCGCGTCCGACGGCTGCGACCACCGCGCGGACCGGCGATCCCTGAGGGTGGCACGCGCGCGACGTGTCGGCGACCGGTCGATCAGCGCGCCCGGGCGACCCGCTCCACGTCCCACACGGGCTCCGGGGTCTCGACGACCCGGCCGTCCGCCCCGAACACAACGAACCGGTCGAACCCGCGTGCGAACCACCGGTCGTGGGTGACGGTGACGACGGTCCCGTCGAACCCCGCGAGCCCGGCCTCGAGGGCCTCGGCCGAGTGCAGGTCGAGGTTGTCGGTGGGCTCGTCGAGCAGCAGGAGCGTCGCGCCGCCGAGCTCGAGCAGCAGGATCTGCAGGCGTGCCTGCTGGCCGCCCGAGAGCGTCTCGTACCGCTGCTCGGCCTGGCCCACGAGCCCGTACCGGTCGAGGACCTTCGAGGCCTCCTCGCGCCCCATGCCGGAGCGGTGCCCCTCGCCGCGGTGCAGGATCTGCAGCAGCGTGCGCCCCTCGAGCTCGGCGTGCCCGTGGTTCTGCGCGAACCAGCCCGGCCGCACGCGGGAGCCCAGCGAGGCCTTGCCGGTGTGTGTCACGGGGTCGATCGTGGGCGACCCCTCGGCGGGCTCGTGCTCCTTGTCGGGGTCCGAGCCGCCGCGGGCGAGCAGCCGCATGAAGTGGCTCTTGCCCGACCCGTTCGAGCCGAGCACCGCGACCCGCTCGCCGTAGAACAGCTCGATGTCGAAGGGTTCCATGAGCCCCGTGAGGCCGAGGTCGGTGCAGGTGACGGCGCGCTTCGCCGTCCGCCCGCCGGCGAGGCGCACGCGGACGTCCTGCTCGTGGGCGAGCTGCGGGGGAGGCCCGGCCTCCTCGAACTTGCGCAGTCGCGTCTGCGCCGCGGAGTAGCGGCTCGCGAGGCCGTCGTTGAACGCCGACTTGGTCTTGAGCGTGAGCACGAGCTCCTTGAGCTTGGCGTGCTCCTCGTCCCAGCGGCGCAGCAGCTCCTCCTGCCGGTCGAGGCGGTCCTGGCGTGCCTGCGCGTAGGTGCCGAAGCCGCCTCCGTGGACCCAGATCTTCGCGCCGGCGGTCCCGGTCTCGAGGGTCGCGACGTGCGTCGCCGTGTTCGCGAGCAGCTCGCGGTCGTGGCTGACGTAGAGGAACGTCTTGGGCGTCGCCGTCATCTCGGCCTCGAGCCAGCGCTTGGTCGGGACGTCGAGGGCGTTGTCGGGCTCGTCGAGCAGCAGCACCTCCTCGGGGCCGCGCAGCAGCGCCGTCAGCACCAGACGCTTGCGCTCGCCGCCGGACAGGGTGCGCATCTCGCGCCACTGCGCCTGCTCGAAGCCGATGCCGAGGACCTCGGTGGTGACCTTGTCCCACTCGTTCTCGGCGTCGTACCCGCCGGCGTCGCCCCAGTCGACGATCGCCTGGGCGTAACGCATCTGGGCGGGCTCGTCGTCGACGGTCATGATGCCGAGCTCGGCGTCGGCGAGCTCGCGGGCCGCGTCGCGCACGGCCTTCGGTGCGACGTCGACGAGGGCCTCGCGCACCGTGGTCGGGTCGTCGGCGCGGACGAGCACCTGGCGCATGACGCCGAGGCCGCCCTGGACGGTCGCCGCGCCACGGTGCGGCGCGAGGTCACCGGTGACGATGCGCAGGAGCGTCGTCTTCCCGGCGCCGTTCGGGCCGATCAGCGCGGTGCGCGAGCCGGTGGGCACGCGCAGGCTCACGCCGCCGAGCAGAGTGCGGCCGTCGGACAGCTCGTAGCCGACCTCGGAGATGTCGATATGACCCATGCCCGCCATGATCCCTGACGCGGGACCGTCCCGACGAACTGATTCCCTCGCTCTGCACGGCCGAACGGGCCGTCCGTGCACCGCTGCGGGGTGCACGGACGACCCGTCAGGTCGAGATGGAGTCGGTCGGCGGGTCAGGCGGTCACGACCACCTTGCCGCGCACGTGGCCCTCCTCGGAGAGCCGGTGCGCGTCGGCGGCCTGCTCGAGCGGGAACGTCCTGGCGATCTCGACCTTCAGCGTCCCGGCGTCGGCCATGCGCGCCAGCTCGGCCAGGTCGTCGGACGACGGCCGCACCCACGCGTAGATCCCGCCCAGCTCCGTACGGGCCGCCGGGTCGGCGACCGAGGCGACCGTCCCGCCGTCCGCCAGCACGTCCTTCGTCGAGGCGAGGGCGTCGCCGCCCACGTAGTCGAGGACGACGTCCACCCCTCGGGGGCGAGGGCGCGGACGCGGTCGGCGAGGCCGTCCCCGTAGGTGACCGGCTCCGCGCCGAGCGAGCGCACGTAGTCGTGGTTCGCCTCGGACGCGGTCCCGATCACCCGGGCGCCACGCGCGACGGCGATCTGGACGGCGAACGACCCGACCCCGCCCGCGGCGGCGTGCACCAGGACGGTCTGGCCCTCGCGGACGCCGGTGCGCTCGATGGTCTGGTAGGCCGTCAGCCCGGCGAGGGGACGCCCGCGGCCTCCTCGAACGTGAGGGAGGCGGGCTTCTTCGCCAGGGTGCGGACCGGTGCGGCGACGTACTCGGCGAACGTGCCGCCGTGCATGACGTCCTTGCGCACGTACCCGAAGACCTCGTCGCCGACGGCGAGCTCCGGGGTGTCGAGGCCGACCTGCTCGACGACGCCCGCGGCGTCCCACCCCGGGACGACCGGGAACTCGGTGTCCATGAGGCCGTCGAGGTAGCCCTCCCGGACCTTCCAGTCCACGGGGTTGACGCTCGCCGCGCGGACGCGGACGAGGACGGAGTCGGGGCCGACCTTGGGTGTCGGCTGGTCGGTGAGCTCGAGGACGTCGGCGTGGCCGTAGGTGCTGTAGGTGATAGCTCGCATGACGGGTGCAACGGGCCCCCGTGCCGGCGCATTCCGGAACGTGACGAGGCGCACCCGGGCCCGGCCCGGGCCGGTCCCGGCCGGTCCCGGGGCGCGGCGGCAGAACTGCGACCCATCCACCCCGGCGGTCGCTCCGAACCACCATCAGGCCGCGACCTGCGCGGCCCACGAACGAAGGGAACGATCATGAAGGCACGTACCCGCACCCTGATCGCGGCGCCCGCCCTCACGCTCGCCGCGATGTTCGCCGTCGCCGGCCCCGCTGCCGCGGCCGACACCACCCAGGGCGACCTCAAGCCGGTGCCCCTCAACGGCGTCGACGGGTCCGGCTCGGCCATGGTCTGGGTCGACGGCACCACGCTCAAGGTCGAGTTCCAGGCCACGGGCCTCCTCGCCGACAGCCCGCACGCCGCGCACATCCACTACGGCAGCGACGCCAAGAACCAGTGCCCCGTCGCCGCTGACGACGCCGACGGCGACGGACACATCACGACGTCCGAGGGCATCCCGTCCTACGGCACCGTCCAGGTCTCCCTGACGACCAGCGGTGACACGTCGCCGGACTCGGCCCTGGCCGTGGACCGCTTCGACACCGCCGCGGGCGGCGACATCACCTACGAGCGCGGCGAGATCGAGGTCTCCCAGGCCCTCGCCGACGACATCTCCTCCGGTGAGGCGGCCGTCGTCGTCCACGGCGTGGACTACAACGACAACGGCACGTACGACGGCGACGAGATGTCCGACCTCGACCCGTCGCTGCCTGCCGAGGCCACCGACCCGGCGCTCTGCGGGATCATGAACGTCTCGCAGATGGCCGACATGCCCGCGGGCGGCGTCCAGACCGGCTCCGGCTCGACCGCCGGTGTCGAGAACATCGGTCTCCTCGCTGCCGGTGGCGCTGCTGCCCTCGCCGGCGGCGCGCTGCTGATCCGTCGTCGCACGCTCCGCACGGACAGCTGATGGCTCCCGACGCCCGGCACGCGGGGTCCGGCCCTCCGGCCGGGCGTCGCGCCGACCGGCAGACGGGGACCGGCCCGGCCGGTGGCACCGACCGCCGTGCCCGCCCGGGGCGTCCCCTGCTCGTGGCCTTCGCCACCGTCCTCCTGGTGGGGGGCGGCGGCGCGGTCGCCGTGGGGCTCGCCACGCAGGACCCGGCGCCGCCCGCGGTCGACCCGGCGGCGGGCCTCGGTCCGTCGACCGGAGCGGTCGCCGCGTCGTCGGAGGTCTCGTCGGCCGAGAGCTCGTCCACCGGCCCGGACCCCGCGACGTTCCCCTCGACCGGGTCCCGGTTCCTCGACGGCTCGGTCCCGGAGCCGGACGCCGGGCAGGCCGCCGAGCCGGCCGAGCCCGCCCCCGAGCCGACGACTGAACCCGAGCCGGCGAAGGAGCAGCCGCTCCCCGCGACGGTCCGGATCCCCTCCATCGAGGTCGAGTCAGACCTCGTGACGATGGGCCAGGCCGACGACGGCACCATCGAGGTCCCCGGCGACGAGGACGTCTCCGTCGTCGACGACGCGGCCTGGTACGACGGGTCGCCCCGACCCGGGGCCGCCGGCCCGTCGGTGATCCTCGGCCACGTCGACAGCATCAACGGGCCGTCGGTCTTCCACGACCTCGCGGCCGTCGCGAAGGGGGACACGGTCTTCGTCGACCGCGAGGACGGCACGACGGCGGAGTTCGTCGTCGACCACGTCGAGACCTACCCGAAGAACCAGTTCCCGACCGCGCAGGTCTACCGGAACACCGACGACCCCGAGCTGAGGGTCATCACCTGCGGCGGGGACATCGACCCCGACACCGGCCACTACGCCGACAACACGGTCGTGTACGCGCACCAGGTCTGACCGGGCCGCGGGTGCGGTCACGCCGACGAGGTCACGGAGTCCGCGGACGCCGTGACCTCGTCGCACGCCCGGAGGCGCCGGTCAGGGTTCCACGACCACGTCGCCCGGGTCCTTGTCCGGCCGCCAACCGCGCCAGACGGCGTGGCGCACGCTCCCCGCGCCCGGCGCGTCCCCGGTCCACCCGCCGAGGAGCACCTCGACGACGTCGCGCGGCGTCACCCAGCGGGCGTCCGCCGCGTCCGCCGCCGGGACCTCGCGGGCCGGTGCCGTCGCACGCTCCACCTTCGCGAGCCGCTCGACGATCTCACGGCGCTCGCGGTCGGTGAACCCGGACCCGACGCGTCCGACGTAGCGCAGACCGAACGGAACCCCGCGCGTCGGGGGCACCGCGGGGTCCGGCACGGCGAGCAGCAGCGACCCGAGCAGACGGCCACGGTCGCCGTGACCGGGGCGCCAGCCGACGACCACGGCCTCCTGCGCGTGGACGTGCTTGACCTTGAGCCACGTCGACGAGCGCCGCCCGGGCACGTACGTCGCGTCCCTGTGCTTCGCGACGATCCCCTCGAGCCGGAACCTGCGGCTCAGCCCCAGCGCGTCGTCCAGGTCGTCGAGGGCGGGCGGGACGGCGAGCGAGGTCTCGGCGCCGCCCACCTGTTGCTCGAGCAGCTCGCGCCGGGTGGCATACGGCTCGCCCAGGAGCGATCGCCCGTCGAGCGCCAGCAGGTCGAACGCCATGTACTGCACGCCGACCTGGCGGCGCGCGGCCGCGACCTCCGCGGCGGACGAGACGTTCATGCGGCGTTGCAGCCGCCGGAAGCTCGGCCGGCCGGCGGCGTCCAGGGCTACGACCTCGCCGTCGAGCGTCCACGACCGGGCGTGGGCGTCTCCCGCGGAGGGTTCCGGTGCGGCCGCGAGCGCGTCGACGAGCGCCTGCGCGACCTCCGGGTACGACGCTGTCACGTCGGCGCCCGAGCGACTGGTCAGCCGAGCCCCCGTGCTGTCGACCGACGCGAGCACCCGGGCGCCGTCCCACTTCACCTCGAAGGCCCAGTCGTCGGGCTCGTCCCGCACCGCGGACCGCAGCGCGCGCTCCGCGCTCGCCTGCGCCAGCATCGGTCGCGGCGGCGTGGCCCGCGCTGCTCCGGTGGGGCGCGGCGGCGTGGCGTCGGGCGCCTCTGGCGATCGCGTCTTCTCGCGCGACGCCGCTCCCTCGCGCGGCTGCGACCCGGCGGGGTCGTCCTCCTCGCTGCCGCCGCTGGTGCCGTGGTTCGCGCTGTCGTCGCCGTCGCCTCTGGCACTGCCGCCGCCGGCACGCCCGGCGCCGCCCGGCTGCTCCTTCATCCGGTGGATCAGCCAGTGGTTCGACGTGTCGTCCGAGCCCCCGAGCCGCCGGAGCCCCCGACGCGCCCGACCTGCTGCCCTTGCCGCCCGTGTGGATCAGCGCCAGCCGCCGGGTCCCACGACGCTCCCCGTGCAGGACGGCGATGACCTCCTTGCCCTCGCGCCACTTCTCGAGCTCGTACGTCCCCGCGTCGGCGATCGTGACTTCGCCGGCGCCGTACTCGCCCTTCGGGATGGTGCCCTCGAACGCCCCGTAGGCGAGCGGGTGGTCCTCGGTCTGGACGGCGAGGTGGTTGCGTCCCGGGTCGTCGGGCTCGCCCTTGGGCAGCGCCCAGCTCACGAGCACGCCGTCGTGCTCGAGCCGGAAGTCCTCGTGCCACCGCCGCGCGTGGTGCTCCTGGATGACGAACGTCGGTGTGTCGCCGGTGTCCGTCGCGACATCGTCGGGCACCGGTTCCGGGGTCCGGTCGGCGTCACGCATCGAGCGGTAGCGCGTGAGCCGGTCGATGCGGGACGCCGACCGGCCGTCGTCATGCCCGCTCCCGTCGCCCTGCGTCCCGGTGCCGGACGACGTCCCCGCGGCGGGCGTGAACGTCGCCAGCCGCTCGGGCGTGGGCTCGAGCGCGGCGAGGTGCCCGGCGGCGACCGGGGCGAGGAGGTCCCCGTCACGCTCGAGGCGCGCGACGACGTCCGACGCCTCGAGGTGGGCCAGGTCGGGGGAGTCGAGCTCCGCCCAGGTGCGCGGGGCGGCGACGAAGGGTCGTTCGCGGCCGCGCAGGGAGTACGGGGCGATCGTCGTCTTGGCGCCGTTGTTCTGCGACCAGTCGACGAGGACCTTGCCGCCGCGCAGCGACTTCTTCATGTCGCTCACGACGAGGTCCGGGTGGTCGGCCTCGAGCGCTCGGGCCAGCTCGTGGGCGACGGAGGCGATCTCGTCGGACGTGGCCGTGCGGCCACCCGCCCCGGGGGTCAGGGCCGCGTAGAGGTGGATGCCCTTGGACCCGCTGGTCACCGGGACCGGGTCGAGGCCCATGCCCTCGAGCAGCGTCCTCGCCCAGCGCGCCACCTCGGCGCACTCGGCCAGTCCCGCCCCCGGCCCGGGGTCGAGGTCGAGCACCAGCCGGTCGGGCGGCAGGCGCACGCCCGTGCGACCGAACCGCCACTGCGGCACGTGGATCTCGAGGGACGCCGTCTGGCCCAGCCACACGAGGGTCGCGAGGTCCCCGACCAGGGCGTACTCCGTCGTCCGGCTCTTGTGCTCGATCGGGCGACGCCGCACCCAGTCCGGCGTCCCCGCGTCGAGGTTCTTCTGGAAGAAGACCGGCCCGCCCTCGCCTGCGGCCCCGCCGGTCGTGCCGGCCCCGTCGCCCGAACCGCCAGTGCCGTCAGCGCCGTCAGTGCCACTGGCGGGGCCGGGCCGCCCGACGCCGTCGGGCCAGCGCTTGCGCGTGGCCGGGCGCTCGGCGCTGTGCCGGAGCAGGGCGGGCGCGACCGCGGTGAGGTACGAGATCACGTCGCCCTTGGTCGTCCCCGTCGCCGGGTACAGGACCTTCTCCAGGTGGGTCAGGCGCAGGCGGCGGCCGTCGACCCGTACGACCTCTCCTCCCGCCACCCCCACAGCATCCCCAGGGAATGTGGACCACGCGCGTCGGGCGCCGGAGCCCGACGTAGCCTGGGGTGGTGGACGACGACCTCGAGGCCCCTGTCGACGCCGAGCACCCGAGGGCCGGGTCCGGGTTCGCCGCGGAGGAGATCGCGCACCAGTTCCACGAGACCCGTCGGCTGCTGATGACGTACAAGTTCGGCATTGACGAGGTGATGACCAAGATCACCGTGCTGCGCGACGAGTTCCGCAGCATCCACGACTACAACCCGATCGAGCACCTCGGCTCGCGGCTCAAGTCCCTCGACAGCATCGTCGCGAAGGCCCGGCGCAAGAGCATCGAGCTCACCCCGGAGAGCCTGCGCCGCGAGATGTTCGACATCGCCGGGGTCCGGATCACCTGCGGGTTCGTCTCCGACATCGACCGGGTGCGCGACATGCTGCTCGGCCAGGCGGACCTCACGCTCATCGAGGAGCGCGACTACATCCGCGACCCCAAACCGAACGGGTACAAGAGCCTCCACCTGATCGTCGAGGTCCCGGTGTACCTGTCCGACCGCGTGGAGCAGGTCGTCGTCGAGGTCCAGCTGCGCACCATCGCCATGGACTTCTGGGCGAGCCTCGAGCACAAGATCTACTACAAGTTCGACCGCGAGGTCCCGGACCACATCCTCACGGACCTCAAGCTCGCCGCCGACGTCGCCAGCCAGCTCGACCGCTCCATGGAGTCGATCCACGACGAGGTCAAGGAGATCGCGTCGGCCCCCGCGAGCGGAGCGGCGACGTCCGGCGCCCCGGTCCCGGCCGCTGGGGACCACGACGCCGGCGGCAGGCTCAAGCGACCGCAGACCTCCTCCGTGCCGGCGATCAGCCCGGAGGTCCTCGCGACCCTCCTCGCGTCGTCGGGCATCGACAACGACCTGCACAACCGCGACTCCTGATCAGCCCCAGTGCATCTTCGCAGACGTCCCGCCTGCCGAGTTCGAGAACGCTGTCTACGCTACCCAACAGGGAGCAAAGGCCCTGGCCGAAGTCCAGTGACCTGAGCCTCCACCAGACCAGGGCGGTTCAGTCGCGCTTCATGAGGTCTTGGACGGGCTCGAAGGGAATGACAGCAGGCTTAATAACTAGATCGCCGCTCTGCTGAGCAACCGCGTCAGGGGGTTCGTCGACTCGTCCTGGACGGCGGAATCCCACGGCGGCGTGGGCGGTGTGAGTACTCATGCGGCGTCGCGGCACTACCGTGCGTTTGTCGGGGCGATCGCCTGGGCGAGAGCTGCAACCTCCCGCTCAACTGATGCCGCGCTGCCGCTCAGATCGACCGATCGAAGCACGAGCTTCTTTCCCGCATTTTTCACGACCACGGTACTTTTGGTGACTGGATCATCGGGGTGGCGGCAGTAGATCAGCACACCTTCGGAGAGGTCCATCGCGGTGGTGTAGGCCAGTAGCTGGTAGTAGTCGCCGCTCCGACCGCGTGCGTCAGTTGTCAGTTTGTACTTCACGTCGCCGACGTACTGCACCGTGCCATTCAGCTGCTGGAACACGAGGTCTGGCTGCATCGCTACTCGACGTCCCAAGCCGAGATGCACGGTCGGCACATCGATGACATCAAGCCTTCCTCGGAGGGCGCGTCGGAGGCGCTCGGTCACGAAGCGTTGAAACAACTCGTTCATATCGACCATGAATGATAATGCGGAGGTCGCTCCTCGTGCGTCGGTGAGTGTGAGGTTCGCAAACAGGAGGCGCGCGAGTCGGAGCGCCGGTTGATAGTGCTGGTTGAGCCGAGTCACCGGGATGTTGTCGATGTCTTCGGCACGAATGGCAACGTCTTCCACTCCGTCGAGCGCAACCAACTGCCGCATCAGACGTTGTCGCTCAGATGGCGGAACTTTGGGAACCCGAAGGGCAAGTCTGATCGCTGCCCGGAGCGTCCTGTTCTCGATGATGTTCTCTGAGAATTCGTCGTATGCGCAGGCCACGGGGGTGAGCGCCCCTGCCCGCCTGAATTGCCCGACGACATCCAATCGGCCGCGAAGTGCAACAAGCGAATCTTCACGTGCCTGATACGACCGCATCACTCCTCGCCCGAGCGTGGTCTCCAGAGTTCTGGCGAAGAATGAGACGAACGACGATAGCAAGTCGGAAGTTGCGTCATAGTTGAAAACTTCCCTTCGCCAGGCATTCGGCGGCAAACCAGGCTCGAGCAGTAGAAAGAGGTTCTCGGGGTTGATCTTCGGGCGAACCAACAACTCGACACCGTCGACAACGAGGGAGCCAACAAACGACGTGGCCGTGACGCGCCAGCGCTCGGGAAGCACAGGACTCACGACAACAAAACCGGTGCATTGAAGAGCCTCGGCCTGGCGACGAGTGAGGTTGAGGTCGATCGAGCCGTACTCCGAGAGAATCGGCACAGCAGGTCAGCTTTCAGAGGCGTCGTCGGTCGGCTTCTCGTTGACCGATTCTGGTGCAAGTTCATGAAAGCGGGACCATACCCGCTCGAATCGGAAGTGGTCGATACGGATCGGATCACCAAAGAACTGATCTTCGATGAAGGGCTCGATGTCGTACTCCCAGATGCGGCGGAGCGCATCACGGCTGAGATCATGCTTCATGAAGTGGCTGGGTCCCAGTTGGAGATGCGGACCGCCCAACTCTCGCTCCAGTTCGTCGTTAACTTGGGCGACGAGTTCGCCGACCCAAGCGGGCTCGCTTTCGCGGTCAAGCCAGCGGTCGAGAAGTCCGGCCATCGGACCGTGGTTCGGGAAGAACGGCACAAAGTGGAACCGTCGCCTCAGCGCCGCGTCGACCAGTGCGATCGATCGGTCGGCCGTGTTCATCGTTCCGATAAACCAGATGTCCTTCGAGAGTTCGAACGGATCGTCGGGCCGATACAAGGTGCGAACCGGAGTGTTGCGGTACTCGAGCAAAAACAGCATCTCACCGAGCACCTTCGGAAGGTTCGCCCGATTGATCTCGTCGATGATCATTAAGTGACGGCGCCCAGGCGCATCACTCGCGCGTGCCGCAAGATCAGCGAGCGGCCCACGCTGCAAGCGGTAGGTCATGGCGCCGTCGGCGTCAGTCTCGGGCCGGTACCCCTCGAAGAAGTCCTCGTAGGAGGTGGACGGATGAAACTGCACGACCGGTCGCCGCTCGACATCAGGCACCAAGGCCTCGGCGAGCTTGCGGGCGAAGTAGGTCTTGCCCGTTCCGGGTGGGCCGTAGAAGACCACTTGCTTCTTGTCTTCGAGCAGCGAGACCATATCGTCGACGAACGTGCGATCCACGAGAAGTTCCTCGGCTAGCTCATCGAGCGGGTCGGATACCGGTTCAATATGTGGTTCGTCGTCCCGTTCGGCGTACCAGTAGAGGAATGCGCCGATGCCCAGAGCATCGCCCGGGAAGTACCGGTCAAGTCGTGCTCGAAGAGCATCGTTTGACTCGACTTGCAGCTCTCCGCGCGACGATGAGGTTGGCGCAGGTATTCCGAGAAGCTTCAGCATCCGCAGCTTACCTTTGGGCCCCGCGTACGGATATACGGTGATGAACTGCTCGGGGTGGCAGATGGCAAGCATCTTCATGATCACAGACTCGCCGAACCCCTTCACGCGGAGCTCGTCATCTTCGAGGATCCGATTGATCCTGACGGCTGGAGCGTCCGTTCCCCAGCAGAGGTAGTCGAAGGTCGCGATGATCCTGTTGTACTCGGCTTCGTCGGCGTCCCGCAAGCTGGTGTTGAGAATCGACATCGGGCCCGTGCTGCCGTACCTGCCCGAGTTCCAGATCCGGCGGAGTTCGACCCGGTCGACGATCGCCAACTCTTCATGGTCGAGAAGCTTCGCGAAGTCCTTACGGTCAGCCCTGTCTTGCTCATGCCCAGCGGTCGGGTACTCGGTGGCGCGCTTGAATTCATCCACGACGGTGGAAAGCTCGTCGGCTTCCTGCCCAGCCGCGTCCTCGCCGTTCAGCTTTGCGATTAGTGGGGCCACGTCGTGGGCGGTTCGAAGCACCTCTGCGGCGAGATCCAGACCGCTGAATGCGTCGCGATCGAACCATCGCGCGTAGATGACTTCGCCCGTGCCGCCTCCGACGAAACCGACGTTCTTGCCAACGCGAGATGCTCCTCCAGCCAGAACCTCGTATCCGTCGAGCGGTCGGCCTTCGATGACCCCGACGACCCGTTGTGTGGCCCCGGCTTCTCCATCTGGATAGGGGCGCAGCCCCACCGAGAGACCGTGCCCGTTGAGCCACAGACGCACAGAAAGGCCGTACGTCTGCGGGACGCGCCAGTCGACCCAGAGATCGCCGCGGGGCCATACGCCGTCCCACATCAACGATGGCTTGAACATCTTGAGCGTTCGACCCGTCGCCTCTGCAACTTCGGATTCGAGGGTTGCGCCGATGTGCTGGGCGGCCGCCAAGAGAGCCCGCGCATTCGTACGATATAGTTCGGGGTCGTCGCCGCGTTCTTTTGCGCCCTCACGCAAGAGCGTTCGATCGCACAGAACATCGTCGATCACGATCGGTCGCGCATCGGCCCACCAGGCCGCTACCTGTTCGAACCTGAGCGGGTTGCCATCGAACTCGACCGCGTAGTCGTACAGCGCGGCATAGCGATCACCCTGGTCTTTGTAGTCCGACGTGCCGGTGCAGTATTCCACGTAGTCGGTCGACTTCGGCCATGCCACTGGCCAAGCCTTCGGGTCATCCAAGCCCCAGTAGTAGGAGGCGACGAACGGAGCTCGTTTGGGGCTGGGGTGCGCCCCAACGCGAATCTGCTGGAGGTAGTCAGCGAGGATTCGGATCTTGCGTGTCGCGTCGGAAAGATCAACTGGGGTTGAAAGTGCATCGAGCAGGACGCTGACGGCCGCATCTGGGTCAGACGAAATCTTGTTGATTTGGTTGACGATCATCTGCCCAGCCGTGCCAGCATACCCGGACGCGAACCCCCGCACCCACTTGTCGGTTCCAGCTTGAAACGCACTCAAGTCTCGCGAACGACGAAGCGCCTCGATGAACGGGAATGCTTCTCCGGCATGTGGTGCGATATTGCGGTCGCGCCAACCCCGGTTGCTTGCCTCTGCTTCGGCCTCGAACCGCTGGATATGTGCCTCATGCCATCGGCGGCGGAATTCGCGCTCCTGAACTTCGATATCCGTGCCATCGCTCACGTTCGTACCTCCTGGGTTCTTGACGAGCGTATCGATCTGGGCGAAGTGAGCAGCGGTGCTCGATGACAGGTCGACTGCCCTCGCCCAGCGTTCGGGCTACCCACCGCCGCTCCTCCGCGTAGCACGGCGCCATCGCCTGCACCTGATCCATGACGAGCTTGAGCGCCTCGGGCTGCTTGTCGGGCGCATACCTGTACCTCACGAGTAGTGTTTGCGCGAGGAACGGAGTCTGGCGCGCAATTCGTCGCGCACGGGCCGGTCGGTGCGCACGACGCGTCGTATCACGGCGACGAGCTCGGGCGCGATCTGGGCGATTGTGTCTTGGCTCTGTCGGTTTCCACCGGAGTGGCTCGGTGAGCGTGCCGAGGCGCCTTGCTCCCAGTCAGGCTCGAGCAGTGCCACCTCAGCGCTCCGCACTCTCGGCTTCGCTACTTTCGACAGTGTTGCTATCGCTTGAGCGTTGCAGGCGGTTCGCGATCTTCCCCGCGAGCCGTCCCGTCGTCATCCGGGTGTTCTCGAACACTTCCGTGCCGAATCGGCTGGCGGCCTGCAGGCCGTCTTTGCCCGTGACGACAACGTCGTCGCGCGCCTCGACCGCAGCGGCCGACCAGCGGCGCGCTTCGACGAGCTCGCGCTCGTCCACCAGGCCGAGGGCCAGATGGAGATCCCTGACCCCAGATGCGACCTCGTTGCGTGCGTGCACGACGACCTTCGCTGAGACCGGGTTAAGCAACACCTTGGCATTCGCGCGGCTTGCGGCTGCGTCCATCCGGGCGACGAGCTGCAATGTGACGGTCGAGATGGCATCCAACCGCCGCTGGCGCGCAGTGTGCAATGCAAGGCGATGGCGGTCGAGCTCATCGGGAGAGGCATCGAGCACGCGATCGATCTCGAGCACAGCCAGTGCGTCCTGCAGTTGATAGCAACGGGCGAGCACCGCGAGCCACTCAACGACCGTGTCCTGCGCTTGCTTCGAGAGGTCGGCAAGGGCACCGATCTTCGTCTCACGCTCGACCTTCTCGGCGAGGCCCTCGAGTTGGCGACCCGCATATGCCTGCGTGCGCGCAATGGTCGCTGCCGATCCTTGCACCTTCGACCAGGTCACCTCCGAGACCCGTCCTACCTCGTGACGAATAACCGTGGATTCGTCGAGCATCAACTCGACACCGATCATGTCGGCGAAAACCGCGTCCTTCTGGCCGCGCAGGACGTCATCGACCTTCGCGTCGATCTTCGCGAGGTATTCGGTGATCTCCTCCATCTGCATCTGCATGGCGTACTGGGCCATGATGCCGCCCACGCCCGCGAGGATCGCCGGGTTGTTCAACATCGCTCCTGGCTTGGCGACGAACTGCAGGTTCTTCGCGAACTGGTTGTTCGCGCCCCGAGTCGTGGCTTGAACGAACTGGCCGCCTGAACGCTGCACGAGGTCCGCACCGTGTGCGGCTCGGGCCGACTCCTCCGTGAGCTTCATCCACCGGCCGGCATTGGCGGAGACCTCCGACGCAGTCTGCATCGCCGACCCGCCTTTGGAGGCGATCGATGGGAGGCGATGAAGGTTCAGTGCCTGCGATGGCTGACCCGTCGATGCGGTGAAGCGCTCGACGGCGGCAGGACTTCCGAGAACGACCAGGCCCTCGCCGTCGCTGATGAGTTCGATCTCGGTGTCGGGCTCGTCATCAGAACTGTCGTGGGTTTCGAGCTCGGTCGTCATCGTGTGGCATTCTCTCGGGTTTTGTGGGGTCGCGCCAGTTCGTAAACTCAAACGCCACAATTGCGGCGCGTTCGATGCTCGACACGACGGGGGCGGCTCCCATGCGTCGACCCCAGAGGGCGTCATCTGGGGGTGGCCGTCGCGGATCAGATGGGCGACGGTTGCCGAGGCTCGGGGTACCTCCGTGTCGTTGGGAGAGCAGGGCGGGAATATCTCGAGCCTGCGCTCCGTGCGATGCGTCGCGGGCGTCGAAGTCGTCGACCCGAGGAGTGAGCCTTGTTCGCATGGGCCGCGCGAAGCGGAGAGAGTGTGCGCGCACTTGGCCTCGCGTGCCCAGGCTCGCGACCAGAACCGAGACGAGGTCGGTTCGTGCGGAGGTCGCCAGCACGGTGTCGGTGAGGTCGGCGACAAGCGTGACGCGCTATTCGAACATGACCTGCCCCATCTGTGCGCTGAGCATTCACTGCGCCAGCGGCTCTCGCGGGGCGGGGTCGGTGAATCCGGATGTGAGCCTCGCGACGCCTCGGACGCGGCCGGTGCGCAAGATGTCGCTTCGGATGTGGTCTGCCGTCGGGTCGAGTGCGTCGACCAAACTGAAGTAGCACGTTATGCCTCGCTACAGCAGCTGGGTCGAGGCGCAGGGCGTCAGTACCTCTGGAGAACCAGAAACAACCCGCCAACCGGAGGGCCATTCGTTGGACTCGACTCCATGAAAACGTCAGAAACATGCGGATGCTCGCCGATCTCGGCTGCTGGCGCAGAGGCTCCGGTAACTCTCAACTACACCTGATCAGCGATACCTGATAGGCGACGCATGTCCGGGGGCGGCAATACCGTCGAACGGTCGTGCGGCCGGTCATGTGGCCGGGTGCGCCCGTCGGCGCGACCATTGGGCCATGAGGGCGATCTGGAAGGGCGCGATCACGTTCGGGCTGGTCAACGTCCCGGTCAAGGTCTACAGCGCCACGGAGGGGCACGACGTCCCGCTGCACCAGGTGCACGACGCCGACGGCGGCCGCATCCGGTACCAGCGGAAGTGCGAGGTCTGCGGCAAGGTCGTGCCGTTCGAGCACATCGACAAGGCGTACGAGGACGGTGAGCAGACCGTCGTCGTGACCAAGGAGGACCTGGAGTCCCTGCCCGCCGAGAAGAACCGTGAGATCGAGGTCGTAGAGTTCGTCCCCACCGAGCAGATCGACGTCATGCTGCTCGACAAGAGCTACTACCTGGAGCCCGACTCGAAGTCGGCGAAGGCGTACGTCCTCATGCGGCGCACGCTCGAGGAGACGGACCGGACGGCGGTGGTCCGGTTCGCGCTGCGGCAGCGGACCCGGCTGGCGGCCCTGCGCGTGCGGGACGACGTACTCGTGCTCCAGACGCTGCTGTGGGCCGACGAGGTGCGGGAGCCCGCCTTCCCGTCCCTCGACGAGTCGCCCAAGGTCACCGACAAGGAGATGGCGATGTCCGCCCAGCTCGTCGCTAGCTACGAGGCCGACTTCACGCCGTCCGACTACGCCGACGACTACCAGGTCCAGCTGCAGCAGCTCATCGATGCGAAGATCGAGAAGGGCGACGCCCTCGACACCGCCGAGACCTTCGGCGAGCAGGACGAGGGCGGCGGCGGGGGAGACGTGGTGGACCTCATGGAGGCGCTGCGCCGGAGCGTCGAGAAGTCCCGGGGTCGTCCTCGGGCGGGTCCGGCACGAAGGACTCCGGTGCGAAGGGTTCGGGCTCGAAGGGCTCCGGCTCGTCGACGAAGGGGACCAAGAGCGGCTCGAAGGCGTCGAAGAAGACCAAGAAGTCGACGACGAAGGCGAAGGACGCGTCGGCCGAGAGGTCCTCGGCCTGACGTACGAGGGAGAGAGCTCCCGCCCGGCACGCGAGTGCGACAGGGCGGGGACCGCATGAGGTGTGCGGTTGCAGGGGAGGCGTCGGTCGCTGTGGGAGCGGCCGGCGCCTCCGTCGTCGTGGCGCTTGACTAGCCGGCGGTCGCGCCCTCGGACCGGCCGTCGGCCGGGGCGCCTGTCGCGCCGCTGATGCGGTCGACGAGCGCCAGGAGCTCGTCGACGTGCGCGTCGGTGCGGCGTCGCGACCGGGAGTCGGCATCCCAGTCGCCCGTGCGGGAGGCCTCGAGGTAGAGGCCGTCGCCCATGAGGACGACGGCGCGCGCGAGCACCGGGTCGCCGACCGCATCGAGCACCGCGGCCTGCCACCCCCGGTGCGCCTCGTCGAGCGCGGCCCGGGCCTGCGGGTAGGTGTCCTGGGGCAGTCGTGTGACGGCCACGTAGACGCGGTCGAAGTCGGTGTCCGACTGCGCGGAGGTCCGCAGGAAGTGGTCGACCGGCCCTGCGGGAGCGCTGCGCATCTCGATGACGTCGGCCGCCGCGAGGTCGACGAGCCGGCCGAGGAGCCCGTCGACCAGCGCCTGCTTCGAGGCGAAGTGGTAGAGCAGGCCACCCTTCGAGACGCCGGCCTGAGCGGCGACCGCCTCGAGAGTGGCGGCGCGCTCGCCCTGGGTGACGAGGATCGTCGCGAAGGCCTCGAGGACCTTCTCGCGGGCCACGGGTGCGGGAGGCATCTTGCCACCCTACCGGCGACCGGTTACTGTACCGTCTGGACGGGTTACTACACCGTCCGGACGGTTGGACCCGATGAGCGCTCCACGTCCCCCCGAACCCCGAGAGGAGGCCCTGCCATGTCCGTCACGACCCTGCTGCAGCCCACGAACCACGAGCCGGACCCGCGCACGAGGCTCCTCCGGCGGGCACGCCGGCGCCCCGTCGCGCCCGCACGCAACCGGTGGTTCGCGCTCGCCGTGCTGATGCTCCCGGTGCTCCTGGTCTCGATCGACAACACCGTCCTGAGCTTCGCGCTGCCGCAGATCTCCGCGTCCCTGACGCCCACCAGCACGCAGCTCCTGTGGGTCGTGGACATCTACCCCCTCGTCCTCGCGGCCCTCCTGGTCCCGATGGGGTCGCTCGCCGACCGCGTCGGACGCCGGCGCCTGCTCCTGGTCGGAGCCGTCGGCTTCGCGGCCATGTCGGTCGTGGCGGCGGAGTCGTCGAGCGCCGAGGCGCTGATCGCGGCGCGGGTCGGCCTCGGCGTGTTCGGCTCGATGCTGATGCCGGCGACCTTGTCGCTGCTGCGGAACATCTTCACCGACCGGCAGGAGCGGCGGCTCGCGGTCGCCGTGTGGGCCACCGGATTCGCCGCCGGAGCCGCACTCGGCCCGATCGTGGGGGTCTCCTGCTCGACCACTTCTGGTGGGGCTCCGTGTTCCTCATCGCGGTCCCGGTGCTCGTCCTCCTCCTGGTCCTCGCGCCCGTGCTGGTCCCCGAGTCGCGTGACCCCGAGCCCGGTCCGGTCGACGTCGTGTCGATCGCGCTGTCCGTGCTGACGATGGCCCCGGTCGTGTGGGGCATCAAGGTCCTCGGCAAGGGAGGCGCAGGAGCGGTCGCGGCGCTCGCGATCCTCGTGGGTGTCGCCGCCGGTGCGCTGTTCGTCCGGCGGCAGCTGCGGCGCGAGCGCCCGATGCTCGACGTCCGGCTGTTCGCGAACCCGGCGTTCAGCGGGTCGGTCCTCATCAACCTGCTCTCGATCTTCAGCTACGTGGGGTTCCTCTACTTCGCGTCGCAGGACCTCCAGCTCGTGATCGGCCTCGGCCCGAGCGTCGCGGGGCTCGCCCTGCTCCCCGGCATGGTTTGCATGATCGTTGCCGGCCTGCTCGTGGTCCGCGTCGTGCGGCGCGTCACGCCCGCCCGGGTCGTGGCGGGTGCCCTCCTGCTGTCCGCGACCGCGTACGGGATCGTCGCCGTGCTCGGCGGCCACGGGACCCTCTGGCCCCTCGTCGTCGCGTTCACGCTCCTGTCCGTGGGGATCGGGGCGGCCGAGACGCTCTCGAACGACCTCGTGCTGTCCTCGGCACCCGCGCCCCAGGCGGGCGCGGCGTCGGCGATCTCCGAGACCGCCTACGAGGTCGGCGCGGTGCTCGGCACGGCGGTGCTCGGGAGCATCCTGTCGGCGTCGTACGCGACGAACCTCGTCGTGCCCCGAGGTGTCGGCCACGCCGACGCGGCGGTCGCGACCGAGACCCTCGGCGGGGCCACGACGGTAGCGGCGGGTCTGCCGGCGGAGCAGGCGCAGGCTCTCCTCGACTCGGCGCACACCGCGTTCGGCAGCGGCGTGGCGGTCACCGCGGGTATCGGGGTGGTCACGATGCTGGGCGCCGCCGTGCTGGCGCTCGTCGCGCTGCGGCACGCCGACGGCTGAGCGAGCCGCGGCGTGGCGTGGCGACCGGTTCGACCTGCGGCCCCGTGGTGTAGAACCCTGGGGTGATGATCGCGCGCCGCAGGTCCCGTCGGTGGGTCCGCTGGGTCCTGCTGGCCCTCGCCGTGCTCGTCGCGTGCCTCACGTTCGGGGTGACGACGGCGACCGCGAACCTGAGCCTCGGGCCCCACGAGGCCGAGTACGACATCACGACGAACGGTCTCGCGACCGTCGACTTCGGCCCGTTGGGGTCGCTCGAGATCGACTCGCCGGCGCCCCTCGGCATCGGGGTCGACGTGGTCGTCGGGGAGATCCCGTCCCAGCTGCGCGAGCTGGACGAGTCGACACCGCTCGACGCGCTCGCCGGTGACGCGCAGAGTTACCTGCAGTTCTTCGGCAGCCCCGAGGCCACGATCTCCTCGGCGATCCACGCGCTCGTCACGGACGCGATCTGGCGCACGCTGATCGCGATCGCGGTGGTCGTCATCGTGATCATCTCGTGCTGGCTCCTGCTGGGGTCGGCGCGGCGGCGAGAGCTCGCCCGGTCGATCGCGCCGCGGACCTGGGAGGTGGCCTCGGGCGCGCTGGTCCTGGTCCTCGTGGCCGGGACCCTCAGCTCGGGCACGATCCGGGGACCGGAGCCGGAGGGGAGCGCGAGCCCGGTGTTCGCCGGCACGGGTCTCGAGGGGGCGCGCATCACGGGCAGGCTGTCCGGGATCGTCGACACGTACGGGACGCAGCTCCTCGAGACGTACCGGGACAACGAGCGCTTCTACGCGACGGCCGACGAGAAGCTCGACGCGGCGTGGGACGAGCGGCTCGCGCAGGAGAACATCGACGCGATCGCCGCCTCCGTCGGGCTGCGCGGCCCGGTCGTCAAGGCCTCCGCGGACGACGACTACGTGACGTTCCTCGTCGTGTCCGACCTGCACTGCAACACCGGGATGGCCCCGCTGATCGCGACGTCGGCGATCCGGTCAGGGGCGGACGTCGTGCTCGACGCGGGGGACACGACCATGAACGGGACCTCGGTCGAGGACGTGTGCGTCACCGCGCTCACCGGCGCCCTGCCGGACGGCGTCCCGCTCGTCGTCGCCGACGGGAACCACGACAGCGCGACCACGTCGGCGCAGGAGCGCGCCCAGGGCGCGACCGTGCTCGACGGGTCCGTCGTCGAGGTGGCGGGCGTGCGGATCCTCGGGGACCACGACGCGCTGCAGACCAACGTCCTGACCGGGTCGAGCGTCGCGGACGACGACCTGACCCCCGACGAGCAGACCCGGGAGCTCACGCAGACGGCGTGCGCGGACGGCGCCGGGGTCGACCTGCTCCTCCTGCACACGCCGCGCGTCGGGAACGGGGTCCTGGACTCGGGATGCGTCCCGATGCAGGTCTCAGGACACCTCCACAAGCGGGTCGACCCGGTCCAGGTGGGCGGCGGGATCCAGTACATCAACTCGTCGACCGCGGGAGCGATCCTCAACCAGCCGACCGTCGGCCCGCTGCACGGCACGGCCGAGATGACGGTGCTGCGGTTCGACCCCGACCGTCGCCGGTTCGTCGACTACCAGGTGGTGTCCGTCGACCCGGCGCAGCAGGCGCAGGTCGGGCCCCGGATCCCGATGCCCGTCCTCCTCCCGTTCACGCCGACCGTCGACGAGGAGGGCGAGCCCGTCGCGGTCGCGACCGACGCCCCGACCGGCGCCCCCACCGACGGCGCGCCGCGTGCCGCGACGGACAGCCCCTCGGCGACCCCGAGTGCCGGCTCGGACGACGCTCCCGAGGCCTCCGACGGCGACCCGTCCGGGGGAGCGGAGGACGCCGCCGTCGACGAGCCGACCGAGGTGCCTGCCGACGCCGACGCGACCGGGGGTGCGACGCCGTCCGCCACCCCTGCCGGATAAGGTGGCGCGCGTGGTGAACCACGAGGAGCTGACGACGGTCGCGCAGGACTACCTCAAGATCGTCTGGTCCGCGCTGGAGTGGTCGGACGAGCCGGTCACGACGAAGCTCCTCGCCGAGCGCCTGGGGGTCGGGGCCTCGACCGTCTCGGAGACGGTGCGCAGGCTCCGCGACCAGGGCCTGCTCGACCACGCCCGGTACGGGACCGTCGAGCTCACGGCTGCCGGCCGCACAGCGGCCCTGCACATGGTGCGCCGGCACCGGCTGATCGAGACGTACCTGGTCTCGCGGCTCGGGTACTCCTGGGACGAGGTCCACGACGAGGCCGAGGTGCTCGAGCACGCCGTCTCCGACCGGATGGTCGAACGGATGGACGAGGCCCTCGGACGGCCGGTGCGGGACCCGCACGGTGACCCGATCCCGACCGCGGACGGGCACGTCGAGCAGATCCCGGCGGTGCTGCTCGCCGACGTCCCGGCCGGCGGGACCGGTGTCGTGGCCCGGATCTCGGACTCCGACCCGGACGTGCTGCGCTACCTCGCCGAGCTCGGGATCGACCTCGACGTCGCACTCTCGGTGACCGAGCGCCGGGACTTCGCCGGGACGATCGCGGTCACCTGGTCCGGGTCGGACGAGGAGCGCACCGTGGACCTCGGGCTCCCGGCGGCGTCGTCGATCTGGGTCGTGCTCGCGGACTGATCCCGCGCCCGGCTGCGGGCGGCTCCTCAGCGTCCTGCGGTGCCCTGCGCGACTAGCGCCGACCTCGAGCAACCTCCCGCCGCCCTCGACCCGACCCCTCGCCAAGATCCGCGCGGCCCCGTAGGCTCGGGGCATCACCCCGTTCGTGTTGCCGATGCCGTCGACCCGACTCTCGAATCGATTCGACCCGCACGACCCACGACGGAGGACCACATGACCGCGCAGCACACGACGCAGCCCACGTCCCAGCCGTCGACCCGGCCCGCCGGCCAGCGCCGTGCCCGGCTGCCCGGAGCGCTCCTCGCCCTGGCGATCGGCGGGTTCACGATCGGCACCACCGAGTTCGCGACCATGGGCCTGCTGCCCGAGATCGCGAGCGACCTCGGGGCGAGCATCCCCGCGGCGGGCCACACGATCACGGCCTACGCGGTCGGCGTCGTGGTGGGCGCCCCGGTGCTGACCGTCCTCGCGGCGCGGATGCCCCGCAAGCGCCTCCTGCTGATCCTGATGGCCGCCTACACGATCGGCAACGTGCTCTCGGCGGCGGCGCCGAGCCTCGGGTGGCTCGTGGCCGGCCGCTTCCTCGCGGGTCTCCCGCACGGCGCCTTCTTCGGCGTCGGGGCGGTCGTCGGGGCCGCGGTCGCGGGTCCCGGTCGACGCGGGCGGGCCGTGGCGACGATGATGGCCGGGCTCACGATCGCCAACGTCGTCGGTGTGCCGCTCTCGACCTTCGTCGGCCAGAGCCTCGGGTGGCGGTCGGCCTTCGTGCTGATCGGCGTCCTCGGCCTCTTCACCCTGGCCGCGCTGTGGCGGCTCGTGCCGGACGGCGCGGGGAACCAGGACTCGAGCGTCAAGCGGGAGCTCGGTGCGCTGCGCAACGCGCCGCTGTGGATCGGCTTCGTCGGGTGCTCGATCGGGTTCGGCGGCATGTTCGCCGTGTACTCCTACGTCGCCCCGACGATCACCGAGGTGACCGGGATGCCGTCCTGGACGGTGCCGATCGTGCTCGCGATCTTCGGCATCGGCATGACCGTGGGCACGCTGCTGGGCGGGCGGCTCGCCGACCGGCACGTCATGAAGACCGTCTACCTGGGCCTGGTCTCGACGATCGCGGTGCTGGTCCTCTTCGCGCTGACCGGGCAGCAGCCGGTCGCGGCGGTCGTCGTCCTGTTCCTGCTCGGCGTGACCTCCCAGGTGCTAGGCCTCGCGATGCAGGCGCGCCTCATGGACCTCTCGCCCGACGCGCCGTCGCTCGGTGCGGCGCTGTGCCACTCCGCGCTCAACGTGGGCAACGCCACCGGCGCGTTCGTCGGAGGTCTCGTCATCGCGGCCGGCTGGGGCTACCTCGCCCCGGCGTGGGCCGGCGCCGTGCTGACCTTCGTCGGGCTCGTCGTGATCGTCGTCCTCGGCCGCGGTCGTGCCCCGGCGTCCGACGACGTCGCACCGGTCGTCGAGGACGTCCCGACCGCCGGTGGGACTGACGCGCGGGGCGCGGCCGACGGCGGCGGGCCCGGCGAGGTCCCCGACGCCGCCGACGCACCTGCGGTCGACCGGGAAGGCGTGCGGACCCCGGTAAACTCGAACGTGTGACTGTGCCTGAGGACCTGCCTGATGCCCCGACGTTCCGCTACACCCCGGCCCTCGCGGAGGAGATCGAGCTCCGCTGGCAGGACCGCTGGGAGGAGCGCGGCACGTTCTGGGCGGCGAACCCGGACGGCTCGCTGACGGACGGCGACGGGAACCCGGCGGGGGACCGCCCGCCGTACTTCGTCATGGACATGTTCCCGTACCCGTCGGGCGCGGGGCTGCACGTCGGCCACCCCCTGGGGTACATCGCCACGGACGTGGTGGGCCGCTACCGGATGATGCAGGGCGACAACGTGCTGCACGCCCTCGGGTACGACGCGTTCGGCCTGCCCGCCGAGCAGTACGCGGTGCAGACGGGTCAGCACCCGCGCACCACGACCGAGGCAAACATGGAGAACATGAAGCGCCAGCTGCGGCGCCTCGGCCTCGCGCACGACTCGCGGCGCACGTTCGCGACGATCGACCCCGACTACGTGCGCTGGACCCAGTGGATCTTCCTGCAGATCTTCGACTCCTGGTACGACGAGGACGCCGTGCGGCCGGACGGCGGCACGGGCCGCGCGCGCCCGATCGCCGAGCTCGTCGCCGAGTACGAGGCCGGGACCCGCGAGCTGCCCGAGGGCGTCGCGGACGGCCGCACCTGGCAGGACCTGGACGCCGGCGAGCGTCGCGACGTGATCGACCCGCAGCGGCTCGCGTACGTCTCCGAGGCGCCCGTCAACTGGTGCCCCGGTCTGGGCACCGTGCTCGCGAACGAGGAGGTCACCGCCGACGGTCGCTCCGAGCGCGGCAACTTCCCCGTGTTCCAGCGCAGCCTGCGGCAGTGGAACATGCGCATCACCGCCTACGCCGACCGCCTGGCCGACGACCTCGACCTCATCGACTGGCCCGAGAAGGTCAAGGCGATGCAGCGCAACTGGATCGGTCGCAGCGAGGGCGCCACGGTCCGGTTCCCGCTGCACGAGGGACCCGCCGTCTACGTGGACCCGACCGACGACCTGGGCACGACGAGCGACGCCGTCCCGGGCCTCGAGGGCGTCGAGGTCTTCACGACCCGTCCCGACACGCTGTTCGGCGCGACCTTCATGGTCGTCGCGCCCGAGCACCCCGTCCTGGACCAGGCGCCCGCCGACTGGCCCGAGGGCACGCGTGACGCCTGGACCGGGGGCATGCGACGCCGTCCGACGCCGTGGCCGCCTACCGGGCCGAGGCGAAGGCGAAGACCGCGGTCGAGCGCCAGGCCGACGCCGGCAAGAAGACCGGTGTCTTCTCCGGGATCTACGCGTACAACCCGGTCAACGGCGCTCCGGTGCCGGTCTTCACCGCCGACTACGTGCTCATGGGCTACGGGACCGGCGCGATCATGGCCGTCCCCGGCGGCGACCAGCGCGACTTCGAGTTCGCCCGCGCCTTCGAGCTGCCCGTGATCTACACCGTGGCTCCGGGCGGCGACGTCGCCGCGATCGACCAGGACGCCGCCTACACGGGTGACGGGGTCGTCGTGAACTCCGCCGCGCCGTCCGCCACCGGTACCGGCGGGATCCAGCTGGACGGGCTGGACGTCCCGACCGCCAAGCGGACGATCATCGACTGGCTCGAGGCCCAGGGCGCCGGCGAGAGCACGGTGACCTACCGCCTGCGCGACTGGCTGTTCAGCCGCCAGCGCTACTGGGGCGAGCCGTTCCCGATCGTCTACGACGCAGACGACCGCCCGGTCGCGATCCCGGACGCGATGCTGCCCGTCGACCTGCCGGACGTGCCCGACTACGCCCCGCGCACCTACGAGCCCGACGACGCCGACTCGTCCCCGGAGCCGCCCCTCGGCCGCAACGACGACTGGGTCCACGTCACGCTCGACCTCGGCGACGGCCCGCAGCAGTACCGACGCGACACGAACACGATGCCCAACTGGGCGGGGTCGTGCTGGTACTACCTGCGCTACCTCGACCCGACGGACTCCGAGCAGATGGTCGATCCGAAGCTCGACGACTACTGGCTGGGTCCGAACCACAACGGGACCGCGAGCGTCGCGGGCGGCGTCGACCTCTATGTCGGCGGCGTCGAGCACGCGGTGCTGCACCTGCTCTACGCCCGCTTCTGGCACAAGGCGCTCTACGACCTCGGCAAGGTCACCTCGCGCGAGCCCTTCGGTCGGCTCTTCAATCAGGGCTACGTCCAGGCCTACGCGTACACCGACGCGCGCGGGGCGTACGTCCCGGCCGACGACGTCGTCGAAGGCAAGGGTGACGACGGCGAGCCCGTCTTCACCTACCAGGGCGCCCCCGTCAACCGCGAGTACGGGAAGATGGGCAAGTCGCTCAAGAACGTCGTCACGCCCGACGACATGTACGCCGCCTACGGCGCCGACACGTTCCGCGTCTACGAGATGTCGATGGGTCCGCTCGACCTGTCGCGCCCGTGGGAGACGCGCGCCGTCGTCGGGTCCCAGCGGTTCCTCCAGCGCCTGTGGCGCAACGTCGTCGACGAGGAGTCCGGCGCGCTCACGGTGTCGGACGACGAGCCCGACACCGCCACGCTGCGCGCCGTGCACCGCGCGATCGCCGACGTGACGGTCGAGATGGAGGATGCGCCCCAACACCGCGATCGCCAAGCTCATCGGCCTGAACAACCACCTGACGTCGCTCGGCTCGGTGCCGCGCGCCGCCGTCGAGCCACTCGTGCTCATGACCGCGCCGTTCGCCCCGCACCTCGCCGAGGAGCTGTGGTCGCGGCTCGGGCACGACACGTCGCTCGCCCGCGCGCCGTTCCCCGTGGCCGACGAGGCGTACCTCGTCGAGGACACCGTGACCTGCGTGCTCCAGGTGCAGGGCAAGGTCCGCGGTCGCATCGAGGTGCCGCCGTCGATCTCCGACGCCGACCTCGAGGTGCTCGCGCTCGCCGACCCCGCGATCGTGCGCAACCTCGACGGGCGCGGCGTGCGCAAGGTGATCGTCCGCGCACCGAAGCTCGTCAACATCGTCCCGGCCTGACGTGGCTGACGACGTGGCGCGCCCAGGTGCGAACGGTCCGGCCGGTCCGGGCGCGCCCGGGGGCGCGTCGCGGTCGTCACCGACTCGACCGCGTCGCTCCCGGACGGGTTCGCCACGCGCTACCCCGGCGGGGCGCTCGGCGACCTGACGCTCCAGGTCGTGCCGCTGACCGTGATCGTCGGCGACGAGTCGTACGCCGAGGGCACGGAGATCACCGATGACGACCTGGCCGCGTACCTGCGGGCCGGTGCCGTGGTCTCGACGTCGCAGCCGTCGTCCGAGGCCCTGCTCGAGGCCTACCGCCGCGCCGCGGACGCCGGGGCGACCGAGATCGTCTCCGTGCACCTGTCGGCCGACCTCTCGGGCACGCTGCAGGCCGCGACCGCGGCCGCCGGACGCTCGCCCGTGCCGGTGCGCGTCGTCGACTCGCGGACGGTCGCGATGTCGCTCGGCTTCGCCGCCCTCGCCGCGGCGCAGGAGGCCGCCCGGGGAGCGGCGCCGCAGCGGTCGAGGACCGGGCGCGCGCGGTGGCCCGGCGGAGCCGAGCCGTGTTCATGGTCGACACCCTCGACCAGCTACGCCGCGGTGGCCGGCTCAGCGCCCCCGCCGCCGCGCTCGGGAGCGTGCTCGGGGTCCGACCGCTGCTGTCGGTCCGCGACGGCGCGATCGTCGTCGTGCAGAAGGTCCGCACGCGGACCGCGGCCGTCGACCGCCTGATCGAGGTCGCCCTCGACAGCGCCGGACGGCGCAACGCGCCCCGGTTCGCGGTGCATCACCTCGGGGACGACACGCTGGCCCGCGAGGTCGCCGGACGGCTCGGGGCCGAGCTCGACGTGCCGACGGACGTCACGCCCGTCAGCGCCGTCGTGGGTGCGCACGTGGGGGTCGGGGTGCTGGCGATCATCGTGGCGGACGACGCGCCCGAGACCGCGCCGGACTCCGCGCGCGTGCAGTAGGCGCCCTAGGGCTGGCGCGCTGCCGGATGGTGGAGCGTCGTCCGGGGCGCGCCGGAGCGTGAAGGGCCGGGGTCGGGCCGGCTGCGAAGCGCTTCTGGGTCGTCCACACGACCCACGCCGTGCGGCGGCCCACAGGCGAGGGCCGAGGTCATCAGCGGGATCGCCCACCGCCGTAGCGTCCGACCGTGCCAGCCCGAACCTCGACAGACGACGCCCGCCGCGCGGAGCGGCTCGACGCGTTGCGCAACCCTCCGACCCGGCGCCTGGCGGTGCTCCGAGAGCCCCACGCCGCCAGCCCGGCGCGTGCCGCGCTGCGCGCCATGGTCGACGCGTCGCGGGCGGTACACGGTGACCCGGCCGCACAGCCGGGCTTCGAGCACGAGGCGGTCGTCCCGCTGCGGGGCGCGCCGGGGGCGCTAGGCGCGACGGAGGTGCGTGGTGCGACCGATGTCGGGCGCGCCGCCTCGGGCGACATCGAGCGTGACGACGACCGTGAGGGCGACAGCGCCTGCGGGGACGAGAACGACGTCCCGGCGGCCGCGGAGCCGGACGCCAGTGGCACGCCGCGGTTCCGGATCGGCGTGGACCTGAGGGCCGCCGTCGTCGGCACGATCGCCGTCGTGCTCCTCGCGGTAGTCGTCGTGCTGCTGGCGTGGGACCGCGCTCAGGGCGCGATCCCGGTCGACGACCTGGACCCTTCCGTATCACTCGCGGATGTCGCCGACGGACCCGCTGCGGCGGCGTCCGCGAGCGACGCGGGGACCGACACCGGCGACGGGGCGACCGCGGGGTCGGTCGGTGGGTCTGCCGGTGACTCTGAGGGGTCCGCCGACCACGCTGGGGTCGAGGACGCGGTCGGTGGTGGGGTCGAGGGCGCCGGCGGGCCCGAGGGCGAGGCGACGGGAGATGGCGGGGTCGCTGGCGCCGGCGCTGCCGACGCGGGAAGCCTCGTGGTGCACGTCGCGGGAGAGGTCGAGGAGCCCGGGGTCGTGGAGCTGAGCGCCGGGTCGCGTGTCGGTGAGGCGATCACCGCGGCCGGGGGACCGTCGTCCGACACCGAGCTGGACGTGATCAACCTCGCGCGCCCGCTCGTGGACGGCGAGCAGGTGTATGTCCCGTCGGTCGAGGAGGCGGCGGCCGAGGCGGCCGGCCCCGCCGCGGCGGTCGGGCCGGGCACGGCGGCCGGTGGCGCAGGGGCGGGCGGCGGCGCAGGTGCGGGTGCGGGAGGCGGGGCTGGTGGTGGCGCGGACCTGATCGACGTCAACGCTGCGGGTGAGCCGGAGCTCGAGGCTCTGCCGGGCGTGGGCCCGGTGCTCGCGTCGAGGATCGTCGCGCACCGCGAGGAGCACGGCGCGTTCACCTCGGTCGATGCGCTGGTGGAGGTCCCCGGCATCGGGCCGGTGGTGCTGGAGGGACTGCGGGACCTGGTGCGGGCGTGACCACCACGACCGACCTGCGCCTCGTCCCGTCTGCCGTGGTGGCGTGGATCTGCGCGTGGGTCGGGACGCGCACGGGACCCGCGTCGATGCCACGGTGGCCGGTCACGGTGCTGCTGGCAGTGCTGCTGCTCGTCGTGGCGGTGGGGCTCGTCTCCGCGTCGCGGCGCCGGGCGCGAGCGAGCGGTTCGTCGGCTACCCGGCGACCGGCGGCGCTCGTGGGAGGGCAGGTGCTCCTCGTGCTCGCGGTCGCGGGCGCCGTGCTCGCCGTCGTGGGGGTCCGTGCGGACCTTGGCGAGGCGGGCGGTGTGGCCGAGCTCGCGTCGACGGGCGCGACGGGATGCGTGATCGGCACCGTCGTCGCCGACCCCGTCCCGGCGACGACGTTCGGGTCGAAGCCGGAGGGGGTCCGGACGGCGCTGCGGGTCCACGGGGTCTCGGCCCGGGGCGTCGTGAAGCGGGGAGCGGGAACGGTGGACGTCGTCGGTGGTCCGGAGTGGTCGGAGATCGCCGTGGGAGCCGTCGTTATCGCGGACGGCCGGTTCGGCACGGCTCACCCGGGGGCCGAGGAGGTCGCCGGGTTCGTACCGCGTGGGCCGCCTCAGGTAGTCGAACCGCCCGGGGCCGTGCTCGGAGCGGTCGCCCGGGTCCGCGGCGCGATGATGGAGGTGACCGCGGGACTGTCACCCCAGGCCAGAGGCCTGGTGCCGGGGGCAGCGATCGGTGACACCACGCGGGTCCCCGAGGAGATCGAGGCCGCGATGCTCGCCACGTCGCTGACCCACGTGACCGCGGTGTCCGGCGGACACTTCGCGGTCGTGGTCGCGGCGATCGGGTGGTGCTGCTCGACGGCACGGGCGCCCCGGTGGGTCCGGGTCGTCGTCACCGGCGCGGCCGTCGTGGGCTTCGTCCTCCTGGTCCGCCCGGACCCGAGCGTCCTGCGCGCCGCTGCCACCGGCTGTGTCGGGCTCGTCGGCACCGCGCTCGGGCGACCGGCCCGGGCCGTCCCGGCGCTCGCGGCCTGCGTCGTCGTCCTCCTGGTCGTCGACCCCTGGCTCGCGCGCTCCTTCGGGTTCGTCCTGTCCGTCGCGGCGACCGCCGGGCTTGTCACCCTCACCGGCCCGATCGCGTCGCGGCTGACGCCGTGGTGCGGGCGCCAGCCGGCGTTCCTCGTCGCCGTGCCGATCGCCGCGCAGGTCGCCTGCGGACCGGTCCTGGTGCTCCTCGACCCGTCCCTCGCGATCTACGCGGTGCCGGCGAACCTGCTGGCCGCGCTCGCGCTCGCCCCGGCGACCGTCCTCGGCGTCATGGCCGCGCTCGTGGCGCCCTGGTGGGGCGGCGCCGCGTGGGTGCTCGCCTGGTGCGCCGGCCTCGCGACCTGGTGGATCGCGGCCGTGGCGACCTTCTTCGCGCGTCTGCCGGCGGCCGCGCTCCCGTGGGTGCCGGGCGTCGGCGGGGCGGTGCTCCTCGCGGCGCTGACGGCCGCCGCGCTCGCGGTGCTGCGGTGGGGGTGGCCCGTGGCACGCTAGGCGCATGCCACCCAGGTCCGCTCCGTCGTCCGCCGCTCAGGGTCTCGACTGGAGGTCGGTCGAGCCGGCGCCGCTCGTGCTCGTGCAGGGCACCGAGGGCCTCCTCGCCGACCGGGCGGTCGCACGCGTCGTCGAGCGTCTCCGAGAGAACGACCCGGAGACCGAGCGCGTCGACCTGGAGGCCGCGACCTACGAGGCCGGGATGCTCTCGGTGGCGACCAGCCCCTCGCTGTTCGGTGAGGCGAAGGTCGTGATCCTGCGCGGTGCGGAGGCGTGCTCCGACGCGTTCGTGACCGACATGGTCGCCTACGCGGAGGCGCCCGACCCCGGCACGACGGTCGTCGTCGTGCACGGAGGCGGCCAGCGGGGCAAGAAGATGCTCGACGCGATCCGCCGCAGCGGAGCCCCGGTGGTGGCGTGCGAACCGGTGAAGAAGGACGCGGACCGCGCCGCGTTCGTCCTCGCGGAGTTCCGGGCGGCGTCGCGACGTATCGACCAGGCGGCGGTGCGGGCGCTCGTCGAGGCCCTGGGCAACGACCTGCGCGAGCTCGCCTCGGCCTGCTCCCAGCTGGTCACCGACACGACCGGCTCGGTGACGGTGGCCGTGGTCGACCGCTACTACGGGGGCCGCGTGGAGGCGACGGGGTTCCGGGTCGCCGACGAGGCCGTCGCCGGCAACACCGGTGAGGCCGTCGCGCTGCTGCGGCACGCCCTCGACACCGGGGCGGACCCGGTGCCGCTGGTGGCGGCCCTCGCGATGAAGCTGCGCGCGCTCGCCAAGGTCGCCGCGATGCGGGGGAGCGGCGGTCCGTCGGCCAAGGAGCTCGGTCTCGCGCCGTGGCAGATCGACCGGGCGAAGCGCGAGCTGAACCGGTGGACGCCCGAGGGCCTGGCCGCGGCGATCCTTGCTGTCGCGCAGGCCGACGAGGAGGTCAAGGGCGGCGGGCGCGACCCGGTGTTCGCGGTCGAGCGGGCCGTCCTGACCGTGGCGCGGTCGAGCGGACGCTGACCCGCTCCGGGTCCCGTGCCCGGACGCGCGAGAGGCGCCGCCCGTGCGGGCGGCGCCTCTCGTGAGGTGCTGTGTGCGTCAGGGACGCGTCAGAGCGCGTTGACCTTCAGGGAGAGAGCCGACTTGCGGTTCGCTGCCTGGTTCTGGTGGATGACGCCCTTCGAGACGGCCTTGTCGAGCTTGCGCGACGCCGTGGCGAGCGCGGCAGTCGCGGCGTCCTTGTCGCCCGAGGCGACGGCCTCGCGGACGCGACGGACGTGCGTCTTCAGCTCCGACTTGACCGCGTTGTTGCGCAGACGGGACTTCTCGTTCGTCTTGATGCGCTTGATCTGAGACTTGATGTTTGCCACGTTCAGAGACTCCAGGTGTGTTCGCCGAAGCGATCGAATAGGTCGTAGAGGGCGGTCACAGCTCCGGGACTGGGGGTGGGGAACCCCTGGAGAGGAACTGGGACAGTGCCCGCCGACCTGGGCGGACACGCGACCTCCCACGATAGCAGCATCCGGGGGTGGCGATCCAGCCGCGGGGGCCCGGTGTGCATCACACCGGGTGCCGCTCGCCGGTGAAGCGTCTCGGCCGCTCGCGCGTTGCCTGCCGGGCCTCACCGGGAGCCGCCCGGTCTAGTGGCCGTGCTTCCCCAGGCCCGCGACCACGGCATCGAACGTCGACCGCGGCATGATCGCTCCCTCGCGCCGCACCGCGCCGGGGTCGATGCGGATCACGCGGTCGAGGCGCACCTCGCTCGGACGTCCCTGGCGGTCCCAGGGCCCGGAGCCGATGTCGAGCCAGTACCGACCCCAGCGGGCCTCCTGGGCGGCGTCGAGGTCGTGGTCCTTGCTCGTCAGCATGAGGCACAGCAGCCAGGACCGGTCGCGTCCGACGACCAGGACCGGGCGGTCCTTGCCCTGGCGGTGGTCGTCCTCGTACGGCACCCACGTCCAGACGACCTCGCCCGGGTCGGCGTCGCCGTCGAGCGCCGGCGAGTACTCCGCGCGGACCGTGCCGGTGTAGTCCCCGGGGTAGGTGCCGCCGCCCGACGGCGACGGCCGCGCAGGAGCCGCGCCGCGTCGTCCGCCGCCGCCCCGCGACCCGGACCTGGGCCCTGAACGGGTCTTGGACCCGGAACCAGCGATCGCACGGACGACGTCGGTCAGGACCCGGAACCACCTGGAGCTCGCCACGCGCAGCAATGTACTGCCTCGGACCCGGGCCGTCCGCAGGTGCCCACAGGAGCCGGCAGGGCCGATGCAGGGCCGGTGCAGTGCCGGCGGGGCGGCGGCGGTACGCCGGTGCTCGTCCCCGGACCGCGATGCCCGCGTGACCTGCCCGACATGCATCTGTCACACGTCACGCGTACGGTCCGGGCCATGACGGACCTGTTCGAGGGATACCGCCAGGGCAAGGCCTGGGACGAGCTGCTCGCGCCCGACGGGGCCGTGCGGCCGCGATTCGAGCGCGTGCACGAGACGATGACCGAGCTCACCGCCGACGGCGTCGCGTCCCGCGCGGACAGCCTCGCCCGGGCCTACCTGGCGCAGGGCGTCACGTTCGACTTCGCGGGCGAGGAGCGGCCCTTCCCGCTCGACGTGGTGCCACGGGTCATCGAGCACGACGAGTGGGCCACGATCGAGGCGGGGGTCGCCCAGCGCGTGCGGGCGCTGGAAGCGTTCCTCGACGACGTGTACGGCGACCAGCAGGTGGTGGCGGACGGCGTCGTCCCCCGCCGGCTGATCCTCTCCTCGCCCCACTTCCTGCGCGAGGCCGCGGGGATCCGCCCACCGAACGGCGTGCGGGTCCACGTCTCGGGCATCGACCTCATCAAGGACGTCGACGGCAGCTTCCGGGTGCTCGAGGACAACGTCCGCGTCCCGAGCGGCGTGAGCTACGTGCTCTCGAACCGTCGGGCGATGGCGCAGACCTTCCCCGAGCTCTTCTCGAGCATGCGCGTCCGCTCGGTCGGCGAGTACCCGCAGCGGCTCCTCGCCGCGCTCATCAAGGCGGCGCCGGACGGCGTCCCGGACCCGACGGTCGTCGTCCTCACCCCGGGCGTCTACAACTCCGCGTACTTCGAGCACTCCCTGCTCGCCCGGCTCATGGGTGTCGAGCTGGTCGAGGGGCGCGACCTGTTCTGCGCCGGGGGTCGCGTGTACATGCGCACGACGCGGGGACGGCGTCGGGTCGACGTGATCTATCGGCGGATCGACGACGACTTCCTCGACCCCGTGCAGTTCCGCGCGGACTCGGCGCTGGGGGTGCCCGGCATCGTGGGCTGCGCGCGGGCGGGCAACGTGACGTTCGCGAACGCGCTGGGCAACGGCGTCGCGGACGACAAGCTCGTCTACACGTACCTGCCCGACCTGATCCGCTACTACCTCGACGCGGAGCCGATCATCTCGAACGTCGACACGTGGCGTCTCGAGGAGCCCGACTCGCTCACCGAGGTGCTCGACCGGCTGCACGAGCTCGTCGTCAAGCCCGTCGACGGCTCGGGCGGCAAGGGGATCATGGTCGGGCCCGCGGCCTCGCCCGACGAGATCGCCGCGATGCGCGGGCGCCTCCAGCGCGACCCGCGCGGGTGGATCGCCCAGCCGGTGATCCAGCTCTCGACGTCGCCGACCTTCGTGGACGGGAAGTTCGGCCCCAGGCACGTCGACCTGCGGCCGTTCGCGGTCAACGACGGGGACGACGTGTTCGTCCTCCCGGGCGGCCTGACCCGCGTCGCGCTCCCCGAGGGGCAGCTCGTGGTGAACAGCAGCCAGGGCGGCGGGTCCAAGGACACGTGGGCGCTCAGCGCGCCGCGGGCAGCGGGGGCGCGTCCCGCCGAGGACGAGGTGCCGGACGACGAGGTCGAGCGCGCCATCGGCGCCGAGGGTGCCCTCGGGTCGGGTCAGCACGCGGCCGCGGTCCCGATGACGTCGAACCCCTCCGACGGCGGTTCCGCGGGCGGCGAGCAGTTCGAGCAGCAGCAACAGCAACAGCAACAGCAACAGCAACAGCAACAGCAGCAACAAGAGCAGCGATCGACGGGAGGTGCCTCGTGCTGAGCCGCATCGCCGAGTCGCTGTTCTGGATCGGGCGCTACGTCGAGCGCGCCGACGACACCGCGCGGATCCTGGACGTGCACATCCAGATGCTCTCCGAGGACCCGTGGGCCGAGGAGGAGCTCGCCTGCCGCTCCCTGCTGACGGTCATGGACCGGCCGATGCCGGACGACGGGACGCCGGTCGACCGGTGGTTCGTCATGCGGGACCTGGCGTACGACTCGGCGGTGCCGTCGTCGATCGCGGGGGCGCTGATCGCGGCCCGCGAGAACGCGCGCCGCGCCCGCGAGATCATCTCGACCGAGCTGTGGGAGTGCCTCAACACGACGCGCAACCAGGCCGGCGGGAGCATCCGGCTCGCCGGGCCGCACGACTACTTCGCATGGGCACGCGAGAGGGCCGCCATCGTCGCGGGCCTCATGGACTCCGCGACGAGCCGCGACTCGACCTGGGCGTTCATGATGCTGGGGCGCTCGATCGAGCGGGCCGACATGACGGCGCGGTTGATCACGACACAGACGCGGCTCGGGGCGTCGGGGCCGGGGTGGAGCACGCTGCTGCGCTCCTGCGGCGCGTACGAGTCGTACCTGCGGGCGTATCGCGGTCTGGCCTCGGACGAGCGCGCGGCGTCGTTCCTCCTGCTCGACCGGCTGTTCCCACGGTCGATCGTGCACGCGCTCGAGACCGCCGACTCCGTGCTGCGCGACCTCGAGCCGGCGGTCGCCCGGCGCGGCATCGCCGACGAGGCGCGCCGAGAGATCGGGATCGTGCGCAACCGGCTCGAGTACCGACCCCTCGAGGACGTGCTCGCCGACCTCCCGGAGGAGATGGAGCAGGTGCAGCTCGCGTGCTCGCGCGCCAGCGATGCGGTCAAGGCCAAGTACTTCCCGTCGGCGACGGCGGCGACGATGTGGGTGGGGGAGGCGCTGTGAGCACGATGACCGTGGTCCACACGACGAGCTTCACGTACGGGGTGCCGGTGACGGCGTCCCACAACGAGGCGCGCATGACGCCCTGCGAGGGCACGCACCAACGGGTGCTCCGGTCGAGCGTCGACATCGAGCACGCGACGTGGCGCTCGTCCTACTCCGACTACTGGGGCACGGCGGTCACCGAGTTCGAGGTGCTCGCGCCCCACGAGCAGATGACCATCACCGCCGAGTCCGTGGTCGAGGTCGACGCGCCGGACCAGGACGTCGACCGGTCCGTCGGCTGGGAGCGGCTGGGGGCCGACGAGGTGCTGGACGAGTTCGCCGCCGAGCTGTCGGAGACGTCGGCGACCGAGGTGCCCGACGACGTCGCGGCCCTGGCCCTCGGGGTGGCGGGCGGACTGGACCCGTTCGACGCGGCCGAGGCGATCTGCCGCGCCGTGCGCGACGAGCTCGAGTACGTCCCGGGCGTCACGACCGTGCACACCCCTGCCGTCGACGCCTGGGCCGCGCGGACCGGCGTCTGCCAGGACATGGCACACCTGTGCCTCGGGGCGCTGCGGAGCGTGGGCATCCCGGCGAGATACGTCTCGGGCTACCTGCACTCCGACGCGGACGCGCCGCTCGGGCAGACCGTCGTGGGGGAGTCCCACGCGTGGATCGAGTGGTGGACCGGTGCGTGGTTCGCGTTCGACCCGACGAACCGCGTCGCGGTGGGCGACCACCACGTCGTGCTCGGGCGCGGTCGCGAGTACGGCGACGTCCCGCCGCTCAAGGGTGTCTTCGCCGGGGGAGCGGCGAGCGACCTGTCGGTCAGCGTCCGCATGACGCGGACGTCGTAGCGCACCGGGGGATGCTCCGGTAGGCGACCTCCGTGCCCGCGAGCACGAGAGCCGGCTCCGCTGCCGTGCCGATGCCCTCGCCGATGCCCTCGGCGCCCCCGGCGGCGACGATCCGCCTTCACTCGGTACCGAGCGGGGTCGGTCAGCGGTGCTGTGCCCGCCACTCGTGCGCGAGCATGCCGTAGGTGTAGCCGTCGACCCAGCCGAGCTCGGCGTGCCAGGAGTCCTGGACGCCGTGCTGCTCCCGGCGCATCCCCGCCTTCTCCAGCACGCGTGCGGACGCGCCGTTGTCGGCGAAGCACCCGGCGGTGACCCGCCGGACGCCGAGGTGCTCGAACGCGGCGGCGAGCAGGCCCCGCGCTACGGCCGAACCGATCCCTCGGCCCGCGTGCGCGGGGTCGACGACGTAGCCGATGCCAGCCTCCGTGCCTCGAGGCATCCCAGGTTGTCCCATGCCGTCGCTGATCTCGAGGAAGCCGATGGCGACGGTCTCGCCGTCGACCTCGGCCACGCAGGAGAAGTCCGTGGCGGACTGCGGGATCTCCAGCAGCTCGCGCCGGAACGTCGAGGGGTCGACGCTCGTGCGCAGCATGAACCGGTTGACCTGCGGGTCGTTGCGCACCATTTCGAGCGGAGCGATGTCGGCCTCGCGGGGCTCGCGGAGCAGGACGGGGCCGATGTTCTTCGGCCAGGGTGTGGTGGGCACCGGGTCATGCTGCCAGACCCGTCCGGCGTACGGCAGGCCATGTCTCGTCGCTCTCCGGTGGGGCGTGGCCGTGTGTGCGGACCTCTTGCCACCGGGCGATCGGGCGCGTAACGTACAACAACATGGTTGTACGTCAGCAGGAACGAACCGAGCTCGACGACCGCGAGGTCGACCGGATCTTCCAGGCGCTCGCGGACTCGACACGGCGCGACGTCGTCGTCCGCGTGCTCGGTGACAGCGAACGAGGGCAGTCCGTGTCCTCGCTCGCGAGCCACTACGCGATGTCCTTCGCCGCCGTCCAGCGGCACGTCGCGGTGCTCGAGCGCGCCGGCCTGGTCCGCAAGGAGCGGCGGGGGCGAGAGCAGATCGTCCGTGGTGACGTCACGACCGTGCGAGCCGCCGCCCGGCTGCTCGCGGAGTACGAGGAGCTCTGGCGCGGCCGCGTGACCCGCATGGAGCAGATCCTCGCCGAACCCGAAGGGGACGACTCATGACCGTCGTCAGCACCGAGAAGGACACCGAGGCTCTGACCCTCACGATCGTCGCCGAGCTCGCCGCCCCGCCGGAGCGCGCGTGGCAGCTCTTCGCCGACCCGAGGCAGCTCGAGCGCTGGTGGGGGCCGCCGACCTGGCCGGCGACGTTCTACGAGCACGACTTCACCGTCGAGGGCCGAGCCGCGTACTACATGACCGGCCCTGACGGCGAGAAGGCCGGGGGCTGGTGGCGGTTCCTCGGCATCGACGAACCTCGTTCGCTGTCGTTCGAGGACGGGTTCGCCGACACGGACGGGCAGCCGGTCGACTCGATGCCGACGACCCGGGCGCGCGTCGAGCTCCAGGAGATCCCCACCGGCACCCGGATGACGATCGTGTCCTTCTTCAGGTCCTCCGCCGAGCTCGAGCAGCTCGCGCAGATGGGCATGGTCGAGGGCATGACCGCGGCGATGGGTCAGATCGACGGGATCCTCGCCGAGGGCTGAGCGTCGCCGTCCGGCCTCCGCGCGCAGCTCCGTCAGGGCGTCAGAGGCTGTCCCAGGACGTCGGCCAGCGCCTCGGGGTCGCCGTCCGTCCGTACGTCGAAGTCGGACGGCGTCCCTCGCCGCCAGAGCAGGAGGGCCAGGGCGCGTGCAGGGCCGGTGACGGTGGCGACCTCCGGCGAGGACGTGCCGGGCCCGAGGACCCAGGTGCGGGAGACGTCGTCCGCCACCAGCCTGACCGTGCGCGTCGGTGCGGTGGCGCGGCCGAGCCGCAGCTGCCGGGGGTGCAGCACGTCGACGACCTCGTCGACGGCGTCGGCCCACACCTGGGCCTGGACGTCGGTGCCGTCCCCGCCCGGGTGCGCGGCCGAGCGCAGGTCCTCCAGATGGATCAGGGTCTCGTGGAGCTGCCGGGTGTGCCAGAACGACGCCGTGCCGCGTCCGTCGAGGGTCAGTGCCCGGGAGTCGGCCGGCAGCTCGGTGAGCGTCGCGTGCAGGTGACGGGCCGCCCAGCGGTAGACGCGGTCGAGGTCCTGGGTGTCGCGCGGGCGCGCCGGGTCGTCACCCCCGAGGACCACGCCGACGGCCATCCCGGCGGCCCACCAGTGCACCCCCGCGAGGTGGAGCACGAGGTCCGCGACGCGCCAGTCGCCGCAGAACCTCACCGGAGCCTCGGGGTCGGTGCGCGCCGCGAGGTCGGCGAACGCCTCCTGGACGCGCGCGAGCTCGGACAGCCGGTCCAGGGGTCTCGTGGTCATGGGAGAATGGTGCCTTCTGCCCGCCCGCCGATCACGTCCGGAGCACCCCCGAGTTGTCACCGATCCCCACCGCCGACCAGACCGCGCGCATCAAGCCCGCGTCGACGCCGGCCGAGCTGCTGCGCAACTTCTGCATCATCGCGCACATCGACCACGGCAAGTCGACCCTCGCGGACCGGATGCTGCAGCTGACCGGCGTCGTCGAGCAGCGCGCCATGCGCGCGCAGTACCTGGACCGCATGGACATCGAGCGTGAGCGCGGGATCACGATCAAGTCGCAGGCCGTGCGCATGCCGTGGGCCGTCGACGGCACGCCGCACGCATTGAACATGATCGACACCCCGGGGCACGTCGACTTCACCTACGAGGTCTCGCGCTCGCTCGCTGCGTGCGAGGGTGCGGTCCTCCTCGTCGACGCGGCGCAGGGCATCGAGGCGCAGACGCTCGCGAACCTCTACCTCGCGATGGAGAACGACCTCGCGATCATCCCGGTGCTCAACAAGATCGACCTGCCGGCCGCCCAGCCCGAGAAGTACGCCGAAGAGATCGCGGGCCTCGTCGGCGGCGACCCCGAGGACGTCCTCAAGGTCTCGGGCAAGACGGGCGAGGGCGTCGAGGCGCTCCTCGACAGGATCGTCCAGACGGTGCCGGCCCCCGTCGGCGACGCCGACGCCCCGGCGCGGGCCATGATCTTCGACTCCGTCTACGACACGTACCGAGGTGTCGTCACGTACGTCCGCGTCGTCGACGGCAGCCTCAACCCGCGCGAGAAGATCGTCATGATGTCGACGCGCGCGACCCACGAGCTCCTGGAGATCGGGGTCAGCTCGCCGGAGCCGCACCCGACGAAGGGCCTCGGCGTCGGGGAGGTCGGCTACCTCATCACCGGCGTGAAGGACGTGCGCCAGTCGAAGGTCGGCGACACCGTCACCAACGCTGCCAAGCCGGCCGCGGACTCCCTCGGCGGCTACAGCGACCCTCGCCCCATGGTGTTCTCCGGTCTGTACCCGATCGACGGCTCCGACTACCCGGTGCTGCGCGACGCGCTCGACAAGCTCAAGCTCAACGACGCCGCGCTCAACTACGAGCCCGAGACGTCCGTCGCGCTCGGATTCGGGTTCCGCGTGGGCTTCCTCGGGCTGCTGCACCTGGAGATCGTCCGTGAGCGGCTCGAGCGGGAGTTCGACCTCGCACTGATCTCGACCGCGCCGAACGTCGTCTACACCGTCACCCTCGAGGACGGCACCGAGGTCACGGTGACGAACCCGAGCGAGTTCCCGGGCGGCAAGATCAAGGACGTCCAGGAGCCGGTCGTGCGCTCGACCGTCCTCGCCCCGAGCGAGTTCATCGGTTCGATCATGGAGCTCTGCCAGCAGCGCCGCGGCGACCTCCTCGGCATGGACTACCTCTCGCCGGACCGGGTCGAGATGCGCTACACGCTGCCGCTCGCCGAGATCGTCTTCGACTTCTTCGACCAGCTCAAGTCGCGCACGCGCGGCTACGCGTCGTTCGACTACGAGCCCACGGGCGAGCAGACGGCCGACCTCGTGAAGGTCGACATCCTGCTCCAGGGCGAGCAGGTCGACGCGTTCTCCGCCGTCGTGCACAAGGACCAGGCCTACGCGTACGGCACGATGATGGCCGGCAAGCTCAAGGACCTGATCCCGCGGCAGCAGTTCGAGGTGCCCATCCAGGCCGCGGTCGGCGCGCGGGTCATCGCCCGCGAGACGGTGCGCGCGATCCGCAAGGACGTCCTCGCCAAGTGCTACGGCGGTGACATCTCCCGCAAGCGCAAGCTCCTCGAGAAGCAGAAGGAGGGCAAGAAGCGCATGAAGACGATCGGCCGCGTCGAGGTCCCCCCGAACGCGTTCATCGCCGCGCTGTCCTCCGACGGCGGCGGTGGCAAGGAGTCGAAGGACAAGTCCAAGAAGTGAGCCCTGCTCTCCCCGAGGGAGAGCCCGCCCCCGAGGACGGCGCGCTCCCGACGTGGCTCGGCGGCCCCCGGTCGTCGGCCTTCGGCGTCTACCTGCACGTCCCGTTCTGCTCGGTGCGGTGCGGGTACTGCGACTTCAACACGTACACCGCGTCTGAGCTCGGGGGCGGTGCGGACCAGGCCGCCTACGCGACCACGTCGCTGCGCGAGATCGACCTCGCCGCGCGCGTCATGCGTGATGCCGGGATCTCGGACCGGCCCGTCTCGACGGTGTTCGTCGGGGGCGGCACCCCGACGATGCTCCCCGCGCAGGACCTCGTGCGGATGCTCGCCGCCGTCCGCGACACCTGGGGCCTCGCGGACGACGCCGAGGTGACCACCGAGGCGAACCCGGACTCGGTCACGCCCGAGAGCCTCGCGACCCTGGCCAGGGGCGGGTTCACGCGTGTCTCGTTCGGCATGCAGTCGGCGGTCCCTCACGTCCTCGCCACGCTCGAACGGACGCACGACCCGGCCAGGGTGCCGGACGTCGTCCGCTGGGCCAGGGAGGCCGGCCTCGCCGTCTCGCTCGACCTCATCTACGGCACGCCCGGGGAGTCCGTCGACGACTGGCGGACCAGCCTCGACACGGTCCTCGAGACGGGCGTCGACCACGTCTCGGCGTACGCGCTGGTGGTGGAGCCGGGGACGAAGATGGCGGCGCAGGTGCGACGAGGGCAGCTCGAGCTCCCGAGCGCGGACGACCAGGCGGAGAAGTACGAGGTGGCCGACGAGGTGCTCACGTCCGCCGGGCTCGGCTGGTACGAGGTCTCGAACTGGGCGCGGACACCCGCCGACGCCTGCCGACACAACCTCGCCTACTGGCGTGGGGACGACTGGTGGGGCGTGGGGCCCGGAGCGCACTCCTACCTCGGTCCCGCCGACGCGGTGGAGGTTCACGCACCCACGCGCGCCGTGCCGCCGGAGGAGGGCCACGGGGTGCGATTCTGGAACGCGAAGCACCCGCGACGCTATGCCGCGTCGCTCGAGGCGGGCCACAGCCCGGCGGCAGGACGTGAGGTACTGACGACGGACGAGGCGCACCTCGAGCGAGTGATGCTCGGGGTCCGGCTCCGTGAGGGGCTGGACCTCGCGCTCCTCGGCCGAGGGTCGCGGGAGTCGGTGGCGCAGCTCGTCGCCTCGGGTCTCCTCGACGGTCGTCGAGCGGTCCAGGGACGGGCGGTCCTGACGCTGCGGGGGAGGTTGTTGGCGGACGCCGTGGTCAGGGGGTTGGTCGAGTGACGACTCAGGTGCAGGCGCGCCCCGCACGCATCGCGCGCATCGCACGGCGGAGCACCGACCGGATCCTCGGTCTCGATGCGCTGCGTGCCGTCGCGGTCGTGGCGGTCGTCGCCTACCACCTGGTCCCGGGCGCGCTCCCCGGCGGCTACATCGGCGTCGACGTCTTCTTCGTGGTCAGCGGGTTCCTCATCACGACGCTGCTGGTGCGCGAGCGCCGCCGCAAGGGCCACGTCTCGCTCACGGGGTTCTGGACGCGACGCGCACGGAGGATCCTCCCGGCCCTCGGGCTGACGGTGCTGGTGTGCACGGCGGCGGCGGCCCTCATCGGTGGTGACGTGCTCGTCGGCATCGCCCGGCAGCTCATCGGCGCGGCGACCTTCACCAGCAACTGGGCGGACATCGCCGCGGGCGCGAGCTACTCCGCCGGGCTCACACCGACGCTGTTCGCGAACCTCTGGTCGCTGGCGGTCGAGGAGCAGTTCTACCTCCTGTGGCCGCTGTGCGCCGCGGCGCTGGTGGCCACGACCACCCGGCTGCGGTCGCGGGTCCCGATGGCCGTCGCCGGGACGCTGGCGCTCGCCTCGGCGCTGACGATGGCCGTGCTGTACGTGCCCGGGTCGGACCCGTCGCGCGTCTACCTCGGGACCGACACCCACGCGTTCGGCCTCATGCTCGGCGCGCTGCTCGCCTTCGCCCGCGAGCGCCGCGCGGCGACGCGAGGTCCTCGGCCGCCCGTCGTGGTCCGGGCCTCGCGGCGCCTCGTGCGCTGGGTGCTCGGCCTTGCCGGCGCCGCGGCCCTCGGCTGGGCGGCGTGGACGATGGCCTGGGACTCGACGGTCACGTACCGCGGCGGGCTCGTCGCCGTGTCGGTCGCCACGGTCGCCGTCATCAACCTGCTCGCGGGTGAGCAGCGGCTGGGCGGCATGATCGACCGTGGACCGGTGCGCTGGATCGGCGTGCGGTCGTACGGGATCTACCTCTGGCACTGGCCCGTGTTCGTCCTGGTGGCCACCGTCGCCGGTGGGCAGGAGCACCTCGCGTCGCCGGGCTGGGGCGTGGTCGCCGTCACCTCGCTGATCACGGTGGTCGCGTCCTCGTGGTCCTACCGCTACGTGGAACGCCCCGTGATGACTCTGGGCTACCGAGGCGCGTGCCGACAGCTGGGTCGCTGGATGGCGGCCACGCGCGAGCGTGCCGGCGCGCGCGAGGTCGCGCTCAGGCGCTCGTCCACCGTGCTCGCGGTCGTCGCCACGGTCGCGGCCCTCGTCGCTCTCGGTGTCCTCCGCGCCCCCGCCCAGACGGTCGCGGCGGCCCAGATCGCCGAGGGCGAGCGCATCGCAGCGGCCACGCTGGCGGCTGACCAGGCCCAGGCCGCCGAGGACGCCGCAGCGGCGGAGGCGGAGGCGGCTGCGGCGGCCGCCGCGGAGAAGCTGGCTGCGGCACAGGGCAAGAAGGACAAGGCGGCGGCGGAGAAGGCTGCCGCGGAGAAGGCTGCAGCGGACAAGGTGGCCGCGGAGAAGGCCGAGAAGGCGAAGAAGGCAGCTGAGAAGAAGGCATCGAAGGAGAAGGCGTCGAAGGAGGAGTCCGGGGAGGCCAAGGCGCGCCGAGCGGCGCGGAGGTGACCCTCATCGGTGACTCCGTCGCCCTGGGCAGCGCCGGCGCGATATCTGGCCGGCTCGACGGGATCCTGATCGACGCCCGGGTGTCCCGGCAGATGAAGGACCTCCCGGATCTCGCCGCCTCTCTGAAGGGGAAGGGGCAGCTGCGCGACTACGTCGTGGTTGCGCTGGCCACGAACAGCACGCTGAGCACGGGCGTCGTGGAGCGGGCGGTCTCGGCTCTCGGCGATCGACACGTCGTCCTCGTCAACGGGTACGGCGACCGTTCCTGGATCGGGCCGGGCAACAAGGTCCTCGCGGCCGTCGCGAAGAAGCACGGCAACGTCGTCGTGGCGGACTGGCGCTCCGTCGCCGCGGAGAACCGGCATCTCCTGGGGCCGGACGGGATCCATCCGCAGCTGTCGGGCACCGACGCGTACGCGCGCGTGATCGAGCGTGGCCTCGCGGCGGCAGCCGGGTAGCGGCCCGTCGCTCAGCCCGCTCCGGCGCGCGCCGTTCACCAGGCGGGCGTGTCACTGCCTCCCGGCATGGTCTGTGATGGAATCGTGAAGACACGACACCCCACGAACGCGGAACAGGTCGAACATGAGTGAGCAGCCCCCGGGTCGCACGCCCGATCAGCCGGACGACGAGAACGCCGAGAACGACCCCTACGGCACCCCGCCTCCGTCGCCCGGAGAGCAGCCGTACGGTCAGCCCGACAACCAGCAGCCCTATGGCCAGCCGCCGTACGGGCAGCCTGGCGCTCAGCCGCCGCCGTACGGTCAGCCCGGTGCCCAGCCGCCGCCATATGGTCAGCCCGGCGGCCAGCAGCCTTATGGCCAGCAACCGTACGGCCAGCCTGGTGCTCAGCCCCCGCCGTACGGTCAGCCGCCCTACGGCCAGCCCGGCGGCCAGTCGCCCTACGGGGGCATGCCGATGGCGCCGTCCCCGGTCGGGGGCTACGCCGGGCCGCCGTTCCGCGTCGGCGACGCGATCGGCTACGCGTGGCAGAAGTTCACGTCCAACTGGTCGTCATGGGTGCTCATGGGCCTCGTGCTCCTGGCCGTGAACGTGGTCTTCAGCCTGGCCACGGGTGGGTTCCAGCAGTTCCAGGACGCGCTCTCGGGCGACGCATCGGCGATGCCGTCGGTCGGGGTCGGGGGCTACCTGGTGCAGGTTCTCGGGGTGGTCGTGTCCTACGTCGTCACGGCCTTCTACACCCGGGGTGCGCTCGACGAGACGCGCGGGGCCAAGCCGCGGCTCGGCGACTTCTTCCGCATCACCAACGTGGGGAACGTCATCCTCGCGGCGTTCCTCGTCGGTGTCGCCACCGGTGTCGGGATCCTGCTCTGCGTCATCCCCGGCCTGATCGTGGCCGTCCTCACGGTGTTCGTCTACCAGCTGACCCTCGACCGCGAGGTGAACGCGATCGACGCCATCAAGGGGAGCTTCGACCTCGTCAAGGGCAACGTGGGGACCGTCGTGCTGCTGATGCTCGCGCTCGTCGGCATCAACCTCGTCGGAGCGTTGCTGTGCGGGGTCGGGCTCCTCGTGACCATCCCGATGTCCTACATCGCCACGACCTACGCGTACCGCATGCTCTCCGGCCAGCACGCCGCCTGATCCGACCGCACCACCGCAGCGCGACCGCAGTTCGACCACGACAAGCATCCGCACCCAACCCTAGGAGGACCGATGTCCGGCACGAACTCAGGATTCCCGCAGGACCCGAACCAGCAGCCCGGTCCGGGCGCGCACGACCCGTACGCCGGGTCGGAGGGCAACCCGACGATGGGCGCCACCGGCGGGGCGACGCCGCCTCCGCAGCCCTACCAGCAGTCCGGTGGCGCGTCCGGCGCGCCGTCCTCGGGCGGTCAGCGGTTCGACGCGGGCCAGCTCGGCAACGACCTCCAGGGAGACGCGAAGGGGCTCTTCGGCTCGCTGTTCGACTTCTCGTTCACGAACTACGTGACGCCCAAGGTCGTCCGCATCGTCTACGTGATCGGCATCGTCCTCATCGCGCTGGTCTGGGTCATCGGGGTCATCACGGCCTTCACCCAGTCGATCTGGGGCGGGCTGCTGGCGCTCCTGATCGGCCCGATCTTCGCCCTCCTGTACCTGATCATGTTCCGCATCCTGCTCGAGTTCTACGTCGCGATCGTCGCGACCGCGGAGACGGTGCAGAAGTACGCCCACCGCGACGGGGTGCGCTGACCCGCCGACCCGTCCCGGTGCCGGGTACGCGAACGGTCAGGCAGATCATGATGGTCGCCTGACCGATCGGGTGCTCGGCACCGTCGCGTGCGGGGAACAGATCGCCCCTGCACGGCGTTCCGTCCCACGACCGGGTGACCGGTCCGGACGCCGGGAGACCGGCGGACGATCCGCAGGGGATGGACCGCTCGACGCACGCAGGAGCACACATGCAGTTCGGCATCTTTTCCGTCGGGGACGTCACGGCGGACCCGACCACCGGGCGCACCCCGGACGACACCGAGCGCGTCCGCTCGATGCTCACGATCGCGCGGCACGCCGACGAGGCGGGCCTCGACGTGTTCGCCACGGGGGAGCACCACAACCCGCCGTTCGTCCCGTCCTCGCCGACCACCATGCTCGGCTACCTCGCCGGCGTCACGAAGAACATCGTGCTCTCGACGTCGACGACCCTGATCACGACGAACGACCCGGTGAAGATCGCCGAGGACTACGCGATGCTCCAGGTCATCGCCGATGGTCGCACCGACCTGATGATGGGTCGCGGCAACACCGGGCCGGTCTACCCGTGGTTCGGCAAGGACATCCGCGACGGCATCGATCTCGCGATCGAGAACTACGCCCTGCTGCGCAGGCTCTGGACCGAGGACGTCGTGGACTGGGCCGGCAAGTTCCGCACCCCGCTCCAGGGGTTCACCTCGACGCCGCGCCCGCTCGACGGGGTCGCGCCGTTCGTGTGGCACGGGTCGATCCGCAGCCCCGAGATCGCGGAGCAGGCCGCCTACTACGGCGACGGCTTCTTCCACAACAACATCTTCTGGCCGATGTCCCACACCCGGCAGATGGTCGCGTACTACCGCCGTCGCTTCGAGCACCACGGTCACGGCCGTGCGGACCAGGCGATCGTCGGGCTCGGCGGGCAGGTCTTCATGCGCCGCAACAGCCAGGACGCGGTCCGCGAGTTCCGTCCCTACTTCGACGAGGCGCCCGTCTACGGCCACGGGCCGTCGCTCGAGGACTTCGCCGCGCAGACACCGCTCACGGTCGGCAGCCCGCAGCAGGTCATCGACCGCTACGGGGCGATGCGCGAGTCGGTCGGGGACTACCAGCGTCAGCTGTTCCTCATGGACCACGCGGGGCTCCCGCTCAAGACGGTGCTGGAGCAGATCGACATCCTCGCCGAGGAGGTCGTCCCGGTGCTCCGCCGTGACGCCGAGGCAGCGCGCCCGGCGCACGTCCCGTCCGGTCCTCCGTCGCACGCGGACCTCGTCGCCCGCGCTCGCGGCGACGTGCCGACAGCGGCGTCGCCCGAGCCCGCCGTCCCGGACGGCGTGGACGCGGAGGCCCTGCGATGAGCGCCTCGGTGGACGCCACGCCCCGCCGCGTCGTCGTGGTCTCCGCGGGCCTCGGCAAGCCGTCGTCGACGAGGATGCTCGCGGACCGGTTGAGCGCGGCCGTCGTCGCGGGTCTCGGCGACCTGGGCGTCGCCGCCGAGGTCGAGACCGTCGAGCTGCGGGACCTCGCGCACCCGGTCGTCGACGCGATGCTCACGGGATTCGCCTCGGGCGAGCTCGCCCGCGTCGTCGACGCGATCTCCCGCGCCGACGCAGTGGTGGCCGTCTCCCCGGTCTTCACGGCGTCGTACTCGGGCCTCTTCAAGTCGTTCGTGGACGTGCTGGACCCGGACGCGCTCACCGGCGTGCCCGTGCTCCTCGGCGCCACGGGCGGGACCGCGCGGCACTCGCTCGCGCTCGACCACGCGTTCCGGCCGCTGTTCGCCTACCTGCGGGCCGACGTCGCCACGACGGCCGTGTTCGCCGCCACCGACGACTGGGCCACGGGCCAGGACGGGGTGCGGGACGACGTCCGACCGCTGGGCGAGCGCATCTCCCGGGCCGGCCGGGAGCTGGCGCGGACGGTCGCGGCGCGCGCCCCGCGCGAGGTCAACGATCCGTTCGGGGACGCGCCGTCCTTCGAGTCGTTGCTCGGGTGATGCGACGCCGACCGGTCGCGCCCGCGTGCGGGCGGCGACCGGCGCGGCTCAGGCGTGCCTCAGGCGGGTGCCGTCACGTAGTCGATGAGCTCCTCGACCCGGCCGAGCAGCGACGGCTCCAGGTCGGCGAAGCTGCGCACGGACCGCAGGATCCGCTGCCACGCGCGTGCGACGTCCGCCTGGGACTCGCACGGCCAGCCGAGCTCGCGCAGGATCCCGTGCTTCCACTCGGTGCCGCGCTCGATCGTCGGCCAGCTCTGCAGGCCGACCCGCGCCGGCTTCACCGCCTGCCACACGTCGACGTACGGGTGCCCGAGGACCTTCACGGTCCCCGCCGGCACCGTGCGCAGCGCGGCATCCGTGAGGCGCTGCTCCTTGCTCCCGGGCACGAGGTGGTCGACCAGGACGCCGACGCGTCGGTCCGGGGTCGGGCCGAACTCCGCCAGCGCCTCCTCGAGGTTGTCGACGCCGTCGAGCATCTCGACGACCACCCCCTCGATGCGCAGGTCGTCGCCCCAGACCTTCTCGACGAGCTCCGCGTCGTGCTTGCCCTCGACCCAGATCCGGCTGCCCCGGGCGACCTGCGCCCGGGCGCCGACGACGGCCCGCGAGCCGGACGCCGTCCGGCCGTTCGAGGTCTTGGTCGGCCGCATGATCGGGGGCACGAGGACGACGGGCTGCCCGTCCACCCAGAACCCGGGGCCGAGGCCGAACGTGCGGGTGCGTCCCTTGCGGTCCTCGAGGACGACGACGTGCATGCCACCGGACTTCTCGACGCGGGTGACCGCCCCGACCCACCCGGTCTCGACGTCCTCGACGACGAGGCCCGTCTCGGCCGCGCGGGGCTTGGACTCGACGGGCCTGCGGTGGTGCGCCGACCCGGTCGGTGCGCCGGACGCGCTGCTGCCCCCGAGGACGTCTGTGCCGTACCGATCGGCGTACCTGTCGTAGCTCACGCCGGAACCCTAGATCTCGGCCGGCACGTCGGCCCGGAGCGACGCGCACGGGTCACGCCGCTGGCGAACACGGCCACCCCGGGGTGCTCGACCCGTAGGATTGGCACTCGACCTGCGAGAGTGCGAACGGGCACCCGGGTCGTCGAGCAGGTGTCAGGGGAGAGCCACGGACGGGAGGCCAGGGTGAGCGAGGAGAGGCAGCTCGAGGTCCTGCGCGCGATCGTCGAGGACTACGTCACGACGCGCGAGCCCGTCGGCTCCCGGATGATCGCGGAGCGGCACGGGCTCGGCGTGTCGTCGGCGACGATCCGCAACGACATGGCGGTCCTCGAGGAGGGCGGCTACATCGCCCAGCCCCACACGTCGGCGGGACGGATCCCGACCGACAAGGGCTACCGGGTGTTCGTCGACCGCCTCTCGACCATCAAGTCGCTCTCCACCCCCGAGAAGCGCGCGATCGAGACCTTCCTCTCGGACGCGGTGGACCTGGACGACGTCGTCGCTCGGGCGGGCAGGCTCCTCGCCCAGCTCACCGGTCAGGTGGCCGTGGTCCAGTACCCGTCGCTGCGCCGGTCCGGGCTGCGCCACCTCGAGCTGGTCCCGATGGGCGACCAGCGGCTCCTCGTCGTGATCATCACCGACACCGGCCGTGTCGAGCAGCGCGTGCTCGAGCTCGGTGCGCCCGTCGACGAGACGACCCTCGGCGAGCTCCGCGTGCGGCTCAACGTCGCGGCGGCAGGGCGACGGCTCGCCGACGTCGCGCGGGCGCTCGGCGGGGCCGTCGAGGCGCTGCGCCCCGCGGACCGCGAGACCGCGCGCCGCGTGGCGGAGGTCGTCGTCGAGACCCTCGGCCAGGAGAGCGAGGAGCGCATCGTGCTCGCGGGCACCGCGAACCTCGCGCAGGCGGGGATGCGCTTCGAGCACGCGCTGCGCCCCGTCCTCGAGGCCCTCGAGGAGCAGGTCGTCCTGCTCAACCTCCTCACCGAGATGTCCGCCGACGGGACCAGCGGGGTCGCGGTGCGGATCGGTCACGAGACCCAGCTCGCCGGGCTGCAGGAGGCGTCCGTCGTCACGAGCGGCTACGGCGGTTACGGCGGTCCCGGGGGTCGTCGGCGCGCTCCGGCGACGGGACGGCCGGCGGCGGGGCGCGGGACGCCGTCGCGCTGGTCGGCTCGATCGGCCCCACCCGGATGGACTACCCGGGCACCATCGCTGCGGTCCGCGCCGTGGCCCGCTACCTCTCCCGCATCCTCGAATCCTGAACCGACCACCCGACGCCGCTCCCGAGAGCGCCGCCGACCACCGACCTGATGCCCTGCCGGACGTCGACCGAAGAAGGACATGTGAACGACTACTACGACACCCTCGGTGTCCCGCGCGACGCGGGACAGGACCAGATCAAGAAGGCCTACCGCAAGCTCGCGCGCGAGCTGCACCCCGACGTCGCCGGCCCTGACGCCGAGGACCGGTTCAAGGACGTCTCCCGCGCCTACGAGGTGCTCTCGAACCCCGAGAAGCGCCAGCAGTACGACATGGGCAGCGACCCCACGCAGCCGGGCGGAGGCCAGGGCGGCGGGTTCGGCTTCCAGGACATCTTCGAGACGTTCTTCGGGGGCGGCGGCCAGCAGAGCGGGCCGATCCCGCGCGCCCGGCGCGGCCAGGACGCCCTGGTCCGCCTCGACATCGAGCTGGCCGAGGCCACGTTCGGCGCGAAGCGCGAGCTGACGGTCGACACGGCCGTCGTCTGCGGCACCTGCTCCGGGACGTGCTGCGCGCCGGGCACCTCGCCGCGCACCTGCGACGTGTGCCACGGGCGCGGCTCCGTCCAGCGCGTCGCGCGGTCGTTCCTCGGCCAGGTCATGACGACGCAGCCCTGCGCCGCCTGCCAGGGCTTCGGCACGCAGATCCCCGAGCCGTGCGCCGAGTGCTCCGGCGAGGGCCGCGTCCGCAGCCGTCGCACCCTCACGGTCAACGTCCCGGCCGGTGTCGACACCGGCACGCGGATCAAGCTCACGTCGCAGGGCGAGGTCGGCGGCGGAGGCGGCCCCGCGGGCGACCTCTACGTCGAGATCAGGGAGCGTCCGCACGACACCTTCGTCCGTCGCGGCGACGACCTGCACTGCACGCTGGAGGTCCCGATGACGGCGGCCGCGCTCGGCACCGTCATGAGCCTCGACACGCTCGACGGCGCCCAGGACGTCGACCTGCGGCCGGGCACGCAGCCCGGCCAGGTCGTCACGCTCAAGGGCCTCGGTGTCGGGCACCTGCACGGCACGGGCCGCGGCGACCTCGAGATCCACGTCGAGGTCCAGGTCCCCACCGGCCTCGACGAGGCGCAGGAGGAGCTGCTGCGCTCCCTGGCGCGCTCGCGCGGCGAGGAGCGTCCCGAGCCGCGGCTCGCGGCGGCCCACCCGGGCGTGTTCGGCCGGCTGCGCGACAAGTTCGCCGGCCGCCAGGGCTGACGAGCGGCGGGGGACGAGCATGAGCGCACCGGTGTTCTTCGCCGAGTCGGCCGACCTCAGCGGCTACACCGCCGGCTCGGTCTACCGTCTGGACGGTGCCGAGGGCCGGCACGCGGGCGTGGTCCAGCGCCGCGCCCCGGGCGAGGACGTCGACGTCGTGGACGGCGAGGGCACGCGGCTGCGCTGCACGATCAGCGCGGTCGACGGGGCCTCGGTCGACCTCCTCGTGGGCGAGGTCGTCGTCGAGCCCCGCCCCGAGGTCGTCGTCACGCTCGTCCAGGCGCTCGCGAAGGGCGACCGTGACGAGCTCGCGATCGAGGCGGCGACCGAGGTCGGGGCCGACGCCGTCGTCCCGTGGCAGGCCGAGCGCTCCATCGTCGTCTGGCGCGGCGACCGGGCGGCGCGCTCCCAGGCGCGCTGGCGCGCGACCGTGCGCACCGCGACCAAGCAGGCCCGGCGGGCGCGGGTCCCCGTGGTGTCGGACGCCGTGACGAGCCGTGGGCTCGTCGCGCGCACCCGCGAGGTGGTCGCCGCGGGCGGGGCCGTCGTCGTGCTCCACGAGGAGGCGACCGTGCCGCTGGCGGAGATCGAGCTGCCCGTGCCCGCGACCGTGCCCTCGACCGCGAGCGCCGGCAGCCCGGCAGCGCCCGAGCTCCTCGTCGTCGTCGGCCCCGAGGGCGGCATCTCTGCGACCGAGGTCGAGGGTCTCGTCGAGGCGGGCGCCCGGTGCGCTCGCCTCGGCCCGCACGTGCTGCGCACCTCCACGGCGGGGCCGGTGGCCATCGCGCTGCTCTGCGAGCGGCTGGGCCGGTGGGGCAGCGCCTGACGCGCTAGCGTTGCGGTCATGAGCGACGAGAGCGACGACTGCCTCTTCTGCAAGATCGCCGCGGGCGACGTCCCCGCCGACGTCGTGGCGCAGACGCCCACGGCCCTGGCGTTCCGGGACATCTCCCCGCAGGCACCGATGCACGTGCTGGTCGTGCCGCGCGCGCACTACGGTGACATCGCCCAGCTGGCCGCCGCCGAGCCCGCGCTGCTGGCGGACGTCGTCGCGCTGGCCGACGAGGTCGCAGGCGACCTGGCCGACGGGCAGTTCCGGCTGATCTTCAACTCCGGCCCCCGTGCGGGGCAGAGCGTGTTCCACGTGCACGGGCACGTGGTGGGCGGGGCGGAGCTGGGGTGGACCCCTGCGTGAGCCCCGCGGTCGCCCTTCGGGGCCGGGAGCCCGCGTCGCGTCGGTAGACTGGGCGCTCTGATGACACCGCCCGCACCGTCCCAGCCCTCCCACCCGTCCCCGCGCGTCGAGCACCGCGTCGTCGTCCCGACCCACGTCCCGATGGTCGCGCTCCTGGGGAGCGGCGACGCCGTCCTGCGGGCGGTCGAGGCCGGGTTCCCGTCGATCGACGTGCACGCGCGGGGCAACGAGATCGCCGTGAGCGGCCCGCCCGGGGACGTGGCGCTCGCCGCCCGCCTCCTGGACGAGCTGGTGGACGTCGTCGAGGGCGGGACGCCCCTGACCCCGGACGTCGTGACCCGCTCGATCACGATGCTCACGGCGGCCACCGCGTCGAGCCCGGCCGAGGTCCTGACGTTCAACATCCTCTCCAACCGGGGACGCGCCGTCCGCCCCAAGACGGTGGGCCAGAAGCAGTACGTCGACGCGATCGACGCGAACACGGTGACATTCGGGATCGGGCCCGCCGGGACCGGCAAGACGTACCTGGCGATGGCCAAGGCCGTCCAGGCGCTGCAGTCCCACCGGGTCAACAAGATCGTGCTCACGCGCCCGGCCGTCGAGGCGGGGGAGCGGCTCGGGTACCTGCCCGGCTCGCTCTCGGAGAAGATCGACCCGTACCTGCGGCCGCTGCTCGACGCCCTGCACGAGATGATCGACCCCGACACGATCCCGCGGCTCATGGAGTCCGGGACCATCGAGGTCGCCCCTCTGGCCTACATGCGCGGGCGCACGCTCAACGACGCGTTCGTCATCCTCGACGAGGCCCAGAACACCTCGAGCGAGCAGATGCGGATGTTCCTCACCCGCCTCGGGTTCGGCTCGCGCATGGTGATCACCGGTGACGTGACGCAGGTCGACCTGCCCGGCGGGACGCCGTCCGGCCTGCGCGTGGTCGAGGACGTGCTGACGGGGGTGGACGACGTCGAGTTCTGCCGCCTCACGTCGTCCGACGTCGTGCGGCACCGCCTCGTGAGCGACATCATCGACGCGTACGCCCGCTGGGACGTGGCGCGACCGACGCAGGCGGGGCAACCGCACCGCCTCGCCCGGCAGGACCGCCCCGGCACCCCGGCACGGCGAGAGACGGAGCGCGACGCGTGAGCATCGAGGTCAACAACGAGACGGACGTCGAGGTCGACGAGGCGGAGTTCGCCGCGCTCGCCCGGTACGTTCTCGACTCGCTCCACGTGCACCCGCAGACCGAGCTCGCGATCCTCTTCGCCGAGCCCGACGTCATGGCCGAGCTCCACGTCCGGTGGATGGACGAGCCCGGGCCGACGGACGTCCTGTCGTTCCCCATGGACGAGCTGCGCCCGGGTCAGCCCGGCGACGTGACCCCCGCCGGTCTCCTCGGCGACATCGTCGTGTGCCCGCAGGTCGCGATCGAGCAGGCCGCGGTCGCGCGGCACTCGGCGGTCGAGGAGATGCTGCTGCTGACGACCCACGGGATCCTGCACCTGCTCGGCTACGATCACGCCGAGCCCGAGGAGGAGAAGGAGATGTTCGCCCTGCAGCGGACCCTCCTGCTGACCTTCCTCGCGGGCCGTTGACCGCGATGACAGGGACCGCCACCTTCCTGCTGATCCTGGTCGCCGTCGTCGCGCTCGGTCTCGCGGCGCTGCTCGCCGCCGGCGAGGCCGCACTCGTGCGCGCCACCCGCTCCGGACTCCAGGACGCGATGTCCGACGCCGAGGACGCCGGTCCGGCGGGCGTCGCCCGCCGCGCACGGGTCCGGCGTGCGCAGTCGCTCACCGAGGACCCGGCGACGACGAGCCGGGCCGTCGGGGTGACGAGGGTCGTCCTCGAGGTCCTCGCCATCGCGTGCCTGGTGCTCGTGATCGACGCCCTGGTCGCCCGCTGGCTCGTGCTGGTCGTGGCGGTCGCCGTGAGCGCCGGCGTCGCCGTCCTGCTGTCGCGCGTCAGCCCGCGCACGGTCGGGCTGCGCAACCCCGTGCCCGTGCTCGTGGCACTGGCGGGCGTGCTCGACGTGGTCGCGCGCGCGACCCGATGGGCGATCCCGGTCCAGGAGGACGACCTGCCGTCCGCCGAGCGGACGGACCGCGAGGCCCGCGAGGTGGCGGACCGCGTGAGCGACCTCGAGGACATCGAGGAGCAGGAGCGCGAGCTGATCCGCTCGGTGATCGAGCTGGGCCAGACGCTCACCCGCGAGATCATGGTGCCGCGCACCGACATGGTGACCACCCGCGCGACGACGCCGCTGCGGAGCACGGTGAACCTCTTCGAGCGCTCCGGGTTCTCCCGGATCCCGGTCACCGGGGTCGACACCGACGACCTCGTCGGCGTCGCGTTCTTCAAGGACGTGGTGCGCGCGGCCCGGCGCGACGGCCGCGACGCACGCGTCGACGACGTGCCGGTGGGCGACGTGGCGCGCGAGGCGATGTTCGTCCCCGAGTCGAAGCCCGTCGACGAGCTGCTGCGGGAGATGCAGGCCGCGTCCTCGCACATCGCCCTCGTCGTCGACGAGTACGGCGGCGTGGCGGGGCTCGTGACCATCGAGGACGCGCTCGAAGAACTCGTCGGCGAGCTGACGGACGAGCACGACCGGTCCGGGCCAGAGGTCGAGGAGGTCGGCGACGGGGTCTACCGCGTGCCGGCGCGCTACCCGATCTCCGAGCTCGGTGAGCTCTTCGACCGCCACATCGACCACGACGACGTCGACTCCGCGGGCGGCCTGCTCGCCAAGGCGCTCGGCAAGGTCCCGCTCCTGGGTGCCGCGGCCGACACCGACGGCCTGCACCTCGAGGCCGAGCGCGTCGAGGGCCGCCGCAAGCAGGTCGCGACGCTCCTCGTGCACCGGCTGCCCGACGCGTACGAGGACGAGCGGAACGGTGAGCGCCCGGGCGACCGGTCCGGTGCCGAGGCAGACCCGGCACGAGAGCAGCAGCCCGCACGATCCACGGAGGACCGCTGATGACATCGAGAGAGCCCGCCGGGCCCGGCACGCACAGGTCGGGGTTCGCCTGCCTCGTGGGGCGGCCCAACGCCGGGAAGTCGACGCTCACCAACGCGCTCGTGGGTCAGAAGGTGGCCATCACCTCCGGCCGCCCGCAGACGACGCGACACACGATCCGCGGGATCGTCCAGCGGCCCGACGCGCAGCTCGTCCTCGTGGACACCCCGGGCCTGCACCGCCCGCGGACGCTGCTCGGGGAGCGGCTCAACACGCTCGTGCGCGACACGCTCTCCGAGGTCGACGCCGTCGGGTTCTGCCTGCCGGCCGACCAGAAGGTGGGCCCGGGCGACCGGTTCATCGCGGCGCAGCTCGCGGACGTCATGCGTGGGCGACGCGGCACGCCGGTCGTCGCGGTCGTGACGAAGGCCGACACGGTCGACCGCGAGACGCTGACCAACCACCTGCTCGCGGTCGACGCGCTCGGCGACTGGGCCGACATCGTGCCGGTCTCCGCGGTCGACGGCTTCCAGGTCGACACGCTGCGCGACGTCCTGGTCTCGTACCTGCCCGAGGGGCCCGAGCTCTACCCGGACGGCGAGCTCACCGACGAGCCCGAGGCCGTGATGGTCGCCGAGCTCGTCCGGGAGGCCGCGCTCGAAGGCGTGCGGGACGAGCTCCCGCACTCGCTCGCGGTGGTGGTCGACGAGATCGTGCCCCGCGACGACCGCGAGGGACGCGACCCCCTGGTCGACGTCCGGGTGAACCTCTTCGTCGAGCGGGACAGCCAGAAGGCCATCGTCATCGGCAAGGGCGGCGCCAGGCTGCGCCAGGTCGGGACCGAGGCCCGCCGCGGGATCGAGGCGCTGCTCGGCACCAAGGTGTACCTCGACCTGCGCGTGAAGGTCGCGAAGGACTGGCAGCGCGACCCGAAGCTGCTCAACCGACTGGGGTTCTGACGCTGCGTAGTATGCGTCAGTGATCTTCCGGACCGCAGCGACAGCAGCCGCGTTCGCGATCCTGCTCGCGCTCGTCGGGGCGTTCACGGGACCGCAGTGGGACCCGCAACCCGTCGAGGACCACCTCGTCCCCGAGACCTCGGACACGACGATCGGCGGCCAAACCGTCGACGCGGCACCGCTCGGGACCTACGAGGTCAAGACCACCGAGATCACCGTCCAGCTCGACGGCGCCGAGGTCGAGGCGCTCGTCCGGGAGCCAGTCGGGGTCGAGCGCGCGCTGCCCGGCATCGTGTTCGTGCACGGCGCCGGGACCGGCGACGCGCACGAGGCGTTCTCGGAGCCCGGGGAGGGCTTGGCGAGCGCCGGTGTCGTCACGATGGTGCCGTCGAAGCGGCTCGACACTTACACGAACTCGCACCGCGACTACCTCGAGATGGCCGACGACTACCTGAGGTCCGTCGACGTGCTGCGCGCGTGGCCCGGCGTGGACCCGGCGCGCGTCGGCCTGTACGGGGAGTCCGAGGGCTGCTGGATCACGCCGGTGATGGCCACCGAGGACTCGTTGATCGACTTCGTGGCGTTCGGCTCGGCTCCCGTGGTGCCTCCCCGGCAGCAGATGGCGTTCGCCGCCGACTCCTACCTGCGCAACACCGACGTCCCCGACGAGCTCTTCCGCGCGATCCCGCGGGCCGTGGGCATGGTGTTCCCCGGGGGCGGCTTCGAGTACGCGGACTTCGACGTCCAGCCGTACCAGCAGCAGCTCGACGACCCGCTGTTCGTCGCGTACGGCACGTCCGACGAGTCGATGCCGCTCGAGCAGGGCGCGCGGCAGATCATCGACGACGCCGCGAGCAACGGGAACGACGACGTCACCGTCCGCTACTACGCGGGGGCCAACCACGGCCTGCGCGTCGGCGGACCGGTCTCCGCCGACTTCATGGGCGACCTCGCCGACTGGGTCGTCTCCTCCCGTCGAGCGCGGACGCGCCGCCGCGGGTCGCGGGGGCCGTGCCCGACCAGGAGTTCCTCGCCGGACCCGTGCCGACGCCCCGGTGGCTGGCGAGCGCCGACCTCCAGCTCGGGCTCGTCCTCGCCGGGCTCGGCCTCATCGCGCTCGCCGTCGTCGTCTCGGGCGTCACGGACCTCGTGGCGCTCGTGCGCCGCCGCCCGGTGCCCCGACCGATCGCGCGCGGGCTGCGGGTGCCGCTCGCGGGGGTCGCCGCGGGCACAGTGCTGACGATGGTCGCCCTGCTCGTCTACCTCATCGCGGTCGCCCGCATCGCGCTCGACTACGGGCACGACCGGTGGGTCGTGCAGGGCGGCTGGATCGGCGTCCGGGCGCTCGGCCTCGTCACGGTCGTCATGGCGGCGCTGCTCCTGAACCGGTACCTGGACCTGCGACGGAGGCGTCAGGACCCGTCGGCCGGTGCCGCTACGGACGGTGCCGCGGACGACGGCACGGGCAGTGACATGGACGGCTCGGCCGTGGCCGGCGGTGCTGGGAGCGGTGCTGCCGCGGACGGCGTCGTCGCGCAGCCCCCGGCCGTCCGGGGGTCCTCGGGCACGTGGTGCTCTGGGGGATCCTCGGCGGGTCGGCCGTGATCCTCGTGCTGCTCGCATACTGGGGCGTGTACCAGCTCGGGATCTGACGACCACGACGCGTACGGCAGGCACGACGAGCCTGAGAGGCCTGAGAGGGAGGACCGTGGGACGCAGCGGCGGCGGGGACCCGCGCGACGTCGTCCTGGTCGACCTCGAACCCGACGAGGACCCTCCGCGGTGGGGACCTGGCCCCGGCCCGGCGTCGGACGGCGGACCGCGCGTGCCGGACGACGGTGCGGCTCCCGCGTCGCCGGGCTCCCGGCGCAGCCCGGGTCGAGCCCGTCGCCTGCTGCTCGCGGGTGTCGTCCCGGCGCTGGTCGTCGTGGGCATCGTCGTGTCGTTCCTCGTGGCGACCGGTGGCCAGGAGCCGTTCGTGACGGCGACCGCGCCGGGCGGGATCCGCCCGCACCCTGCGGCACCGGTCGAGTCGTGGGTGACCGACGACGTGCACTCGGTCTTCCCGCTCGACGGGGACGTCGTCGTGCTCGGCACCTCTCGCGTCGAGCGGCGCGACCTCGGCTCCGGGGAGGTGCGGTGGAGCACCGAGACGGACGGCGTGCCCGAGTCGTGTGCATCCGCGGGAGCGGGAGCGGACTCCGGCGCCGGCCCGGAGTCCGGCCGGCCCGTCGGCGTCGGCGTGGCCGTGGTGTGCACGGTGCGCTCGGGTGAGCCATGGGACCCGCGAACCGTGGGCGGGTGGAGCGCCACGACGCTCGACGCGACCGACGGCGCGCAGTTCGGGGCGCAAGACCTCGGGGAGCGCGCCGCCTATGCCACGGTGCTCGGCGACGGTTCGGTCGTCGTGCTCGAGAAGCACGGCACCGAGGCACGGCTCGTCCTCCGTGAGGCGACGCGGACTGCGGGAGGTGCCGCGCAGGTCGGGGCCTCGGACGGCACGCCCTCCGGGTGGACGCGGACGATCCCCGATGCCTTCTACGAGGACGTCGACCAGTCCTACGGAGCCGGGATCTGGGAGGGCGACGGGGTGATCTGGGTGTACACCGACCGCCGCGCCGGGGACGGGCAGGGACTGACGTTCGATCGGTCGGGGCGCCAGGTCCCAGCGCCGTCGACGCTGTCGGGGACCGGGATCGACCTGCTGGTGGGCGGTGCGGTCGCCGTCGGGGCGGACGACGGTGCCGGGCGCACCACCACCCTCCGGGACGCTCAGGACCGGCTGGTCGGGACCTACGACGGGCTCCCCGTCGGACCCAGGACGAGTGACGGCCGCCCCTCCCGGCAGCTGCTGGTCCACGCGACCGCCAGCATCGCAGGCAGGGCCGACGTCGTGGACGCCGCGACGGGCGAGCAGCTCTGGGGGCGCGACGACGTCCTCGACTACGTCGCTCGCGTGGCCGGTGTGATGGTCCTCCAGGAGAGGGTCGGCGGCGCGTCGGTCCTCGTCGGCCTGGACGCGGTCTCCGGTGCCGAGCTCTGGACCGTCGACCTCGTCGGGGCGGACCAGGTCTTCGGCGCGTTCACCGACGGGTCCCGTGTCGTCGTCGAGCAGCTCGGGCAACAGGGCGACGAGGTGACGCTCCGGGCGGTGGATCTCGGCACCGGTGTCCCGTCCTGGGACTGGCACGGTGCCGGCTACGTCGAGGACGTCGGCGGGAGGTTGCTCCTGTGGCGTTTCTCGGCCGAGGACGACGAGATCGGGGGCGCCCCGACGCGGAGCCTCGTGCTCCTCGACTGACGGGCAGATCCCACGCCTCCCGTTCCCCGTCGCGCGCCGCGGGTCGGTAGCGTCGTGGTCACGAGCGGCGGCGAAGGAGCAGCGTGCGAGGTCGTGGAGGTCCGGCAGGTCGGCCAGCGGGCCGTCGTGCGCCTGCGCCGATCCTGCTGGGGCTCGAGGCGTCGGATGACGAAGGGGACGCCAACCCAAACCTGGGACCGGCCAGCGGACCGGACAGCGGGCCGCGCGACGCTCCGAGCAGCGAGCGCGGCCCCGCCGACCCGACCGGGGCGCGGGGCGAGGCGACGCAGCATGAGCGACCCGGGCGCCGTCGTCCGCTCCTGATCGGAGCGCTCGCCGCCGGAGCCGCGGTGGTCCTGGGTCTCGTGGTGGCGGGCGGCGTGGCGGACGCGCGGCGCACCGAGCAGCGCCGCACTGCGGTGCTGTCGGTCCCGGGCGGGGTCCGCGACCTCTCGGACGCGCCTGCGGAGACGTGGCGCTCGCGGTCCGGCGGGGCGTTCGTCCTGGCGGGCGACGGCCTCGTCACGCTCGGCGAGCCCTGGGTCCGCCGGGACCCGGCCACGGGCGACGTCGCCTGGACGAGCGACGTCGGTGCCCCGGTCGGCGAGTGCGCGCCTGCGGCGTCGTCCGGTGCGGCGGTCGCCGACGGGCCGATCGTGTGCGCCGTGCGGCGGGTCCCCGGTACCGCGTCCGGGTTCGCGCCCGCGATGGCCGGGACGGTCGTCGTCGACCCGGCCAGCGGCGAGGTGGTCGCCCGTCGCCGCGTTCCGCCGTGGACGCGGGACGTCGCCCCCGTCACCGGCGGGCGCGTGGCCTACCTGCTCGCGGAGGACGGCGAGGTGCGCGTCAGCATGCAGGACGCGGTGACCGGCGAAGAGCTGTGGAGCAGGTCGCTCGCCGACGACCTCCTGCGCACCGAGGACGGCCGGGAGGGCTACGTCGGCATCGCGTTCCACGACGGCGTCGTCGTGATCGAGACACCGACCAGCACCGGCGCGCTCGACCTCGACGGCGGGACGCCCTCGCGGGAGTCCCGCTTCGGCGACGACCAGGACGCGTACTCCGGCGGGGCGCGGCTCGAGCCCGAGGGCCCGGCGACCGCTCCCGAGACGGTCGTCGTGGCGTCGGACGGCGGCCGTTCCGTCCTGCAGGGCCGTGTCGTCCAAGGTCCGCTCGTCACGGACGGGACCACCACGCCCTCTGCGCTGCTCGCCGACGACGAGGTCTGGCGGATGGTGGACCTCGCGTCGGGCGAGGCGCTCTGGGAGCGAGCCGCCGGCGTCTCGTACGTGCTGCGCACGCAGGAGCTCGTGGTCGTGGCCGAGCGGGTCGAGGCGGACGCGACCACGGACACGATCACGGACACGTCCACTGGCACGACGGGCGGCGCGACGGGCACGGCGGTCGCCGACGGCGCGAACGACCAGGATGACCAGGACGACCGAAACGACGGGCGCGGCGGCGCGGGTGCGGTTGCGGTTGCGGGGCTTGCGTTGCTCGGGCTCGACCGCAGCACGGGGGAGGAGCGCTGGCGGGTCGACCCGGACGCCGAGTCGATCGGCGTCGTACGGGCCGCCGTCACGGACGGTGAGCGGCTCGCCGTCGTCGGGACGGGGACCGAGGGGAGCGTGCGGATGGAGGCCTACTCCCTCGTGGACGGCACCGGCGCGTGGGCCTGGAGCGATCCCGATGTGGTCGGCGTGTGGCCGGTCTCGGGCTCCCTCGTCGGCGTCCGACGCGACGGCACGGTCGTCGGGCTGGGCTGACCCGCGGCCGCGCGGCGTCGTGCTCAGCGCCCTCACTGCCCTCAGTGCCCGCTCGCCGCCGCTCGATGCGCGCTCGATGCACAGACCCGCGCGCCGGGTGTTGGAGAACCGCGCATCACCCGGTAGAAACATCTCCGGGGCCGACAGGTCCCGCGGCCGTGAGGCCACAGCGAGGAGGTCCGGTGAACGAGCAGCAGACGCACGAGACGGTCGAGCCCGAGAAGCAGCCCGCCGAGCAGAGGTCCAGTGGTCTCGAAGGCGCGCACGCGAGCGCGACCACCGGCGGGAACCCGAGCTCGACCGCGAACGCGGACGGGACCCCGGTCGCCGGTGCGAGAGCTGGCGGGACCCAGGGAGCCGGTACGAGCCCCGGCGCGAGCGTGAGCGGCTCGTCGCCGTTCGCGGGTGTTCCCTTCGTGGACTACGCCCGCGACGTGGTCGCGGCGCTGCTCGTCCTCATGTCGCTGTCCCTGCCCTGGGACGCGACGACGCGCTCCGTCGACCGGGTCGACGTCGTCCTCGTCTCGCTCGTGACGCTGCTGTCCCTCTCGCTCCCGTACCTCGCGCGGGGCGGTCTCATGCCCGACGGGTGGACGGTGCACCGCACCCGGAACGCCAGGCTGCTGGCGAACCTGCCCTATGCGGTCCTCGTGCTCGTCTACCTGCTGAAGGACCTGCTGGCCGGTCTCGACGGACCGGGGCTCGGCACGGCGGTCGGGCTCGGCCTCGCCGCCGCGCTGCTCGCGGCCCAGCCACGGCGTTGCGAGATCGGCGACGACGACGCGGAGGCCGGGCCCCGTCGTGCCTGGACCGGAGCGCTCGCAGGTCTCGGCGCCGCAGCGGTCGTGGCGACGCTGGCGGCACTCACTCTCGTCCTGGTGCTCGGCGACGACCTCGGGGTCGCCCTCGTGCTCCGGGCGCTGCTGGCGACGGTCTTCCTCGTCGTGCTCGTCGGGTGGCCCGTGCTCGGCGCCGTCCGCGGTGACACCGCGTGGAGCACCGTGCTCCTGGGACTCGGCGTCATCGTCGCCGTGACGTTCGTCCTCGGCTCCGGCAGCGCGGTGCTGCTGCACGTGACGTCCCCGCGCGTGCTCGGGTTCGCCCTGCTCCTCGTCCCTGCGGCGGCGGCGGTGTCGTCGTCCGCCCTCCTGCGGGGCTCCTCCGTCGAGACGGCGCAGCGCGCCCGGTCGGGTGTCCACGCCACCGCGAACGGCCTGGGGCAGGCGCGGGACGAGGACGCGAAGGGGCGCGACGCGGCTGCGACGAACAGTGCCGATTCGCCCGCCGAGTCGCCTTCCGAGTCATCTGCTGAGTCACCTGCTGCATCATCCGAGGTGACCCCTGACCTGATCCCTGCTGCGGTCGCTCGGTGGGTCGGCGTCGCGAGGCGAACGTTGCTCCTCCTCGCGGTGACCGCCGGCTACGTCGCCGCCACCGGGCTGTTCGAGATGCTCCCCGGCGGCCCCGGGACCTCTGCGAGGTCGGTGCTGTCCCTCGTCCTCGGGCTCCTGGTCCTCTCTGCGGCACTGCTCGCGGCCGGGTCGCTCGACACGGGCCCGGTGGCGGGGCGACCCGTGGCGCTGACCGCGTCCGGCGCGGCGGCGGTCGTCGGCATCGTGCTGCTCCTCGTCACCGGCGATCTCGCCGGGCCGGTCGGCGGCACGGCGTTCTGGCTGCTCGCGCTCGGGCTCCCCGCCCTCGTGATCGGGTCGTTGACGATCCCGGCAGAGCTGCGGCGCTACGTCGCCGAGCACCGCCCGGAGGGCGCGCTGCCCCCTCCGCCTACGTGTGGGCTCCCCGCGAGCCGAAGTCCGTCAGGCTCTCGCGCTCGGAGCGGGCGACGGGCCAGGACGGTGCGGCCGACCGCGACGACCCCGACGACACCTCGGGCGACGACGAGCGTGGCCGCCCGGAGCGTCGTGACGGTGACGCCGCCCGACCCGCGTGGCGCAGCAGGGTGCGCAGCACGATGGCGGGCACGACGGCAGACGGCGACGGCACTCCTGAGAACGACGGCGCCGGCAGCGGCCTCGACGACACCTCGGGCGACGAAGAGCGTGGTGAGGTCGACGAGAGCCCCGCGACGCCGTCCGACGCCGGCCCGGCGACGTCCGTGGCACCTGCGGCGACAGCCGCAGCCGCCGCATCCACCCGGGCGGGGGCGGACGACGCGACCCGCGGCGAGGCACAGTCGTCACGGGTGGCCCGTCGTGAACCGCGGCGCTCGGGGCACGTCCCGGTGAGCCAGGCCGCGGCCGCCCGCGGCGCCACGGCGCCGGAGGCAGGCGAGCGGACCGGTGACGGGGGCACGAGCGTGCTGCCGGTGACGGGTCCCGCCGACGGGCCGTCCGCGAGCCCGGCGGGCACCACCGGCGGGTCGAGCAGCGACGACACGGCGCAGATCGAGCTCTCCGGGACCGACCCCGTGGGGGACGGGCCGAGGTATACCGCCGCGCAGGCGGCAGACCCCCGGACACCGCTCGAGGACCTGGCCGCCATCGCCGCCGCGGCTCCCGAGCTCCACCCCTACCTCGCCGGCAACCCGTCGACGTATCCCGACCTGCTCGCCTGGCTGTCCGCCCAGGGGAATCCCGAGGTCGACGCTGCGCTCGCGGCCCGGGGGCGCCGGTAGGCCCTGTGCCGGACCGCGCTCGCGGCGAACGGGTTACAGTGGGGGCGTGAGCAGTGTTCGGCGACTTCTTCTTGGGTGCCGCGGCGAGACCTCGTAGCCGGTCTCTCGTCGCGGTGGTTGGTGTGCCGGCTGACCCCGTCGAACGAACCGAACCTGAGGAACTCCGATGAACCCGAACCCCAGCGCCGCCGCGACCCGCGACCCCGAGGACGTGGAGACCGCCCGGCCCGCGCAGCCCAACCCGCAGCAGCCCTCGGGCATGCCGATCCACAAGTACCTGCCGTTCCACCGCCAGATCGACGTCTCGCTGCCCGACCGCACGTGGCCGTCGCGGCGCATCGAACAGGCGCCCCGATGGTGCGCGGTCGACCTGCGCGACGGCAACCAGGCGCTGATCGAGCCCATGAACGCTGAGCGCAAGCTCAAGATGTTCGAGCTGCTCGTGCAGATGGGCTACAAGGAGATCGAGGTCGGGTTCCCCTCGGCCTCCCAGACGGACTTCGACTTCGTGCGCGCCCTCATCGAGGAGGACCGCATCCCGGACGACGTCGTCATCCAGGTCCTCACGCAGGCCCGCGAGCACCTCATCGCGCGGACCTTCGACTCGATCCGGGGCGCCAAGCAGGCGATCGTCCACCTCTACAACTCGACGTCGGTGCTGCAGCGCGAGGTCGTGTTCCGCACGGACCAGGACGGGATCGTCGACATCGCCCTCGAGGGCGCAAAGCTCTGCAAGAAGTTCGAGGAGACGGTCCCCGAGACGACCGTCTACTACGAGTACTCGCCCGAGTCGTACACCGGCACCGAGCTCGAGTTCGCCGCACGCATCTGCAACGAGGTCATCGAGGTCCTGGACGCGCGGCCCGACCGCAAGGTCATCATCAACCTCCCCGCCACCGTCGAGATGGCCACCCCGAACGTCTACGCCGACTCGATCGAGTGGATGAGCCGCCACCTCGACCGGCGCGAGGACGTCGTCCTGTCCCTGCACCCGCACAACGACCGCGGTACGGCCGTCGCGGCGGCGGAGCTCGGCTACCAGGCCGGGGCCGACCGCATCGAGGGCTGCCTCTTCGGGAACGGCGAGCGCACGGGCAACGTCTGCCTGGTCACCCTCGGCATGAACCTGTTCAGCCAGGGGATCGACCCGCAGATCGACTTCTCCGACATCGACCACGTGCGCCGCACCGCCGAGTACTGCAACCAGCTCGACGTCCCCGAGCGGCACCCGTATGCGGGCGACCTGGTCTTCACCGCGTTCTCCGGGTCCCACCAGGACGCGATCAAGAAGGGCTTCGACTCGATGGACGCCCGGGCGGCGGCGGCCGGGTCGACGGTCGACGAGATCACCTGGGGCGTGCCGTACCTGCCGATCGACCCGAAGGACCTGGGCCGGTCGTACGAGGCCGTGATCCGCGTGAACTCGCAGTCCGGCAAGGGTGGCATCTCGTACCTGCTGCGCACGGAGCGCAACCTCGACCTGCCGCGACGTCTCCAGATCGAGTTCTCGCGTGCGGTCCAGGAGCACACGGACGCCGAGGGCACGGAGGTCGACGGCGGCGCGATCTGGACGATCTTCTCGGACGAGTACCTGCCGGTCGACGCCGGCTCCGGGCTCGAGCCGTGGGGTCGTCTCAAGCTGCGCGGGACGCGGGCCGTCTCGACGGAGGACGGGCCCGACACCCTCGCGGTCGACGTGCTCGACCGGGGAGAGGAGCTCACGTTGGAGGGCACCGGCAACGGTCCGGTCGCGGCGTTCGTGGACGCGATCGCCCAGGTCGGCGTCGACGTCCGCGTCCTCGACTACGCGGAGCACGCGCTCTCCGAGGGCGGCGACGCCTCCGCGGCGGCCTACGTCGAGTGCCAGGTCGGCGACGACGTCCTGTGGGGCGTCGGGATCGACCCCTCGATCACGACGGCGTCGCTCAAGGCGATCGTGTCCGCGGTCAACCGCGCGGAGCGCGCCGCGTCCTAGGACGGACGTGCCGGACGGCGCTGCCCCCGCGGGTGCAGCGCCGTCCGACGGTCGTGGCCGGGCCCCAGCGGGGCACGTCAGGCCTCTCCGCGCGACATCTCCTCGCCGTAGGCGCGCAGCGACCTGCCGTACCGCGTGACGAGGTGCCCGACGGCGCCCACCGCCACGCCGACCGCCTCGCGCTCGCGCCCGGCATCGGCGAGGGCGAGCGCGTAGAAGGCGCGGAGCTGCGGCTCGAGGTGCTCCTCACCGCGGTCCAGCTCCGTGCGCAGGAGGTCCACGGCGGCGTCGACCTCGTCGATCACCCGCAGGGAGCTCGCGAGCTGGATGACGGCCTGCCTGCGGCGGTCCGGGTCGAGCCCGAGCTCCAGCGCCTCCCGGTAGAGCGGGACCGCGAGATCCGTGCGGCCCGTGGAGTCGCGGGCGCCACCTCGCTCGAAGGGCCCCCGCGCGTCGCTCGCGTCGAGCTCGGCGGTGAGCGCGTCGATCGCTGAGACCAGCTCGTCGTCGGTCGGCCCGCCCTCGGTCCCGACGCTCGCCCACACCGCGTCGACCCTCTGCTCCCAGTCGTCCATGCGAGGAGTCTCCCATCGCTGGGGGTCGGCACACGTCCCGCCCGTGCCTGCTTCCGTACTTGCGCCTCACGCCCCGCCACGTCACCGCAGGCCACGTACGCCAGAGCCCGCACACGTCATGCCACAGCACAGCAGGTCACGGCACGAGTGTGGGCGGCATGCCCGACAATGGGACCGTGCCCCTGTACCGAGACGACGCGATCGTGATGCGCACCCAGAAGCTGGGCGAGGCCGACCGCATCGTGACGCTCCTGACGCGCGAGCACGGCACCGTGCGCGCGGTCGCCAAGGGCGTGCGCCGCACGTCGTCCCGGTTCGGGGCGAGGCTCGAGCCGTTCATGATGATCGACGCGCAGCTCCACGAGGGGCGCTCGCTGGACATCGTCACGCAGGTCGAGACCGTCGGGCCGTACGCCCGGGTCATCTGCGAGGACTACGGGCTCTACACGGCGGGCACGGTCATGCTGGAGACGGCCGAGCGGCTCGTCGGCGGGGAGAAGGAGCCCGCGGTCCAGCAGTTCTGGCTGCTCGTCGGTGCGGTGCGGTCCCTGGCCGAGAAGACCCACGCCCCCGGCCTGGTGCTCGACTCGTACCTGCTGCGCTCGTTCGCGATCGCCGGGTGGGCGGCCTCGTTCACCGACTGCGCGCGGTGCGGCGAGCCCGGCCCGCACCACTCGTTCGCCGTTGCGCAGGGCGGGGCCGTGTGCCAGCGCTGCCGCCCGCACGGGGCCACGTCACCGAGCCCCGCGACGTTCGACCTCCTCGCGGCGCTGATCGCCGGGGACTGGGCGGTCGCGGACGCCTCGGACGCGAGGACCCGTCGCCAGGCGAGCGGCCTCGTGGCCGCCTACTGCCAGTACCACCTGGAGAGGACGTTGAGATCGTTGCGGATGGTCGAGCGGGACATGCCCGAGGGCGCTGACGGTGCACGGGAGCGCGTACCGGACCGTGCACCAGACCGTGCACCGGTGCCGCCGATCCGTGCCGCGCAGGAGCAGCTCGCCCCGGGCGAGGTGGGCGCGTGAGCCCGCGGACGCCGTCCGGCACGGGCGAGGCGGGTCAGGGCCGGGCGCGGCGTGCCTCCCGAGGTCGGACGACGGCCGTCGTCCCCCGCCGCCGCACCCCTCGGGTGCGCGGCCGCCCGCGATCCCCGCAGAGCTGATCCCCGAGCACGTCGCCGTGGTGATGGACGGGAACGGACGTTGGGCCAACGCCCGCGGGCTGCCGCGCACGGCCGGCCACGAGGCCGGGGAGGCCGCCCTGCTCGACGTGGTCGCCGGGGCGGTCGAGATCGGCGTCAAGCACATCAGCGCCTACGCGTTCTCGACCGAGAACTGGAAGCGCAGCCCTGAGGAGGTCAAGTTCCTCATGGGGTTCAACCGCGACGTGATCCGGCGCCGGCGCGACGAGATGAACGAGTGGGGCGTGCGGGTCCGGTGGGCTGGTCGTCGGCCTCGACTGTGGGCCTCGGTCATCAAGGAGCTGGAGATCGCCGAGGAGCTCACGCGCGACAACGACGTCTGCACCCTGACGATGTGCGTCAACTACGGCGGGCGCGCCGAGATCGCGGACGCCGCCCGTGCCATCGCAACCGAGGCCGCGGCGGGCAGGCTCGACCCGCGCAAGGTCACCGAGAAGACCGTGCAGAAGTACCTCGACGAGCCGGACCTGCCCGACGTCGACCTGTTCTGGCGCAGCTCCGGCGAGCAGCGGACGTCGAACTTCATGCTCTGGCAGGCGGCCTACGCCGAGCTGGTGTTCATGGACACGCCGTGGCCCGACGTCGACCGGCGCTCCCTGTGGGCGGCCGTCGAGGAGTACGCCCGCCGTGACCGCCGGTACGGGGGCGCGGTCGACCGGCCCGGTACCTGAGCCCCGAAGCCGACGCACCTGAGCCGCGAACCTGGAGCGTCCGATCCGTGCACATGTGTCCTGCGCCTGAGCCCGGTGCTCGGGCCGCGCATCGAGCCTCGCACCTGAGCCCTCAGGCGTCGGCGGGTGCGCCGTCCAGGTGCTCGCCGAGGCAGTCGAGCGCCTCGTCCCAGCCGTCGTGGTAGAACTCGTCGCCGGGGTGCCCGTCGACCCCGCGCAGGTCGAACCTCATGCGCGACCCGGAGCCCTCCGGGGCGATCGTGACCGTGACGACCGGCGCGTCGTCGTCGGGCCCGACGTCCGGGTCTCCCCAGGTGAAGACGAGGCGCCGGTCCGGGCTGAGCTCGCGATACACGCCGCCAGTCCGGACGGACTCGCCGGTCTCGTCGTCCACCATCGTGTACGCGTAGCGCCCGCCGATCTGGGCGTCGATCGACACGGAGTCGCGCGGCGTGCTGGTCCCGCGCGGGTGCCACCATCGCGCCGCCTCGTCGGCGACGGTCCAGGCGTCCCACACGCGGCGAGGGTCGGCACGGAACGTGCGCTCGATCGTGAACCCTCGAGACGTGTCGATCATCGTCTGCCTCCTCGGCCGGATGTCATGTGACTACCCCGGGTCGGGGACGGTCGCAACGCGGGCGCGGCGTCGTCGGACACCCAGGACGATCACGAGCGCCACGAGCGCGACGATGACCGCGAGCGCCGCCGCGCCCCACGGTGAGCCGGCCGCTGCCGCGACGGCGGCCGTCCAGGCGGCCCACCCGACGGTCGCGTAGATCGTGGCGTGCACGGCGCTGCCGAGCGTCATCGCGGCGAGGTAGCGCCCGAACGGCATCCGCAGGACGCCGGCGGCACCGTTGACGACCGTCTTGGTCCCGGTCATCAGGAAGGAGGCGGGGATCGCCAGGAGTCCCCAGCGCTCGATGGCGCGGAACCCGCGTGACCCGGTGTCCCGGGTCAGCCACGCGTGGGTCCGGGCGACCCAGGGGCGGGTCGGGCGCGAGCGGTCGAGCGTCCAGGCGGTGACGAGGCGCGCGATCCAGTAGGTGGCCTGGGTGCGGAAGAAGACGATCGCGAAGAAGAACGCGAAGAGCGGCCAGAAGGACGCGTCGTCGAGCCAGGCGGGCACCGGTCAGTCGCCTGCCCGGGCAGCTGCCGCTGCGGCGCAGTCGGCGCACGTGCCGAACAGCTCGATCGTGTGCTCGATGCCGGTGAACCCGTGGGCGGCGCCGACGGTGTTCGCCCAGGACTCGACGGTCGGCCCGTCGATCTCGATGGTGCGCCCGCAGCCGCGGCAGACGAGGTGGTGGTGGTGCTCGTCGCGCTCGCACCGGCGGTAGTGGCTCTCGCCGTCCTCGGTGCGCAGCACGTCGACGTCGCCGTGGTCGGCGAGCGCCTGCAGGGTCCGGTACACGGTGGCGAGGCCGATCGTGTCGCCGCCCTGGCGCATGACGTCGTGGATCTGCTGCGCGCTGCGGAAGTCATCGAGGCGGTCGAGTGCCTCGGAGACGGCGGCGCGCTGCCGCGTCATGCGCTGCACGGGTCGTCACCGCCCTTGCGTTCCGCGGCCGGCGCACCCTGGACCGACGTCGACTCCGGCCGGACGCGGACGTCGTCGGGGATGTCGGGGTGCGGGTCGTGGTGGTGGCGCCTGCGGCCGCGCGCGATCGCGGGCGCCACGGTGGCGACCACCGCGTACACGACGATCGCGAGGACGACGATGGTGGCGCCCGGCGACCAGTTGTGCCAGTAGGTGATGGAGAGCCCGGTGACGCAGACGGTGACGCCGACGATCGCCGCGAGGAGCATCGTCCGGCTGAACGAGCGGGTGACGAGCTGGGCGACCGCCACGGGCACGATCATCAGCGCGCTGACGAGCAGCAGCCCGACCACCCGCATCGCGACGGTCACGGTCAGGGCGGCCACCACGGCGACCGCGATGTTGAGGAACCGCACCGGCAGCCCCGACGCGATCGCGAACTCCTCGTCCTGGGACACGGTGAAGAGCGCGGCGCGCAGGCCGAGGCCGACGGCGAGGATCACCACCCCGAGGATCACGGTCAGCACGAGGTCCGCGCCCGTCACCGTGGAGATCGAGCCGAACAGGTACGCCATGAGGTTGGACTGCGTGCCGCCCGCGATGCCGATGAGCAGCACGCCGCCGGCGATGCCGCCGTAGAACAGCAGGGCCAGGGCGACGTCCCCGCTCGTGCGGCCGCGCGACCGCACGATCTCGATCGCGACGGACCCGACGACGGCGGCGATCACCGCGCCCGGGATCGCGAGGACGTCCTGGGGCACGAGGCCCATCGCGGCGCCGACGAGCCACCCGAGGGCGACACCGGTGAGGGCGACGTGCCCGATCCCGTCGCCGAGGAGCGACAGTCGGCGCTGGACGAGGTACGTGCCGACGATGGGGGCGGTCAGGCCGACGAGCAGGGCCGCGATCAGCGCCCGCTGCATGAGCGGGTCGGTGAGCATGTAGACGAGCTCGTCGATCATGGCGTCATCCCGGTGTCGGACTGGTGGACGGCGGGGCGCGGGTCGTCGCGCGGGTCGTCGTCGTGGGGGTGGACGTGCTCGTGCGCCGCGTCGTCGTGCCCGGGGAGGCCGCGGGCGGGGCCCCGTCGTGGACGACCTGGCCGTGCCGCAGGACGACGGCCCGCGTCACGAGCGGGGCCAGCTCACCGAGCTCGTGGAGGACGACGAGGACCGTCAGCCCTTGGCTGACCAGCCGGCGCATGGTGGCGGCGAACGCCTCCTGGCTGGGCTGGTCGACCCCGGCGACGGGCTCGTCGAGGATCATCACGTCCGGCCGGCGCACGAGGGCGCGGGCGATCAGGACGCGCTGCTGCTGGCCGCCGGAGAGCTCGCTCGTCGAGTCCTGGGCGCGGTCGCGCAGGCCGACGAGCTCGAGCGCCTCGTCGGTGCGGGTGCGCCACCCACGGGGCAGCCGCAGCCGCCGACCGTGGAGCAGCCCCGACGAGACGACCTCGCGGGCGGTCGAGGGGACGCCCGACTGCGCGCTCACCCGCTGCGGCACGTACCCGACGCGCTCCCAGTCGACCGAGGGGCCGAGCGGGGACCCGAGCAGCTCGACGCTGCCCGCGGCGAGCGGCAGGACACCCACGAGGGAGCGCACCAGGGTGGACTTGCCCGAGCCGTTGGCGCCGAGCAGCGCGACGACCTCGCCGTCCGTGACGGTGAGGTCGACGCCGTGCAGGATGTCGCTCGCGCCGAGGCGGACGCACACGCCCCGCGCCGAGATCACCGGCCGTGCCGTAGGTGCTGTCACGAGCAGGTGAGCCCGTCCTCGAGGACCGTCAGGTTGCTGCGCATGATGCCAAGGTAGTCGGAGTTCTCGTCCGTCAGCCCTTCGATCGGGTCCAGCACGGCCGTGTCGACGCCGACGTCCTTCGCGAACGTCTCGGCGACCTTGGGGCTGGTGAGCGTCTCGGTGAAGATCGTCGTCACGCCCTCGCTCTCCACGATCTCGCGGATCTCGCGCAGCCGCGCCGGTGCCGGCTCGTTCTCCGGGTCGACCCCTGCGATGCCGACCTGGTCCAGGTCGTACCTCTCGGCGAGGTACCCGAACGCCTCGTGCGAGGTCACGAGCGCGGCTCCGGCGCAGGGCTCGAGCGCGGTCGCGTACTCCTCGTCGAGGGTCGCGAGCTCGTCCGTGAGCGCGGCGGCGTTCGCCGAGAAGTCGTCGGCGTGCTCGGGGTCGATCTCGGCGAGCTGCTCCTCGACCGCGGGGACGAGGTCCGCGAGGCGCTGCGGGTCGAGCCAGAAGTGCGGGTCGTAGATCCCGTGGTCGTGACCGTCGTCCGTGCCCTCGTCGGCCGCATGGTCGTGGTCGTCGGCGTGGTCGTCCTCGGACTCGGACTCTGCGTCGTGGTCGTGCGCGTCCTCGGACTCGGCCCCGGACTCGGCGTCGTGGGCGTCGGCGCCGTTCGGTCCGGCCTCCAGGTGCACGTAGTCGGCGGCGTCGAGCGCCGTCGCGTCGCGGGCGTCGATCGCCTCGTCCACCGCGGCCTGGAAGCCGCTGAGGTAGACGACCAGGTCGGCGTCGCCGACGGTGCGCACCTGGGCGGGGGAGAGCTCGAGGTCGTGCGGCTCGGCGGCCGGAGGCGTCAGGTTCGAGACGTCGACGTGGTCGCCGCCGACCTGCTCCGCGACGAACTGCAGGGGATAGAAGGAGGCGAGCACCTGGGTGCGGCCGGACTCCGCGGCGGCCTCGGCCGAGGCGGCGCTCTCGCTCGCGGCGGAGCCGCACGCGGTGGCGGTGAGGGCGACCGTGGAGGCGGCGGCGACGATGAGGAGGGGACGGCGGTTCAGCGGCATGCCTCGATCGTGGGCTAATTGATAATGAATGTCAAAACCGTTGCGGGTGGCCCTGGTCACTGTTCCGCAGCCCCGCGCCCGAGGCCGGTCGGGGTTACGGCCACCCGCGCGCTCTGTAGGCTGGTCCACGGCCCTGGCGCGTGGACCGCGCCGCCGGGACCCGTCGTCCGACACCCCCACGAAGCCACGTGCGGGGACGCCCGATCTCTGGAGTGATCACTGTGGCCGCTGCGCCTTCCCGTCTCGACAACGTCGTCTCCCTCGCCAAGCGGCGCGGGTTCGTGTTCCCGTCGGGAGAGATCTACGGAGGTACGCGCTCCGCCTGGGACTACGGGCCCCTCGGTACGGAGCTCAAGGAGAACATCAAGCGTCAGTGGTGGAAGGCGATGACCCGCCGCGACGACATCGTCGGTATCGACTCGTCCGTGATCCTGCCGCGCCAGGTCTGGGTGGCCTCGGGCCACGTCGGCGTCTTCACCGACCCGCTCACCGAGTGCCTCTCGTGCCACAAGCGGTTCCGCGAGGACCAGATGATCGAGGAGTTCGAGGAGAAGAAGGGCCGTGAGCCCGTCGACGGCCTCGCCGAGATCGCGTGCCCCAACTGCGGCACGCGCGGCAGGTGGACGGAGCCGCGTGACTTCAACATGATGCTCAAGACGCACCTCGGTGCCGTCGAGGACGAGTCGGGCATGCACTACCTGCGTCCCGAGACCGCGCAGGGCATCTTCGTGAACTACGCCAACGTCGCCGGCGCCGCGCGCAAGAAGCCGCCGTTCGGCATCGCCCAGATCGGCAAGTCGTTCCGCAACGAGATCACCCCGGGCAACTTCATCTTCCGCACCCGTGAGTTCGAGCAGATGGAGATGGAGTTCTTCGTCGAGCCCGGGACGGACGAGGAGTGGCACCAGTACTGGATCGACACGCGCATGGCCTGGTACACGGGTCTCGGCATCTCGCCCGAGAACCTGCGGCTGTACGAGCACCCGAAGGAGAAGCTGTCCCACTACTCGACCCGCACCGTCGACGTCGAGTACCGGTTCGGGTTCACCGGCAGCGAGTGGGGTGAGCTCGAGGGCGTCGCCAACCGGACCGACTTCGACCTCAAGACGCACACCGAGCACTCGGGCAAGGACCTGTCCTACTTCGACCAGACGAAGGACGAGCGCTGGGTCCCGTACGTGATCGAGCCCGCCGCAGGGCTGACCCGGTCCCTCATGGCGTTCCTCGTCGAGGCGTACACCGAGGACGAGGCCCCCAACACCAAGGGCGGCGTCGACAAGCGCGTCGTGCTCAAGCTCGACCCGCGCCTGTCGCCCGTCAAGGTCGCCGTGCTGCCGCTGAGCCGCAACGAGAAGCTCTCGCCCAAGGCCAAGCAGCTCGCCGCGGACCTGCGCGAGCACTGGAACGTCGACTTCGACGACGCCGGCGCGATCGGCCGCCGCTACCGCCGTCAGGACGAGATCGGCACGCCGTTCTGCATCACCGTCGACTTCGACACCCTCGACGACGACGCCGTGACGATCCGCCACCGTGACTCGATGGAGCAGGAGCGCGTCGCGCTGTCCGACGTCGTGGGTCACCTGGCGAAGCACCTGGTGGGTTGCTGAGCCGTTCCGGGTCCGCCCGGAACCGGTCCTGAGCGCGGCGAAGGCCGCCACTCCCGTCGCGGGGTGGCGGCCTTCGTGCGTCGTACGACGGCGTTCGCGCCGTCGCTACTTGCCGACCTTGTTGTTCCCCTTGCCGACGAGCACGAGGACGACGCCGACGACAGCGACGACGAGGCCCACGTAGATGAAGAACTGGCCGAGCCCGGCGAGGCCGAGGACGAGCAGGACGAGGCCGGCGATGATGAGGACGAGCCAGAGAGCCATGAGGTTCCTTCCAGACGTGTGTGTTGCGCAGTATGTCACCGGACTGCGGCGTCGCGGAGCGGGCGCCGAGAGGTCCGCCCCTGCCGCGCGTGCGCGAGACCGCCGGTCGGGGCCGACGACTCGGCGATGCGCGACAATGGGACGGTGAGTGCTCCGATCCCGCCCAGCCCTGCGACCGCCGGCCAGCCCGGCCCGGCGCCCGTCGATGCCGCGCCTGCAGGCCCTGCCCCCGCGGCGCCGTCCGCCACCCGGATCCTGCCGCCCTTGCAGATCGGTCGGTTCACGATCGACACGCCCGTCGAGCTCGCGCCCATGGCGGGCGTGACGAACCGGGCGTTCCGAACGCTGTGCCGCGAGAACGGCGGCGGTCTGTTCGTCGCCGAGATGGTCACGAGCCGCGCGCTCGTCGAGGGCAACCCCGAGACCCTGCGCATCGTGACGTTCGACGAGGACGAGTCGCCGCGCTCGGCCCAGGTCTACGGCGTGGACCCGGCCACGGTCGGGGCCGCGGTGCGGATCCTCGCCGAGAGGGACCTCGCGGACCACGTCGACCTCAACTTCGGCTGCCCGGTCCCGAAGGTCACCCGTAAGGGCGGGGGCGCCGTCCTGCCCTGGAAGCGCGACCTGTTCACCGCGATCGTGCGGGCGGCTGTCGACGCGGCGAAGCCGTTCGACGTCCCGGTGACGATCAAGATGCGCAAGGGCATCGACGACGACCACCTCACGTACCTGGAGGCGGGCCTGATCGCGCAGGACGCCGGCGTCGCCTCGGTCGCGCTGCACGCGCGCACGGCCGCGGACTACTACAGCGGCACCGCCGACTGGTCCTCGATCGCCCGGCTCAAGGAGACGGTCAAGCACGTCCCGGTGCTCGGCAACGGGGACATCTGGTCGGCCGAGGACGCCGTCCGGATGGTCGCCGAGACCGGGTGCGACGGGGTCGTGGTCGGCCGAGGGTGCCAGGGGCGGCCGTGGCTGTTCGCCGACCTCCAGGCGGCGTTCGAGGGGCGCCCGGAGCGCGTGACGCCCGGGCTGCGCCACGTCGCCGAGACCGTCTACCGGCACGGTGAGCTGATGGCGGAGTACTTCGAGGACGAGGACAAGGGCATGCGCGACCTGCGCAAGCACATGGCCTGGTACTTCAAGGGCTACGCGGTCGGCGGCGACACGCGCCGGGCGCTGGCCATGGTCTCGACGCTCGACGAGCTGCGGGGCCACCTCGCGGCGCTCGATCTCGAGCAGGGCTACCCGGGGGCCGACGCCGAGGGTCCGCGCGGCCGCGCCGGGTCGCCCAAGAAGCCGCACCTGCCGTACGGGTGGCTGGACTCGCGGGACCTGTCCGAGGAGTTCGAGGAGAGCCTGCGCGAGGCGGAGCTGAGCGTCAGCGGAGGCTGAGCCCCGACGTGTCCGGGTGAACTTCTGGCGCTGCAAGTTTCTGTACGCTTGCAGCGTCACTCCCCGACGACGTACGGAGCCCGGACGCGATGACGCACCGAACGAGCAGCGCGCGCAGTGGCGCGCCCATCAGCGCGCCCAGCAGCACGTCCCGGAGGCCCCGAAGTCGTCCGTCCGCCCTGCTCGCCGCCGCGACGACCGCGACCGTCGCTCTGGGCCTCGGCGCCTGCAGCCCGGCTGACGGGCCCGAGCGCGCGAGCGACGTCGGCGTCCAGCTGTTCCAGTGGTCGTGGACGGCCATCGCCGACGAGTGCGACGACCTCGCGGACGCCGGGTACTCCTGGGTGCTGACCTCCCCGCCGCAGGAGCACATCACCGGTGAGCAGTGGTGGACGGCGTACCAGCCCGTGAGCTACCAGGTCGAGTCCCGGCTCGGGACCCGGGACGAGCTCGAGGCGATGACTGCGGCGTGCCACGACGTCGGAGTCGATGTGGTCGCCGACGCGGTGATCAACCACATGACCGGCCAGGACGACCCGGGTACGGGCTGGGCGGGCACTCCCTACGAGCACTACGAGTACCCGGACCTGTACAGCGACGAGGCGGGCGACTTCCACCACTGCGGCACGCCGGACGACGACATCGGCGCCTACACGGACGCGACCGAGATCCAGACCTGCGAGCTCGTGAACCTCGCGGACCTCGCCACGGAGACCGAGCACGTCCGTACGACGGTCGTGGCATACCTCGAGGACCTGCTGTCGCTCGGCGTCGACGGGTTCCGCATCGACGCCGCCAAGCACATGGCGGCGCAGGACGTCGGCGCGATCGTCGGCGAGCTGCCCGAGGGGACGCGGATCGTGCAGGAGGTGATCCGCGGGTCGGGGGAGCCGGTGCAGCCCGAGGAGTACGTGGACCACGGGGAGGTCTTCGAGTTCGGGTACGGCCGCGAGCTCGCGGGGCTGGTCACCGGTGGCAGCTCGTTCGGCACCGCCGTCGACCTCGGCCGGGCGAAGCTGCCGAGCGACGTCGCCGACGTCTTCGTCGACAACCACGACACCGAGCGCGACGGCTCGACCCTGAGCTATCGGGACGGCGCCGCGTATGCCGTGGCGAACGCCCTCATGCTGGCCGGCGACTACGGCACCCCGGTCGTCTACTCCGGGTACGCGTTCTCGGACCGCGACGCCGGCCCGCCGCAGGGTCCCGACGGTCGCGTCGAGCCCGCCACGTGCGCGGGCGACGCCGGCCCGCAGGCTGCCCTGGCGTCGGACGACGGCGCGTGGGTCTGCCAGCACCGGTGGCCCCTGGTCGAGGGGATGGTCGGGTGGCGCGCCGCCGTCGGCGACGCCCCGGTCGACGGCGTGGAGGTGGCGGACCCCGACGTGCTCGCGTTCTCCCGCGGTGACCGCGGCTTCGTCGCGGTGAACCGGGGCGACGACGCGTACGCGTCGTCGTGGCAGACGAGCCTCCCGGCAGGCGACTACTGCGACGTCGCCGCCGGGCCGCCGTCCGACGACGGGTGCGCCGGCGCGACCGTCACGGTGGGCGAGGACGGCACGACGGAGGATCTGTCCGTGCCCGCGACGGGCGTGGTGGCGCTGCACGCCGACGCGCGGCCCTGAGGCGAGCAGGCCACGCTGGTCGGGCGCCCGGTACCGGGTCCCCGCCGGATCAGCGCGGCTGATCCGACGGGAACCCCGCGGTCGCCGCGGGTGGTGCGAAGGTCAGACGCGGACCCAGACCGTCGTGTCGGCGGGCACGCGCACCTGCGGGTCGCTGCTGCGGTCCTCGAACGTGACACCCGACGCGAGCACGACCTCGGCGCCGCGGGGGAGCACGACGGGCTCCGTGCCGATGTTCGCGAGGACGACCAGGTCACCGTTGCGGAACGCGAGCACCTCGGTCGAGTCGGCGTAGTCGTCGACCCACGCGAGCGTCCCGGCGCCCAGGTCGAGCTCCTTGCGGGTGGCGAGCGCCGACCGGTACATCTCGTACGTCGAGCCCTCGACGCCGCGCTGCGCGTCGGCGGCGTAGCGGCGGTACGACTCCGGCTGGGGGAGCCACGTCCGACCGGACGGGCCGAACCCGAGCCCGGGGGCGTCGGCCTCCCAGGGCACGGGGATGCGGCAGCCGTCGCGGCCCGCCTCCTCGCCCTGGGTGCGGAAGAACGCGGGGTCCTCGCGCACGGCGTCGTCGAGCTGCGTGTGCTCGGGCAGGCCGAGCTCTTCGCCCTGGTACAGGTACGAGCTGCCGGGCAGGCCGAGCATCAGGAGCGTGAACGCGCGGGCACGGCGCAGGCCGAGCTCCTCGTCGGGCTGGGGCTCGGTCGCCTTGATGCCGTTCGGGCGCAGGCCGGGCTCGGCGAGCCCGAGGCGCGACGGGTGGCGCACCACGTCGTGGTTCGACAGGACCCACGTCGTGGGTGCGCCGACGGCGTCCGACGCGTTCAGCGATGCGGTGATGACCGTGCGCAGCGGAGCGGCGAGCCACCCCGTCGTCAGGAACGAGAAGTTGAACGCCTGGTGCATCTCGTCCGGACGGACGTAGCGCGCGAGCCGTGACAGCGGCTCGACCCACGCCTCGGCGACGAGGCAGCGGTCGCCCTCGTACTCGTCGAGGACCTCGTGCCACTCGCGGTAGATCGCGTGCACGCCCTCCTGGTCGAACATCGGGCCGCTGTTGCCGGCGCCGGTCGAGCCGTCCTCGGGCGCGGCGAGATCGGTGGGCTGGTCGGTCGGCTCGTCGGCCGTGCCGTCGACCATGGAGACCGAGCCGTCCCAGTCGGGCAGGCCGTCGGCCTTCACGAGGCCGTGGGCCACGTCGACCCGGAACCCGTCCACGCCCTTGTCGAGCCAGAACCGCAGGACGTCGCGGAACTCGGCGTGGACCTCGGCGTTGTTCCAGTCGAGGTCGGGCTGCGTCGAGTCGAAGAGGTGGAGGAACCACGGGGCGCCTGCGGCACCGTCGCTGTCGCTCGCCGGAAGCCGGGTCCAGGCGTCGCCGCCGAAGACGGACTTCCAGTTGTTCGGGGAGCTCGCCGTGCTCGCCGCGCCCGTCACGGAAGATGTAGCGGGCCCGCTCGGGGCTGTGCGGTGCGGCGCGCAGCGCCTCCTGGAACCACACGTGCTGGTCGGAGGTGTGGTTCGGCACCAGGTCGACGATCACGCGGATGCCGTGGGCGTGCGCGTCGGCGAGCAGGACGTCGAAGTCGTCGAGCGTGCCGAACAGCGGGTCGACGTCGCGGTAGTCGGCGACGTCGTAGCCGGCGTCCTTCTGCGGCGAGCGGTAGAACGGCGACAGCCAGAGGGCGTCGACGCCGAGCTCGGCGAGGTGCGGCAGCTTGGCGGTGATGCCGGGCAGGTCGCCGATCCCGTCGCCGTCGCCGTCCGCGTACGAGCGGGGGTACACCTGGTAGATGACGGCGTCGCGCCACCACTCGTGCGAGCCCTCGGGGCCGGCGTGGACGAGAGCACCGGCAGGCAGGGCTCCGGTCGGGGCGATCGAATCGATACGAGACATCGGACGTCCTTGTCAGGAGGCGGAGCGGGGGAGACTCAACTGTAAGCGCTTGCGGTCGGGTCTGCGCAACCCCGGGGCATCGAGCGACGCGGGGCGCCGTCGACAGGGTCGCGCAACGAGCGGGGTCGGCTCAGTCGGCGGTGCGTGCCGCGGTCGACTCGCGCACGACGAGCTCGGGCTCGAAGAGGAGCTCGGAGCGGGGCGCGCCGCTGCCCGAGATCTCGGCCACGAGCGCCGTCACTGCTGCCTGGGCCATCGACGCCACCGGCTGTCGGACGGTCGTGAGCGGCGGGTCGGTGAAGGCGATGAGCGGCGAGTCGTCGTAGCCGACGACCGACACGTCGTCGGGGACCCGCAGGTCGCGCGAGCGCGCGGCACGGATCGCACCGAGCGCCATGAGGTCGGAGCCGCAGACGATGCCGGTGTGCCCGGCGTCGAGGAGCTCGCCCGCCGCGGCCTGGCCACCCTCGACGGTGAACAGCGACGAGGCGACGTGCCCCCGGGCGGCGACCTCGTCGTCCGCCAGCCCCTGCTGGACCATCGCGGCGAGGAAGCCGTCGATCTTGCGGCGCGTCGGGACGAACCGGTCGGGGCCGATCGCGAGGCCGACCTTCCGGTGGCCCAGCGAGACGAGGTGGCGCACCGCGAGACGCGTGGCGGCGGAGTCGTCGGGTGACACGAACGGGGCGTCGATCCCGGCGGCGAATCCGTTGACGAGCACGATCGGCAGGCCCCGGGCGCGCAGCTTCTCGTAGCGGGTCATGTTCGCCGTGGTGTCGGCGTGCAGGCCCGAGATGAAGACGATCCCGTCGACGTCGTGCTCGAGCAGGATCTCGACGTACTCGTCCTCGGTGGTCCCGCCGGCGGACTGCGTGCAGAGCAGCGGGGTGTACCCGCGCTGGCTGAGCATCGACTCGACCTGCTGGGCGAAGGCGGGGAAGACGGGGTTGGTGAGCTCTGGCACGACGAGGCCGATGAGGCCCGCGGAGCGGTTGCGCAGCTTCTCCGGCCGCTCGTAGCCCAGCAGGTCGAGCGCCTGGAGCACGGCCTGACGGGTCTCCGAAGCGACGCCCGACTTCCCGTTGAGCACGCGGGAGACGGTCGCGGTGCTGACGCCGGCCTGCTCTGCAAGGTCTGTCAATCGGGTGCGCACACCCGGAACCCTAGGGGACACGGGACCTCCTCGTCCGGTCGTTCCATCCCTCGATGAAACTGTTACATGAAAGGTACCGCAACGGCTTGCAAAAGTTTGCACGCGGACGTACGTTCCTCTCACAAGGGGGCACCGGCACAGGGTCGGCGGCCCACGACACGATGGAGTTGAGATGCGACGGAGCATCATTCTTGCCGGCGCGACGGTCACCGCCCTCGCGCTCACCGCATGCGGTTCGGGGTCGTCGGACTCCGCCGAGTCGGCCGCACCTGAGGCCACCGAGTCCGCGGCCACCGCCGAGGGCACCCTGACGATGTGGGTCGACGACACCCGCATCGGCGAGATGCAGCCGGTCGTCGACGCCTTCACCGAGAAGACCGGTGTCGAGGTCGACCTGGTGCAGAAGGCGTCGGGCGACATCGGCCCCGACTTCGTCGCCCAGGTCCCGACGGGCGAGGGCCCGGACATCATCACCTCGGCCCACGACGGCCTCGGCGAGTGGGTCAACAACGGCGTCGTCGCACCGATCGAGCTCGGCGACAAGGCCGACGGCTTCGCCCCGGCAGCCATGGCGGCCATGGCCTACGACGGCCAGACGTACGGCGTCCCGCTGTCGATCGAGAACATCGCGCTCGTCCGCAACAACGACCTGCTCGACGAGACCTCGGCCACGACCTTCGACGAGCTCGTGGAGCAGGCCAAGGGCGCCGGCACCGAGTTCTCCGTCCTGATCCAGCAGGGCGAGGAGTCGGACCCGTACCACCTCTACCCCCTGCAGACGTCCTTCGGGGCACCGGTCTTCGCCCAGGCGGACGACGGCTCGTACACGAGCGACATCGAGATGGGCGGCGACGCCGGCCACGCGTTCAGCGAGTACCTCGCCAAGCTCGGTGACGAGGACGTGCTCGACATCTCGATCGACGGCGAGAAGGCCAAGCAGGCGTTCCTCGACGGCGACGCCCCGTACATCCTGACCGGCCCGTGGAACACCACGGCGTTCACCGAGGCCGGCATGGACATCTCCGTGCTGCCGATCCCGAGCGCCGGCGGCGAGCCGTCGCAGCCGTTCGTGGGCGTCCAGGGCGTCTTCATCTCCGCGAAGTCCGAGAACCCCGTCCTCGCCAACGAGTTCGTTGCGAACTACCTGACGACCGAGGAGGCGCAGGACGTCCTCTACACCGAGGGTGGCCGCACCCCGGCCCTGACGGCCTCGGCCGCCAAGGTCGACGACCCGATCCTGACCGGGTTCAACGACGCCGGCATGGAGGGCGCCCCGATGCCCGCCATCCCCGAGATGAGCTCCGTCTGGGGCTTCTGGGGCACGACCGAGGCGCAGGTCGTCGACGGTCAGGCCGACGCCGACACCGCCTGGGACCAGATGGTCGACAACATCCAGGGCGCGATCGACGCGGGCTGACGCCCCCACCCGGTCCTGTCCGCGCCGACGCGCGGACAGGACCGGTCTCGCGCGACCATGTGAGCAGGCACCAGCTGCCGACATCTGTTCCGCAGCTGCACGACATCTGCTCCGACCGACGGCCGCGCGACCCAGCACGACCTGCACCACCCAGCTCCAGCCGCACCACCCAGCACATCCCCGATCCACGCGCACCGCTGCGCACGCCGTAAGGACCGATCGATGACACACCCCACCGCTGTCGAGGGGCCGACGACCGCCGGCTCCGGCAACGGGTCGCCACCGGAGGACTCCTCCGGGACCCGCCGCCCGCGCCGAGGCTGGGCCTCGCACGCGAGGGACGTCCGTCCCGGATTCCTCGTCAAGCTCGCGCTCGTGGCTCTCGCGAACGCCGTCGGCCTGTACGGGATCCTCGCGGCGTGGGCCGTGCAGTCGTGGGGGATCCTCGCGTTCCTCGTGCTGGCGCTCGTCGCCGTCGACTGGGCCTACTTCTCCCGCCGCGCGCTCGCCGCGAAGTACCTGGTGCCGGGCCTGATCTTCCTGTTCGTCTACCAGATCTTCGCGATGGGGTACACGGCGTACGTCGCGTTCACGAACTACGGCGACGGGCACAACTCCACCAAGGACGACGCGATCGCGCAGATCTCGGAGCAGAACGAGCGCCGCGTCGAGGGTTCGGCGTCGTACCCGCTGACCGTCGTCACCCAGGGCGACGAGCTCGGGTTCGCGATCGTCGACGACGGTCAGGTCCGCGTCGGGTCGGCGGAGCAGCCGTTCGAGGCCGAGCCGGACGCGGTCGTCGAGAACGGGTCGATCACCTCGATCCCCGACGGCGACGTGCTGTCGTTCGTCGACGTCGCGGGTCGCCAGTCGGAGATCACGCAGCTGCGCGTCCCGCTGTCGGACGACCCGGAGAGCGGTTCGATCCGCACCCAGGACGGCTCGACCGGGTTCGTCTACCAGCCGGCGCTCGCGTACGACGAGGACAGCGACACGTTCGTCGACACGGAGACCGGCACGGTCTACAGCCCCAGCGGTGGCGGGAACTTCGTCTCCGCCGACGGCCAGGAGCTCACGCCCGGCTGGCGGGTCGGCGTCGGGTTCTCCAACTTCTCGGCGATGTTCACGGACTCCCGCATGGCCGGTCCGTTCGCCTCGATCTTCGGGTGGACCTTCGTCTTCGCGGCGCTCTCGGTCCTGACGACGTTCGCGCTGGGACTCTTCCTGGCGATCACGTTCAACGACGAGCGGGTCCGCGGCCGCAAGATCTACCGGTCGCTGCTGATCCTCCCGTACGCGTTCCCGGGGTTCCTCTCGGCGCTCGTGTGGTCCGGCATGCTCAACGAGAGGTTCGGCTTCGTCAACGAGGTGCTGCTCGGCGGGGCGTCGGTGCCCTGGCTGACCGACCCCACGCTGGCGAAGGTCTCGGTGATCCTCGTCAACCTCTGGCTCGGCTTCCCGTACATGTTCCTCATCACGACGGGCGCGCTCCAGGCGATCCCGAGCGACATGATGGAGGCCGCCAAGATCGACGGTGCCGGGCGGTGGCGGATGTTCCGCTCGCTCACCCTGCCGATGCTGATGGTCTCCGTGGCGCCGCTGCTCATCGCCTCGTTCGCCTTCAACTTCAACAACTTCTCGCTGATCTTCATGCTCACGGGCGGTGGTCCCAACTTCGTCGGCACCCCGTACGTCGTCGGGCACACGGACATCCTGATCTCGATGGTGTACTCCGTGGCGTTCGAGAGCGGCAGCAAGCAGTACGGCGTGGCGAGCGCGCTCTCCATCCTGATCTTCATCATGGTCGGACTGATCTCCTGGATCGGATTCCGCCGCACCCGCAAGCTCGAGGAGCTCTGAGATGGCGTCGACCCGAACCTCCCCGGAGGTGACCGCTGCGCCCCAGCCGGTCAACGACAACCGGCTGCGCGGAGCGCGCTGGTGGAACGAGATCGGCTGGCGCCACGTCGTCGGCGTGGTCATGGTGCTGATCTGCGTCCTGCCGCTGCTCTACGCGGTGTCGGCGAGCCTGAACCCGGCGGGCACCCTGACAGGGTCCAACGAGCTGTTCCGGACGGTCTCGCTGGAGAACTACGCGAACCTGGTCCCGTCCGGGTTCGGCGACTGGATGGTCAACTCGCTGATCGTGTGCACGGTGACCGCCGCCGGGACCGTGGTCATGGGCGGGGCCGCCGCGTACTCGTTCTCCCGGTTCCGGTTCAAGGGCCGGCACCAGGGCCTGACGGCGTTGCTGCTCATCCAGATGTTCCCGCAGATGCTCGCGTTCGTCGCGATCTTCCTGCTCCTCCTGTCGCTCGGGGACGTGTTCCCGGTGCTGGGCCTGAACTCTCAGCTCGGTCTGATCTGCGTCTACCTGGGTGGCGCCCTCGGCGTGAACACGTTCCTCATGTACGGGTTCTTCAACACCGTCCCGCGTGAGCTCGACGAGGCCGCGAAGATCGACGGTGCGACGCACGCGCAGATCTTCTGGGGCATCATCGTCCGGCTCGTGACGCCGATCCTCACGGTCGTGGGTCTGCTGTCGTTCATCACGGCGTACGGCGACTTCATCATCGCCAAGATCGTCCTGCAGCGTCCCGAGGAGTTCACGCTGGCCGTCGGTCTGTACAACTGGGCCGCGGACGAGCGGAACGCCCCCTGGGGTCTGTTCGCCGCGGGCGCCGTGATCGCCGCGATCCCCGTGGTGGCGCTGTTCCTGTTCCTCCAGCGGTACATCGTCGGCGGCCTCACGGCCGGGTCGGTCAAGGGCTGACCTGATGTCGGACGCCGTCCCTCGCCAGGTCCCGCGGGTCACCCTCGGGGCGCACCACGACGGGTCCGAGCTCTACGTCCCCGCGGGGACGCCGGTCCTCGGCGGCACCGTCGAGGTCCGGCTCCGGGTCCCGTCGAGCGTCGACGAGGTCTGGCTCCGCTCGGTGCGGGACGGCGAGCCCCGGCTCTCGCGGGCGCGCCCGACTCCAGGGCCCTTCGGGGCCGGCGCGCCCGAACCCGGGGAGTGTTGGTTCGCGGCCGACCTGCTCGTCCACAACCCGGTGACGAGCTATCGGTTCCTGCTCAAGGGGACCTCGACGTCCCCTACCTGTGGCTGAACGGGCGCGGCACCCACGCCCGCGACGTCTCCGACGTCGCCGACTTCCGGATCACGACCCACGCGCCCGCGCCGGACTGGATGCGCGACGGGATCGTCTACCAGGTGTTCCCGGACCGGTTCGCGCGCTCCGCCGCGGCGGCGGACCGGGACCTGCCGGGGTGGGCGCTCCCCGCGGACTGGGACACCCCTGTGATCCCCGAGGGGCCGGGGGTCGGGACGCAGCTCTACGGCGGGGACCTCGCGGGCGTCGAGGAGCACCTCGACCACCTCGTGGACCTCGGCGTCGGCACGCTGTACCTCACCCCGTTCTTCCCCGGGCGCTCCAACCACCGCTACGACGCGAGCACGTTCGCGCACGTCGACCCGCTGCTCGGCGGGGACGAGGCGCTCGCCTCCCTCACGCGCGCCGCGCACGCGCGCGGGCTGCGGGTGATGGGGGACATCACCACGAACCACACCGGCGCGGGGCACGAGTGGTTCGTCGCCGCGCTCGCCGACCCGCAGGCACCGGAGCGCGACCTCTACTACTGGACCGACGGCGGCTACGTGAGCTGGCTCGAGCACGACTCGCTGCCGAAGCTCGACTGGGCGTCGCCGCAGGTCGCCGAGAAGATGCTGCACGGCGCCGACGCGCCCGTGCGCCGCTACCTCGAGGCGCCGTTCGACCTGGACGGCTGGCGGGTCGACGTCGCGAACATGACGGGCCGCCACGCCGCGCAGGACGACACGCACGAGGTCGCGCGCGAGGTGCGCCGGGCGATCACGGACGTCCGCGCCGACGGGGCGCTCGTCGGCGAGCACTTCCACGACGCGAGCGGCGACCTCGCGGGCGACGGCTGGCACGCCAACATGAACTACTCGGCGTTCACCCGGCCGATCTGGACGTGGCTCGCGCCCGAGGGGTCGCAGGTCCCGTACCTGGGTCTTCCGGTGACCATGCCGCGGCGGTCGGGTCCTGACGTCGTCGCCACGATGCGCGAGTTCGACGCCGTGGTGCCGTGGGCCGTCGCGTCCCGCCAGTGGAACATGCTCGGCTCGCACGACACGGCGCGGCTTCGCACCGTCGTCGGCGGTCCGGAGATGGTCGAGGTCGCCGCGGCGGTCCTCATGACATACCCGGGCACACCGGTCGTGTTCGCCGGGGACGAGCTCGGCCTCGAGGGGGTCAACGGGGAGCACTCGCGGGTGCCGATGCCGTGGGGCCGTCTCGAGCTGCAGGACGCCGCGACCCACGACACCTACCGGTCCCTGGTCCGGCTGCGGCGCGAGTCCCGCGCGCTGCGCGAGGGCGGCATGCGGTGGGTCCACGTGGACGACGACGCGCTCGTCTACCTCCGCGAGACGGCCGACGAGCGGGTGCTCGTCGTCGCCGCTCGCGGTCCGTGGTCGGGCGCCGTGGTGACGGGGCTCGCCGTCGACGGGTTCCCGGAACGGCTGTTCGGCGGCGTCCCGCTCCAGGTCGAACCCGACGGTGTCCGCGTCGCGGGCGACGGGCCTGCGGTGGGCGTCTGGCGCCTGCCCGCGCAGACCGGCTGACACCGGCCCTCCCTGACCGCGCACGACGTCCCAGCCCGAGAGGTCCCACATGTTCTCCCTGAGCGACGGGTCGCCCCGTCCCGCGGCCGCCGCGTCCCAGATCACCGGGCCCGGTTACCGCTTCACGATCCTGACGAGCCGGCTGATCCGGCTCGAGTGGGCGGACGACGGCGCGTTCGTCGACGAGGCCACGGCCGTCGTGACGAACCGTGACTTCCCGGTCCCGGGCTTCACCGTCGAGCGCGACGGCGCGTCCCTCACGGTCCGCACGGAGCACGTCGAGCTGCACCACGACGGCGGACCGTTCACGAGCTCGGGGCTCTCGGTCACGCTCCACGGCGCACCCGACATCCACTACGCGGCCTGGCGGTTCGGCGAGGACCTGCCGCAGTACCTGCCGCGCCGCGGGAACCTCGGGGGCACCGCACGCACCCTGGACGAGGTCGACGGGGCGTGCCCCCTCGAACCGGGCATCCTGTCGACCTACGGCTTCGCGACGCTCGACGACTCGGCGTCGGTCCTGATGACGCCCGACGGGTGGGTCGCGCCACGATCGAGGTCCGGCGCGGGGTCCCGGTCAGGGTCCGGCGGCGGGGCCGGCTCGCGACCGGCGCACGACCTGTACGTCTTCGCCCACGGTCACGACTACCAGGGCGCGCTGGACGACTACTTCCGACTCACGGGCGCCCCGCCCCTGGTCCCGCGCCACGTGCTGGGCAACTGGTGGAGCAGGTTCTGGCGCTACGACCACGACGGCTACCTCGCGCTGCTCGACCGGTTCGACGCCGAGCGGCTGCCGTTCTCGGTGTCCGTGATCGACATGGACTGGCACGTCACCGACGTCGACCCGGCGCTCGGGACCGGGTGGACCGGCTACACGTGGAACCGGGACCTGTTCCCGGACCCGGCGGCGTTCCTCGCCGCCCTCCACGACCGAGGACTGGCCGTCACCCTCAACGTCCACCCCGCGGACGGCGTCCGACGCCACGAGGACGCCTACCCGGCCACCGCGCGCGCCCTCGGGGTCGACCCGGACTCCGGGGTCGCGATCCCGTTCGACATCACGGACCGCGCGTTCGTCGACGCCTACCTCGACCACGTCCACCACCCGCTCGAGGACGAGGGCGTGGACTTCTGGTGGCTGGACTGGCAGTCCGGCGGCGTCACCCGGGTGCCCGGGCTGGACCCGCTGTGGATGCTCAACCACGTCCACCACAAGGACTCGGGCAGGGGAGGGCGCCGCCCGCTGACCTTCTCCCGCTACAGCGGCCCGGGCAGCCACCGGTACCCCGTCGGGTTCTCGGGCGACACGATCGCCACGTGGGCGTCCCTGGACTTCCAGCCGTACTTCACCAGCACCGCCGCGAACATCGGGTACTTCTGGTGGAGCCACGACGTCGGCGGTCACATGGAGGGCTCGACCGACCCGGAGCTGACGGCACGGTGGGTGCAGTACGGGGTGTTCTCGCCGGTGAACCGGCTGCACTCGTCGTCGAGCCCGTTCGGCTCGAAGGAACCCTGGCTCCTGGGTCGTGAGGCGGGCCACGTCGCGGCGAGGTTCCTGCGCCTGCGCCACGTGCTCGTCCCGTACCTGTACACGGCGGCGTGGGCGGCGCACGAGCACCGCGTGCCGCTCGCCCGACCGCTGTACCACGCGTACCCCGACGAGCCGGAGGCGTACGAGCACCCGAACGTCTTCCTGTTCGGCCCCGATCTGCTCGTCGCGCCGATCACGACCCCGAGGGACCCCGAGGCCCGCGTCGGCGCGGTCACGGCGTGGCTGCCCGAGGGCACCTGGACCGACCTCTTCACCGGTGCGACCTACCGCGGCGGGCGCACCACGACGCTGCACCGCGGCCTCGACGACTACCCCGTCCTCGTCCGGGCCGGGGCGGTCCTCCCGCTGGCCGCGGACGCGACGGCCCCCGTCGCGCAGGACCCGGACGAGCTCGTGCTGCGCGTCGTCCCCGGCACGGGGGAGTCGTCCTTCGTGGAGGACGACGGCTCCGCGGCCCCGGTGGCCCGGCGCACCGTGGTGCGCCAGACGTGCCGGGCCGGGGAAGGTACGGGCCTGGATCTGCGGCTCGAGATCGAGCCGGGCGGACCAAGCGCGGCCGGCGCCGGGGGCGATGCCGGGGACAGCGCTGAGCGCGACACCGGGGAGCGCTCCGGCCGCACCGTGCCCGGCCTCGGGTTCGACCTCGCCGGCGTCACGGCGGTGGGCTCCGTCTCGCTCACCGTCGGCGGCGAGGAGCACCCGGTCACGGTGGTCGAGACCCCTGCGGACGACGTCGCCGACCTCCTCGCGCCCGCGCTGCGCCTGCGCGCCGAGGGCGTCGACCTGACGCTGCCGGTGGTGCTGACCGTCGCCGGTGCTCGGCGCGCCACGGTCGACCTCCTCGACGCGGTACGCGGACTCCTGGCCGGCGCGCACATCGAGGTGACCACGAAGGACCGCGCCTACGTCGCCGCGCGGAGCCTCACCGGGCTCGAGCTGGTCGACGAGCTCGCGAGCCTCGGCCTGCCGGCCGTTCTCCTCGGAGCCGTCATCGAGGCGGTCGTCGCGGCCGGAGAAGCGCCGTCTGACTAGGGTGGGTGACGTGCCAGACAGTCCCAGAGCGAGCGTGTCCCCACCCGGGCACCAGCCGGAGCCCGGCTACGGCTCCACCGACGTCGAGCGGTGGTCGCCGGAACCGCCCAAGAGCAAGGTCCGCACGCCCTTCGAGCGCGACCGCGCCCGCGTCGTCCACTCGTCCGCCCTGCGCCGGCTCGGCGCCAAGACCCAGGTCCTCGGCCCCGGCAGCGACGACTTCGTCCGCACGCGCCTGACGCACAGCCTCGAGGTCGCGCAGATCGGTCGAGAGCTCGGCAAGGCCCTCGGCTGCGACCCCGACATCGTCGACACCGCCTGCCTGGCGCACGACCTCGGCCACCCGCCGTTCGGCCACAACGGCGAGCGGGCGCTCGCGGACGTCTCCCGCGACGTCGGCGGGTTCGAGGGCAACGCGCAGACGCTGCGGCTCCTGACGAGGCTCGAGCCCAAGGTGTTCACGACCGACGGCGGGCCCGCCGGCCTGAACCTGACCCGGGCCTCGCTCGACGCGAGCGTCAAGTACCCGTGGGGCCGCGGCGAGGGTCCGGTGCGCGAGGACGGCCTGCCGACACCGAAGTTCGGCGTGTACGACGACGACCGGCCCGTCTTCGCGTGGCTGCGCGAGGGCGCGCCCGACCGGGTCAAGTGCATGGAGTCGCAGGTCATGGACCTCGCCGACGACATCTCGTACTCGGTGCACGACGTCGAGGACGCCGTGGTCGGCGGCAGGATCGAGCTCGACCGCATGGACGACGCCGGCGAGCGGGCGCTCGTCGTCGACGCCGTGCACGCCTGGTACGGGCGTCGGCACTCGGCCGACGAGCTCGACGCGGCCCTCCTGCGCCTCGTCGGCACCGGCCACCTGCTGACCGGCTTCGACGGCAGCCGGCGTGCGCTCGCCGCGCTCAAGGACGCCACGAGCCAGCTCATCGGGCGGTTCAGCGACAGCGCGCACCTCGCGACGCGGGCCGCCTACGGGGACGGCCGGCTGACCCGGTACTCCGCCCAGCTCATGGTCCCGGAGACCACGCTGGCCGAGATCCTGGCGCTCAAGGGGATCGCGGTCGCCTACGTGATGGCCCCCGCGAGAAGGAACCGATCTACCAGCGGCAGCGCACGATCATCCGGGACCTCGTCGAGGTGGTCCTCGACCGCGGTCCGCTCGCCCTCGAGCCCACGTTCGTCGAGGACTGGGAGCAGGCGTCGGACGACGGCGCGCGCCTTCGCGTCGTCGTCGACCAGGTCGCGTCGCTCACCGACCTCAGCGCGGTCGCGCTGCACACCCGGCTCGTCCGGCCCCGCTGAGCCCGCGGCCCCGCGGCACCTAGAATCACCACCGTGGCACTCATCAAGCGGGACGACGTCGACGCGGTGCGTGAGCGCGCTCGCATCGAGGAGATCGTCTCGGCGCACGTCACGCTCAAGCCCGCGGGGGTGGGGTCGCTCAAGGGCCTGTGCCCCTTCCACGACGAGCGCTCGCCGTCGTTCCACGTGCGGCCCCAGGTGGGGCGCTGGCACTGCTTCGGCTGCGGCGAGGGCGGCGACGTCATCTCGTTCGTCCAGCAGATCGACGGGTTGGGGTTCACGGAGGCCGTCGAGTACCTCGCCGGCACGGTCGGGATCCAGCTCCGCTACGAGGACTCCGGGCCGGGCGGGGGCGGCCCGCGCCGCAGCGAGGAGCCCGGGCGCCGGCAGCGCCTCCTGGAGGCGCACCGCGTCGCCCAGGAGTACTTCGCCGAGCAGCTCGTGTCCGCCGGGGCGGGGGCGGCCCGCAAGTTCCTCGCCGAGCGCAGCTTCGGCCGCGCCGACGCCGAGACCTTCGGGATCGGCTACGCACCGACCGGCTGGGACAACCTCCAGCGGCACCTCCAGGGCCGGGGCTTCACCGGCGCCGAGCTCGTCGCGTCGGGCCTGATGAGCGAGGGCCAGCGTGGCACCTACGACCGGTTCCGTGGTCGGCTGGTCTGGCCGATCCGTGACGTGACGGGCGCGGTCATCGGCTTCGGGGCCCGCAAGCTCTACGACGAGGACCAGGGTCCCAAGTACCTCAACACCCCCGAGACGTCGCTCTACAAGAAGTCGCACGTCCTGTACGGGATCGATCTCGCCAAGCGGGAGATCGCCAAGCAGCGCCGCGTCGTCGTCGTCGAGGGGTACACCGACGTCATGGCCGCGCACCTGTCCGGCGTCCCGACGGCCATCGCGACGTGCGGCACCGCCTTCGGTGCGGACCACGCGAAGATCGTGCGGCGGCTGATCGGCGACACGAGCGCCGGGGAGGGCTGCAGCTCGCCTCCGGGCAGTCGCTGGGCGGCGAGGTCGTGTTCACGTTCGACGGCGACGCCGCCGGGCAGAAGGCCGCGGTCCGGGCGTTCGGCGAGGACCAGCGGTTCTACGCGCAGACCTTCGTCGCGGTCGAGCCGAGCGGCATGGACCCCTGTGAGCTGCGCATGGCGCGCGGACCCGAGGGCGTGCGCGCCCTCGTGGACGGTCGGCAGCCGCTCTTCGAGTTCGTCATCCGCACGAGGCTCGACCAGTTCGATCTCGACACCGCCGAGGGGCGGGTCGCCGCGCTGCGCTCCGCCGCACCCGTCGTCGCCGGGATCCGCGACCGGGCCCTGCAGCCCGAGTACTCGCGGATGCTCGCGGGCTGGATCGGCATGGACGAGGCCGCCGTGCGGCAGGCGGTGCGCACCGCGCCCCGAGAGTCCGCCCCGCGCGAGTCCGCGCCCGAGCGCACGACCCGAGGGTCGGACGACGGCCCGGGGCCAGGCGGGGCCGGGACGGTGGCGACAGGGTGACCGGCGGGGACGCCCACGAGGGCGGAGCACCCCAGGTGGTCGCGCTGCCCGCGCCCGACCCGAGGGACCCCGTGGCGAGGCTCGAGCGGCAGGCGCTCGTCGCCGTCCTGCAGCACCCGGACGTCGTCGACTCCGCGACGTTCGACGCGCTCGAGGACGACGCGTTCGTGGTGCCCGCGTGGCGCGCGGTCCACGACGCCGTCCGTGCTGCCGGCGGGATCCGCGAGTCGCAGGGCATGCAGCCCGGCCGATGGGTCGAGGCGGTCTGCGAGGCGGCGAGCGAGGCCGTCCTGCCCGTCGTCAACGAGCTCTCGGTCGCGCCGATGCCCGAGGACCGGCCCGGAGCTGTCGAAGGGTACGTGCGTGACGTGATCCGCAAGCTCGTCGACCTCGGCCTCACCCGCCGGGTCGCCGACGCCCGCAGCCGGCTCCAGCGGACGGACCCCGCAGCCGACGCCGACGCGTACGGGGCCGCCTTCGCGGAGCTGCTCGCCATCGAGAAGGAACGCCGGGAGCTGCGCGAGAGCGCCTGAGGCGTCAGACGCACGACGACGGGACGCGATCCCGCCGCGCCGGGCGTGGCGACGCGGCGACACGTGACGAGAGATCGCGCCGAGCGCGCGCGCCCGGTGCGAGAATGCCGACGTGACCTACTCCCGCATGGCCCCGCGCCGTCGTCCGACTTCCGTGACGATCGCTGTCGTCCTGACCTGGTTCGTCGCGCTCGCCGACATCGTCTCCGGTCTGGTGCTGATCTTCTCCGACCGCAGCTCCGAGCTCGTCAAGGTCGTCGCCGAGACCTCGGTCTCGCTGACCTTCACGGGGTACGTGCTGCTCGGTACCGGCGCCCTGGTCGCGATCCTCGCGATGTCCCTGGGCCGCGGGTCGCGGTTCGCGCGCGGTCTCCTGACCCTGGTCATGACGATCCGCATCATCGCGGCCCTGTGGGCGATCCTGGTGATCGGGGCCGACCAGGTGACGGAGAGCGTCCTCGTCGTCGTCGGGTCCGGCTTCGTCCTGTACCTGGTCCGCAACCGCGAGGCCGCACGGTTCTTCGCGCGCTGAGACAGCCGCGAGCCAGACGCACGAAGGCCCGGAATCCTCAGGATTCCGGGCCTTGTCGGCTCCCGCGGTTGGACTCGAACCAACGACCGTCCGATTAACAGTCGGATGCTCTGCCAACTGAGCTACGCGGGAATGTGGCTTCTCCCCGCCTGTCCAGCACGGGTCGAACCGAGAGGAAACTCTACCAGGCTCACAGGGGTAGTCCGGACGCCGAACGGACCCTCGCCTCGGCCTCGTCGATGCGCGCCGCGACCTTCGGATCGCCCAGGTCCACGCCGCCGTCGACGGACACCTGCGAGAACAGGTCGCCGTCCGCGCTGCGGCGCACCGCGACCGTCGCCGTGCGGTCGCCGGGGAACGCGAGCGTCTCCGCGATCACGACCGAGGACTGGATGCGCTCCCGCAGCATCTGGGGGAACGACGTCCGGTCGGCGTCGGCGAGCGTGAGGGCGAGGTCGGGCTCGTCGTCGATCCACTCGACCGTCACCGTCGAGGTGAACGGGTCGAACCCTGCACGGTCGACGTCGGTCCACGGGCGGGAGCGGGGCGTCTCCCCGGTGACGTGGAGCGCGTTCCGGGAGGCGACCGCCCACCCGCCATGCGTCAGCTCGCCGCCGGCGAGCACCTTGTCGCCGGGGGCGAGGTCGAGCGTGCGTCGGACGGCGTCGGGCACGGGCGTGGAGCGACGGAACAGGGCCATGGGTCCAACGCTAACGGCCCCGGCCGTGGGGTGGGCGAGAACCGGGCGTGGCCGGGTCGCCGCGGGCCGGACAACGGCCGGACGCCGGGCGGACGCCGGGCGGACGCCGGGCCGACGTCGGGTGGACGCGGCGGGTCACGGCCGCGCCGTCCGACGTCACCGGTACGCTCCTGGGCGTGCCCCTGCTGACCGACGCGACGCCGTCCGAGGTGACGCTCTCGGTCTCGGTTCCCGCGCCGGATGCGGTGCGCTACTGGACAGCCGCCGACGGCCGGCCCGTCGGGTCGGAGGACCGGGACTCGTGGCTCGCCGCGCGACGGTCGGGGGTCACTGCCACCGACTGCAGCAAGATCGTGCGACGCAACGGGGTGCCGAGCCTGCAGCGGCAGGGACTGCTCGAGAAGAAGGCGTTCGGGACGGCCGACCCCGAGTTCTGGGGCTACGCACACGGTCGCGAGCGGGAGCCGATCATCGCCGCCTGGGTGCGCGACGAGTTCGGCATCGAGCACAACGACCGGCTCTGCGCGGGGGAGGACCCCCGGCACCTGGCGACGCCCGACGGCATCGGGTCCGGGGTGGTCGCCGAGATCAAGACCTCCGTGCTCGCGCTGCGCCAGGCGCGCAGCCGGTACGCGGACCAGGTGCAGTGGCAGATGCACGTCACGGGTGCGGAGCGCTGCCTGTTCGTCGTCGAGAACCGGTACACCCTCGAACGCGAGACCGCCTGGATCGGTCGCGACGAAGCGAGGCTCGCGGTGCTCGTCGAGCACGCCGGCCGGTTCCTCGCCGACCTCGACGGGCTCCGAGCGCGGATCGCGGAGCGCGAGCGCCGCATGGCGGATCGGCTCGCGTACTCCCGGTAACCTGTCCAGCCAAGGGCCAGTAGCTCAGCCGGTCAGAGCAGCGGACTCATAATCCGTCGGTCGTGGGTTCAAGCCCCACCTGGCCTACTCGTGTGCTCGACTTCTCCCGTACATCTGTCGTTCACCCCGAGTTTGTTGTGACCTGCGCCACCCGGGCGGAGCATCGGGCCATGGACAAGCGACACGAAGCGGCAGAGATCGACGACGTGGTCACCCGGGTCGCGGTGCGGTTCCCGGACGTCCCTGAGGCCGACATCCGCGAGCAGGTCGAGGCCGAGGCGGCCCGACACTCCGACGCGCACGTGCGTGACTTCGTCCCCGTGCTCGTTGAGAACGCGGTGATGTCGACGATGCGCGCCGGGGTCCGGCAGCACCGCTCGCCCGCCCGGCCTGAGCGCACTCGGACGGCTCGCGCTCGCCGGCGCAGGTCGTCATATGCGTGTGTCTCGTGTGCGGGGAACCTCAGGTCCTGTCATGATCCTCGCTGGCTGCGACCGTCGCGGGCCACGAGGGAGTGATACACGTGTCGCACGATCCGGGCAGCTCGACCAAGAGTGCCGCCGACTCCGCCGGTGACAACAAGGGGCTGCAGATGCTCGCCCGCGGCGGGTACGCCGTCAGCGGCCTGCTGCACATCATCATCGGCTACCTGGCGGTGCGGGTCGCGACCGGGTCGGGTGAGAACGCCGACAGCTCGGGCGCCTTCCAGGAGATCGCGAAGACGCCGGGTGGCGCCGTGGTCCTGTGGTTCGCGGTGGTCGCCTTCGCCGCGCTGGCGATCTGGCAGATCACCGAGGCGGTCGCCCCCGGTCCGGGTGACGAGAAGGAGCGGCAGGCCCACCGTCTCAAGTCCGCGGGCAAGGCGGTGCTCTACCTGGTGCTCGCGTACGTCGCCTTCACCTTCGCCTCCGGCGGCGGCAGCGGCGGTGGGGGAGGCACGCAGGAGTCGCTGACGGCCCAGGTGATGGGCAACCCGGCGGGGCGCATCCTCATCGGCGCGATCGGCGTCGGGATCGTGGCTGCGGCGGTCTTCCACGTCGTCAAGGGATGGCGCAAGAAGTTCCTCGAGGACCTGCAGGGCAACGCCGGCGGGAACGTGGGCAAGGCCGTGGTCGTCCTCGGCCGCGTGGGCTACATCGCGAAGGGCTTCGCCCTCGGCGTGCTCGGCGTGCTCTTCGTCGCGGCTGCCGCGACGGCCGACCCCGACAAGGCAGGCGGTCTCGACGACGCGCTGAAGGCGATCCGCGACCAGCCGTTCGGGCCCGTGCTGCTGATCGCCACGGGGATCGGGTTCGCGGCCTACGGCGTCTACTCGTTCGCCCGGGCGCGGTACGCCAAGCTCTGACCTGCCCTGCCCGTCCCGCCCCCGCGGGAACCGACCGGACCGACCTGGCTGACCCGGCACCCGGCCGCACGGCCGGGGCCGCGCCGTCCTGCATGGAACAATGGCGGGCATGGCGATGCGAGAGATCCGGACGATCCCCGACCCCGTGCTGCGTACCCCGTGCGACGAGATCACGAAGGTGGACGACCGCGTCCGGTCCCTCGTGGCCGACCTCGTCGAGACCGTCGACCACGAAGGCCGCGCGGGGCTCGCAGCCAACCAGATCGGCGTGAGCCTGCGGGCCTTCTCGTGGAACATCGACGATGAGATCGGGTACGTGCTCAACCCGCGCATCGTCGAGCTCTCGGAGGACGAGTACCAGGACGGCGACGAGGGCTGCCTGTCCGTTCCGAACCTCTGGTACCCCACGACGCGGGCCTGGTACGCGAAGGTCGTCGGCACGGACCTGGACGGCGGCACCGTCGAGGTCGAGGGCACGGAGCTCATGGCGCGCTGCCTGCAGCACGAGTGCGACCACCTGGACGGGATGCTCTATCTCGACCGGTTGGACCGGTCCGTCCGCAAGAAGGCGATGAAGGAGCTCCGCGCGCAGCTCTGAGCGGCTGCGCGCGCCCGACCTGCGAGCACGCGGCACCGTGTGTGAGAATTGCTCGCAGGACGCCGCGCGTCAGCACTATGGCGACACCCGTGGGATGAGGACGTTGGGGAAGACGAACCTCGACCCAGGGAGGACGACATGGGTGCCATCACCCGCGGTGTGCTTTTCGTGCACTCAGCGCCCCGTGCGTTGTGCCCCCACATGGAGTGGGCGGCAGGCAACGTGCTGGGCAGTCGCGTGACGCTCGACTGGACCCCCCAGCCGGCTGCGCGCGACCTCTACCGCGCCGAGTACTCCTGGCAGGGCGCCCAGGGGACCGGAGCGCGTCTGGCGTCCGCCCTGCGCGGCTGGACGCACCTGCGCTTCGAGGTGACCGAGGAAGCCAGCCACGGCTCCGACGGATCTCGCTGGTCGCACACGCCCGACCTCGGGATCTTCCACGCCGCGACCGACGTGCACGGCAACGTCGTGGTGCCCGAGGACCGCGTCCGCGACGCGCTCGACCATGCCGCCGAGCCGGGCGTCATGGAGTCGATGCTCCACGTCGCGCTGGGCAAGGCGTGGGACGACGAGCTCGAGCCCTTCCGGTACGCCGGCGCCGGCGCACCGGTGCGGTGGCTGCACCGCGTCGGCTGAGCACGACGTACGACAGCGGGGCCCGTCACCGATCGGTGACGGGCCCCGCTGTCGTGCTGTTCGACGACCTCCTGGGCAGGAGGTCGACGAGATGCTCAGACGGTGGTCGCGAGCAGCGCCACGTTGTGGCCGCCGAACCCGAACGAGTTGTTCAGCGCGGCGATGTCGCCGCCGGGCAGGTCGCGCGGGGTGTCCCGCACGAGGTCCAGGTCCAGTGCCGGGTCGGGCTCCGTGACGTTGATGGTCGGCGGGGCCTTGCGGTCGGCGAGCGCCTTGATGGTGAAGATGGTCTCCAGCGCACCGGCGCCGCCCAGGAGGTGACCGGTCATGGACTTGGTCGCCGAGAGCGTGACGTGGTCGGCCTCCCCGCCGAACAGCGTGCGCACGGACGCGGCCTCGGTGAGGTCGCCGACCTTCGTGGACGTCGCGTGGGCGTTGAGGTGGACGACGTCGCGCGCGGAGACCCCCGCGTCCTCGACGGCGCGGCGCATCGCGGCGACCTGGCCGGTGCCCTCGGGGTCCGGGGACGTGAGGTGGTAGGCGTCGGAGCTCAGCCCCACCCCGGCGAGCCGGGCGTAGACCGTCGCACCGCGGGCGGCGGCGTGCTCGGCGCTCTCGAGGACGACGATCCCGGCGCCCTCACCGAGGACGAACCCGTCACGCTTCACGTCGTAGGGGCGCGACGCGCCGGCGGGGTCGTCGTTGTTCAGGGAGAGGGTCCGGGAGGCCGCGAAGGCAGCCACCGGCATCGGGTGCATCGCGGCCTCGGTGCCTCCGGCGACGACGACGTCGGCGCGGCCCGAGCGGATCATCTCGATGCCGTAGCCGATCGCCTCGGCGCCCGACGCGCAGGCGGAGACGAGGGCGTGGGCGCCGGCGCGAGCGCCGATCTCCAGCTCGACGTAGGCCACGGGCGAGTTGGGCATGAGCATCGGGACCGTCATCGGCAGCACGCGCCGCGCGCCGCGCTCCTGCAGCGTGTCCCAGGCGTCGAGGGTCGTCCAGATGCCCCCGATCCCGGACGAGACCACGGCGCCGAGGCGCTCGGGGTCGACCTGGGGGCTGCCGGCGTCGGCCCACGCCTCGCGCGTCGCGATGATCGCGTACTGCGCGGACGGGTCCATGCGCTTCGTCTCAGGGCGCGTCAGGACGTCGGCGGGCTGGACCTTGATCTGCGCGGCGAAGTGGACGGGGATCCCGTACTTCTCCACCCAGTCGTTCTCGAAGGTCTTGGCGCCGGACTCGCCGGCGAGCGCGGCGGCCCAGGTCGTGTCCACGTCCCCGCCGAGCGGGGTGGTGGCGCCGAGTCCGGTGACGACGACGTCGGGGGCGGTGCTCATGACGGCTCCAGTCAGAAGTTGGTTCTGGTGTGCTGCGGGACGCTGGACAGGTGTGACAGTCCGTGCGACGGCGTGTGTGACCGTTCGTCCGACGGCCTGTGTGACGGCCTGTGCGACGGCCCTTGGGCGGGCCCGGACCGGCGAGGTGCCGGGTCCGGGCCGCGACCGGGTCCCCGCGCGTGCGCGGGGAGGCGTGGGGTCAGCCCTGCGCCTTGGTGATGTAGCTGACGGCGTCGCCGACGGTGGTGAGGTTCTTGACGTCGTCGTCCGGGATGCGGACGTCGAACTTGTCCTCGGCGTGCGTGACGATCGTCATCATCGACAGGGAGTCGATGTCGAGGTCGTCCGTGAACGACTTCTCGGGCAGCACGGCGTCCGTGGGGAGGCCGGTCTCCTCGGAGACGATCTCGGCGAGGCCTGCGAGGACTTCCTGCTCGGTGGCAGCCATGGTGTTTCTCCTTGGTCGTGCGCCCGGTGTGTCCGGGCGCAGGTCTGGCGGTCGGTCTTGCGGTCGTGCTGGATCGGACGTTACAGGCTACGGCCGTCGTCAGGGCAGGACGACGACCTGCGCGGCGTACACCAGACCGGCTCCGAAACCGATCTGGAGCGCGAGGTCTCCCGAGGTCACGGCTCCCTCGCGGAGCAGCCGCTCGGTCGCCAGCGGGATCGAGGCGCTGGAGGTGTTGCCGGTCTCGGCGATGTCTCGGCCGATCGCGACCTCCGGCGGCAGCCCGAGCTGCTTGATCATCTGGTCGATGATCCGCATGTTGGCCTGGTGGGGCACGAACGCCTGGATGTCGTGGGCACCCACGCCGGCGGCGGCGAGCGCCTTCTCGGCGACGGGAGCCATCTGGAACGCGGCCCATTTGAAGACGGTCTGGCCGTCCTGGCGCAGGGTCGGCCAGCCGGCCGAGGGGTCGTCGCGGAGCGCGTTCCAGGGGTGCGTCTGCGTGATCGCGGGCGCCTTGCCGCCGTCCGACCCCCAGACCACCGGACCGATGCCCGCGTCGGGCGCCGGGCCGACGACCACGGCCCCGGCGCCGTCCCCGAGGAGGAACGAGATGCTGCGGTCCGTGGGGTCGACGAACTCGCTCATCTTCTCGGAGCCGACGACGAGCACGTGCCGGGCCACGCCGGCCCGCACGAGCGCGTCGGCCTGGGCGACCGCGTAGGTGTAGCCGGCGCACGCGGCGGAGACGTCGAAGGCGGAGGCGGGCGTCGCGCCGATGCGGTGCGCCAGGAGCGCGGCGGCGGACGGCGTCTGCTCCCAGTGCGTCGTCGTCGCCACGATCACGGCGTCGAGGTCGCTGCCCTCGAGCCCCGCGTGGTCGAGCGCCGCGCGGGCGGCGCCCTCGGCGAGCTCCACGACCCCGACGCCGGGGGCCGCGTAGCGCCGGGTGCGGATCCCGGTGCGCTGGACGATCCACTCGTCGGAGGAGTCGATGGGGCCGGCGACGTCGTCGTTCGTGACCACGATGTCGCCGCGGACCCCGCCGATCCCGAGGATCCGCGAGCCGGCGCTCGTCTCGGCGAGACGGAGCGCGGCGCGGGGCGGCGTCACGCGGTCGGCCCGGCGGGGACGCCCGCGTGCCGCGACGCGAGGTCGAGCGCCTTGTCGAGGTCGTCGGGCGTCTTGACGGCGACGGTCTCGACGCCCTTCATCGCGCGGCGGGCGAGACCCGTCAGGACCCCGCCGGGCGCGAGCTCGATCATCCCGGTCACGCCGAGCTCGAGCATCGTCGCCTGGCACAGGTCCCAGCGCACCGGGGCGACGACCTGGGCGGCGAGGCGGGCGAGCACGTCGGCGGCCGCGCCGTGGGGTGCGGTCGCGGCACCGATCGTCGCGTACGCCGCGCCGTCGGCGTTCGACAGGAGCGTCATCGTCGGGTCCTGCGCGGGCCAGGCGGTGGCGACCGGCGTGAAGGCCTCGCGGGCGGACGCCATGTAGTCGGTGTGGAACGCGCCGGCGACCTGCAGCGGGATCACGCGGGCACGGGTCGGCGGGTTCTCCGTGAGCGCGCTGATCCCCTCGGGGGAGCCGGCGGCGACGACCTGCCCGCCGCCGTTGACGTTGGCGGGGGACAGGCCTGCGGCCTCGATGGCGGCGAGGACCTCGTCCGGGTCGCCGCCGAGCACGGCGGCCATGCCGGACGGCGCAGCGGCAGCAGCGGTGGCCATGTGGCGCGCCCGGTGTGCGACGAGCCCGACGGCACCCTCGTCGTCGAGGACGCCCGCCACCGCGGCGGCGGCCAGCTCCCCGACCGAGTGCCCTGCGGTCACGTCACCGAGCGGGGCGGAACCCGTGGCCGGGTCGGCCGTGGCGTCGCCGCTCCCGCGGCGTGCCAGCAGCGCGCGGAACGAGACGAGCGACGCGGCGACGAGCAGCGGCTGGGCGACCGCGGTGTCCTTGATGGTCTCGGCGTCGGACGTCGTCCCGTGGGTGGCGAGGTCCGTCCCCGCGGCGTCCGACAGGCGGGAGAGGAGCTCGGACGTCCCGGGCAGCTCGAGCCACGGGGCGAACATTCCGGGGTCTGGGCGCCCTGTCCAGGGCAGACGAGTGCTAGCACGCCTCAACTGTGCCGTGGCCGGGCCCGGAAGTGGCGTCGCGGCGCGCACGAAGGTTGTGTGAACCGTTTGTCCGGAACCTACAAGCGCCCGGGACTCGTCACGCGGCCCTCAGTACTGCGTCGTCTGCTGAGCCGTCGAGAGCTGTCCCAGCGCGAGGGCGATCTGCAGCACGAACGACTCACGGGCGTCGAGCGGGTCCCACCCGGTGAGGTCCGAGACCTTCCGGAGCCGGTACCGGACCGTGTTGGGGTGGACGTACAGGTGTCGTGCCGCGGCCTCGAGGGAGCGGCCCGTGCCGAGGTACGCGGACAGGGTCTCCAGCACCGAGCCGGCGGACTCCTCCAGCGGGCGGTACGCCTGGGCCACGAGAGTGCGGCGCGCGGTCGTGTCCCCGGTGAGGACCCGTTCGGGGAGCAGGTCGTCGGCGAGGACGGGCCGCGGCGCCTGCGGCCAGGCCGGTGCCGCGGCGAGACCCGCGAGAGCCGCCCGGGCCGAGCGTGCGGCGTCCTCGAGGCTCGAGACGGTCGGGCCGATGATCACGGGACCCGGGCCGAACCGGGGCAGGAGGGTCGCGGCCGCGGCCTGCAGGTCACCGGACCCGCCGAGGACGAGGACGACCCGGTCGCCGTGGATGCCGACGAGCGCGTCGGCGGTGGCGCGCCGGGTGGCCCGGCGCAGGTCGGCGGTCCGGACCTCGTCCAGCGCGGTCTCCGTCGTCCCCACCATGACCAGCACCTCGCCCTTGCCGCCCCACCCGAGGGCGGACACGCGCGAGCGCAGGGAGTGGTCGCCGTCGCCCCGGATCAGCGCGTCGACGACGAGCGCCTCGAGCCGGGCGTCCCAGGCGCCGCGGACCTCCGCGGCGCGCGCGTAGACCTCGGCGGCCGAGAACGCGACCTCGCGGGAGTAGCGCAGCACCGCCTCGCGCAGGTCCCGCTCCATGCCGGGCACCGCGAGGCTGTCGCTGTGCTCCTCGACGACCTCGACGACGATCCGGACGAGCTGGAGCGTGTGCTGCAGGGAGATGGACCGCGTCAGCTCCGGCGGCGCGGCGGAGAAGATCTCGTTCACGCCGTGCGGCGGCCGTGACGGGTCGGCGAACCAGGACGTGAACGCTGCGATGCCGGACTGCGCGACGAGTCCCACCCACGACCTGTCCTCCGCGGGCAGCGCGCGGTACCAGGCCAGGTCCTCGTCGAGCCGCCGCAGCGCCGCTGCGGTGAGGATGCCGTTGCCGTCGCGCAGGCGCTGCAGGCTGTCCGAGGGCCCCGTCGTCGTCACGAGGCGAGCATACAAGCGCGGTTGTGGGGAATCGACAACACGTCCACGCTCCGCCGACGATCGGCACGACCCCGGGCCGAGCGGCCGCTCGGCCGCCGCGAGATGTCCGGGCACCGGGCGAGCCGCGAGCGAGCAAGGGTGAAACGGCTAGGGTGGCCGCATGGCCCTGATGCCTCGACTCCGCAGACTGCTCCGACGACCCACGAACGCGTCGACGGTGGGATCACGCCGCCCCTCGTCGTCCGACCGTCGGGGCGACAACATCCACGAGGACGCCCTGCGCGCCCAGCTGACCGACGACCCCAACAACGCCGCGGCGTTCCAGGCGCTCGCCGAGATCGTGCGGCGCCACGCCGCCGAGTCGACCGTGATGGACGACCCGCTCGCGGCGCCCGTCGACCCCGAGGAGCGGGAACGGGCCGAGGAGCTGGCGGTGTGGGCGCTCGCGGAGGAGCTCGCGGGCAACCCGCGCGGCTGGTACCCGCTGGTCGAGCTGGGCCGCCTCTCTCTCGACGACGACACCGACGGCGCGCTGCGTCGTTTCGCGACCGCAGCCGAGCGTGACCCGTCAGGGCGCGCCCTGGCCGAGTCGGTGGCCGTGCTGAGCGAGGCCGGGCTCCAGGTCGAGGCCCTCGGCCTCGGCGTCGGGCACTGGCGCGCCCGGGAGCACGTGGTGGACGCGGGGCGCCAGCTGGTGCTCGCCGCGCTCGCCGCCGACCGCACGGCTGAGGCCCGCCAGTACCTCGACTTCATGGAGGCCGCGCCCGACAAGGCCGCCCTCGCCAAGGTGCGACCGGAGCTCGAGAAGGCCGTCGCGCTGTCGGAGCAGCACCACGCCGGTACGTGACCTCGCTGGTACGTGACCGTGCGGCTACTGGACCGCGCAGATGCGTGACCGCGCCGGTGCGTGACCGCGCAAGTAGGTGACGACGGCGCCCCGACCGCCCGCTGTTCAGCGGTAGCAGAAAGGCCCCGCCCCTCGGGTTCGAACCCGAGGGGCGGGGCCTTCGTGCTACGCGCGGTGCACGCAGAGCCGGACGGTCAGCTGTCGCCGCCGGCGTTGCCGGAGGTCCCGGCGTTCACGTCGTGGATCTGGTACTTCTCGATCGCCTGCGAGAGCACGCTGCGCTCCAGCTTGCCCTGCTTGACGAGGCTCTCGAGGACGCGCAGCGCCGTCGAGGGTCCGTCGATCTTGAAGTGGCGACGCGCGGCGGCACGGGTGTCGGAGAACCCGAACCCGTCGGCGCCGAGCACCGCGTAGTCACCCGGGATCCACTGGCGCACCTGGTCGGGGACGAGGTGGTCGTAGTCGCTGGTGGCGACGAACGGACCCTCGGCGCCCTGGAGCTGCTGCGTGAGGAACGGCGTGCGCGGCTCCTCGTCGGGGTGCAGGTACCAGTGCTTGTCGGCGGCCAGCGCCTCGCGGCGCAGCTCGTTCCACGAGGTGACGGACCAGACGTCCGCCTGGACGCCCCAGTCCTCGCGCAGGAGCTCCTGCGCCTCGAGCGCCCACGGCACGCCCACGCCCGAGGCGAGGATCTGCGCCTTGTGGCCTTCGCCGTCCGACGTCGAGACGCGGTGGATGCCACCGAGGATCCCGGCGACGTCCACGTCCTCGGGCTCGACCGGCTGGTGCATCGGCTCGTTGTAGACCGTCAGGTAGTACATGACGTCCGGGTCGCGGCCGTCCGACCCGTCGCCGTACATGCGGGTCATGGCGTCGCGCACGATGTGCGCGATCTCGTAGCCGTACGCCGGGTCGTACTGGACGATCGCCGAGTTGGTGCCTGCGAGCAGCGGCGAGTGACCGTCCGCGTGCTGGAGGCCCTCACCGGTGAGCGTCGTGCGGCCCGCGGTGGCGCCGATGATGAACCCGCGGGTCATCTGGTCGCCGGCGGCCCAGAACTGGTCGCCGGTGCGCTGGAACCCGAACATCGAGTAGAAGATGTAGACCGGGACGAGCACCTCGCCCTGCGTGGCGTACGAGGTGCCGACGGCCTGGAACGCCGAGGCCGAGCCGGCCTCGTTGATCCCGGTGTGCATGATCTGCCCGGACTCGGCCTCCTTGTAGCTCAGCATGAGCTCGCGGTCGACCGCCAGGTAGTTCTGGCCCTGGGTGTTGAAGATCTTCGCGCTCGGGAAGATCGCGTCGAGACCGAAGGTGCGGGCCTCGTCGGGGATGATCGGCACGATCCGGTTGCCGAACTCCTTGTCGCGGATCAGGTCCTTGAGCAGCTTGACGAACGCCATCGTCGTGGCGATCTCCTGCTTGCCGGAGCCCTTCTTGAGCGCGTCGTACGTCTTCGACTCGGGGAGCGTGATCTCGGAGTGCTCGGTGCGGCGCTCCGGGACGAACCCGCCGAGCGCCTCGCGGCGCTCGAGCATGTACTTGATCTCGGGTGCGTCCATGCCCGGGTGGTAGTACGGCGGCTCGTACGGGTTGGCGTCGAGCTCCTCGTCGGAGATCGGGATGTGCAGGTTGTCGCGCAGCGCCTTGAGGTCCTCGAGCCCGACCTTCTTCATCTGGTGCGTCGAGTTGCGGCCCGCGAACGTCGACCCGAGCTGGTAGCCCTTGATCGTGTGGGCGAGGATCACGGTCGGCTGGCCGGTGTGCGCCGTCGCCTGCGCGTACGCCGCGTAGATCTTGCGGTAGTCGTGGCCGCCGCGCTTGAGCTTCCAGATGTCCTCGTCGGTCATCTTCTCGACGAGCTGCTTGGTGCGCGGGTCGCGCCCGAAGAAGTGCTCGCGGATGAACGCGCCGTCGTTGGCGCGGTACGTCTGGTAGTCACCGTCGGGCGTCGTGCCCATGAGGTTGACCAGCGCGCGGTCCTTGTCGGCGTTGAGCAGGGTGTCCCACTCGCGGCCCCAGATCACCTTGATGACGTTCCAGCCGGCGCCGCGGAACTGCGCCTCGAGCTCCTGGATGATCTTGCCGTTGCCGCGCACCGGGCCGTCGAGGCGCTGCAGGTTGCAGTTGACGACGAAGTTCAGGTTGTCGAGGTTCTGCTGCGCAGCGAGCTGGAGCATGCCGCGCGACTCGGGCTCGTCCATCTCGCCGTCGCCGAGGAACGCCCAGACGTTCTGCTGGCTGGTGTCCTTGATCCCGCGGTTGTGCAGGTACTTGTTCGTCCACGCCTGGTAGATGGCGGACGACGGCCCGAGCCCCATGGAGACCGTCGGGAACTCCCAGAAGTCCGGCATGAGACGGGGGTGCGGGTACGACGGGAGACCGCCACCCTCGTGCGAGACCTCCTGGCGGAACCCGTCGAGCTGGTCGGCGGTGAGCCGGCCCTCGAGGAACGCGCGGGAGTAGACGCCGGGGAGGCGTGGCCCTGGAAGTAGATCTGGTCGCCGCCGCCCGGGTGGTCCTTGCCGCGGAAGAAGTGGTTCAGGCCGACCTCGTAGAGGGTCGCGACCGAGGCGTAGGAGGAGATGTGGCCGCCGACGCCGATCTCGGGCCGCTGTGCGCGCGTCACCATGACGGCGGCGTTCCAGCGGTTCCAGCTGCGGTAGCGGCGCTCCAGCACCTCGTCGCCGGGGAAGTACGGCTCCTCGTGCACGCCGATCGTGTTGACGTACGGCGTGTTGATCGAGGTCGGCACAGCGACGTTGCGCTCCCGCGCCCGCTTGAGGAGGCTGAGCAGCACGTAGCGCGCGCGAGGGCCACCACGGTCGTCGATGAGCCCGTCGAGGGACTCCACCCACTCGCTCGTCTCGGCCGGGTCGAAGTCCGGGACCTGGCTGAGCAGCCCGTTGATCAGCGGTCCGGTCTCGTCGTATGAAGCCACCAGTAACCTCTTGTCTCGTTCTGAGCGGTGCAGTGTCCTGTGTGCCCTGCGGTGCTCTCCTCGGGCCCCGGGACGATCGGTCCGAGCGCGTGCGCCGGGGCGCTCGAGCAGGTCCGCGTCGTCGAGGTGCTGCCGTCATTCTCGTCCGAACCCGGGGATAAGTCACCCAGGGGAGAGGGTCTGCGGGCGTGACGTCCGCGACACCACGGCGCAGCGACGGTCCGTGGGCTACCTTTGCGGGTACGAGGATCCGCGTGACGCGCGGGCCGCAAGGAGAGGACGAGATCAACTGTGGGAGCGGATGCTGACCCGCGCGACGCGAGCCGGCTCGGGTTCAAGCACGACCAGGTCATCCAGGAGTTCGGCTGGGGTGAGGACGTCGACGACGACCTGCGGGCCGACATCGAGGACATCACCGGGTCGGAGCTCGTGGACGAGTACTACGGCGACGTCACCGACGGGGTGATCGCCTGGTACCGGGACGGCGACGGCGATCTCACGGACCTGCTCGTCGACGTCCAGACGCTGGTCGAGGAGGGCGGGAAGATCTGGATCTTCACGCTCAAGCCCGGCCGCGACGGCCACGTGGGCCACGGCCTCATCCAGGAGTCGTCCACCACGGCCGGACTCCACGCCACGAGCACCTTTTCCATCGCGGAGGACTGGAACGCGACGAAGCTCGCGGCCAGCGGGCGTGGTCGCTGACCCGCTCCCGGTCGGGGCGCGGGTCCCGGACGTCACGCTGACGGACGCGCACGGCACGCCGCTGCACGTCCGCGACCTCGCCGGGGCCGACGGTCCCGCTCTGCTGGTCTTCCTGCCGTACGCGTTCTCCCCGGTCTGCACCGGCGAGATCGGCGCGCTCGGTTCCGCGCTCGACGACCTCGAGCGTGCCGGGGTGCGGGTGGTCGCGATCACCTGCGACCCGGTGCCCGCTCTGCGCGCGTGGGCTGACGCCGAGGGCTACCCGGGCGAGCTAGCCTCCGACTTCTGGCCGCACGGCGAGGCCTCGCGGGCGTTCGGGGTGCTCGACGAGTCCCGGGGTGTCGCGGGGCGGGGGTCGTTTCTCCTCGACGCCGGCCGCGTGGTCTGGTCGACGTCCACGGCGCCCGGGGTGGCGCGCGACGTCGAGGACTATCGCGCCGCCGTCCGAGGCCTGGAGACCGGGTAGGCTCACCTGCTGCCAGGGCCTGTAGCTCAGCTGGTTAGAGCGCCACGTTTACACCGTGGATGTCGGGGGTTCGAATCCCTCCGGGCCCACCCCTGCCGAGCGCTCCTTCTCACCCGCTGCTAGCGTCGAGAACACCTACCCGCGACACCGAGGGTGCTCGACGACGAGCATCCCGGGAGGAGCCAGGATGCTCTCGGAACAGTCCACGAACGTCGTCAGGGAGACGCTTCCGGCCATCGGTGGCGCGATCAACGACATCACCCCACGGTTCTACGCGCGGATGTTCGACGCGCACCCGGAGCTGATCCGGGACGTGTTCAACCGGGGCAACCAGGCGCAGGGCGAGCAGCCCAAGGCCCTCGCCGCCAGCATCGCGGCGTACGCGACGATGCTCGTCGCCCCGGGTGGCCCGCCGGCTCCGTCGACGCTCGAACGGATCGCCCACAAGCACGCGTCGCTCGGCGTCGTCGAGGACCAGTACCTGATCGTCCACAAGCACCTCTTCGACGCGATCGTCGAGGTCCTGGGCGAGGCCGTGACCCCCGAGGTGGCGGCGGCGTGGGACGAGGTCTACTGGCACATGGCGCGCGACCTGATCGCCGCGGAGCGTTCGCTCTACCGCGGCGCCGGTGTGAGTGACGGTGACGTCTGGCGTGACCTGGTGGTGGCCGAGCGGCACGAGGTGGGCGGCGACGCGGCCTCGTTCGTCCTCGCGGATCCCGACGGTGCGCCGCTCCCGGGGTTCACGCCCGGACAGTACGTGTCGGTGCAGGTGCCGATGGCGGACGGCGCGCGTCAGATCCGGCAGTACAGCCTGTCGTGGAGCCCTCGACGAGACCGGTGGCGGATCGGGGTCCGGCGGGTCCCGTCACTGGGCGGCGACCCTGCCGGCGAGGTCTCGTCCATGCTCGTCGACACGCTCGAGGAGGGCCAGCACCTGCGGACGTCCCTGCCGTTCGGGGACCTGCGGCTCGCCGACGGCGACGCGCCGCTCGTCCTGGTCTCGGCCGGTATCGGCTGCACACCGATGATGGGCATCCTCGACCATCTCGCGTACGGGGAGGCTCCTGGGCGCCGGTCGGTCACGATCGTGCACGCCGACGCGACGCCCGCGCGGCACCCCTACCGCGAGGAGCTGCCCGGCCTGGCCGAGCAGATCGACGGCGCCGCGCTGCACACCTGGTACGAGTCGCTCGACGGCGTCCCGGCGTCGAGCACCACGCACGAAGGATGGGTCGACATGGGCAAGGTCCCCGTGCCGCTCGACGCCGACGTCTACCTGTGCGGACCGCTGCCGTTCATGAGTCTCGTGCACGACCAGCTCGTGGCCCTCGGGGTGTCGCCCCTGCAGATCCGGTACGAGGTGTTCGGGCCGGACACGTGGTTGCCCAGCGCCTGACCGCGTGAGAGAGCCAGCGCCTAACTGAGGCCGTAGGCCGCGAGCGCCCGGTCGACCGCAGCCTCCCGCGCGGCCCGGGTGTAGAGCGAGGGGTCGCACGCGCCCAGCGCGCCGAGCCCCTCGGTCATCCCGACGAGGGACAGCGTGATCGCGGCGGCGTCCAGCTTCACCAGACCCGGTCGGCACAGGAGCACGAGAGTGCGCACGCGTTCGACGAAACGTCGGTTCGTGGAGACCTGGATCTCCGCGAGGGTCGCGTCGTCGAGGGCCGCGGCGACGAACCCGAGCCGGGAGCGGTCGTCGACGACCTGCTCGGCGTCGGGGGCTGCGAGCAGGAGCGTGGCGCGCAGCGCCGCGGCCGGGGAGCCGCCGGCGGCGACGTCGGCGTCGACCTGCTCCAGCAGGGCGTCGATGGCGTGGCGCTGGACGTCACGGGCGTGGACGAGCATCGAGCTGCGGTCCGCGAACGCGTGCATGACAAGCCCCGTGCTGCAGCCTGCCTCGCGCGCCACGGCCCTGATCGTCACGGACTGCGGTCCGCCGTGGGCCAGGAGCGTCTGCACCGCGTCGGCGACGCGCTGCGCGGTCGCGGCGTCGTCCTTGGGGCGTGCCACGGGCGGACCTCCATGGTCTGTCGGGCCGTGTCCGGCGACCGGTGCTGAGCGGGGAACAGTCGTTACCGTAATGCATCGCCGGGTGGTGGAAGTGCCGGTGAACATGCTGGTGAGACGGCGTCGACGCACCATCCGGCCGGTCCGTGCCGGCCGCGCCCTTCGGCGTCGGTGGCGCACGGCAGACTGGGGCGATGCTCGCCGTCTGCACGCCCGGGTCCGCGGGGTGCTCCGTCACCCTCCTGTCGGACGACGGCGCGCCCCTCGCGAGTGGACCGGGCGCCGGTGTGCGGGGACCGGGCGGGACGACCTACCCGGGCCTGCCGGACGCCGTCCGACACCTCGAGGCTCCCGGTGCCCGGTGGGTGTGGGACGACACCACGCGCCGGTACCCGGAGGTCCTGGCCGCCGGTCTGCGGGTCGAGCGCTGCACGGACCTGAGGCTGACGCACCGGCTCCTGCGGGCGTCCGCGCGGGCCGCGGGTTCGGCACTCCAGGAGTCGCCGCGCGGAGCGTGGGACGACCTTGAGCCGCTGCTGACGGTGACGCCCGCGGAACCCTCGCCGGACGCGCTGTTCGAGCTGGCGCCGGGCCCGCGGGACGGACGCCGCGACGCCGACGTCGACCCGCTGGCCGAGCTCCGGTCGCAGGCCGACGCCGTGGCCGGCGCCGACCGGTCGGGAGCGCTGCGCCTGCTCCTCGCCGCGGAGTCCGCCGGGGCCCTCGTCGCCGCCGAGATGCGCCACGCCGGCCTGCCGTGGAGCGCCGAGGCGCACGACGCGATCCTCACGGAACGTCTCGGACCGAGACCGGCCCTCGGGGCCCGCCCGGCCCGTCTGGAGGCGCTCGCGGTCCGGATCCGCGCCGCCCTCGACGCCCCGGCGCTCAACCCGGACTCGGCCCCCGCGCTCCTGCGGGCCCTCGGGTACGCGGGGGTCCCGGTCGAGAGCACACGGCAGTGGGACCTCGAGTCGGTCGACCACCCCGTGGTCGCGCCGCTGCTCGAGTACAAGAAGCTCTCCCGCCTGCTCACCGCGAACGGCTGGGCGTGGCTCGACGCCTGGGTGCGCGACGGCCGGTTCCGACCCGAGTACGTCGTGGCGGGGGCGCCGTCCGGCCGCTGGGCGACGAGCGGCGGCGGCGCGCTCCAGCTACCGCACGCCGTGCGGGCCGCGGTCGTCGCGGACCCCGGCTGGGTGCTCGTGGTCGCCGACGCCGCCCAGCTCGAGCCGCGGGTCCTCGCGGGACTCGCGCGCGACGAGCGCATGGCGCAGGCCGGCCGCGGCCGCGACCTCTACCAGGGCATGGTCGACGTCGGCGCCGTCGAGACGCGCGACGACGCCAAGGTCGGGGTCCTCGGCGCGATGTACGGGGGGACGACCGGGCAGTCGGCGCTGCTCGCGCCGCGGCTCCAGCGGGCGTTCCCCGACGCCGTCGGGCTCGTCGAGGCCGCGGCGCGGGCGGGGAGCGCGGCGAGCCCGTGACCACCCGCCTCGGGCGCACGTCGCCTCCGCCCGACGAGGACTGGGCGGCGAGCCAGGCCGGGGCGTACGCCGACGGCGCCACGCCCCAGGATGCCGCGCGTGCACGGGCCCGGACGCGCGCCTGGGGGCGGTTCACGCGCAACTTCGTCGTGCAGGGCACAGCGGCCGAGTGGGCGCTGTGCTGGCTCGCCGCGCTGCGCGGTCGCCTCGCCGCGATGCCCGACGCCGCCCGGCCGGGTCGCGCCCCCGAGCCGTTCGCCCGCAGGCCGCACCTCGTGTACTTCCTGCACGACGAGGTCGTGGTCCACGCGCCGGCGGAGCAGGCCGCGGACGTCGAGGCCGTGCTGCGGGAGGCGGCGGCCGAGGCCGGCCGGCTCCTCTTCGGGGACTTCCCGGTGGACTTCCCCGTCACTGTCGCGACCGTCGACCGCTACGCGGACGCCAAGTAGTGCCGCGACGCAGCGGACCCGCGCCATATCCTGGGGCCATGACGGCCACCTCCGACAGCGACCACCCGAACGCGACCGAGGCGCCCGCGGCGCCGACCCTCGCCGACGCGGTCCGGGTCATCGAGGACCTGTACCCGCCCCACACTGCTGAAGGGTGGGACGCCGTCGGGCTCGTCGCCGGCGACCCCGCCGCGCCGGTGCACAAGATCCTGTTCGCGGTCGACCCCGTCGAGACCGTGGTGGACGAGGCGGTCGAGTGGGGCGCCGACCTGATCGTCACCCACCACCCGCTGCTCCTGAAGCCCGTCCACTCCGTCGCCGCGACCACGTTCAAGGGATCGCTGGTGCACCGCCTCGTGCGCGAGGGCATCGCGCTGCACGTCGCGCACACCAACGCCGACGCCGCCCCCGACGGGGTGGCCGACGCGCTCGCGGACCTGCTCGGGATCCTCGACCGGGCGCCGCTCGTGCCCTCCGGGACCGATCCGGAGGTCCGCGGGATCGGCCGCGTCGGGAGGCTCGAGCAGCCCGTGACGCTGCGTGTCTTCGCCGAGGGCGTCGCCGCCGCGCTGCCGGCGACCGCCCAGGGCGTCCGGGTCGCGGGCGACCCCGACGGGACGGTGCGCACCGTCGCCGTCGTCGGCGGTTCGGGCGACTCGCTGTTCGACGACGTCCGCGCCGCGCGCGCCGACGTCTACGTCACCGCGGACCTGCGTCACCACCCCGCGTCCGAGCTCCGGGAGCGCGCCGCCTTCGAGGCGTCGGACGGCGGCTCCGGGACCCCGTACCTCGTGGACGTCGCGCACTTCGCGAGCGAGTGGCCGTGGCTCGCGCTCGCGGCGCGGGACGTCGTCCGAGGACTGGGCGCGACGCCCGCCGGGGCGACGGAGGACCAGGGGGCGGGCGGTACGGTGGAGGCCCGCGTGAGCACCCGCAGCACGGACCCCTGGACGTTCCGCGTCGCCCCAGCCTGACCCTCGAGCACAGCACGAAAGGACCCCCTGTGACGACCGCACCTCCCGAGGACCAGCGCAGGCTGCTCGACATCCAGGAGCTCGACACGACGATCCAGCAGCTGCGCCACAAGCGCTCCACGCTGCCGGTGCTCGCCCGCCTCACCGAGCTCGAGTCGCAGATCGCCGACCTGTCCACCTCCCTCGTGACGTCCCGCACCGCGGCGAGCGACCTGAAGCGCGAGCTCGCCAAGGCCGAGGCCGACGTCGAGCAGGTCCGCAGCCGGGCCACGCGCGACCAGGGCCGGCTGGACTCCGGGTCGGTCGGCGCGAAGGACGCGCAGGCGCTCGTCAGCGAGCTCGAGTCGCTGCACCGCCGCCAGGAGGCGCTGGAAGAGGTCGAGCTGGACGTCATGGAGCGGCTCGAGTCGCACCAGGACGCGCTCGCGAAGCTCGAGGCCGCCAACAGCGAACTCCTGGCCGCGAAGGAGGCCGCCGAGGCCGAGCGCGACGAGCAGGTCGCCGCGATCAACGCCGAGGGCAAGGGCGTCGTCGTCGCGCGCGCCAAGGCCGTCCAGGGCATCGACCCCGGGCTGCTCGCGCTCTACGACAAGATCCGCGCGCAGAACGGTGGCCGGGGCGTCGTCGCCCTCAAGGGTGGCTACGCGGACGGGCTGAACATCAACCTCGCGCCCGCCGAGCTCGCCGAGATCAACGCCGCGGCCCCCGAGCAGGTCGTGCGGCTCGAGGACTACGGACACATCGTCGTCCGCACGGACGCCTGAGTGCGGCCGCACGACTCGCAGCAGACCCCGGGCGCCGCGGAACCGCACGACGGCGCGACGGGCACCGACAGCACCGACGGCGCCGAGGGTACCGGCTCGAACGGTCGCGGCCCCGCGGAGGCTCCGGACGCCCCGGCGCACAGTTCCGTCGCCGACCCGCAGCCCGACCCGGGCCCCGAGGTCGATCCGCAGCCCGAGGCGCTGAGCGTCGGTGCGGTGCCGGGCGCCGAGCCCGCGGCCCTCGCCGCGGACGGCAAGACGCCGCCGACCCGACGGACCTTCTCCGGCCCGCGCCGCAGCTTCGACCCGAGCCTCGCCGCGACGCTCGTGCTCGTGCGCCACGGCCAGACCGAGCTGACGGTCGCTGGGGCGTACTCGGGAGCCGCCGCACCTGGGCCCGGCCTCACGGCCCGCGGCCGCACCCAGGCCGCGCACGCCGCCGACCTCGTGCGCCGCGTCGGCCGCGAGGCGTGGACCGAGCTCCCGACGGCGCAGTCGCTCGTGTCGTCGCCGCTCGCCCGCGCGCAGGAGACGGCGGCCGCGGTCGGACGCCGCGTCGGGGCGAACCCGACGGTCGACGACCGGCTCACGGAGGCCGACTTCGGTGTCTGGGAGGGTCTGACGGCCCTGGAGATCGCGGAGGGCTGGCCTGGCGGCCTCGAGGAGTGGTACGAGACCGGAACGCACCGGGCGCCGGGCGGCGAGTCCGTCGCCGACGTCGGGGAGCGGGTCGCGCCCGCGATCTCCGAGCTCGCGGCCGAGCACCGCGGCCGCACGGCCGTGCTCGTCGGGCACACCGTGCAGATCCGCGCCGCCATCGGGGTCGCGCTCGACGCGCCGCCGTCACGCTGGAGCACGCTCCGGCTCCCGCCGGCGTCGGTGAGCATCCTGCGCGTCTGGCCGGGGAGCATCACCGAGGTCGTGGCGGTCGGCGTCCCCAGCGACCTCTGAGCGTGGTGCCGCCGCGCGACGGAACCGCTGTGCCGCCGCCGTCGTTACCGGCGTGACCCGAGAGCGGCAGCGCGGCGTCAGGAGACGACGAGCTCCAGCGTCCGCGGACCGCGCGCCGGCCTCGGGTGCAGCGAGACCTCGAGAAGGTTCGACGGCAGTCCCGTCCCGACGGCGGTCGCGAGCGTGGTCCCGACGAGCTCCTGAGCGGCGGCCACGACGCCCCTCGCGGTCGTCGGCGCGGTGCGTCGGCGCAGCAGGTGCCCGGTGAGCACGCCGCGCGTGTGCTTCGCGTTGTGCGAGACCACGGATCGCTTGCCGTCCACCTCGCGCAGCACCTTCACGGCCAGCCACTCGGTCCGCGCGGCAGGGCGCCACGCGGCCGCGTAGGACGCCGACCTGCAGTCCACGACCACGTCGCCTGATGCCCGCTCGTCGAGCGCCGCGGTCAGGTGCGGGCGCCACGCGGTCGCCAGCGCGCCGACGCCGGGCAGCGTCGTGCCCATGGAGAGCCGGTAGGCGGGGATCCGGTCGACGGGGGAGACGGCGCCCCAGAGCGCGGACACCGTCAGCACGCTCGTCGCGGCCCGGCGGGTCTGCGCCGCAGTCAGCCTGCCGAACCCGGCGGCCTCGTACAGCACGCCCGTATACACGGACGACGCCGGCCCCGCGGGTGCGCTGCGCAGGTCCACGTTGCGGGCCACCTCGGCCGCGAGCCCCGGCGTGACCCCGAGGACGTCGATCGCGTCGGCACGGGCGCTCGCGGCCACGAGCGCGTCGAGGACGCGTTCGCGCTGCGCGGTGAGCGACGGGAGGCCGAGCGACGCCGGGTCGACGGGAGCGCCGCCGTCCGGCACGGTCTTGCCCTCGGAGGGCGGCAGGAGGACGAGCACGCACACACGCTACCGGCTGGCGGCGGACCGCCGTCACGCGGGACGGCCGGTGTGGGGGCGCGCCTTGTGGGTCTGGTCACGCGACGTCCCGCTAGGCTCCGCGCCATGGTCCAGGTGAAGGTCTACGGGTCGCGCGCCGTGTGGGGCGAGCGTCGGGCGCAGGTGTCGGACGCCCTGCACGCGGCGCTCGTGAGGACGTGGGGGATCCCCGAGGAGAAGCGGTTCCACCGCTTCCTGCTGCTCGAGGACGGTGATCTGGTCGCGCCGTCGCGCAGCGAGGCGTACCTCGTCGTCGAGGTCGTGTGCTTCGCCGGCCGTAGCGTCGAGGCGAAGCGTGCGCTCGTGCGCGCGGTGTTCGACGAGGTCGCGCCCGCGCTCGGTCTGACGCCGGGCGACGTGGAGCTCGTCGTCCTGGAGGCTCCGCCGGAGTCGTGGGGGATCCGCGGCACGAGCGGCGACGAGCTCGCGCTGACGTACCGGGTCGACGTCTGACCCGGGTATCCTCGGGAGGCGGACGAGTCGGCTGGACGGTCGCGTGGCGGTGGAGACACCGCCCCGAGGAACGTCCGGGCTCCTCAGAGCGAGGTGGTGGGTAACGCCCACCCGGGGTGACCCGCGGGACAGTGCCACAGAGAACAGACCGCCACGGCGGCCGGCTTCGGTCGGGTGCCGGGGTAAGGGTGAAACGGTGGTGTAAGAGACCACCAGCGGCCCAGGCGACTGGGTCGGCTCGGTAAACCCCACCTGGAGCAAGGTCAGACAGGATGTGTTCGAGGGCTGCTCGCCCGAGCATCCGGGTAGACCGCTGGAGGCGTGCGGCAACGTACGTCGTAGATGGATGGCCGTCTCCCGCGCGCGGGCAACTGCGCGTGGTGACAGAACCCGGCGTACAGGCCGGCTCGTCCGCACTTCCCGAGCATGTCGCGCGACCGCGTGCGCGCCGGGAGCAGTTGAACGGTGAACGACCTTCACGGATCGATCATGCGCAGTGACAGTTCGGGTCAAGAAGTTGTCGCTATGGTGTTCGTTCTGTCCGATTCTCGGGGTATGTTGCCAGCGTCGGTACGACGGGGAGAGCCATGACGACGGACACGACCGCGGAACACGCCGCGACCACGCTCGCCGGGATCGAGCTCCTGGACCTGGGGCAGGTCCGCCGCGTGCGCCTCTGGGGCGAGGTCGACGGTGCGCTCCGGCTCCAGGCGAGCCAGGTGCTGGCATCCCTCGTGACCCGGCACGAGCCGGTCGAGATCGACGCCTCCGAAGTCACGTTCATGGACTCGACAGGGATCGCCTTCATGCTGCAGATCTCGTCCCTCGGCCGCGACGAGGAGTTTCCCGTGACGCTGCTGGCCGCGCCCGCGGTCGTCACGGACGTGCTGGCGATGATCGGGGCGAGCGACCTGTTCGGCACGCCCGCCCCGACCACCTGACGGTCAGTCGTTCGCCGCGGTCCAGGCCGCCCCGACGATCCCCGCCGCGTTGCGTAGCTTCGCGGGCACGACCTCGGCCTTGAGGTCCAGCAGCGGCAGGAAGTCCTCGTGGTGCTTGCTGACGCCGCCGCCGATGACGATGAGGTCGGGCGAGAACAGGAACTCGACGGTCGAGAAGTACTTCTGCAGCCGCTCCGCCCACTGCTCCCAGTCGAGGTCCTCGTCGCCGCGCACGCGCTCCGACGCCCGGCTCTCCGCGTCGTGGCCGTCGATCTCCAGGTGGCCGAGCTCCGTGTTCGGCAGCAGGTGCCCGTCGACGAACAGAGCCGAACCGATGCCGGTGCCGAGCGTCGCGAGCAGCACCACGCCCTCCGACTTCTTCGCGGCGCCGTACACGAGCTCGCCCACGCCCGCCGCGTCCGCGTCGTTGATCGCCGCGGCGTGGCGCCCGGTGGCCTCCTCGACGAGCTCGGGCAGGTTCACGCCGGCCCACGACTTGTCGAGGTTCGCGATCGAGGTGATGACACCGTGGTGGATCGGACCGGGGAACGCGATGCCGATCGGAGTCTTCTTCGGCAGGTCGTAGGCGTCGACCAGCTCGGCGATCACCCCGGCGACGGCGTCGGGGGTCGAGGGCTGCGGGGTCGGGATCCGCTTGCGCTTCTCCGCGAACTCGCCCTTGACCAGGTCGACGGGCGCGCCCTTGATGCCGCTGCCGCCGATGTCGATCCCGAACCCGAGATCCTGCTTCGACTTCTTCGAGTGCTTGCTCATGGTTGGGTCAGAACCTCCGCGCCGTCGTTGGTGACTACCAGGGTGTGCTCGAACTGCGCCGTGCGCGACCGGTCGGCCGTGACGACCGTCCAGCCGTCGTCCCACGTCTCCCACTCGGCGGAGCCGAGCGTCAGCATGGGTTCGATGGTGAAGACCATGCCCTCCTCGATCACGGTCGAGTGGAGAGGGGCCGAGTCGTAGTGGGGGATCACGAGCCCGGAGTGGAACGCCTCACCGACCCCGTGGCCGGTGTACTCGCGGACGACCCCGTACCCGAAGCGGGCGGCGTAGCGCTCGATCACCCGACCGATGACGTTGACCTCACGCCCTGGTCGGACGGCGCGGATCGCCCTGTCGAGGGCGGCCTGCGTCCGCTCGACGAGCAGCCGGGAGTCCTCGTCGACGTCCCCGGCGAGAAACGTCGCGTTGTTGTCCCCGTGGACGCCGTCGACGAACGCGGTGATGTCGATGTTGACGATGTCCCCGTCCTCGACGACCGTCGAGTCCGGGATCCCGTGGCAGACGACCTCGTTGAGCGACGCGCACAGCGACTTCGGGAACCCGCGGTACCCGAGCGTCGACGGGTAGGCGCCGTGGTCGCAGACGAACTCGTGGCCGATCCGGTCGAGCTCGTCCGTGGTGACCCCCGGCACGACGTGTCGACCGACCTCGGCGAGGGCCTGCGCCGCGATGCGCGACGCCGTCCGGATCCGCTCGATCGTCTCCGGCGACTTCACCTCGCTGCCGGTGAACGGGGCGGGTGCGGCGCGGCCCACGTACTCGGGGCGCACGACGGAGCGGGGGACCGCCCTCGTCGGGGACAGCTCGCCGGGGACGAGGGGGGCGCGTGCCATGGGCGTCAGTCTACGGACGGCGCGCGGCGTGTCGCGTCGGCTCACGGGGCGACGGTCGAGCCGGCGCGCGAGTCGGCGTCGGACCCGGTCCGGGGACCGCTCCGGCGCCCCGACCTGTGAGTACGCGCCCGGAGGGGCACGATGTCCTCATGAGCACCGAGTTCTTCTACGACACCCGCACGGGTGAGGTCACCGAGGGTCGCACGACGGGCTGGCGAGGTCGCATGGGTCCGTACGCGACCCGTGAGGAGGCCGAGAACGCCCTGTCGACGGCGAGCGAGCGCACCCAGGAGTGGGACGACGAGCAGGACTACGGCGACAAGGGCGACTGAGCGCGCGGACCGTCGTCCGACGACGGTCCGCTACTGCTCGTAGCTGTGCTCCGGCCCCGGGTACTCGCGCCCCTGGACGGCGGACACGTACGACTGCGCCGCCTGCGACAGCGCCGTCCCGACCTCGCCGAACCGGCGGGCGAACCGCGGCGACCAGTCGCCCATCCCGGCCATGTCGAGCCAGACGAGCACCTGCCCGTCGCACTCGATGCCGGCACCGATGCCGATGGTCGGGATGCGCAGGATCTCGGTGACCCTGGCCGCGACGGGCGCCGGGATCATCTCGAGGACGACCGCGACGGCGCCTGCCTCCTGCAGGGCCAGCGCGTCCTCCGCGAGCCGCTCCGCGGCGTCGTCGCCCCGGCCCTGGATGCGCTTGCCGCCGAGCATGTTCTCCGACTGCGGCGTGAAGCCGAGGTGCCCGAACACCGGGATGCCCGCGCCCGTCATGAGCGCGACGTGGGGCGCGACCCGCGCGCCGCCCTCGATCTTCACGGCGTGCGCGCCGCCCTCCTTGAACATGCGGACCGCCGTGGCGTGCGCCTGCTCGGGTGACGCCTCGTAGGAGCCGAACGGGAGGTCCGCGATGACGAGCGCCCTGCGGACGCGCCGCGTGACGGCGCGGACCGCGGGGATGAGCTCGTCGACGGTCACGGGGATCGTGTTCTCGTGACCGAGCATGTTGTCGCCGATCGAGTCGCCGACCAGCAGCATGTCGACGCCCGACTCGTCGAAGATCCGTGCGGTCATCGCGTCGTACGCGGTGAGCATCGTCAGCTTCTCGCCGCGTTCCTTCGCGCCGGCGAGGTGCTGGACGCGGAAGCGGCGGGGGTAGGCGCGGTGGCCGCCGCGGGTGCGGCTGCAGCCGACGTGCTGCCCGGCTCTGCGGGGAGGTGCTCTGGCTCACGAGGTTCCTCGAATCCGGTGCTGTGTGCGTGGGGTCTGGTCTGTGCGGGAGGCCCGGGGGCGCCGGCCGGTCCTCAGGAGTTCTCGCGCCAGCGCGAGGTGATGGGCAGACGGCGGTCCCGCCCGAAGGCCAGCGCCGTCACCTTGGGCCCGAGCGGATACTGGCGACGCTTCCACTCCGCGCGGTCGACGAGGCTCAGCACCTTGTCGACGACCGCCTCGTCGTAGCCGCGGGCCAGGAGGTCTGCGCGACCCTCGGCGTGCTCCACGTAGGCGTCCAGCACCTCGTCCAGCAGGTCGTACGGGGGCAGCGAGTCCTGGTCGACCTGCCCCGGCCGCAGCTCGGCGGACGGGGGCTTGGTGATCGACGACTCCGGGATCGGCGGCAGCTCGCCGCGGTCGAGCGCGTGGTTGTTGCGCCAGCGGGCGAGCGCCCACACCCGCGACTTGTCGACGTCCTTGATCGGGGCGTAGCCGCCGACGGCGTCGCCGTAGATCGTGGAGTAGCCGACGGCGAGCTCGGTCTTGTTCCCGGTCGCGAGGACCAGGTGCCCCTCGGAGTTCGACAGCGCCATGAGGATGTTCCCGCGCACCCGGGCCTGGATGTTCTCGGCCGCGATCCCGTCGAGGCCCATCTCGGTCTCGAACGCGTCGACCATCGGCCCGATCTGCTGGACGCGGTAGTCGGCCCCGAGCCGCTTCGCGACGTCGGCCGCGTCGTCCTTCGAGTGGTCGGACGAGTAGCGCGACGGCATCGAGACGCCCACGACGTTGGTGCCGCCGAGCGCGTCCGCGGCAATCGCGGCGACGAGCGCGGAGTCGATCCCTCCCGACAGGCCGAGCGCGACCGACGTGAAGCCGTTCTTGCGCGCGTACCCCGCCAGGCCCGCGACGCAGGCGCGGTAGACCATCTCGTCCGCGTCGAGCGGGGAGCGACCTCGCCGGGCCGCGCGACGCCGTCCGACGCCAGGTCCCAGAGCAGGAGGTGCTCGTCGAAGCGGGGCGAGCGGGCGAGCATGCCCCCGTCGGGGCCCATCACGAACGAACCGCCGTCGAAGACGAGGTCGTCCTGGCCGCCGACCATGTTGACGTAGGCGACGGGCGCGTCGACCTGGGCGGCGCGGCGCGCGACGAGGTCGGTGCGGGAGCCTCCTTGCCCTCCTCGTACGGGGAACCGTTGAGGACGAGCAGCAGGTCGCACCCGAGGTCCGCGACGGCCGCGACCGGGCCGTCCTGCCAGATGTCCTCGCACACCAGCAACCCGATCGTGCGGCCGCCGACCTCCACGGTCCGCGGCTCGGAGCCCGGCTCGAAGATGCGGAACTCGTCGAAGACGCCGTAGTTCGGCAGGTGCTGCTTGTCGTAGGAGGCGACCACCGCGCCGTCCGCGATGACGACCGCGCGGTTCGTCGGCAGCCCGTGGTCCTCCCCGACGAGGGCGCGCCCCTCGCCCGCAGAGCCGACCGTCCCCAGGACGACCGTCAGACCGCCGAGACCCTCCTGCGCGAGCCGGGAAGCGACGTCCGCCGCTGCGTCCCACGCGGCACGCCGGAACGAACCGCGCAGCGCGAGGTCCTCGATCGGGTAACCCGTGAGGGTCATCTCGGGGAACGCGACGAGGTCCGCGCCGGCCTCGGCGGCGCGGCGCGACCAGGCGAGGACGGCGTCCGCGTTGCCCTCGAGGTCGCCGACGCACGTGTCGATCTGGGCGAGTGCGATGCGCAGGTCAGCCATGTTCGCCAGCCTACCGGCGCGCCCGGCGCGCCGATCCCCGCCCGATCCCGGCCCGATCCCGGCCCGATCCCGGCCCGATCCCGGCCCGCGCGCGGCCGGATCCCGGCGCTGTCGTCCCGCCCGCGACTCGCCCGTCACGGCGCATCGTGATCGCCTGTCGTCACGCGGTGCCGTGATCGGGCAGGATGGGGCCATGGACAGGCAGCAGGAGTTCGTCCTGAGGACGGTCGAGGAGCGCGACATCCGCTTCATCCGGCTCTGGTTCACCGATGTTCTCGGTGTGCTGAAGTCGGTCGCCGTGGCGCCCGCGGAGCTCGAGTCGGCGTTCACCGAGGGCATCGGGTTCGACGGGAGCTCGATCGAAGGGCTCGCGCGCGTCTACGAGTCCGACATGATCGCCAAGCCGGACCCGACGACGTTCCAGATCCTCCCGTGGCGGGGTGAGACCCACGGGACGGCACGGATGTTCTGCGACATCCTCACGCCGGACGGCGAGCCGTCGCTCGCCGACACCCGCAACGTCCTCAAGCGGACGCTCGCCCGCGCCAGCGACATGGGCTTCACCTTCTACACGCACCCCGAGGTCGAGTTCTACCTCTTCGAGTCGTTGCGCACCGACGGCCCGCTGCAGCCCGTCGACCAGGCCGGGTACTTCGACCACGTCGCCCGCGGCTCCGCGCACGACTTCCGGCGCGCCGCGATCTCGATGCTCGAGTCCATGGGGATCTCCGTCGAGTTCTCGCACCACGAGGCAGGCCCGGGGCAGAACGAGATCGACCTGCGCTACGCCGACGCGCTGACCACCGCCGACAACCTCATGACGTTCCGCACCGTCGTCAAGGAGGTCGCGCTCGAGCAGGGCGTCTTCGCCTCGTTCATGCCCAAGCCGCTCTCCGACGAGCCCGGCTCCGGGATGCACTCGCACCTGTCCCTCTTCGAGGGCGACAGCAACGCGTTCCACGAGGCCGGCACGCAGTACGAGCTGTCCAAGACGGCCCGGCAGTTCATGGCCGGCCTGCTCCACCACGCCGCCGAGATCACCGCGGTCACGAACCAGTACGTCAACTCGTACAAGCGGCTCTGGGGCGGCGCCGAGGCGCCGAGCTTCGTGTGCTGGGGCCACAACAACCGCTCCGCCCTCGTGCGCGTACCGATGTACAAGCCGGGCAAGGACAACTCGAGCCGCGTCGAGTTCCGCGCGGTCGACTCGGCCGCGAACCCGTACCTCGCGTACGCGGTGCTGCTCGCCGCCGGGCTCTCGGGCATCGAGAACGACATGGAGCTGCCCGACCCGACCGAGGACGTCGTGTGGGACCTCACGCCCTCCGAGCGGCGCGCGCTGGGCATCCGGTCGCTGCCGCAGGACCTCGACGAGGCCATCACGATCATGGAGCAGTCCGAGCTCGTGGCCGAGACCCTCGGCGAGCACGTCTTCGACTACTTCCTCAAGAACAAGAAGCGTGAGTGGGACGAGTACCGCGGCCAGGTCACACCGTTCGAGCTGAAGCGCTTCCTGCCGGTCCTGTGAGCCCGGACGAGGGTCCGGGTCACCACGCGAGCCGTCGGCTCCGTGGGGCCACGCTCGCGACGCGCCTCTCGCAGGCGGGGTTCCAGGACGCCCGCCGCGCGGAGTCACTGCTCGGGGACGCGGCGCTCGCGCCGTTCCTCCCCGGGGGCGCCGACGACCTGGGCGACCTCGTCGTCGCCCTGGGCTGGACCCCGGCCCCCGACCTCGCCGCGCTCCAGCTCGTGCGCCTCGCGGAGTCCGTCGGCACGCCGGACGGCGAGCTCGGGTCGCTCCTGCACAGGCTCCTCGAGGCGCCGGACGCCGCAGCGCGGGTCGGGCAGGACCGGCTCCTCGCCGTCCTGGGTTCCTCGGTCGCGCTCGGTGACGAGACGATCGGCCACCCCACCCACCTGACGATCCTCGCGGACCCGACGAGCGGGACCGGCGTCGCCGCCGCGAAGATCCGGGCCGAGCTGCTCGAAGCGGTGGGTGCCGACCCCGACGCCGACGTGCCGGTCGCGACGTCGACCGACGGGGACGCGATCGACGCCGTGCGCCGCGCGTACCGCCGGGTCCTGCTGCGGATCGCGGCGACCGACCTCACGTCGGGCGAGCCGCTGACGCAGCTGCCGGGCGTGGGCGCCGCGCTCGCCGATCTCGCGGGGGCGGCGCTCGAGGCGGCGCTGGCCGTGGCTCGCGCCGAGACCGAGGGCCACGAGGCGGCCCGGATCGCCGTGATCGGGATGGGCAAGACCGGTGGCCGCGAGCTGAACTACGTGTCCGACGTCGACGTCATCTACGTCGTCGAGCCCGCCGAGGGGCACGCCGAGGACGCGGCCATCGCGGTGGGCACGAAGCTTGCGACGCGACTGGCGTTCGTGTGCTCGGGGACCGCCGTCGAGCCGCCGCTGTGGCCGGTGGACGCGGCGCTGCGACCCGAGGGCAAGCAGGGCCCGCTCGTCCGGACGCTGGCGAGCCACGTCGCGTACTACGAACGCTGGGCCAAGACGTGGGAGTTCCAGGCGCTGCTCAAGGCGCGCTGCGTCGCGGGCGACCGGCAGCTGGGGCAGGCGTACCGCGACGCCGTCGACCCGTTCGTCTGGCAGGCCGTCACCCGCGAGAACTTCGTCGAGGACGCCCAGGCGATGCGGCGCAGGGTCGAGCAGCACGTGCCCGCGGCCGAGGCCGACCGGCAGATCAAGCTCGGCAAGGGCGGGCTGCGCGACGTCGAGTTCACCGTCCAGCTGCTGCAGCTCGTCCACGGCCGGGCCGACGCGTTCATCCGCAGCGCCAACACGCTGACCGCGATCTCCGACCTGTCCGCGGGCGGGTACGTCGGGCGTGACAGCGCGGCCCGGATGTCGGTCTGCTACCGGTTCCTGCGCGCGCTCGAGCACCGCATCCAGCTGTCCAAGATGCGCCGGACGCACCTGATGCCGACGTCCCAGGACGAGCAGCGCGCGCTCGCCCGGTCGCTGGGCATGCGGGTCGACGGCGCCGCGGGCCTGCAGGACCGCTGGAAGGCGACCCGGCGCGAGGTCCGGACCCTCCACGAGGAGCTCTTCTACCGCCCGCTCCTGCCGGCCACGGCGCAGCTGTCGGTCGAGGAGGTCGCGCTCGCCCCGGAGGCGATCAAGGCGCGGTTCGCCGCGATCGGCTACCGCGACCCGGCCGGCGCCATGCGGCACGTCGAGGCGCTGACCGAGGGCGTGAGCCGGCGGGCCGCGATCCAGCGCCAGCTGCTGCCCGTGCTGCTCGGGTGGTTCGCCGAGGGCGCGGACCCGGACGCCGGGCTGCTCGCGTTCCGCAAGCTCTCCGACGACCTCGGCACCACTCCCTGGTACCTCAAGCTGCTGCGCGACTCCGGCGTCGCGGCGGAGCGGCTCGCGCACCTGCTCGCGAACTCCCGGTACGTGGCCGAGGCCATCTCCCGGACGCCGGACGCGGTGCGCTGGCTCGCGGACGACGCGCTGCTCGAGCCGCGCGGTCCCGACCGCCTCGCCGGGGAGATCGACGCCGTCCTCAAGCGGGCCGACGACTCGGAGCCCGCTACCGACCGGCTCCGGGGGATCCGGCGACGCGAGCTCGGGCGGACGGCGGCGGCGCAGCTGCTCCAGGAGCTCGACCCGGTCGCCGCGGCCCGCGCCGTCTCGGACGCCGCCGACATGGTGCTGGTCGGCGGGCTGCGGATCGCGGAGCACGTCGTCAAGGTCGAGCGCGGGCTCGACCCCGCCGAGCCGGGACCCACGACGATGCTCGTCGTCGCGATGGGGCGGCTCGGGGGCCGCGAGATGGGCTACGGCTCCGACGCGGACGTGCTGTTCGTCCACGAACCCGCCGACGGGGCCGACGAGTCGGACGCGCAGAAGTACGCCGTCGCGGTGGCGAGCCGGCTGACCAAGCTGCTGGGCGCCGTCGGCAAGGAGCCGACCCTGCCCGTCGACGCGGACCTGCGACCCGAGGGCCGCAACGGGCCGCTCGCCAGGTCCCTCGCCGGGTACACCGAGTACTACGGGCGGTGGTCGAGCACCTGGGAGTCCCAGGCGCTGCTGCGCGCGCGGCCCGTCGCCGGGGACATGGCCGGCCTCGGGGAGCGGTTCGAGGCGCTCGTCGAGCCGCTGCGGTACCCCGAGGGTGGCATCGACGCGTCGCGTGTCCGGGAGATCCGGCGGGTCAAGGCGCGGGTCGAGGCCGAGCGGCTGCCGCGCGGGGTCGACCCGTCGCGGCACCTGAAGCTGGGTCGCGGGGGAGTCAGCGACGTCGAGTGGCTCGTCCAGCTGTGGCAGCTCCAGCACGCCCACGAGATCGCGGGTCTCCGCACGACCTCGACGACGGACGCGCTCGCGGCCGCGCACACCGCCGGGCTCGTCGGCGCCGAGGACGCCGAGACGCTGAGCGAGTCGTGGGTGCTCGCGTCGCAGCTCCGCAGCGCCGTCGTGCTGTCGTCCGGTCGCACCACGGGGCGCTCCGTCGACATCCTGCCGCACGACCGCCGCGAGCTCACGGGGCTCGCACGGATCCTCGGCATCGACGGCAACGGGGCGGACCTGGAGGAGCTCTACCTGCGCACCGCGCGGCGCGGACGTCACGTCATGGAGACGCTCTTCTACGGCGAGCAGTAGACGGCGGCGACGCGAGCCTCAGACCCGGGGGTGGCGTTCGCGGCCGGGCCGTGCGCGTACGATCGCGATGGGTCCCATCTCGGGTCCCGTCTCTCAGAGGATCAGACATGGGCGCCACGTCGCCGGTTCGCAGCACGTCCGCAGCATCCGGTGGATCCTCGCTCCTGAGCCTGGGTGTGATCGGCTCGTCGGCCAAGGAGAACGAGTTCCGGCTGCCGCTGCACCCGGACCACCTTCCCGGTCTCGACGAGGACATTCGTACGCGCATCACCCTCGAGCACGGGTACGGCGCGCGTTTCGGGGTGGCGGACGACGTGCTCGCCGAGCACGTCGCGGGCTTCGCCTCACGCGAACAGCTGCTCGCCGAGTCCGACGTGGTCCTGCTGCCGAAACCGCAGCACGCTGACGTCCGGGCGCTCGGCGAGGGCACGACGCTCTGGGGGTGGCCCCACTGCGTGCAGGACCCCGACCTCACGCAGATCGCCATCGACCGGCGGCTGACCCTGATCGCCTTCGAGACCATGAACCACTGGACGCGCGACGGCATGGTCGGGCTGCACGTCTTCCACAAGAACAACGAGCTCGCCGGCTACTGCTCGGTGCTCCAGGCCCTGGAGCTCGCCGGGCTGACGGGCGACTACGGTCGCCGGCTCAGCGCGGTGGTGATCGGCTTCGGGGCGACCGCGCGGGGGCCGTGACCGCGCTCAACGCCCACGGGGTGCACGAGGTCGCCGTGCTGACGAACCGGAGCGTCGCAGCGGTCGGGTCACCGATCCACTCGGTCCGGATCCGGCAGTTCGACCACGAGCCCGACGGGGAGCACCTCAGCCACGTCATCACCGAGAGGGGCCGCGAACCGCTGGCTGCCTACCTCGCCGAGAACGACATCGTCGTGAACTGCACCTTGCAGGACACGGCGCGGCCGCTCGTCTACCTCCGGACCGAGGACCTGCCCGCGTTCCGGCCGGGCAGCGTCATCGTCGACGTGTCGTGCGACGAGGGCATGGGCTTCGAGTGGGCGCGGCCGACGACGTTCGACGAACCGACCTTCGTGGTGGGCGACAACGTCCTGTACTACGGGGTGGACCACAGCCCGTCCTACCTGTGGAACTCCGCGACCTGGGAGAACAGTGCTGCGCTCATCCCGTTCCTCAGGGCGGTGCTGGAAGGCCCCGCGTCGTGGGACGCCGACGAGGTCCTGAGCCGTGCCATCGAGATCCGGGAGGGTCGCGTCGTCGACCCGGAGATCCTCGCCTTCCAGGGTCGAGCCCCGCAGCCGCCCCACGCTCTGCCCTGAGCGGTCGGCGCGGGTGCGCACGGCAACGAGAACGGCCCCCGGTGCTGCACGGACGTCGCGGGACGTCCGTGCAGGCCAGGGGCCGTTCTCGGCTACTGCTGACTGAGGGTGATACCCCGCAGATCAGATGTCGTAGTAGAGCTCGAACTCGTGGGGGTGCGGGCGCAGACGGATCGGGTCGATCTCGTTGGTGCGCTTGTAGTCGATCCACGTGGAGATGAGGTCCTCGGTGAAGACGTCACCCTGCGTGAGGAACTCGTGGTCGGCCTCGAGGGAGTCGAGAGCCTCACCCAGCGAGGCGGGCACCTGCTGGATCGCGGCGTGCTCCTCCGGGGGCAGCTCGTAGAGGTCCTTGTCGACCGGCTCCGGCGGCTCGATGCGGTTCTTGATGCCGTCGATGCCGGCGAGCAGCTGCGCGGCGAACGCGAGGTACGGGTTCGACGACGGGTCCGGCACGCGGAACTCGACGCGCTTGGCCTTCGGGTTGTCACCGGTGATCGGGATGCGGATGCAGGCCGAGCGGTTGCGCGCCGAGTAGACGAGGTTGACCGGGGCCTCGTAGCCCGGGACGAGGCGGTGGTAGGAGTTCACCGACGGGTTCGTGAACGCGAGCAGCGACGGCGCGTGCTTGAGCAGGCCACCGATGTACCAGCGGGCGAGGTCGGAGAGACCGCCGTAGCCCTTCTCGTCGTAGAACAGCGGCTCGCCGTCCTTCCAGAGCGACTGGTGCGAGTGCATGCCCGAGCCGTTGTCGCCGAAGATCGGCTTCGGCATGAAGGTGACCGACTTGTCGGCCTCCCACGCGGTGTTCTTGATGACGTACTTGAACTTCATCAGGTCGTCGGCCGCGTGCGTCAGCGTGTTGAAGCGGTAGTTGATCTCCTGCTGGCCGGCGGTGCCCACCTCGTGGTGCGCGCGCTCGACGTCCAGGCCGACCTGGCCGAGGACGGCGCACATCTCGTCGCGCAGGTCGGCGAAGTGGTCGCTGGGGGAGACGGGGAAGTAGCCGCCCTTGAAGCGGGTCTTGTAGCCCTTGTTGCCACCCTCCTCGACGGCGCCCGTGTTCCAGGCGGCCTCGACGGAGTCGATGGAGTAGAAGGACTCGTTCTGCGACGTCTTGAAGCGCACGTCGTCGAAGACGTAGAACTCGGCCTCGGGAGCGAAGAACGCGGTGTCGGCGATGCCGGTCGACTTGAGGTAGGCCTCGGCCTTCATCGCGATGTTGCGCGGGTCGCGGGAGTACGCCTCGTCCGTGAACGGGTCGACGATCGAGAAGTTGACCACGAGCGTCTTGCGCTTGCGGTACGGGTCGACGAACGCGGTCGCGACGTCGGGGATGAGCTTCATGTCGGACTCGTGGATCGCCTGGAAGCCGCGGATCGACGAGCCGTCGAACATCATGCCGTCGGTGAAGGCCGACTCCTCGAACTGCGAGATCGGGATGTTGAAGTGCTGCATCACGCCCGGGAGGTCGCAGAACCGTACGTCGACGAACTCGACATCCTCGTTCTTGGTGAAGGCGATTGCCTCTTCGGCAGAGTTGAACATCCACATCTCCTATATCGACGGGTGCCGGTCGTGCGCCGGTCGCGCCCGGTTGACCTGGCCACCTTGAACCTAGGCCGGGGCGGTTTCCCACGCGTGTACCGTTTGTTTCCAGCACGTTACGGCACGGCTCGGCATGTGACATTTGTGTCTCACGAGGGGTGTCGGACGGCGTCCGGTCGCCCCGAGCGTCCCCGTATCCTGGGTCGGTGGCATCCCGCGAAGACCTCGGTTCATGGCTCGAAGGCTCCCCGGCCGGCGGTGGTGAGCACCGCGGGGCACGGCTCGGCCTCCCGGAGTCCGGTCCTGGATCTCTCGCGAGCGTCGGCGCTCGCGTGGTCGCGCTGCTCGTCGACTGGGTGCTCTCGACCCTGGTCGCTTACGCCGTCACGGGAGCCCAGGGCTCTCCGCTGGATGTGAACCCCGCCGTCCAGCTCGGCGTCTTCGCCGTGGTCACCTTCGCCCTCGTCGCGACCCTCGGGACGACCGTGGGGCACCGGCTGCTCGGCATGCAGGTCCGCCGGCTCGACGCCCGTCGCGGCAGCGGGAGCGGCAACAGCAGCGAAGCCGGTGCCGGCGCCCGGAGCAGCGCGGTCGGTGCGGTGGCGGCAGCGGTGCGGACCGTGCTGCTGTGCCTCGTGATCCCGGCCGTCGTGTGGGACTCGGACGGCCGCGGGGTCCACGACCGGGCCGCGGGCACGGTCCTCGTCCGCACCCGCTAGCCGGGTCGTCGGTCAGCGACCGCCGCGCATGCCCTTGCGGTCGGGACGCGCGCGCATCGGGTCGACGCCCTTGGGGATCGGGAGCTTCTTGGCGCCGAGCGCCTTGAGCCGCTTGAGGATCTCGGCGACCTCGGGCTTCGTGAGCGACGGCTTGAGCTTCTGGACCCGGCGGGCCACCTTGGGCAGCGGCACCTGGCCCTCGCCGTTGCCGCACTGGATCACGGTGACGGGGACGTTCGGGAGCACGCGGTTGATGCGGCGCTGCTCCGCGTCGACGAGCTTCTTCACGCGGGTGCTGGGGCCCTCGGTGACGAGGACGATCCCGTGGCGCCCGACGCCGCGGAACACGGCGTCCTTGGTGCGGGGATCGAACTCGACGGGCTCCTCGTCGAACGTCCAGCCGCGACGGATCGTGCCGAGCGCCGAGCGCGCGGCCCCGGGCTGGCCCTCGATGCGGGTGTACGCGGCGCGCTCGGCCCGCCGGGTGAGGACGAACATCGCGCCGAGGAGCGCGAACGGCACGCCGACGACCAGCATGTACACCGGGTGGCCCCAGAGCACACCGATGATCGCCGCGAGGGCGATGATGCCGGCAGCGGTCGCCGCCATGACCCACGTGACGTTCGGGTCCTGCTCACGGGTCATCTTGTAGGCGGCCCACACCTGGTGGTACCAGCGCTGCTTCTTGACCTTCTTCGGCTTCGCGTCGCCGGACGCGGTGGTGTCCTTGTTCTTACGGGCCATGGCTCAGAGTCTAGTCGGGCGCGACGGCGTGTCCGTACGGGTGCTCAGGCGCGCGGGGCGAGCAGGCTCGACGCCTCCTGGCGCGCCGTCATCGGCTCGGTGAGGTGGGCGAGCGCCTCGGGGACCGGGCGGCCCTTGCTGCTCATCGCCTGACCCCACAGACGACCGGCCCGGTAGGAGGAACGGACGAGCGGCCCGGCCATCACGCCGAGGAACCCGATGCGCTCGGCCTCCTCGGAGAGCTCGACGAACTCCTCGGGTCGCACCCAGCGGTCCACCGGGTGGTGGCGCACCGACGGTCGCAGGTACTGCGTGATCGTCAGCAGGTCGCAGCCCGCGTCGTGCAGGTCCTGGAGCGCGGCCTTGACCTCGTCCATCGTCTCGCCCATCCCGAGGATCAGGTTCGACTTGGTCACGAGCCCGGCGTCGCGGGCGCTGGTGAGCACCGACAGCGAGCGCTCGTAGCGGAACGCGGGGCGGATCTGCTTGAAGAGCCGCGGCACGGTCTCGACGTTGTGGGCCATGACCTCGGGCCGCGAGGCGTTGACCTCGTCGAGGAGCTCCGGGATCGCGTTGAAGTCGGGGATCAGCAGCTCGACGCCGGTGCCGGGGTTCATGGCGTGGATCTGCCGGACCGTCTCCGCGTAGAGCCACGCGCCGCCGTCCGCCAGGTCATCGCGCGCGACGCCGGTGACCGTCGAGTACTTGAGGCCCATCTGCTGGACGGACTCCGCGACGCGACGGGGCTCGTCGCGGTCCAGGTCCGCCGGCTTGCCGGTGTCGATCTGGCAGAAGTCGCAGCGGCGCGTGCACTGGCTGCCGCCGATGAGGAACGTCGCCTCGCGGTCTTCCCAGCACTCGAAGATGTTGGGGCACCCGGCCTCCTCGCACACCGTGTGCAGGCCGCCGGACTTCACGAGCCCCTTGAGCTCCGAGTACTCGGGACCCATCGTGGCCTTGGTCTTGATCCACGACGGCTTCTTCTCGATCGGCGTCTCGGAGTTGCGCGCCTCCACGCGCAGCATCCGGCGGCCTTCGGGGGCGATCGTCACGCGGGGACTCCCTGCGGGTGGACGGCGGTGTTCCTCGCCAGACTACGCCAGCACCTACCGGGGGACGGGTTCTGCCCAGGGGTCCCGGTGTGAGGTCGACGACACCCCGGCCACGAGCAGCACCAGGGCAGCGGCGACGGGGACGGCGAAGGCGGGGACCGTGCCGGCGGACTCCGCGAGCGCACCCCCGACCGACGACCCGATCGCGATGCCGACGACCGAGGCGCTGGCGAGGGCCGTCATCGTCGCGCCGCTGCGGGCGACGGGCGCCGCTTCGCCGCCGACGGAGAAGATCGTCACCATGATCGGCCCGACGAAGAGCCCGGTCGCCAGCATCGCGACGACCAGCCCTGCGGTGCCCGCGCCGGCCAGCACCGTGACGAGCATCCCCGACGTGGTGAGCAGGAGCCCCGCCGAGAAGGCGATCCACCGGCTGCGCAGGGTCCAGCGGGCGGGGAGCAGGATCACGCAGAGCGCGGTGACGGCCGAGCTCAGGGCCATCGTCGCGTAGACGACCCCGGCCTGGTCGGGGGAGCCGGCGTCCCGCACGAACGCGGAGACCGCGGTCTGGGTGCCGCCGAACAGCATCCCCATCCCGAGCATCCCCGTCACCGGTGCGGCGACCCGCAGGAGGAGACCCAGGAAACCGTGGCCGTCCGTGCCGGACGGCGTGGCGCGGCTCGGCGACCCGGTCGTCGCGGTCCCGGAGCGGGTCGCGGCGGCGGGTTCGACCGTCCGTGCGGGGCTCGCGGTGGGGTGCAGAGCGAAGGCGAGCCCGAAGACCAGGCTCACGCAGGCCGCGCCCACGAGCGCGACCTGGGGGCTCAGTGCGGCCGAGACGATGCCGACGAGGGCGGGCCCGGCGACGAAGCTGATCTCGTCGGCGGTGCTCTCGTAGCTCATGGACGCCGCTCGCACACGCGGGGCGTCGTCCGTGAGTCCCAGCCACCGGCCGCGCGCGAGCGGGCCGACCTGCGGGGCCAGCGCCCCGGTGAGTGCGCTGAGCGCGACCAGCGCTGCGGTCGGGAGGCCGGCCGTCGCGCCGGCGACGAGCCCGACCAGAGCGAGGGCCTGGACGGGGACCACGACGAGCAGGACGGGGCGCTGACCGAACCGGTCGGCGAGGGATCCCTGCGTGGGTCCGCCGACGGCGGTGCCGATCGCTCCCGCTCCGCTGACGAGGCCCGCGACGGCGAGGGAGCCGGTCGTGTGGCTGACGAGGAGCAACGTCCCGATCGTGAGCATCGAGAACGGGAGGCGCGCGAGCAGCGCGATCGGGAGGAACGCTCGGCCGGCGAGGGAAGGGAGCTCTCGGTAGGCGCGCCAGGCGCTCGACTGCGGGGCAGCGAGGGCTGCTGGGGCGGGGGAGCGGCCGGTGCGGCTCGGGTATCCGAAGGCGCGTCAGGGCGCGGCGTGGTGGGGGCTGTCATGCGGGTGGACTCCGTCCAGGGGTGCGGCGAGGCACGTACCGACCCACCCGATCTCCGGTACGAACGCAGTTCCCTGCGGCCTACCCTAGCGCCGCACCGGCCCGCGCGGCAGGGTCGGCGGTGGTGGTGTCCGCCACCTCGGGGAGCCACCGCCGCAGGGCGGCGGTCAGCAAGGGCTCGACCTCCGCGAGCGTCACGTCGCGCCCGGTCTCGGCGCTCAGCGAGGTGACGTCCGCGTCGCTGATGCCGCAGGGCACGATCGCCCCGAACCGGCCCAGGTCCGGGTCGCAGTTCAGCGCGAGGCCGTGCATGGTCACGCCGCGGGCCACCCGGACGCCGATCGCGCACACCTTGCGCTCGCGGCGCGTGGCGTCGCCGGCGATCCAGACGCCGCTGCGACCCTCGACGCGGCCCGCCACGACCCCGAGCGCCTCGCACACGTCGATCACGGCCTGCTCGAGCACCCGGACGTACGCGACGACGTCCACCGGCTCGCGGAGCGGGACGATCGGGTAGGCGACGAGCTGGCCGGGGCCGTGCCAGGTGATCTTGCCGCCGCGGTCGACGTCCACGACGGGTGTGCCGTCGACGGGACGTTCCGAGCGGTTGGTCCGGCGCCCGGCGGTGTACACGCTGGGGTGCTCGACGAGGAGCACGGTCGGCGGGGCCGTGCCCTCGACGACCGCCGCGTGCAGGGAGCGCTGCGTCGCCCAGGTGGCCTCGTAGTCGGCCAGGCCCGCGGCGGCGTCGAGCGGGCGGATCTCCATGAGGGCAGGTTAGCCCTGCTGGGCGCGGACCATGGCGAGGAGCAGCTCGCGCAGCGTCACGATCTGGTCGGCGGAGAGTCCGCGGGTCGCGACCTCCTCGCCGCGGCGAGGATCGGCAGCGGCGAACGCTGCAGCTCGGCCTTCCGCCGTGATGTCCACCATGCGACGACGCCGGTCGTGCGGGTCGGTGCCGCGCACGACGTGCCCGTTGCGCTCGAGCCGGTCGACGATGCGGCTCATGGTCTGCTCGGTGACACCGTTCTCGGCGGCCAGCGCGCGCTGCGGCCGGGCACCGCCGAGCAGGTGCAGGAGAACGGGCATGGAGGCGTGGTTCAGGTCCCACCCACTGAGATGACTGTTCCACTCGCGCTCAAGATTCCGGGCCACGGAGGACAGGAGGCGGCCGGTGGGCCACTGCTCGGGGTCGTCGCTGTCGTAGTCGCGGCTCGCGAACTGCGTCGGCTGGTCGTGCGGGGCGTCCGGGCCTGTCGAGCGTGCCGACCGGGGATGGTCGCCGGGGGTGCCGGGGCGAGAACTGCCGACGTTCCTGCTGGTCACGGGCACGGCGGAGGGTTGCGGTGATGCGTCGTCGGGCATGGTCGTCCCTCTCCTTCCGTGGTCGGTCCGTCGGTCGATCTCGACCTCGGGCCCTGGCCGGCGCGGGTGCCGTCCCGTTTGCGCCGGGAACCATCCTCGCACCACAATGCTCAGCATGCTGAGTAAAAGATGGGGCGGAGTTCTCCGCGGCCTGGTCATTCTTGCAGTTCTCGGGATCTGGCTCGCCGTCGGGGGGATAGGCGGTCAGGCCCAGGGGCAGCTGAGCTCGGTCCAGACGAACGACGCCGCCGCGTTCCTGCCGGAGACCGCCGAGTCCACGCTCGCCGGCGAGGCGGGCCGTGAGTTCGTCGACTCGGAGTCCCTGCCCGCCCTCGTCGTGTCCGAGGCGCCGGACGGCGGGGCGCTGGGCGAGCAGCAGATCGGCGCCCTGCAGGGATGGGCGCAGGGCATCGGGGACCTCCCGCTCGAGGGCGCCGAGGAGGCCGACCCCCAGGTGGTGGGGGACGTGCTCACCACGGACCCGGTCGTCATCCCCTCCGAGGACGGCGAGGCCGGCCTGGTCGTGGTGTCCCTCGACGCGGCCGTCGCTTCCGACACGTTCGGCGCCGACGAGGAGAGCATCAGCAACGCCGTCGTGGACGCGCTGCGCGTGGCCTCCGGCGACCTCGAGGACGCCGGACTCGAGGTCTGGGTCACGGGTCCCGCAGGGTTCGTCGCCGACCTGGTCACCGCGTTCGGCGGCATCGACACCGTCCTGCTCCTCGTCGCCCTCGGTGCTGTCCTCGTGATCCTCGCGTTCGTCTATCGCTCACCGATCCTCCCGTTCATGGTCATCCTGACCGCCGTGTTCGGCCTCAGCCTCGCCGGGCTCGTCGTCTACAACCTCGCCGACGCGGGCACGATCACGCTCGACGGACAGGCCCAGGGGATCCTCTCGATCCTCGTCGTCGGCGCCGCGGTCGACTACTCGCTCCTGATCGTCGCGAGATACCGCGAAGAGCTGCTCCACGTCCGCAGCACGTTCACCGCTCTGCGCCGCGCCGTCCGCGCGTCGATCGAACCCATCGCGGCGAGCGCCGGGACCGTGATCGCCGGTCTGCTGTGCCTCCTGCTGTCGGAGCTCGGGTCCAACCGCTCGCTGGGCCCGGTCGCCTCGATCGGGATCGTCGCCGCGTTCCTGTCGGCCCTCACGTTCCTGCCCGCGCTGCTCGTGATCGCGGGGCAGCGCTCGCGTGCGCTGTTCTGGCCGAAGATGCCGAAGTTCTCGGGCGAGCTGTCGGACGACGACGCGGCGGCCGACGTCGTCGCCGCGCCCGCCGAGGGTCCCCGCCACCTGGAGGGGACCGAGGCGCCCGAGGGCACCGGCTCAGGTGCAGTCTCGGTTGCCGGTCGGGGTGCCGACGAGGGCTCAGCCGTGGACGGTCGGCGGGACGGCCACGCCCGGCCTACCGGTGCGGGACCCGACGACCGCGCGGTCGCGGTGGACGTCGAGGGTCACGGCGTCTGGTCCAAGGTGGCGTCGTTCGTCGGTCGACACGACCGCGCGGTGTGGATCGTGACAGCGGTCGTCCTCGCCGGCTGCGCCGCGTTCGTCCCGACCCTGGACGCGTCCGGGACCGGAGACTCCGACGTCTTCCTGACCCAGGTGGACTCCGTGGACGGCGAGGAGGTGCTGTCGGAGCACTACGAGGGGGTCTCGGCGCAGCCGGCGATCGTCATCGCGCCCGAGGGTGACCTGGACGACGTCGTCGCCGCCGCGGAGGGCACGGACGGGATCGCCTCGGTCACGCCGGTCGTCGAGGGCGCCTCCGGGGCGCCCGGGGCACCGGCGGACGGTCCTCCGCTCGTCGTCGACGGCCAGGTGAGGATCGACGTGGCGACGAGTGCGCCGTCCGACTCCCAGGAGGCCGTCGAGACGGTCTCCGAGCTCCGGGACTCCGTGCACGAGGTCTCGCCCGAGACGCTCGTCGGCGGGGCGGCGGCGGAACGCCTCGACACCCAGGAGGCCGGGATCCGCGACCTGCGCGTGATCGTCCCCGTCGTCCTGATCGTGATCCTGCTCATCCTCATGCTGCTGCTGCGGTCCGTGCTCGCCGCGGTGCTGCTGATCGTCGCCAACGTGCTCTCGTTCGGAGCAGCGCTCGGGGTCTCGGCGCTCGTGTTCAACCACGTGCTCGACTTCCCGGGCGCCGACCCCTCGGTACCGCTGTTCGCGTTCTGCTTCCTCGTCGCGCTGGGGGTCGACTACTCGATCTTCCTCATGACGCGGGTGCGGGAGGAGACCCTGCGGATCGGAGCGCGTCCGGGCGTCCTGCGGGCGCTCGCGATCACGGGCTCGGTCATCACCTCTGCCGGCGTCGTGCTCGCTGCGACGTTCGCCGCGCTCGGTGTGATCCCGCTGCTGTTCCTCGCCCAGCTCGCGTTCATCGTGTCGTTCGGCGTGCTGCTCGACACCCTGGTCGTCCGGAGCCTGCTGGTGCCGGCGCTGGTGCACGATCTCGGCCGTCGGACCTGGTGGCCGAGCAAGATCGCGCGTGGTGAGATCGGGGCATGACCGGGACGACCGCTGGACCGCAGGCCCCCACGACAGCACCCACGACACGGATCGGGCTGGTCGGCTACGGCGGGGCCGGTCGCGGCATCCACGCCCGCCTGGCGCGCGAGGCCGGACTGCAGGTCACCGCGGTGGTCGCCCGCGACGAGGCGCGCCGTGCCTCCGCCGTCGAGGACTGGCCCGGGGTCGTGCTGTGCGACGACCTCGACTCGCTCCTCGCGCAGCGCGACGCGTTCGACGTCGTCGTCGTCGCGAGCCCGACGCCGCTGCACGTCGAGCACGCCGTCACTGTCCTGGGATCGGGCGTGCCGCTCGTCCTCGACAAGCCGATCGCGCTCGACGGGGCGGGTGCGCGCGAGGTCCTCGCCGCCGCGGAGCGGGCGGGCACGCCGCTCACGGTCTTCCAGAACCGACGGTGGGACCCGGAGCAGCTGACGCTCGCCGCGGTGCTCGCGCGCGGCGAGCTCGGCGAGGTCCACACGTTCGAGCGCCGCTGGGAGCGTTACCGACCGGTGCCGCAGCAACGCTGGAAGGAGAACGACCCGGTCGGCGGCGGGCTCCTGCTCGACCTCGGGCCGCACCTCGTCGACTCCGCGACCCAGCTGTTCGGGCCCGTCGTCTCAGTCCAGGCGGAGCTGCGCGCGCTCACCACTCCGACCGAGGACGACGTGTTCCTCAGCCTCCACCACGCCGGTGTCGACGGGGCGCGACCGGTCGTCAGCCGGCTGTGGGCCGGGTCGCTCGTCGCCGCGGGCGGGCCCCGCACCCGGGTGCTCGGCAGCGACGGCGCGTACGTGGTGACGACGTTCGAGAACGACGCCTCCCCGTTCGAGGTCTTCGACGACGCGGCGCCCGAGGGCACCGAGGGCTGGATCACGCGGGGGAGCGAGCGCACCCCGTGCCGCGCGCCGCGGGTGGGCATGCCGACTTCTACCGTGCGGTCGACGCCTGGGTCCGTGAGGGTGGGCCGGCCCCGGTCGACCCGGCCGACGCGGTGCGCACCGCCGACGTGCTCGACGCCGCACGGCGGTCGGCCGCCGAGGGCCGACGCATCGAGGTCTGAACACCTGCTCGCTGCCGTCGTGCCTGTGGACGACGGCTAGCGAGCACCTCCGGTGCGGTGGGATGGACCGATGAGCGAGCCATCACCACCCGGCGCACCCTCTGCGCACCTCGGGGCTGTCGCCGCGGTGTCCCACGACCACCTCCTGCGCATCCGCATCGAGGCGGGTCCGCGCGGCGCTATCGACGGGGGCGCCGAGCCCGGTCCGGACGGGGACCGAGTCGTCGTCGTGGACGACGCCCGACCCAGGGTGGGGCTCGACACCGTCCTGGAGGTCCGCGGAACGCTGCGCGCGGCCGAGGTCTCGTTCCTGGGCTCGTCGATCGGCAGGGCCCTGGCCGCCCTCCACGCGGACGGCGTCGCCCACGGAGCGGTGAGCTCGCGGACGATCCTGCTCGCCCGGGACGGGCACCCGGTCCTCGCGCCGGGAGAGACGCACGGCGGGCTCGGCGAGGCCGGGCCGGTATCGCGCCCGGCGAGCTCCGCGGACGACGTGGCGGGGCTGGCCGCTCTGCTCACCTCCGCGCTGAGCGCCGGCGAGAGGCGAGAGCACGATCCTGACGGTTCCGCCGCGGCAGCGCGCGCTCGGCTGCGTGGTGTCCTCCAGCGCACCCGGTACCTCGCGCCGGGGACGCGGCCGACGGCCGGCACCTTCGCAGCCGAGTGCGATGCCGCCTGCTCGCCGGAGCCTGTCCGGGTCCCTGACCCGGCCGACCTCGCAGGTGCCGTGCTGGGTGGGGCCGCGCGAGCCAGGCGGAGCCGCGAGGCGGTCGAGCAACCTGCGCGTGCGGTGCGGCCGGCGCGACCTGCACGACGTGGGCTACCTGCAGGACCCGCACGCGCCGGGCGGACCGGGAGTCCTGGGCGAGGGGGCGCACGGCGGCCACGGCCGGTCTTGATCCCGGCGCTGGTCGGTGTCTCGGTGCTCGCAATGGCCGCGGCCGCATTCGCGGTGGTCGGACCGTGGACGGCGCCGCTCGGGTCGGTGTCGTCGGAGGGGGCGAGGTCGACAGTGGCTGCGGCCCCCGTCGGACCAGCCGACGACGGATCAGCCAGCGACGGATCGGCCGACGAGGGGGCGGACAGCGCACCGCGGGCGGCCGCAGACGTACCGGGGGACCAGGCCGTACCGGCGGGGGAGTCTGCCCCGGCGGACGCAGCCGCCCAGCACGACGACCCGGCAGCGGCGGCGCGAGCACTGACGGCGCGCAGGGTCTCGATGCTCGCGCTCGCGAGCGAGCCCCGAGCCGATACCCCCGGCAGGCCGGATCTCGACGACGGAGCGGGCTACGCGGTCGCCGGCTCTCCCGCGGCAGAGGAGCACGAGGCCCAGCTCCGGTCGATGAGCGAGGACGGGATCGTCGTGCGCGGGGTGTCGGTCACCGTCGACCGGGCGGTCGTCGTCGGTGAGGCCGAGGACGAGCGCACCGTGGTCGACGTCGCCTACCGGGTCGGTGAGCACGAGCAGGAGGTCGACGGCGTGATCGAGCGTGTCCCCGCGTCGGACGAGGAGGCGCGGCTCGTCCTGACGTGGACGGACGCCGGGTGGCGGGTCGGGGAGGTCCTCTGACGCGAGCGGTGTCTCGGCAGGGCCTCCGTGGCGTGGCCGGACCGGCTCAGGACGGAGCGGGGGTCAGACGAGCCAGGCGACGGCGTCCGACACGCTGGGATGGGTGAACGTGAAACCGTCGGCGAGCAGCGCCCGGGGGACGGCACGCTGGGAGTCCGTCAGGGTCCCGCCGAACTCGCCGAGGGCCACCCGCAGGGCGAGCTCCGGGACCGGCAGGACCGCGGGGCGGTGGAACCCCTCGGCGAGCGCGGACGTGAGCTCGCGGTTGCGCACGGGCTCGGGCGCCGTCATGTTCACCGGGCCAGAGACGTCCGAGTCGAGCAGGTGGAGCATCGCGTCGACCACGTCTGCGAGAGTGATCCAGGGCCAGAACTGACGGCCGTCGCCGAGCGGCCCAGCCACACCGAGCCGCACGAGCGGCAGGAGACGGGCCAGGGCGCCGCCCTCCGGGGACAGGACGATGCCCGTCCGAAGGTTCACGACCCTGACCTTCTGCTCGGCGGGCGAGGTCGCTGCCTCCCACCGCTCGCAGACGCCCGCGAGGAACCCGTCGCCGGGGCCCGCGTCCTCTGTCAGGACGGTGTCGCCCCGGTCGCCGTAGTAGCCCACGGCTGAGGCCTGCAGCCACACCGGCGGCGGCTCGGACATGCTGTTCAGCGTCTCGGCGATGAGCGAGGTCGGGCCCGTCCGGGACTCGAGGACCGTGCGCTTGTAGCCGGCGGTCCACAGGTGGTCGCCGACCCCGGCGCCGCCGAGGTTGACCACGGCGTGGGCACCGTCGAGGTGTCGCGGATCGAGGTCGCCGGAGGCAGGGTCCCACTGCCGTTCGGAATCGGTCTGGGGTTGACGCCGCACGAGCCGGCGAACCCGGTCTCCCCGTGCGCGCAACGCTTCGAGCAGGGCGTTCCCGAGCAGTCCGTGCGACCCGGCGACGACGACATCCATGAGGTCACGGTAGGTGGCGGCGCGGGTGCTCGCACTGGTTGTGCGCATCGGTCGCCCGGGAACGACGATGCCCGCCCGGCCGCGGATCGCGGCAGGGCGGGCATCATGCGTGCGGTCGGTGCGTCCGACCGGTCGCGTCAGATCAGAGACCGACCTGGTCCTCGAACGCGCCCTCTTCGATCCGCTTCTTGACCACGGCGAGGAACCGGGCGGCGTCCGCCCCGTCCACGAGGCGGTGGTCGTAGGACAGGAAGATGTAGCACATCGAGCGCACGGCGATGTTCTCGCCGCCGTCCGCGTCGGTGACCACGACGGGCCGCTTGACGATCGTGCCGGTCCCGAGGATCGCGACCTGTCCACCGGGGACGATGGGCGTGTCGATGAGTGCGCCACCCGAGCCGGTGTTCGTGATCGTGAAGGTCGCGCCACCGAGCTCGTCCGGACCGACCTTGTTGTCCCGCGTGCGGGTCGCGAGGTCGACGATCTTGCGCGAGATGCCGGCGAGGTTCAGGTCGCCCGCGTCGCGGATCACCGGGACCAGGAGGCCTCGCGGGGTGTCGACCGCGATGCCGATGTTCTCCTGGCCGTGGTAGACGACCTGGTCGCCCTCGATGCTCGCGTTGATCTTCGGGTACGCCTTCAGCGCCTCAGCGGCGGCCAGCGCGAAGAACGGCAGGAACGTGAGGTTCACGCCCTCGCGCGCCTTGAAGTCGGCCTTGGCGCGGGCCCGCAGGCGAGCGACGCGGGTGACGTCGACCTCGACCACGGTCGTGAGCTGGGCCTGCGTCTGGAGCGCCTCGACCATGCGGCTGGCGACGACCTTGCGCAGCCGCGACATCTTCTCGGTCGTGCCGCGCAGCGGGGAGACCTCGGGGATGGACGGCGCCTTCGCGCCACCGCCGGACGACGCGGCCGGAGCCGGGGCTGCTGCCGGCTCGGGAGCGGCCTTCGCCTCCTCCGCCTTGCGGGCGGCCTCGAGCACATCCTCCTTGCGGACACGGCCACCGACGCCGGTGCCGGTGATGTCGGCGACGTCGACGCCCTTCTCCGCGGCGAGCTTGCGGACCAGCGGGGTCAGGTACGAGCCACCGGACTGGGCCTTCGGCTGCTCCTTCGCGGGCTCGGCCTTCTTCTCCTCGGGGGCCTCGGCCTTCGGCTCGTCCTTGGGCTCTTCCTTGGGCTCTTCCTTGGGGGAGCCTGCTTCTCGTCCTTCGGCTCCTCCTCGGGGGCCTCGGACTTCTGCTCGGGGGCCGCTCCGGAACCGACGATCGCGACGACGGTGCCGACGTCGACCGTCTCGTCCTCCTCGACCAGGATCTTCTGGACGGTCCCGGCGACGGGCGACGGCACCTCCGTGTCGACCTTGTCGGTCGAGACCTCGAGCAGCGGCTCGTCGACCTCGACCGTGTCGCCCACGGACTTCAGCCAGCGGGTGACCGTGCCCTCGGTGACGCTCTCGCCGAGCGCCGGGAGGGTGATCTCCTCGCCGTCGCCCGAGTCGCCCGAGTCGCCCGAGTCGCCGGACTGCTCGGAGGACTTCTCCTCGGCAGGTGCCTCCTCCTCGGCCGGCTCCTCCGCGGGCGCCTCGTCCTTGGCGGGTTCCTCCTCGGCCGGGGCGTCGTCCGTCGAGCTCTCGCCCGAGTCGTCGCTGGACCCGCCGCCGGAGCCGTCGCCGATCACGGCGACGTCGGTGCCGACGTCCACCGTCTCGTCCTCCTCGACCAGGATCTTCTCCAGCACGCCGGCGAACGGCGACGGGATCTCGGTGTCGACCTTGTCGGTCGACACCTCGAGCAGGGGCTCGTCGACCTCCACGCTGTCGCCGACGTTCTTCAGCCAGCGGGTGACGGTTCCTTCGGTGACGCTCTCGCCGAGTGCCGGCATCTGCACGTTGTCTGCCATGACCGCGCGGGTCTCCTTCGATCGTAGGGGTCAGTCGTGGGCGTGCAGAGGCTTGCCGGCTAGTGCCAGGAAGGCCTCTCCCAAGGCTTCGTTCTGCGTGGGGTGAGCATGTACGTGGGTCGACACGTCCTCAGGATATGCCTCCCACCCGACGATGAGCTGTCCTTCGCCGATGAGCTCGCCGACGCGAGCACCGACCATGTGGACGCCGACCACCGGGCCGTCCTTGCGGCGCACCAGCTTCACGAAGCCGGTGGTGCCGAGGATCTTGGACTTGCCGTTGCCGGCGAGGTTGTACTCGACGGTCTCGACGGCGTCGTCGCCGAACGACGTCCGCGCCGCCTCCTCGGTCACGCCCACCGAGGCGACCTCGGGGTCGCTGTAGGTGACGCGAGGGATCGTCGTCTCGTCGATGCTGGTGGGGGACAGGCCGGCGATGTGCTCGGCGACGAAGATCCCCTGGGCGAACCCGCGGTGCGCGAGCTGCAGGCCGGGCACGATGTCACCGGTCGCGTAGACGTTCCCGACGCCGGTCCGCAGGTTCTCGTCGACGGTCACGAACCCTCGGTCGAGGGTGACGCCTTGCTCCTCGAGGCCGAGCCCCGCCGTCCGGGGCCCGCGACCCACCGCGACCAGCAGGAGGTCCGCGTGGAGGGTCGCGCCCGACTCGAGCGTGACGTGCACGCCGTCGTCGTCCTGGGTGACCGCGGAGAAGCGGTCGCCGAGCGAGAGGGAGATCTTGCGCTTGCGGAACGCTCGTTCCATCGCCTTCGAGACCGACGCGTCCTCGGCCGGCACGAGGTGCGGCAGCGCCTCGACGACGGTGACGTCCACGCCGAAGGAGGCCCAGATGCTGGCGAACTCGACACCGATGACGCCGCCACCGAGGACGATCGCCGAACCCGGTACGTGGTCGAGGCGCAGGGCCTGGTCGGAGGTGAGGACGCGGCCGCCGATCTCGAGACCGGGGAGCGTGCGGGGCTCGGACCCGGTCGCGAGCACGACGTGGGTCCCCGTGTACCGGACCCCGTCGACCTCGATCGCGTCCGGACCGACGAGCCGGCCGTAGCCCTCGACGATCGTGACCTTGCGGGAGCGGACGAGCCCCTGCAGGCCCTTGTACAGACCCGAGACGACACCGTCCTTGTAGGCGTTGACGCCGGCCATGTCGATGCCGTCGAACGTCGCCCGTACGCCGAACCGCTCGCTGTCACGGGCGCTCTCGGCGACCTCGGCCGCGTGGAGCAGGGCCTTGGTCGGGATGCATCCCTGGTGCAGGCACGTCCCCCCGAGCCGGTCGGCCTCGACCACGGCCACGGTGAGACCCAGCTGGGCCGCACGCAGCGCCGTCGCGTACCCACCGCTGCCGCCGCCGAGCACGAGGACGTCGAACGAGGTCCCGGGTTCGGCCACGAACATCTCCTCGGTGCGTGCGTGCTGGTCCACGTGCCATCTTGGCACTCCAGGGGCGCCCGGCAAATCCGTAGCGGGGGCGTGGCGGTGTGACGTCCGGAACACCCTGGTGTGGACGAGGGCGGCCGGCGCATATATTTGCGCGATGGCCAGGTTCTCCCGCTTCTTCTCCCGCGGCCGGTCGATGGCACCCGCGGCGGGCGCCGGTGACGACAAGCGCCGCGCCACGATCGCTCACCTCGCCGAGTTCGTGCGGACCAGGGTCGGCGTCGAGGCGTACGTCGAGGATGCGACGCACGACACCTCGACGACGATGCTGCTGATCGCGACGACAGGGGAGTGGACGCGCCGTCGCGTGCCGGACGAGGCGACCGCGCACAAGGTCGCGCACGACCTGCAGATCCCGGTCTACGACGTCCGCTTCACGGGATACCCCCAGCGGTTCCGCGACTGGAACTCGGCGCAGCGACGCCGGTGACCGGCTGCCGCACCGCACCGTCGGCGACCTGCCGGACCCACGGACGACGTCGGACGGCGGCCGGGAGGTCCCGGCCGCCGTCCGACGGACTCGGCCCCGGTCGGGGCAGCGTGTCCGGTCAGGCCTCGCCGCGCGCCTCGAGCAGACCGAGGAGCGTGCGGACGCCGACCCCGGTGCCGCCGACCGGCGTGTAGCCGTGGGCGCCCTTCTCGTTGTAGGCGGGTCCGGCGATGTCGAGGTGGGCCCACGGCGTATCCCCGACGAACTCCTTGAGGAACACGCCGGCGGCGAGCATCCCGCCGAAGCGCTCGCCGATGTTCGCCAGGTCGGCGACCTTGGACTTGAGGGTCGCGCGCAGCTCCTCGGGGAGCGGCATCGCCCAGAAGAGCTCGCCGGTCGCCTCGGCGGCGTCCGTCACCTCCGTACGCACCGCCTCGTCGCCCATGACGCCGGAGACGCGGCGACCGAGAGCGACCATCTGCGCACCCGTGAGGGTCGCGATGTCGAGGACGACGTCGGGCTCCTCCTCGCACGCGGCGACGAGGCCGTCCGCCATGACGAGCCGGCCCTCGGCGTCCGTGTTGAGCACCTCGACGGTCTTGCCGCCGCGGATCGTGATGACGTCGGACGGGCGCTGGGCCGTGCCGGACGGCATGTTCTCGGCGAGGCACAGCCAGCCGGTGACCGCGACGGGGAGGCCCAGGCGTGCCGCGGCGACGACGGTGTAGAGCACCGCGGCGGCGCCGGACATGTCGGACTTCATGGCCTCCATGCCGGGTGCGGGCTTGATGGAGATGCCGCCAGAGTCGAAGGTGATGCCCTTGCCGACGAGCGCGACCTTGGAGGCCGGCTTCGCCGGGGTGTAGGCGATCTTCACGAGGCGCGGCCCGCGGGCGGAGCCCTGACCGACGCCGACGAGTCCGCCGTACCCGCCGGCGGCGAGCTGCTTGTCGTCGAGCACGGTGACCTTGGCGCCCGTGCCCTTCACCGCGTGCTTCGCGGCCTCGGCGAACGCGGCGGGGAAGAGGTCGTTCGGTGCGTCGTTGATGAGGTCGCGAGCACCGTGGACCGCGTCCGCGAGGATCGCTGCACGCTCGGCGGCGGCCTCGGCCACCGGGTCGTCGGCGAGCCCGGTCAGGACCTCGATGGTCACCGGGGGTGCCGGGACGGGCGAGGCGGTCGCCGCGGTGTCCTGCGGCTCGGGCTTGCGGCCCTTGACCGGCGCGGGAGCCGGCGGGACGCGGTAGCGCGTGTACGCGTAGGCGCCCAGGAGGGCGCCCTCGGCGACACCCGCCACGTCCACGGCCTGCGTGGTCGGCAGGGCGATCGCCACGGTCGACGACCCGGCGAGCGCGCGCACCGCCGCACCGGCGGCGCGGCGCAGCGACTCGACCGGGAACGTCCCGTCCGCGGACCGCTCGCCGAGGCCGGTCAGGACCAGGATGTCGGCGGCGAGCTCGGGACCGGCCGGGAGCTTGTGCACCTCGTCGGGCTTGCCCGCGAGACCGAGGAGGTCCGCGAGACGCTCGAGCTCCGCGACGACGGCGTCGGGAAGGTCGGCTCCGACGACGGAGACGCCGTCGGAGGTGGGGGCGGTTCCGACGACGAGGGCGTCGACCTCGGCGTCGGAGGGGGCGAGTGATGTCAGGGTGAGGTCAGCCACGGATCGATGCTAACCCCGGTACCCTCGGGGCGTGGTCCTGCCCCTCCTGCTCGTCGCCGTCGTGCTCTGCGCCCTCCTGGCGCTGTGGTCGGGGTGGTTCGTCGTCCGGGACCGGGCCGTCGTCCTGCGCCAGCTCTGGGGCGGCGCGGTCATCGAGGCCGTGGTGGTCGTGCAGGCCGTCGTGGCCGGCGTCCTCGCAGCGACGGGGAGCGGACCGCAGGACCCGCTGCTGTTCTGGGGATACGTGCTCACCGCGCTGCTGATCCTCCCGGTCGCAGCCCTGTGGGCGTTCGCCGAGCGCACCCGGTGGAGCTCGGTCGTCCTGCTCGTGGCGGCGCTGACCGTCGCGTTCCTCGAGCTCCGGCTCTGGCAGATCTGGGAGGCCTGATGGACACCCGACCCGGTCGAGGCGAGAGCACCGACGCGCACGCCGGTACCGGTACCCCTACTGACGCCGGCACGGATACCAGCAGTGCCGGCACTGCCGGCACCGACGGCGCGAGCGGGCGCGGCTTCGGCAGGGTGCTGGTCGCGGTGTACGGGGTGTTCGCGCTCGCCGCGGGAGCCCGGGCCGGCTATCAGCTCGTCGAGAAGTTCGACGAGGCGCCGGTCGCCTACCTGCTGTCCGCCTTCGCCGCGCTCGTCTACGTCGTGGCGACCGTGGCGCTCGCCCGCGGCCGCGGCCGCTGGCGCACCGTCGCCTGGATCGCGGTCGGGGTCGAGCTCGTCGGTGTCGTCACCGTGGGCGTCCTGTCGTTCGCGGACGCCGCGGCGTTCCCCGACGAGACCGTCTGGTCCGGGTTCGGGGCGGGCTACGGGTACGTCCCTCTCGTGCTCCCGGTCGTCGGTCTGCTCTGGCTGAGGCACACCCGGCCTCGGTCGGAGGGGGCCGGCACGAGCGAGGCCTCGGCGCCCGCGGAGGGAGCGTCCGACCCGGGGGCACCTGCCTCCCCGTCGGCGTCTGCCCCGCCCACCTCCTCGTCGGCGTCGACGCCGCCCGCCTCCCCGTCCCACCCGACTCGACCGCCCCAGCAGCCATCGCCGCAGTCTCAGACGTCCCCGCCGAAGGAGCCCTCGTGACCCGCCCCTACGACCTGCTGTTCCGCCACGTCCTGACGCGGGCGGACCCCGAGGTGGCGCACGAGCGCGCGTTCGCCGCGATCCGCGCGCTCGGCGCGCTCCCGGTCGTGCGGGACGTCGTCCAGGGCGCTCTCGCCCCCTACCTGGGGCAGGGCCTCGGTGGACCGGGCAGCGTGCGTGCGCTCGGGCGCACGTTCCCGGCGCCGTTCGGACTCGCGGGCGGGTTCGACAAGGACGCGAGAGGCGTGCGCGGCCTGACGGCGCTCGGCTTCGCCTTCGTCGAGATCGGCACGGTCACGGCGCACGCCCAGCCGGGCAACGAGGCGCCGCGGCTCTGGCGGGAGCTCGACGTCCGCGCGGTCCGCAACCGCATGGGCTTCAACAACTCCGGGGCGGCGGCGGCCGCCGCCCGGCTCGCCGACCTGCGGGCGACGCCCGCGGGCCGCGCCGCCGTGGTCGGGGTGAACATCGGCAAGTCGAAGGTCACGCCGGTCGAGGAGGCTCCCGCCGACTACGCCACGTCGGCCGGACTGCTGGCGCCGCTGGCCGACTACCTGGTGGTCAACGTCTCGTCGCCCAACACGCCCGGCCTGCGCGACCTGCAGTCCGCGGAGGCCCTGCGCCCCGTCCTGACCGCGGTGCGCGAGGCGGCGGACGACGCCTGCCGGGCCGAGCGCGCCGCGCGGGTGCCGCTGCTGGTGAAGATCGCCCCGGACCTCGCCGACGAGGACGTCGATGCCGTGGCCGACCTCGCGGTCGAGCTCGGGCTCGACGGCGTCGTCGCGGTGAACACGACGATCGACCACGACCGGGGTCCAGGTGGCCTCTCCGGTCCGCCGCTGCGCGCTCGCGGGTGCGAGGTCGTCTCGCGGCTCCGGTCACGGCTGGGGCCGGACCGCACGATCATCGGGGTCGGCGGCATCACGACGGCCCAGGACGCGCGGGACTACCTCACCGCGGGAGCCGATCTCGTCCAGGGCTACACCGGGTTCGTCTACGAAGGCGCCCTGTGGGCCTCGCGGGTCAACCGGGCGCTCGTCCGCGACATCACGAGCGGGGTGGGACGATGACCGCGCCGCAGTGGGAGTGGCGGCTCGAGGTCGCCGACGGCACCCGGCACGGCGGGGCGCCGGGACCGGTCTTCACGTCGCAGTACGACGCCGAGCAGTGGCTCGGGGAGCACTGGCGCGAGCTCGCCGCGGACGGCATCGCGGCGGCCGTGCTGCTCAACGACGGCACGCGTGCGGCGCCGCCCGTGGACATCCCCGCCGTCTGAGAGGACCGGTCCTGCCGAACCGGTCAGCCGTCGACGACGGCTCGCCAGGCAGCGGCCAGACGGGGCACGGCCTCGGTGAGCAGGTCCTCGCGGGGGGCGAAGGTCGCCCGCAGGTAGTCCGCGTGGCTCCCGTCCGGGGTGAGCGCGGTGCCCGGGTTCACCAGCACGCCCCGCTCTGCGGCCGCCACGGAGAGGTCCCTCGCGACCGGGGCGCCGAGCGCGATCCACAGCGACAGCCCGCCCGCGGGGCGGGGGACCGACCACTCGGGCACCGCCGAACGGAGCCCGTCGACGAGGGCGTCGCGCTGGGACCGTAGCCGGCTGCGTCGCGTGGCGAGGATCGACTCGCGCTCGGCGAGCAGCTCGACGACCACGAGCTGCTCGACGACGGAGGTCGCGATGTCGACCGTCTCGCGGCGCCGAGCGAGTCTGCGCACCGTCTCGACGTCGGCCCTGACCCACCCGACCCGCAGCCCGCCCCAGAAGGTCTTCGACGCCGAGCCGACGGTGATCACGTTCGTCGTGTCGGAGCCGTCCCCGGCGAAGGGCGTCGGTTCCGGGCCGTCGAGCGTGAGGTCGGTCAGCGTCTCGTCCGCGACGACGACGGTGTGGTGCCGGCGGGCGATCGACCGTACCTGCGCACGCTCCTGCGCCGTCAGGGAGTACCCCGTGGGGTTGTGGTGGTCGGGCACCAGGTAGACGAGGCGCGGCGTCGTGCGCCGGACGGTCGACTCCAGGAGGTCGACGTCGAACGGTGAGCCCCCGGCGCCGCCCGGGGTCCCGACGGGAACGCCGACGACGCGGGCACCGGACCCTCGGACCGTCTCGATCGCGTGGGCGTAGGTCGGCGACTGCACGCCCACGCGGTCGCCGCGGCCGGTGAGCTCCGCCACGATCGTGGTCAGCGCGTGCTGTGCGCCCGAGGTGATGAGGATCTGGTCGGGGTCCGTGCGCGTGCCCCGCTCCGTGAGCCGCTCGGCGATCGCGCTGCGCAGCGCGTAGATGCCGCGGGGCTCGTAGCCGATGCCGCCCAGGTAGGCGGGGAGCGACTCGAGGGCACGTCGGTACGCGTCGTGCAGCGCCGCCGGGGCGGCGGGCGCGGCCTGGCTCAGGTCGATGACGGCGGCGTCGTCCGGCACGGCCACGCCACCGGGGCCGACGAGCCGCCGGGTGCCCTCCCGGGCCGGAGGGTGCGCCACCGGCGCGTCGCCGCCGTGGGTGCGCGGCAGGACCGGTTGTTCCGAGCGGCGGGGCAGGACGGTGATGGTCCCGACGCCCGTCCGGCTGACGGCGAACCCTCGGTCGCGGAGCTTTCGGTACGCGGCGGCGGTGGTGGTCCGGGAGACGCCGAGCTCGACGGCCAGCTCGCGCTCGCTGGGCAGGCGCGTGTTGGCGGCGAGCGTCCCGCTGAGGATCGCTGCGCGCATGGCTCCGGCGAGGTCGGCGTAGCTCGACGTGCGGACAGGGCCGGAGCGCCGCCAGGTGCCGAGCAGGCGGCGGGCGGCGGCGGCGGAGAGGTGGCGGTGGACCTCGGGCAGCGGGGTGGTGATGTGCGTCACCAGGCCACTGTCGCACGATTGGCTATGGATCTACAGGCCAATCGACCCGATGATTGATGCATGACCACACTTCTCGCCGTCCTGACCCTCGTCCTCCTCCTCGCCCTGCTCACCCGCCTCGCGGTCGTGGTGCGCAACGACGGCCTCGGCCTGCGCACGCCGCCGGCCAGCCACACCGCCCCGGACCGCACCGGTCACTGGTGGTGATCGCGGTCCGACGCGCAGCGCAGCTGCTCGTCGGGCTGCTCGCGTTCTCCGCGTCGATGGCGCTGCTGATCCATGCCGGTCAGGGCGCCATGCCGTGGGACGTCCTGCACCAGGGCCTCGTGCTCCGCACGGGCCTCCCGCTGGGTCTCGTCGTGGTGCTCGCGAGCCTCGTGGTGCTCGCTCTCTGGATCCCGCTGCGGGAGCACCCCGGCATCGGCACCCTCGCCAACGTCGTCGTGATCGGTGTCTCGGTGGACCCGATGCTGGCGCTGCTCGACCGCATCGACCCCGACCCCGGCGTCGTGGCGGGCGTACTGATGGCGTGCACGGGGATCGTGCTCAACGGGCTCGCCACCGCCGCGTACATCGGGGTGCACCTCGGTCCCGGCCCGCGTGACGGGCTCATGACCGGTCTGACCCGTCGCACGGGTTGGCCCGTGCGCAGGGTCAAGACGGCGATCGAGGTGACGGTCGTGGCGATCGGCTGGGCCCTCGGCGGCCCGCTCGGCTGGGCGACCGTGGCGTTCGCCCTCGGGGTCGGCCCGGTCGTGCAGCTCTCGGCGCCGTGGTTCGAGGTACGACGCCGCGAGGTCGTCTACTCGGGGTAGCTGCCGTGCTTCTTGTGCGTGGGCTTCGGCAGGCGTGCGCGACGGATCTGGAACGCGCGCATGATCGCGTACATCATGGTCCCGCTCGGCACGTCGCCGAACTTCGCCTGCAGCCGGCGCTTGAGCGCCCGCCACATCAGCACGGCGTCGAGGATCGTGACGAGCACCAGGGCGTAGAGGCCGAGCGTCACCCAGACGGAGAGCTGCGGCATCTGCGACGTGACGATCATGAGGCCGAGCGCGATGAACGCGACGAAGAGGAAGTACTCGCCGAGGTTGAACCGGGCGTCCACGTAGTCGCGCACGTAGCGCTTGACCGGCCCCTTGTCGCGGACCGGCAGGTTGCGCTCGTCGCCCGTCTGCAGCGCCTGCTGCTGCTTCAGCCGTTCCTCGCGGGCCTTGGCCCGGGCGTCCTTGGCCGCCGCCTTGCGGTCGTTCGGCACGAGCGGTCGCCGGTTCGCGGCCTGCGCCTGGCTGCGGCGCGGGGTGGCGCGACCCTTGCCGGGCGTCGTGATGCCGACGGGGTCGACCTCCGGGGCGTCGGGGGTGACCGACGCGTCCTGGGCGGGCTCGGAGTCCTTGTTGCGAGAGAACACGGTCTTAGGATAGTCGAGTGCGTCGTGCGCCCGGTACGCGGCCGGGCAGCCCGGTAACGTTGCCAGGATGAGCACCTCTCACGACCAGAACGTCCCGAGCCCCGCCGACGTCGAGCTGTTGCGCTCCCGGGTGGCGGGCCTGTTCCCCGATCTCCGGTCCGACCTCGAGGCGCTGGTGCGCATCCCGAGCGTCTCGAACGCCGAGTTCGACCAGGCGCAGATGGAGCGCAGCGCCGAGGCTGTCGCGGCGTTGTTCCGCGGCGCGGGTCTCCCTGAGGTCTCCGTGCTCCGTTCGACGGGCGACGACGGCAGACCGAGCCGGCCCGCCGTCGTCGGCCGGCGCCCGGCGCCCGAGGGCGCACCGACCGTCCTGCTCTACGCGCACCACGACGTCCAGCCGCCCGGCGACCCGGAGCACTGGACGAGCGACCCCTTCGAGCCGGTCGAGCGGGACGGGCGCCTCTACGGCCGCGGCGCGGCGGACGACAAGGCCGGCCTCGTGGCGCACCTCGGGGCGCTGCGTGCGCTCGGCGACGAGCTCGGCGTCGGGGTCACGGTCTTCTCGGAGGGGAGGAGGAGATCGGGTCCCCGGTCTTCGGACCGTTCCTCGCCGAGCACCGGGACCTGCTCGCGGCCGACGTGATCGTGGTCGCGGACTCGGCGAACTGGAAGGTCGGCGTCCCCGGGCTCACGACCTCGCTGCGCGGGCTCGTCGACTGCACGGTCGAGGTCGAGGCGCTGCACCAGGCGGTCCACTCCGGGATGTTCGGCGGACCGGTGATCGACGCCTACACGCTCCTCGCGCGGCTCCTGGCGACGCTGCACGACGCGGACGGGGAGGTGGCCGTGGCCGGGCTGCACGAGGCCGCCGAGCCGGAGGTGGACTACGACGAGGCGAGCTTCCGCGCCGACGCCGGGCTGCTGGACGGGGTGCGCCTCGCCGGGAGCGGCTCGATCGCGGGGCGCCTGTGGGCCAAGCCGACGATCGCGGTCGTCGGGATCGACGCGACGCCCGTGGACCGCGCCTCGAACACGATCGCGCCCCGGGCCCGGGCGAAGGTGTCGATGCGGATCGCGCCCGGTCAGGACCCGGCTCAGGCGGCAGAGCTCCTGCGCGCCCACCTCGAGGCGAACGCGCCGTTCGGTGCGCGGGTGACCGTCGTCGACGGGGACCTGGGCAAGCCGTTCTCGGCGCCCGAGGACTCCGCCGCGATGCGCGCCGCGCGCTGGGCGTTCGAGGCTTCCTGGGGCACGGCGCCGGTCGACATCGGGATCGGTGGCTCGATCCCGTTCATCGCCGACCTGCTCGAGGTCTTCCCCGACGCCGCGATCCTCGTCACCGGTGTCGAGGACCCGGACTCGCTGGCGCACGGCGCGGACGAGTCGGTCCACCTGGGTGAGCTGGAGAAGGTGGTCCTCGCGGAGGCGCTGCTCCTGCGCCGTCTCGCGGGAGCCTGAGACTGCACGCGAGAGCGTGAGCGCGCCTGCAGGAGCGTGAGCGCGCCCGCAGGCTCAGGACGGCCTGCGGCGTCTCACGACCGGTGCGCGACCCCGACGGCGTCCGCCCACGCGCGGACGTCGTCCGGCAGCCCGGGGGCGACGGCGTCCGGGTCGAACGCGGCCGCGACGTCGTGGCCAGGGATCCGGTCGCCCGAGCGGGACAGGAACCGGGCTGCGACGACGCCCCGGGCGCACCGCTCCCCGCCGCGGGTGAAGACCTGCTCCAGGTAGACGACCCGGGCGTCCCAGCCGAGCACGCGACTGGTGATCTCGAACCGGTCCCAGAGCTTGAGCGAGCGCCGGTAGGTCATGGTCGACGCGGCGAGCACCGGGTACCACGACCTCTCCGCGAGGGCGCCGATCGCTCCGAGGTCCGCGAGCAGGTTCGTGCGCGCGATGTCCATCATCTGCAGGTAGACGCCGTTGTTCACGTGCATGTACAGGTCGAGGTCGCCAGGGTGTACGCGCATCGCGGTCACGGAGGGGTCGAGCATGGCCATCCCGGGGACGGCGGTCCGTGGTCGCTTGAAGGCGTAGGCAAGCTGCAGCTGGCGTGTCATGCGGGCAGGTTACCCGACACCCTGAGTATCGGATATGCGGACGGGGTGGGACGGCCCGGCGTCAGGTCGGCGGGACCGGCGGCACCGAGTCGTACTGGATCGCCGCGCGCACCGCAGCCGCCGTCGCGTCGCCCTCGAGCCGGGAGACGAGGTGCAGGGCCATGTCGATCCCGGCTGACACCCCCGCGGACGTGACGACGTCGCCGTCGTCGACGAACCGGGCCATCGTGTCGACGAGAACGCTCGGGTCGGCGGCGACGAGGTCGTCGAAGTGGTGGTGGTGCGTCGTGGCGGGCCGTCCGGCCAGCAGCCCGGCGGCGGCGAGGACGAGCGAACCCGTGCACACGCTCGTCACGAGCGGGGTCGTCGCCCGCACCTCGCGCAACCAGGCGAGGTGTGCGGGATCGGTCATGAGACGCCTGGTCCCGCCACCACCCGGGTGGACCAGGACGTGGAGCGGCCCGACGTCGTCCGCCGACCGGTCCGGGACGACGCACATCCCCTTGGCGAGGCGGACCCCGGAACCGTCGGGGGAGAAGGTGGTCACCCTCGGAGCGAGGGACGAGAGCTCGGACCACGCGGCGAGCACCTCGAACGGGCCGACGACGTCGAGCTCTTCGGCGCCGTCGAACAGCAGGATCCCGAGGTGCAGCTCGCCGTTGCTGTGCGTCACGTCGTACTCCTCCGGCTGATCGCCGCCGACGTCCGGGCGCGTGTGCTCCGCGCCCCGCCCGTCAGAGACCCGGCAGCGCCAGCATCTGGTCGAGCGCGACCCGCGCCCAGTGGGCGTCGTCGGCGTCGACGACGATCTGGTTGACGACCCGGCCGGCGACCAGCGACTCGAGCGCCCACACCAGGTGCGGCAGGTCGATCCGGTTCATGGTCGAGCAGAAGCACACGGTCGAGTCGAGGTAGTGGATCGACTTGTCCGGGTGCGCGTTCGCGAGCCGGCGCACGAGGTTGAGCTCGGTGCCGATCGCCCACGAGGACCCCGGCTCGGCGGCGTCGAGGGCCTTGATGATGAACTCGGTCGACCCGACGAGGTCTGCGGCGCCGACGACCTCGTTGGTGCACTCGGGGTGCACCATGACCGTGACGCCCGGGACCGCCTCGCGGACCTGCTCGACGTTGCGCACGGAGAACCGGCCGTGGACCGAGCAGTGCCCGCGCCACAGGATCATCCGGGCGGCGTCGAGCTGCTCGCGCGTGAGCCCGCCGTCGGGCTTGCGGGGGTCGAACACCACGCAGTCGTCCAGCGACATCCCGAGCTTCTCGACGGCGGTGTTGCGGCCGAGGTGCTGGTCGGGCATGAAGAGCACCTTGCCGGTGCCGTCCACGCCGCCGGACTTCTCGAAGGCCCACCGCAGGGCGACCTCGGCGTTCGAGGACGTGCAGACGGTGCCGCCGTGGCGACCCGTGAACGCTTTGATCGCGGCGGTCGAGTTCATGTAGGTGACCGGCACGGTGCGGTCCGCGACGCCCGCGTCCGTCAGGACGTCCCAGGCCTCCTCGACCTGGTTGATCTCCGCCATGTCGGCCATCGAGCAGCCTGCGGCCATGTCGGGCAGGATCACCTGCTGCTCGTCGGACGTCAGGATGTCCGCGCTCTCGGCCATGAAGTGCACGCCGCAGAACACGATGTACTCGGCCTCCGGGCGGGCCGCTGCCTCGCGTGCCAGCTTGAACGAGTCGCCCGTCACGTCGGCGAAGTCGATGACCTCGTCGCGCTGGTAGTGGTGGCCCAGGACGAACGCGCGGTCACCGAGGGCCTGGCGCGCCGCCCGCGCCCGCTCGACGAGGTCAGGGTCGCTCGGAGCGGGGAGCTCACCGGCGCACTCCACCCCGCGTTCGGACGCCATGTCGCGTCCCTGGCCCAGGAGGAGGAGCGCCGAGGGGGCAGGCTCCGTGAACGTGGTGTCGAGCGTCGTGGTCACGCTCCGATTGTGACACAGGGGCCCGACGGCGTCGGCTCCCTCGTGGGCCCGTGCCCTGCGAGAATGCGTCGCATGCGACCACCTGCAGACGTCCTCGTGCTGTCCGCCGCGGCGTGCGGGGAGCTGGCGGACGACGTCGCCGCGGCCTGGGCCGAGGCCGCGCCCTGGTCGACGGTCACGCAGCGCCGGACGGACCGTGGCGGCGCGACGCTTCTCGACGTGCTCGAGGAGCACCTGCTCGGGCGAGAGGCGCTCGCTGACGGGACCACAGGACGCGCGTCGCGTCGCCCCGTCCGCGTACCGGTGGTCGTTCCCGGTCCGCTCGGTGGCGAGGTGCCGGGCACGGTGCTGCGGTACGCGAGCCCCCGGGCGAACCACGGTGGGCTCCTGGCCGGGGCGGCGCCCGGCACGCCCGGCGCGCGCGGCACCTCCTACGACCGTGACACGCCGGACGCGCCGGACACGCCGGACGCGCCGGACGCGCCGGACACGTCGGTCGTCGCGGGCGCGGAGGTCGCCGGCGAGGAGCAGGTGCCGGCCGGGTCGCGGGCCGCCGCCTCGACGGTCGGTGTCGGACGCCTGGCCCGGTCCGCCGCGGGCGGGGCCCGGCGCGTGGTGGTCGGGCTGACCGGGGTCGCAGCGCATGACGCCGGCGCGGGTTTCCTGGCGGGTCTCGCCGGACGTGAGTCCTTGCACCCGGGCGATCTCGCGTCGTCCGAGGCCGCAGGTGAGCTGGTCCGCGCGGCGCGCGCCGGGCTCGGGGAGCATCGCTCGTCGGCCTCGTCCACGACGACGCGCCGCTGCTCGGGCTCCACGGGGTCAGCGCCCGGCTGTCCGGGGCCGACGCGGCCGACGCGCAGGTCGGCGAGCGTCGGTTCGCCGACCTCGCGCACGCGGTCGCCCCGGTCGTCGCCGCGACGACCCCCGACCTGCTCGAGCGGGGCGACGTCCGTGCCGTGCACCGTCGCCTGACCGCGACGAGCGGCACCGGCGCGGGTGGCGGCCTGGGGTTCGCGCTGCTCGCGGTCGGGGGTCGCTCGCGCGCGCCACGACCTGGACGGCCGACGAGACCGCCCTCGGGGACCGGATCGCGGGCGAGGTGCCGCCGGACGTGCTCGTCGTCGTCCTCGACGCGCTCGACGCGGAGTCCGTCCACGAGGGAGAGGTGCCGGACGCCGTCCGTATGGCCGGCGACGTCGGCGTCCCGGTGGTGGTCGTCTGCCGGACCAGCGAGGTCGGACGACGCGAGTCGGGTGCTGCCGGCATCGCCGGCGTGTACCCGCTGGGCCTGCCCGACGTCCCCCGGTCGGACGGCGCCGCGGGAGCGGACCCGGACGGGGCGCGGGCGGACCGGCACGCGCGGGTCGCGCGGATCGCCCGGACCTGGACCCCGGTCCACCCCGCAGCGCGCGTAGAGTGGGAACACGTCGGCGCCCCGCGTTGTTGAGCCCGACGACAGCCTGACCGGACGAGCCGTTCGCGGCGACCGCCAACGACCATCGTGGAGTGAACATGAGCGAGACCACCGAGACTGCGACCCACGGCGTCCTGCTGACCGACTTCGCGGCCGGCAAGGTGAAGAGCCTGCTCGAGCAGGAGGGTCGCGACGACCTCCGCCTTCGTGTCGCCGTCCAGCCCGGGGGCTGCTCGGGCCTCATCTACCAGCTGTACTTCGACGAGCGCGTGCTCGACGGTGACGCGCTGAAGGACTACGACGGCGTCGAGGTCGTCGTCGACAAGATGAGCGTCCCGTACCTCGAGGGCGCGACCATCGACTTCGCGGACACGATCGAGAAGCAGGGCTTCACGATCGACAACCCGAACGCCGGCGAGTCCTGCGCCTGCGGCGGATCGTTCGCCTGATCGACCTCAGTCCTCCGTAGGTCCCTCGAGGGTCCTCGTGGACGCCCGTCGCCCGGTGCCACCCTCGCGGTGGTGCCGGGCGTCGTCGTTCTGGGCGGGCTCGGCTCAGCCGCCGAGCCGTACCGTGATGGTCAGCTCCGCCGCCGAGGGCGTCTCCGGTGCCATTTCCTGGCCTTCCGGTGGGTCGGCGGCGACGGACGAGACGACGGCGTGGCCCCGCATCCGCGCCCACGCCGGGACGTCGTAGCCGGCGGCCGGGTCGGTCGCGATCACGCTCAGGAGATCACCCGGGCCCGCCTCACGGGCCGCTGCCGCCAGGCGGATCACCGGCAACGGGCAGCGCAGCCCGCGCGCGTCGACGGTCGTGCGCACGGGCTCCAGGCCGTCCGCCTCGTCCGGCGCGCCGTCGGGCTTCTCGTCGGGAGTCTCGGGTAGATCCGTCACGGCTCGCTCACAGCCCTCGGGCGCCGAGGAACGCCCGGACGCGCTCGACGGCCCCGGGAAGGACGGCGACGAACCGGTCGACGTCGTCCTCGGTGGTGGTCCGGTCGAGGGCGATCCGCACGTTGCCGTGAGTGAGCACACCCATCGCCGCCAGGACGTGGCTGGGCTCCAGGGTCCCCGACGTGCAGGCCGACCCTGAGCCGACCCCGAACCCCGCCCGGTCGAGCTCTCCCACCAGGGCCTCACCGTCGACGTAGAGGAACGAGAACGTGACGGCGTGGGGCAGCCGGTCCACCGGGTCGCCCACGACCTCCGTGTCAGGGATCTGTGCGGCGGCGGCACGGACCCTGTCGACGAGCTCGCTGCGTCGCCGTGCCTCGGCCTCGCGGTCCCGGGCGACCGCCTCGAGGGCGACGGCGGCCGCGAGGGCGGCCGGGACGTTCGGACCGCCGGGTGCCCAGCGGTCCTCGTCCTCGGGCCACGTCGGGCGGGTCCTGACCCGGCGTCGGACGGCGAGCACCCCGGTCCCGCGCGGCGCTCCCCAGTCCGCGGGGTCCGCCGCGAGCACGTCCCACCCGGTGGGGACCGGGTCGTGCCCGAGCGACGAGCCGGCGTCGACGAGGAGCGGGACCTGGGCTGCTGCGCAGGCCTCGGCGGCCTCGGTGACCGGCTGGCGGGTGCCGACCTCGCCGTTGGCGCTCTGGAGGCACGCGAGCGCGACGTCGCCGGCACCGACGGCGTCCCGGAAGCCGTCGATGTCGACCCGCCCGTGGCGGTCCACCGCGACGGGCCGGGCCTCGCCCGGCAGGTCCGGGAGCGGGTGCACCGCGGCGTGGTGGACGGCGGCCCGTTCGACCGCGGGGACGACGACCGCCCGGCCCGCGCGACGGCGTCCGGCACGGACCGCCAGGACCGCCGCGTGCAGCGCGGCGGTGTGGGACGGGAGTATCTCGATCTCCTCGGTCCGCGCCCCCAGCGACGCGGCCAGGGACTCGCGCGCGCCCCACAGGAGGGCGGCGGCGCGGCGCCCCTCGGCGTGCAGCCGGCGCGGGTCCGCCCAGCCGTCGTCCGTGGCCTGGAGCAGCGCGGTCCGGGCGAGGGGGTGCAGCGGGGCGCCGCCGCCGTTGTCGAGCGGCACACGGCGGCCGGCCGTGCTCGGGGCGCTCAGGGTGCTCGGCGTGCTCACCTGCTACCTCCTGGGTCGGTCGAGGACTCCACCGAGCCTATCGTCGGGGCAGGTGAGGGCTGTTTTCTGACACGACGGGAACCCGTGTGCGGAAGATGGTCGAGGGCGCCGACGAATGTGACGAACCGCGTCCCGCTGGCTCCGTCTGCGACCTCCCGGCACGGCATCGCGCGCTACGCTCCGTGTGTCGAGGACGAAGGTTCTGCGTGGATCGTGTGGAGGCCGGACAGGTCTCGGCCGCTGTATCCGGGCAGGACGAGACGTGAAAGGCGCCCCTTGCGTTCCCATCACCCGAGCCGCACGCGGCGAGCAGTCCTGGCGACCACGGTCGCCGGGGGCGCTCTGCTGCTCTCCGGCTGTGCAAGCGAGACCGTGCAACGAGGATTCCTCCCCGGATTCAGCGACGGCGAGGTGACCAACCAGACCGAGCGCATCACCAACCTGTGGCTCGGTGCGTGGGAGGCCGCGCTCGTCGTCGGCCTGATCACCTGGGGCCTGATGCTCTGGTGCATCACGGTCTACCGCAAGCGCAAGGACGACCACCGGCTGCCTGTGCAGACCAGGTACCACATGCCCCTCGAGATCATGTACACCGCGGTCCCCGCGCTCATGATCCTGGTGCTCTTCTTCTACACGGACCGTGACGTCAGTGCGATCCAGGACCGCACCGAGACGCCCGACCTCACGGTCGAGGTCATCGGCAAGCAGTGGAGCTGGGACTTCAACTACGTCGACGACGACGTCTACGAGACGGGCCAGCAGGCGACCGACGTCGCCGGCACCCTGACCGAGGACGCGGAGATCGACGGTGCCCCCGGCACCTCGACCGCACTCCCGACCCTCTACCTGCCGGTGGGGGAGCGCGTCGAGTTCGAGCTCGAGTCCCGCGACGTCATCCACTCGTTCTGGATCCCCGCGTTCCTGTACAAGCAGGACATGGTCCCCGGACGGCACACCAACGGCTTCCAGGTCGTCCCCGAGCGCGAGGGCGTCTACGCCGGCAAGTGCGCCGAGCTCTGCGGCGAGTACCACTCCGGGATGCTGTTCAACGTCGAGGTCGTCTCCCGCGCGGAGTACGACGAGCACATGCAGGAGCTGCGGGACAAGGGCCAGGACGGGCAGATCCCCGTCGAGGGCTTCAGCCGAGCGCAGAGCGAACCCGAGTCCGGCACGTCGGAGGATGAGAGCTGATGGTCGCCCAGGCAGACGTCGTCCCCGGTCTGGCGCCCGAGCGCCAGACCCTCGGGCGAACGGTGATCAAGTGGGTCACCTCGACCGACCACAAGACGATCGGGTACATGTACCTGATCACGTCGTTCATCTTCTTCTGCATCGGTGGCCTCATGGCCCTGGTGATCCGTGCAGAGCTCTTCGAGCCCGGCATCCAGCTCGTGCAGAGCAAGGAGCAGTACAACCAGCTGTTCACGATGCACGGCACGATCATGCTGCTGCTCTTCGCGACGCCGCTGTTCGCCGGCTTCGCGAACGTGATCATGCCGCTGCAGATCGGTGCGCCCGACGTCGCGTTCCCGCGGCTGAACATGTTCGCGTACTGGCTCTACCTCTTCGGTGGCCTCATCGCCTCGGCCGGCTTCTTCACGCCCCAGGGCGCTGCCTCGTTCGGATGGTTCGCCTATGCGCCACTGTCCAACACGACGTTCAGTCCGGGTCTCGGAGGAGACCTATGGGTCTTCGGGCTCGCACTGGGTGGTTTCGGCACGATCCTCGGTGCCGTCAACTTCATCACGACGATCATCACCATGCGCGCGCCGGGCATGACGATGTTCCGGATGCCGATCTTCTCGTGGAACATCCTGGTGACGAGCCTCCTCGTCCTCATGGCGTTCCCGCCGCTGGCGGCCGCGCTCTTCGCGCTCGGCGCCGACCGCAAGCTCGGTGCCCAGGTGTTCAACCCCGAGAACGGGGGAGCGATCCTCTGGCAGCACCTGTTCTGGTTCTTCGGGCACCCCGAGGTCTACATCATCGCGCTCCCGTTCTTCGGGATCGTCTCCGAGATCTTCCCGGTCTTCAGCCGCAAGCCGATCTTCGGGTACAAGACGCTCGTGTACGCGACGATCGCCATCGCGGCGCTCTCGGTCACCGTGTGGGCGCACCACATGTACGTGACCGGGGCGGTCCTGCTCCCGTTCTTCGCCTTCATGACGATGCTCATCGCCATCCCGACCGGTGTGAAGTTCTTCAACTGGATCGGCACGATGTGGCGCGGCAAGCTGACGTTCGAGACACCGATGCTCTGGAGCATCGGGTTCCTCGTGACGTTCCTCTTCGGTGGTTTGACGGGCGTCATCCTGTCGAGCCCGGCGCTGGACTTCCACATCTCCGACACCTACTTCGTCGTGGCGCACTTCCACTACGTCGTGTTCGGCACGGTGGTCTTCGCGATGTTCGCCGGTTTCTACTTCTGGTGGCCCAAGTTCACCGGGCGCATGCTCAACGAGCGCCTCGGCAAGATCCACTTCTGGCTCCTCTTCGTCGGCTTCCACACGACGTTCCTCGTCCAGCACTGGCTGGGTGTCGAGGGCATGCCGCGTCGCTACGCCGACTACGGTCCCGCCGAGGGCTTCACCTGGGAGAACCAGCTGTCGACCATCGGGGCGTTCCTGCTCGCGGCCTCCACGCTGCCGTTCCTCTGGAACGTCTACACGACATGGCGCAACGCACCCAAGGTCACCGTCGACGACCCCTGGGGCTACGGTCGCTCGCTCGAGTGGGCGACGTCCTGCCCGCCGCCGCGGCACAACTTCACCTCGCTCCCGCGGATCCGCTCGGAGTCCCCGGCGTTCGACCTGCACCACCCCGAGGTCGCCGCCATGGACCATGCCGTCACGAACCCGACGATCCTCGACCAGGTCTACGGCGAGGCCGACCGTCGCGGTGAGAAGGATGCCGCGATCGACCGCGTCGGGCGCGGGCCGGACGCGGCTTCGGCCTCGTCGTCGACCGTGATCATCGACGACCCCGCGGATCGCCGCGACACGACCGACGGGAAGGACCAGAAGTGAAGACCGAGTACAAGCTCTTCCTGGGGCTCGGGCCCTTCTTCGTCCTCATCGGGCTGATCTACGGCTTCTGGACCGAGTGGACCGAGCCCGTCGGCCCGATCGCCCTGATCCTCACCGCGGCCCTCGTCGCGATGATCGGCTCGTACCTGGCACTGACGGCCCGCCGCATCGACGACCGCCCCGAGGACGACCCGGACGGCCTGATCGAGGAGGGCGCCGGGGATCAGGGCGTGTACTCGCCGTGGAGCTGGTGGCCGCTGGCGATCGGTTTCGCTGCAGCGGTGCTCTTCGCGTCGCTCGCCATCGGCTGGTGGATGTTCTACATCGGCGCGGCGATCGGCGTCGTCGCCCTCGTGGGCTGGGTCTTCGAGTTCTCGCGCGGACAGCACGCGCACTGATCACGACCTGATCCGACAGATCGACGAAGGGCCGGCCACCCACGGGTGGCCGGCCCTTCGCGCGTCCGTAGGGTGTCGGGTACGCCGGAGAGTATTCCGGTGACCGTGCGGAACGCCTGAGGCGGACGTCATGACTCGCGCGGCCGCGCCGTGTGCGCGTCCGCCACTGCGCCCGAACAGGGGAGTGATGCTTGCTGCACTCGACCGGGACTCCGTGGCCGGCACGACGTGCGGGGCGCTGCGTGACACGCCGACGGGCCCGGTACCGAGTGGTCGGTACCGGGCCCGTCGAGGCGATCGCTCGCCGTGCTGCGGTGCTGTGCTCTGGTGCGTTCCGTCAGCCGGCGACGGACGCGCGACGGTGCGTCACGGGACGATGAGCCCCGCGGTCTGCGTGGTCGCGCGCTCGAGGCGTGCCTCGGCGTCGGCCCAGTTGACCACGTTGAACCAGGCCTCGAAGTAGTCGGCCTTCACGTTCTTGTAGTCCAGGTAGTAGGCGTGCTCCCAGCAGTCGAGCAGCACGATCGGCACGAGGCCGAGCGAGATGTTGCCCTGCTGGTCGTAGAGCTGGACGATGATCAGCTTCTTGCCGATCGAGTCCCAGGCGAGGATCGCCCAGCCGGAACCCTGGACGCCTGTGGCGACGGCGATGAAGTGCTTCTTGAACGCCTCGAAGGACCCGAAGTGCTCGGTGATGGCGTCGCCGATCGCGCCGGTGGGCTCACCGCCGCCCTCGGGGGACATGTTCGTCCAGAAGGCCGAGTGGTTCGTGTGTCCACCGAGGTGGAACGCGAGGTTCTTCTCGTGCATGTTGACCGTGGCGAGGTCGCCGCTCTCGCGCGCCTCGGCGAGCTTCTCGAGGGCCGTGTTCGCGCCGGTGACGTAGGCCTGGTGGTGCTTCGAGTGGTGCAGCTCCATGATCTGGCCGGAGATGTGCGGCTCGAGGGCCCCGTAGTCGTATCCGAGGTCGGGGAGCTCATAGACAGCCATGCTGATCCTCCTGTGTCGGGCCGACGCGCGGAGGCGTCGGCATCTGCGTCATGTCGCGGCGCCGTGGCGTCAGGACATGCGGTATGTGGCGATGGCCCGCGACGAGGACCACCACAAGGGTGTCTCGTCGCGGGCCATCAAACTCTGCACGAAGGTCGCGCTGCTCGCCGGTCGGGAGTCAGTGCGCGCGCCCGGAGTCGATCTGCTGCGGCTCGGACGTGGTGTCCGTCTCGAGCTCGTCGTGCGATCCGTGGGAGTGGGCCGCAGCGAGCTCGGCGGGGGTCACCGGCTCGACGCGGTCCTCGTAGAAGAAGCTCGAGAGCCGTGAGAGGCGCCGCTCGCTGGCGTACCCCTTGCGACGGACTCCGCGGGAGTCCGTGGCGGGTGCGACCTCGAGCGGCCGGTGTGCGTCGTAGTTGACGCGCAGCCAGCGCTCCTGCTCGTCGAGCGGGCGGTGCACCTCGATGTACTCACCGTTCGCGAACCGGACGATGCGCCCGGTCTCGTGCCCGTGGAGCACCAGCTCGCGGTCCTTGCGCTGGAGACCGAGGCAGATGCGCTTCGTGATCCAGAACGCGAACCAGGGGCCGACGAAGATCAGGATCCTGAACGCCCAGGTGATCTGGTTCAGCGACATCGAGAAGTGCGTCGCGATGAGGTCGTTGGACCCGGCGAGCGCGAGGATGATGAACGCGGTGAGGAACGCGACGCCGAGGCCCGTGCGGACCGGGACGTTGCGCGGACGGTCGAGCACGTGGTGCTCGCGCTTGTCCTTCGTCACCGCTGCCTCGAGGAACGGGTACACGAAGAGGAACGTGAACAGGATCCCTGGGATGACGACAGCAGGGATCAGGACGTTGAGGCTCAGCGTGAAGCCCCAGAACTCGAACTCCGGTTGCCCCGGCATGAGTCGGAGCGAGCCCTCGAGGAAGAGCATGTACCAGTCCGGCTGGGCGCCGGCCGAGACGGGGGAGGGGTCGAACGGCCCGTAGTTCCAGACGTTGTTGATGGCCATCGTCGCGCCCATGAGGGCGATGACGCCGAAGACGACGAAGAAGAAGCCGCCGGCCTTCGCGACGTACACGGGGAACAGCGGGAACCCGACGACGTTCTTGTCGGTGCGGCCGCCGCCCGGGTACTGCGTGTGCTTGTGGAGCACGACCATGAGCAGGTGGACACCGACGAGCGCGAGGATCAGGCCCGGGACCACGAGGATGTGGAGCGTGAACAGCCTCGGGATGATGTCCTCGCCCGGGAACTCCCCGCCGAACACGAAGTACGACATGTAGGAGCCGATGATCGGGATCGACTTGATCACGCCGTCCGTGATGCGGAGGCCGTTGCCGGAGAGGACGTCGTCGGGGAGCGAGTACCCGGTGAAGCCGGCGCCGAGGCCGAGGATCATCAGCAGGGTGCCGACGAGCCAGTTGAGCTCACGGGGCTTGCGGAACGCGCCGGTGAAGAACACGCGCATCATGTGCGTGACGATCGCCGCCATGAAGAGCAGCGCGGCCCAGTGGTGGATCTGCCGCATGAGCAGCCCGCCGCGCACCTCGAACGACGTGTGCAGCGTCGAGCTGAACGCCTCCGACATGAGGACGCCGTCCATCGTCGCCGGCGGGCCGTGGTGCGTGATGAGCGCCATCGACGGGACGAAGAACATCGTCAGGAAGAACCCCGAGATGATCAGGACCACGAACGAGTAGAGAGCGATCTCGCCGAGGAGGAAGGACCAGTGGTCCGGGAAGGTCTTCCGGGCGAACTCCTTGACGGCCTTGCCCAGTCCGGTGCGCTGGTCGAGGTAGTCCGCTGTGCCGTTGGCCGCGCGCTGCGCGGGTGTCGTGGTGCTCACTTCAGACGCTCCCAATAGCTCGGCCCGACTGGCTCGTGGAAGTCGCTCTGCGCGACGAGGTACCCCTCGTCGTCGATCTCGATCGGCAGCTGGGGGAGCGGCCGGTGCGCGGGACCGAAGACGACCTTGGCGCCGTCAGCGACGTCGAACGTCGACTGGTGGCAGGGGCACAGGAGGTGGTGCGTCTGCTGCTCGTACAGGGCGACGGGGCAGCCGACGTGGGTGCAGATCTTGGAGTACGCGACGATGCCGTCGTACGACCAGCCCTCACGGTCGGGGGCTTCCTTGAGGTCGCGCGGATCCATCCGGACGAGGAGGACGACTGCCTTGGCCTTCTCGGTGATCCATTCGTGCGACTCGCGCTCCTCCTCGGAGACGTCGGGGATCACGTGGAAGACGTTGCCCATGGTGACGTCCGCTGCGCGGATCGGCCGGCCGGTGGGGTCGGTCGCGAGCCGCATGCCCTTCTCCCAGCGCGTGTGCCGGAACTTCGAGACGTTCCAGTCCCCGCCGACGCTGCTGACGAGCGGGACCGCGATGGTGAGGGGGAAGAGGGCGAGCGCCGAGAGCGCGGCGCCCTTGAGGACGCCTCGACGGGCGATCCCCGAGTCGGCGATGCCGTCGTCGAGCTTTTGGACGGCCGCCTCGCGGACGTCGTCGGGCGACCGCTGCTCGTGGCGCTCCTCGACGACCTCGTGGTCGCTCATGATCGCCTTCGCCCAGTGGACTGCGGCGAGGCCGATGCCGAGCAGCGCGAACGCGATGCCGAGGCCGAGCGTGAGGTTGGACAGCCGGGTCCCGGCGGTCGTCCCGTCCGGACGGATCGCGAAGTAGGCGACCATCGAACCGATCGTGCCGATCACGGAGATCCCGAACAGCGCCGCGACCTGTCGCTCCGCGCGCTTGCTGGCGGCGGGCTCCACGTCGGCGCGCCGCTGGCGGTGCTCCGGCATCCCCGGGTCGGTGAACTTCTCCGGGTGCCCGGAGGTCAGCTCTGTCGAGCTCTTCTCGTCGCTCATGAGGACTTCGCTCCGATCCACACTGCTGCGCCCACCAGGAGGCCCATGCCGACGACCCAGACCCACAGGCCCTCGCTGACCGGTCCGAGCGAACCGAGGGTCAGGCCACCGGCCGAGCCGTCGTGCTGCTCGGCGAGGTAGGCGATCACGTCGCGCTTCTCCTCAGGGGTGATGTTGGCGTCGTTGAACACGGGCATCGACTGCGGGCCGGTCAGCATCGCCTGGTAGATGTTGCGCGGCTCGACGTCCAGCAGCGCGGGCGCGAACTTGCCCTCGGACAGGGCGCCGCCGGCGCCGATCGCGTTGTGGCACATCGCGCAGTTCGTGCGGAAGACGGAGGCGCCGAGGGCAGGGTCGCCCTTCGAGGCGTCGACCATCTCGTCGGTGGGGATCGCCGGACCCGCGCCGAGCGACGCGACGTACGCCGCGAGCTGGCTGGTCTGCTCGGCGTCCATCTGCGCGGGCTTCTCGATCGCCTGGGGACCGCTCGCCTGCATCGGCATGCGACCCGTGGAGACCTGGAAGTCGACCGCGGCAGCACCGACGCCGACCAGGGACGGAACGGTGTCGGAGCCCTCGGCGTCAGGACCGTGGCACGTGGCGCAGTTGGCCTGGAAGAGCTTCTCGCCCGTCTCGATGTCCTGGACGCTGGCGGTGTCGGCGCTGGCTGGGGAGGGCGCTAGGAGGGCGTAGACGCCTCCCGTGACCAGGAGCGCCAGCAGCAGCAGCACGACCGGGGCCAACCGGTGGTGCCTGCGGGCGGCGAGTGCCTTCACGAATCGATCCTCGTCTCGCATCGGGGGAGCAGGGGCTGGGTGCGGCGGCGGGGTCCCGCCGTCCGGCAGGTCACCGAAGGATGTAGATCACCAGGAAGAGGGCGATCCACACGACGTCGACGAAGTGCCAGTAGTACGAGGTGACGATTCCGGTCGTCGCCTCGTGGTGGCCGAAGTTCTTGGCCGCGAACGACCGGCCGAGCAGGAGGAGGAAGGCGATCAGGCCGCCGACCACGTGCAGCCCGTGGAAGCCGGTGGTCAGGTAGAACACCGATCCGTAGGGGCTGGAGGAGATCGTCAGTCCGTGCTCGACGAGCTCGGCGTACTCGAAGATCTGGCCACCGATGAAGAAGGCGCCCATCACGTAGGTGAGGGTCATCCACTCGTTCATCCCCCACCGGGGCAGGTTGAAGATCGACCCGCTGCGGACCGGCTGGAAGCGCTCGGCGGCGGTGACGCCCGCCTGGCAGGTGAAGGACGACGCCACCAGGACCAGCGTGTTGATCGTCGCGAACGTCAGGTTGAGGTGGTCGGTCTGCGCCGCCCACTCCTCCTGAGGCATCACTGACCGGATCGTGAAGTACATCGCGAAGAGGCCGGCGAAGAACATGAGCTCGCTCGCGAGCCAGACGATGGTCCCGACCGATACGGGGTTCGGTCGGTTGACACTCACGTTCTGGTGGGCGTGGGGGCAGCCGTTGCGGTCGTCACGGGAGCCAGTATGGCCGACGACGAGGTGGTTTGGGACACCGGAGCGGCCGGTCAGAGGCGGTTTGCATCACAAATCCTTCATATTTCCGGACTGGTCTCCTCACCTGGTGACGGATCAAAATGAAGTGTCACCAAAGGTGCGCTCAGGACAGGCGCGCACCCTTCCGGCAGGCTGCGGGACCGTGCCGCGAGCCCGCGCGGCGACGCGATGTGCGCCGGGTCACGTCCCGGTGCCGTTCACGCGCCGGTCCGTGCCAAGATTGGGGCGTTCGGGCGCAGCGACCGGTTGCGTCCTCGTGCGGGTGGACGGCGCGTCCGGCGCCCCTCGACGACGAAGGTGATGGTGACGGCAACGATGGCGACGACGGATTCGGCTGCGGGTACGGACGTCCGGACGACACACGGATCCCACGGCTCCGAGGCGTCGACCAAGGGCCCCCGTGTGCTGCTGTACAGCGACGACTCGACGGTGCGTGCGCACGTGCGTACCGCCGTCGGCCCACGGCTGCGCGCGCACGCGCCCGAGATCGAGTGGTTCGAGGTGGCCACGGCGGACGCGGTCGTCGAGCAGGCGGACGCCGGCGGCTGGGACCTCTTCGTCCTCGACGGCGAGGCCGACAAGGTCGGCGGCATGGGGATCTCACGGCAGCTCAAGAACGAGATCTACGAGTGCCCGCCGATCCTGGTCCTCACCGGCCGCCCGCAGGACGGATGGCTCGCCTCGTGGTCGCTCGCGGACGACGCCGTCCCGCGCCCGCTCGACCCGATCGCCCTACAGAAGGCCGTCGCCGCGCTCCTGGCATGACGTCGCCGGCGCCTCGAACGGACTGACGCACCTACGCACGCCCGTCGACGCTCGTCGACGACCGACCTCAGGAGACACCGTGCCCGAGACCCCCGCGCGCCCCGCCGTCGACACCGTGCCGCCCACCTGGCCGTCGTTGCTGTCGGGGCTCGTCCGCGGTGAGGACCTGTCGCGCGCCGACGCCGCGTGGGCCATGGGCGAGGTGATGGCCGGGGCCGTCCCGCCGGCCAGGCTCGCGGGTTTCCTCGTGGCGCTGCGCTGCAAGGGCGAGACGGTCGACGAGCTCACCGGGCTCGCCGACACCATGCTCGCGAACGCGCGCAGGTTCGTCGTGGACGGACCCTCCGTCGACATCGTCGGCACCGGCGGGGACCTGGCGCACACCGTGAACATCTCCACGATGGCGGCGGTCGTCGTCGCGGGGACGGGCCTGCGCGTCGTGAAGCACGGGAACCGGGCCGCCTCGTCGTCGTCAGGCTCTGCCGACGTGCTCGAGGAGCTCGGGATCAGGCTCGACCACACCCCGGAGCGCGTCCGGGAGATCGCGCTCGAGGCGGGTATCACCTTCTGCTTCGCCGCGGTGTTCCACCCGTCCATGCGGCACGCCGGGGCGGCGCGCAAGGACCTGGGTGTCCCCACCGCGTTCAACCTCCTGGGCCCGCTGACGAATCCCGCCCAGCCGGCCGCCGTCGCCGTCGGCTGCGCGGACGCCCAGGCGGCCCCGCTGATGGCTGGGGTCTTCGCCGCGCGGGGCACCAGCGCGCTGGTGTTCCGCGGCGACGACGGCCTCGACGAGCTGGCCGCGACGGGGAGCACGACGCTGTGGGAGGTCCGGGACGGCACCGTCGTCGTGCACCGGATCGACCCGGCCGTCGATCTCGGGCTCGCCAGGATCACCGTCCAGGACCTGCGCGGGGGATCGGCGCAGGAGAACGCCACCGTCGCGCGCGACCTGCTCGCCGGCGCGACCGGAGCGGTGCGCGAGACCGTCCTGCTCAACGCGGCTGCGGCCATCGTCGCCGACGCGTCGCTGCCCGGGACCGGCGAGGGCCCGCTCGTCGACCGGCTGCGGGCGGGGATGCAGCACGCTGCGCAGAGCGTCGACAGCGGTTCGGCCGCGTCGGTGATGGAGGCGTGGGCGAAGGCTTCGGCAGTCGCCTGAGACCAGGCGCCGGGTCCGCTCAGCGGCACCTTCTGCTCAGCGGCCCCGTCGACGAGAACCCGCACCGCCGAGAGGCGCCCAGCCGAGGCCGAGCTGCGCGTCGGCTCAGTCCCCGAGACCCAGCGCGAAGGCCTGCTCGAGGTCGACGTCGGAGTAGGCGCGGAACGCGACCAGCGTCTCCGTGCGGACCACGCCGTCGACCTTGCTGAGCTGGTCGGCGATGACGTCCGCGAGCCGGCTGTGCTCGCGCACGCGGATCATGGCGACGAGATCGGCCTTGCCAGTCACGGAGTAGACCTCGCTCACCCCGTCGATCGCGGTGACGGCCGCGGCGACCTCGGGGATCCGGTCCGGCGTGGTGTCGATGAGGACGATGGCGGTCAGCACGATGGGCTCTCCTCGGGTCGCTCCGCGGCCGTGGGGTCTCGGCCGTCGCCGACCAACCTAGCCGGACGACGCGACCGCCGCCGCGAGGTCGTCGTACGACAGCGCGGAACGGACCGGGGACGACCAGACGCCGTCGATCTCGACGAGGCGGGTGCCCGGCCGATCGAGCCAGGCGAGGACGATGTCCGCCTCGTGCGGGTGGCACGCGGGCGCCGGCAGGACGGGTGCCGGGACGTCGTCGGCGGTGGCGCGCAGCGCGTCGACGTGCGGGCGCGGGTCCTCGCCCCGGGGAGCCACGGCGGTGGCGGCCAGCCGGGCGTGCTTGATGACGACGAGCTCCCACCCGGCGTCCTCGGTGGGACGTGCCGCGACCACCTCCGGGCACGCGGCGAGACGCCCGATCGACTGCGTGCGGCTCGCACCCCGCAGGAACGACCCGAGGCGGCGCGAGACATCCCCGGCCTGCTCGTACTCCTCGGACCGCGAGTGGCGGCGGATCTGCTCCGAGAGCGCGGTCACGACCGCCGAGGCGTCGCCGAGCATCGCCGAGCGCGCCAGGTCGACCGTGGCCGCATAGCCACCGGCCGTGTCGCTGATCGCTGTGCCGTTCGCTCTGCCGGGCGCTGTGCCGGGCGCTGTGCCGGAAGCACTGCCGGTCGTGGTGCCGGCCCCAGCGTCGGCCGCGGACTCGATCGTGGAGTCGGGAGACCTCGGGAGGCAGGGCGCCGAGCAGCGGCCGATCTCCGCGAGGGCGCACGCCGTGGCACCGGCCGGTGCGACCTTCGGCAGACGCCGGGTGCACCGGCGCAGCGGGACCGCCTCGTGGATGGCGTCGACCGCGTCCTGGGCCGCGCGGCGCGAACCGAAGGGACCGATGTGGTGCGCGCCGTCGTCCGACACCTCGCGCACGACCGACAGGCGGGGGTACGGCTCGTTCGTCAACCTGACCCAGGTCATCCGTTCCGGGAACTTGGACCTGCGGTTGTACCGAGGGAGTGCTCGGCGATCAGCCGGAGCTCGCGCACCTGGGACTCGAGCACCGTGGCGCAGGGCACGGGGACGACATGCGTGGCGATGCCGACCATCTCGGTGATGCGCGACCGCCGCTCGGCCGCGGTGAAGTAGCTGCGGACCCGCCGCCGGATCGACACCGACGTGCCGACGTAGAGGACCTCGTCGGACGGGCCGACGAACATGTAGACGCCCGGGGAGTCCGGGAGCCCGTCGGCGAGGTGCCTCTTGCGCCGGACCGCCGGAGGCACGGGGTCCGTCGCCGTGGCGAGGTCCTCGAGGTGGGTGATCCCCAGCGGGGCGAGGCGGGACAGGAGCGCGTGGAGGACGTCGACGGTCGCCCGGGCGTCGGAGAGCGCGCGGTGGTCCGGGGTGACCTGTGCGCCGAAGAGAGCCGCGAGGGTGGACAGCCGGTGGTTGGGGGCCTCGTCGCGCAGGACCACCTTGCGGGACAGGGCGACCGTGTCGAGCACCTGGGGGCGTGGCCACTCGTACCCGAGCCGCGAGCAGGCCGCCTTGAGGAACCCGACGTCGAACGGGGCGTTGTGCGCGACGAGCACGCCGGTGCCGAGGAACTCGAGGAAGCTCGGCAGCACCTTCTCGATGCCCGGGGCGGTGGCGACCATCGCGGTGCTGATCCCCGTGAGCCGCGCGATGAAGGCCGGCACGACGACGCCAGGGTCGACGAGCGACTGGAACTCGCCGATCACCTCTCCGCCGCGCACCTTCACGGCGCCGAACTCGGTGATGCCGCACTCGGCGGCGGAGGTGCCGGTGGTCTCGAGGTCGACGACGACGAAGGTCACCTCGTGCAGGGGTGTCCCGATGTCGTCGAGCGACGGTTGGAACGCCCGGAGGGTGTCCGCCGGGCGAGCCGCGGTGCCGATCTCCACCATGCCGGGGAGCGTACGGGTGGCCACCGACACGCGTCGGTGGCCACCCGGTGGTCGAGCTGGTCGAGCAGGTCGGAACGAGGAGCGGTCCGGTCAGCGACCGGTCCCGACCGTCCCGTAGAGCTCGTCGATGTTCGCCGAGAAGTCCTGCGTGACGAGCTTGCGCTTCACCTTCATCGACGGCGTCAGGTAGTCGTTCTCGATCGTGAAGTCCGTGTCCAGGACGCTGTACTTGCGGATCGACTCGGCCCTCGAGACCGCCTTGTTCGCTCGGGCGACGGCCTCGTCGAGCGCCGCGCGCACGTCCTCGTCGTCCTTGGCCTGCTCGACGGAGAGCTCGGGCTTGCCGTGCATCTTGCACCAGCCGGGCAGCCCCTCGGGGTCGAGGGTGATCAGCGCGCCGATGAACGGACGCTGGTCGCCGACGACGACGCACTGGCTCACGAGCGCGTGCGCACGGATCCTGTCCTCCAGGAGCGCCGGGGCGACGTTCTTGCCTCCGGCGGTGACGATGATCTCCTTCTTGCGCCCCGTGATCGTCAGGTAGCCCTCGGCGTCGAACGACCCGAGGTCGCCCGTGCGGAACCAGCCGTCGGTGAAGGCGTTCTCGGTCTCCGCCGGGTTGTTGTGGTAGCCGTCGAACACGTGGTCGCCCTTGAGGAGGATCTCGCCGTCCTCGTCCAACCGGGCGGCGCAGCCCGGGAGCTGCTTCCCGACGCTGCCGACCTTGATCGCTGTCGGCGTGTTCACCGAGGTCGGTGCGGTGGTCTCGGTGAGGCCGTAGCCCTCGAGGATCGTCAGGCCGTTGCCGCGGTAGAAGTGGCCGAGGCGCTCACCGAGCGGCCCGCCTCCGGACACGGCCCACCTGGCGTTGCCGCCGAGGGCGGTGCGGAGCTTCGAGTAGACGAGCTTGTCCGCGATCTTGTGCTTGAGCCCCAGCCAGACGCCCGGACCCTTCGGGTCGTCGAGGGCGCGGGACCATGCGATGGCCGTCGCCGAGGCCCAGTGGAAGATCTTGAGCTTGCCGCCGGCCGCGGCCTTCTGCTCCGACGAGTTGTACACCTTCTCGAAGACTCGCGGGACCGACAGGATGTACGTGGGGCGGAACGACGCGAGGTCGTCGAGCAGCTTGGTCGTGTCAGGGGTGTGGGCCAGCACTGTGCCGCCCGCGACGACCAGGACGCCGATGAATCGGGCGAAGACGTGGGCGAGCGGCATGAACAGCAGCGTCCGGCCGCCCGGCTCCGAGAAGACCTCGGGCACCGCGTGGACGGCGTTGACGGTCAGGAGGTAGAAGTTCCCGTGCGTCATCCGGGCGCCCTTGGGGGTGCCGGTCGTGCCCGACGTGTAGATCAGCGTGGCGACGTCCGAGAGGTCGGCGATGGCACGGCGGCGGTCGATCTCTGCGTCGGGGACGTCGGTCCCTGACGCCACGAGTGTGTCGATCGCACCGTCGTCGAGGGTGAGCACCGTCCGCAGCCCCGGCGCGCCGGCGCGGACCTCCTCGACGGTGGCGGCGTGCTCCGCGGTCTCGGTGATCAGGAGCTCGACCGCGGAGTCGGTGACGATCCACTCGACCTGCTCGGCGCTCGAGGTCTCGTAGATCGGCACGGGGACGGCGCCCGCCGCCCAGGACGCCCAGTCGAGCAGGGTCCATTCGTAGCGGGTGCGGGACATGATCCCGACGCGGGCGCCGGGCTCGATTCCGTGGGCGACGAGCCCCTTGGCGACCGCGGTCACCTCGGCCGCGAACTCCGCAGCGGTGAGCGGGACCCACGGCCCGGAGGTCACGTCCCCGACACGGCGCTCGATCATCACCGCGGAAGGGTCCGCGGCGACGCGTGCGGCGAGCAGGTCGTTGAGATTGTTGGTGGGTTCCACCTCGACGGCGCGAGGGGTGGCGAACTCGTCCATGTCTGGCTCCGATGGCAGTGGGCGACGGTGCGCCGAGCCTACCGGCCCGGCCCGGGTGCCCATGCATGCGCGCCCTCGGTAGGCTCCGTGGTGTCTCCGTTTCGGTCGGCCCGGTGTCGAGGACCGGACGGCGCGAGAAACGTTGCTGACGACGCAGTAAGTTCGGTCCGACGGCGGACCAGGCGGGTCGCGTCGCCAATTGCTCCCTGCAGGACTGACAGTGAGGACGGACATGCACGCCATCGGGGTCGACATCGGCGGGACGAAGATCGCGGCGGGCGTGGTGGACGATCGCGGTGAGATCGTCGCCCAGGTCCGCCGGGAGACGGACGCCGACGACACGGCCTCGATCGACGCCGCCGTGGCCGACGCCTGCAAGGAGCTTCTCGCGGATCACGAGGTCGGTGCCGTGGGGCTCGCCGCAGCGGGCTTCGTCAGCCCTGACCGGCGTTCCGTCCTCTTCGCCCCGAACATCGCCTGGCGCAACTACCCGCTCGCCGAGAACGTCCACGAGCTGCTCGGCCTGGACGTCCCGATCGTCGTCGAGAACGACGCCAACGCCGCGGGCTGGGCCGAGTTCGCGTTCGGCGCCGGGCAGGACGCCACCGACATGCTGATGCTGACCGTCGGCACGGGTCTGGGCGGCGCCATCGTCATCGACCGGCAGCTCGTCCGCGGCAAGTGGGGCGTCGCCGCCGAGGTCGGTCACCTCCGCGTGGTTCCCGGGGGTCACTACTGCGGCTGCGGGCACGAGGGCTGCTGGGAGCAGTACGCCTCCGGCAGTGCGCTCGTGCGCGACGCGCGTGCCGCGCTGGTCGCCTACCCCACGCGGGCGACCCGCATGCTCGAGCTCGCGGGCGGCGATCCCGAGGCTCTCAAGGGCCCGCAGATCACCCAGGCCGCGCAGGAGGGCGACCCCCTCGCGGTCGACCTGCTCGCCACCCTCGGTCGCTGGATCGGCGAGGGCGCGGCGTCGGTGGCCGCGCTGCTCGACCCGGAGCTGATCGTCATCGGTGGTGGGGTGGGCGCCGCCGAGGAGCTCCTCCTGCAGCCGGCGCGGGCTGCCTACGAAGAGCAGCTCTCCGCCCTCGGACACCGGCCGACGGCTCGCATCGAGCTCGCGAAGCACGGCAACGAGGCCGGGATCATCGGCGCCGCGGACCTCGCGCGGATCTGATCCCGCGCGGACCCGACGCGCACGGCGGGTCCCGGCGCGGTCGTCGACCCAGCGGTCGGACGGCGGCGCCGCAGCCGTGTCAGACGACGGCGCCCGGGTCGTGGTCGTCCGGGTCGCGGTGGTGCGGCATGCGCCAGACGAGGACCGCGACGGCCGCGGCGAACGCGCCGCCGCCGATGAGCAGCAGCGCCGTCGGCATCTGCGTGGACACGACGGCGGCCACCAGCAGGACGACGGGCACGAGGGCGACGATCGCCCACGCCAACGACTGCAGCGGGTCGCGGCCGGTCAGCGGCGGCGGCTCCGGGGAGTGAAGTGCGACTCGGCGTCCTCCAGCGCCTCGACCTCGGCCGACGTGGGCCAGTCGCGAGGCCCTGTGCGAGGCCCCGCGCGCAGGACCGGGCGTGCCTGCGGAACCGGTGGGACGCCGTCCGCCACCGGGTCCGGACGCGCCGGGCCGGTCCCGCCCTCGCCGCCGAGCTCGTCGACGATCGCGGCCCAACGACGCTCGACGTCCAGCCCGTCGTCCTGCCGGTCGTCGCCTGCGGGGCTGCCGTCGCCGGTGCCGCCCGTCGGGCTCCCGGGGTCGCCGTCCGTGCCGTCCCCGTCGCCGTCGTGGCGATCTGCATTCGGTGGAGCCATGGGTATCACTCTAGAGTCGGGGTGCACGCCTGTTCACCACGGGGTGCATCGAGGAGGCACAGGAGGCCCGGTGTTCTACTGGTGGATGAAGCAGGTGCTCGTCGGGCCACTGCTCCGGCTGATGTTCCGACCCTGGACACGAGGGGTCGGCAACGTCCCGTCCGAGGGCGGCGTGATCCTCGCCAGCAACCACCTCGCGGTCATCGACTCGTTCGTGCTCCCGCTCGTGCTGCACCGCAAGGTGCAGTTCCTCGGCAAGTCCGACTACTTCACGGGTACGGGGATCAAAGGTCGGGTCACCGCCGGCTTCATGCGCGGCGTCGGCACCATCCCGGTCGACCGCTCCGGCGGCAAGGCCAGCGAGGCGGCCCTGAACACGGGGCTCCGGGTGCTGAGCGACGGCGAGATGTTCGGCATCTACCCGGAGGGGACGCGCAGCCCTGACGGGCGCCTCCACCGCGGCAAGACCGGCGTCGCCCGGCTCGCGCTCGAGTCCGGGGCTCCCGTGGTGCCCGTCGCGATGATCGGCACCGGCGAGGCGCAGCCCATCGGCAAGCGCATCCCGAAGCCCATGCGGATCGGGATCGTCATCGGTGAGCCGCTCGACTTCTCCCGCTACCGCGGCATGGAGAACGACCGCTTCATCCTGCGCGCGGTGACCGACGAGATCCAGTACGCGATCATGAGCCTCTCGGGCCAGGAGTACGTCGACATCTACGCGGCGACCGCGAAAGCCCGCCTCGCGGCGGGCAAGAAGGTCGCGGCCCCGGCGACGGGGACGCGCGCTCCGGGAGGCCGCGAGGTCCCCGAGGTCCAGGTTCCGGAAGCGCCGTCCGACCCTGCCTGACCCCGGTAGGCTGCCACCAGCAGATCGATCCCACGCGCCTGCGGGGCGGTCGTGGAGCCCGGGTACGTGCCCGGCCCCGACGGCCCGGTCCCGGGGTGCTCCTTCGACGAGAGGTTCCCCATCATGTCCGTCCGTCGCGTCGCACTCCTCACCGCCGGTGGTTTCGCACCGTGCCTCTCGTCCGCGGTCGGCGGGCTGATCGAGCGCTACACGGAGATCGCTCCCGAGGTCGAGATCATCGCGTACCAGCACGGCTACCACGGCCTGCTGACCGGGAACTTCATCACGGTCGACGCCGAGACGCGCAAGAACGCGGGCGTGCTGCACCGGTTCGGCGGGTCCCCGATCGGGAACTCCCGGGTCAAGCTCACCAACGCCGCGGACTGCGCCAAGCGTGGGCTCGTCGAGGAGGGCCAGGACCCGCTCGCGGTGGCGGCGGAGCAGCTGAAGACCGACGGCGTGGACGTCCTGCACACCATCGGTGGCGACGACACCAACACGACGGCAGCAGACCTCGCGGCTTACCTCGCCGAGAACGACTACGACCTCACCGTCGTCGGCCTGCCGAAGACGATCGACAACGACGTGGTGCCGATCCGCCAGTCGCTCGGTGCGTGGACCGCCGCCGAGGAGGCCGCCGGCTTCGCCAAGAACGTCATCGGTGAGCACCGCTCCGGCCCGCGCATGCTGATCGTCCACGAGGTCATGGGGCGTCACTGCGGTTGGCTCACGGCGGCCGCCGCCGCGAAGTACCGCGAGAGCCTCGACGCGGAGCAGTGGGTCCCGGGGATCGGTCTGACCCGCGAGCGCTGGGACGTCCACGCGGTGTTCCTCCCCGAGCTCGCGCTCGACATCGACGCCGAGGCCGCGCGTCTGCGCACGGTCATGGACGAGGTCGGCAACGTCAACATCTTCCTGTCCGAGGGCGCAGGCATGCACGAGATCGTCGCCCAGGTCGAGGCCTCCGGCGAGACCGTGGAGCGCGACCCGTTCGGCCACGTGAAGCTCGACACGATCAACCCGGGCCAGTGGTTCGCGAAGCAGTTCGCCGAGAAGCTCGGCGCCGAGAAGGTCATGGTGCAGAAGTCCGGCTACTACTCGCGCGCCGCGGCGGCCAACGCCGAGGACCTGCGCCTCATCAAGTCGATGACGGACCTCGCGGTCGAGTGCGCGTTCCGCTCCGAGTCCGGGGTGATCGGCCACGACGAGGAGAACGGCGACCGTCTGCGTGCCGTCGAGTTCCCCGGATCGCGGGCGGCAAGCCGTTCGACGTGACGCAGGAGTGGTTCGGCGAGCTGCTCGCCGACCTGGGACAGCCGCTCGTCCCCGCGGAGCACTGACCCCGGTGTCGGTCCAGACCCCGCCGGAGGTGCTCGAGGGCCTCGAGCACTTCCGGAGCCTGGTCGCGCTGCAGCAGCCGACCTGGCCGGACGCCGCCGCGCTGGACGATGCCACGGCGCGCCTCGCGGCTGCGCCGCCCCTCGTCGTGCCCCGCGACGTGGACACGCTCCGGGAGCGGCTCGCCGCCGCCGGTCGAGGCGAGGCGTTCCTGCTCCAGGGGGCGACTGCGCGGAGACCTTCGCCGAGGCCAACGCCGACCGGATCCGCAACAAGGTCCGCACCATCCTCCAGATGGCCGTGATCCTCACGCACGGGGCGAGCACGCCCATCGTCAAGATGGGTCGCATGGCGGGCCAGTACGCCAAGCCGCGCAGCGCCGACGAGGAGACCCGCGACGGCGTGACCCTGCCGGTGTACCGCGGCGACATGGTCAACTCGTTCCCGTTCACCGAGGAGTCGCGGGTCCCGGATCCCGAGCGGCTGCTCGACGCCTATGAGATCTCGACGGCGACCCTCAACGTCGTGCGGGCGTTCACGGGCGGTGGCTACGCCGACCTGCGGCGTGTGCACGAGTGGAACCGCGGGTTCATGCAGAACCCCGCGTACGCGGCGTACGAGCGGACCGCGACGGAGATCGACCGCGCGATCCGGTTCATGGACGCGTGCGGCGCGGACTTCGACGCGCTGCGGACCGTCGAGTTCTTCGTGAGCCACGAGGCGCTGATCCTGGACTACGAACGGGCCCTCACACGGCTCGACGCACGCACGGGCGCCGCCTACGGCAGCTCGGGGCACTTCCTCTGGATCGGTGAGCGCACGCGGCAGCTGGACGGCGCGCACGTGGACTTCCTGTCCCGGCTCGCGAACCCGATCGGCGTGAAGCTCGGCCCAACGACGTCCCCGGCCGACGCGGTCGCCCTGGTCGAGAAGCTCAACCCGGACGCCGTGCCGGGCCGGCTCACGCTCATCACGCGCATGGGGGCGGGCAAGATCCGCACGGTGCTGCCCGCGCTCGTGGACGCGGTGACGGCGACCGGGATCCCGGTGACGTGGATCTCGGACGCCATGCACGGCAACACGATCACGTCCGCGAGCGGGTACAAGACGCGTCGCTTCGAGGACGTGCTCGACGAGGTCCGTGGGTTCTTCGAGGTGCACCGCGCCGCCGGGACGGTTCCGGGCGGCCTGCACTGTGAGCTGACCGGGGACGACGTCACCGAGGTGCTCGGGGGCAGCGAGGAGATCGACGACGCGGGTCTCGCGCTGCGGTACGAGACGCTCGTGGACCCTCGGCTCAACCACCAGCAGTCGCTGGAGATGGCGTTCCAGGTCGCGGAGATGCTGCGCGCGGGCTGACCCGCCGGTCAGGTGACGGTGAGCTTGACCTTCGTCCCCTTCGGCACCTTCGTGCCCGGGTCCTGGTCCTGGAACAGCACCCTGTTCAGGGGACGCGCACCGAACAGCTCGTTGATCTCGACGGTGAACCCGGCGTCCTGGAGCGTCTTCTCGGCCTCCTCGACCTTCTGGTCGACGACGTCCGGGACCTCGACGAGCGGCGGGCCCAACGACACGACCAGCTCGACGGTGTCGCCCCGGTGCGCCTCCGCGCCGGACTCCACGGACTGGCTGACGACCTGCCCGCGGTCGACGTCCTCGGAGTAGTCCTCGCTCGAGGAGACGACCAGTCCCAGGTCCTCGAGCTCGGCGGTGGCCTCGTCGCCGGTCGACCCGGTGACGTCCGGCACGTCCACGGGGGCGGGGCCGTCCGACGCCACGAGATCGATGAGCGTGTCGTGCGGCTGGGAGGAGCCCTCCTCGACGGAGACGCTGAGGACCGTCCCCTCGGCGGCGTCGTCGTCGTACTCGCGCTCGGTGTCGGCGACCTCGAAACCGGCCTCGCGGAGCGCGGCGACCGCCTCGTCCTCGGAGGCGCCGACGAGACCGTCGGGCACGGTGAGCATCTGGACGCCGCGGGAGACGAGGAGCTCGACGGTGCCGTCCTTGCGGACCTTCGCGCCGCCGTCCGGCGTCGAGGCGACGACGTCACCCTCCTCGACGTCGTCGCTGAAGGTCTCCGTCGTCGTCGCGGCGAGGCCGACCGAGTCCAGTGTCGCGGCTGCGTCGTCCGCCGACTCACCGACCAGCCCTCGGGGCACCAGGGTGAAGGCCCCCGGGCCGTCGGTGAACCACCAGTACGCGCCGACGCCAGACCCGCCGAGGACCAGGAGGACGGTCAGGACCCACGCGAGGGCACGTCCGCGGCGCCTTCGGCGCGGCCGTGGTGGCCCGTCGAGGTCCTTGGTCCCGCCGGACCGTGTCACGAGAGCGGCTCGTGCGGTCGGCTGCATCTCCCCGAACGCCGTCGTCGGGATCGCGTCGAGGGACGTCCCCGGTCCTTCGACGGTCGTGGTGGCCTCGTCGTCGCGCAGATCGGTCGACGTGTCGTGCCGCGGCGACCCTGCCGCGACCGTCGTGTGGCGCAGGTCCAGGGCGCCCGGGTCGAGGGTGGCGAGGGCCGCGCGGACGAGCACGAGGGCCGCGGCGGCGTCCGGCGGACGGTCGTCGGGGTCGCGCGCGGCGAGGGTGGCCACCAGGTCGTCGATCTCCGTCGGGAGCTCGGGGGCCACGAGCGAGGGACGCGGGATGTCGGCGTTGACGTGCTGGAACGCGATCTGGATCGGGGTGCCGCCGGCGTAGGGGAGGGCGCCGGTCAGCATCTCGTACGCGAGCACGCCCACCGAGTAGACGTCCGCCCGGGGTCGCAGGCGACGGCCCGGATCAGCTCTGGCGCCATGTATGCGACGGTGCCGAGGATCGTCCCGGCGGTCGTGGTCGTCACCTCGGTGACGGCGCGCGCCAGCCCGAAGTCGGTGAGCTTCAACCGGCCCTCGACGTCGATGAGGACGTTCTCGGGCTTGACGTCGCGGTGGACGAGGCCGGCGCGATGGGCTGCGGCGAGCGCGTCGAGGATCTCGCAGAGGGCGCCGAGCGTCTCGCCCAGGGGCAGGGCCGACTCGGTGCGGAGCCGGCGACGCAGGTTCGTGCCCTCGACGTACTCCATGGTCAGGTAGCTGGTCTCGCCGTCGAGCCCCTGGTCGTAGACCGCGACGAGACCGGGGTGGGCGAGCCGCGCGGCGGCGCGCGCCTCGCGGCGGAACCGGGACACGAAGTCGAGACCCTCGACACCGTCCGCGAGGTGGCTGTGCATGACCTTGAGGGCGACCTCGCGGTCGAGACGTCGGTCGATCGCGAGGTAGACCGTCGCCATGCCGCCACGGGCGATCCTGGACACGACCTGGTAGCGCCCGTCGACCGTGTGGCCGACGAGCGAGTCCGAGGTCATGGCGGTCACCCGGGAATCGTAGGCGGTCGCGCACCCGCTCGTGCGGAGGCCCGCCGTCCTGCCCCGTAGGCTGACCACGTGAACATCGAGGATCTCGTGGACGACTGGTTGACCGTGCCTGACCTGGCGGAGGCGCTCGGGACGACCCCCGGCAGCGTGCGGAGCATCGTCAGCGACCGACGCGTGGTCGGGGCGAAGGTGGGGGAGCGGCGCGTCTTCCAGGTCCCCGCCCGTTTCGTGGTCACGCGGGGCGAGGACTCCGTCGCCGCCGGCCAGTCCCGCCCGGGGGCGGACGACGACCCGCGCAAGGTCGTCCTGTCGTCGCTCGCGGGGACGATCGGCGTGCTCACTGATCTGCGCTTCGACGATCTCGAGATCCTGGAGTGGCTCTTCTCGCCCGACGACGCGCTCGGCGCCAAGCCCATCGACGCGCTGATGAGCGGTCGTAAGGCCGAGGTGCGGCGGGTCGCTCAGACCCTGGGCTGAGAGGCGTCGCTCAGGAACGGCGCCGCGTCGCCGCGACCGCGAGCTCGGTGAGCCGTGCCGCGCCGTCCGGGTCGAGGCTCGTCGCGTCGAGCGCCGCGAGCGCTCGCTCGACGCGTGTCGCGATCATCACCTCGACGTCGGCGACCGCACCTGTCGACGTCAGGATCTCCTTCATCCGGTCGATCTCGTCGGCCTCGAGGTCGGGCGCGCCGAGGCGCTCGAGCAGGAGCCGGCGTCCGGCGTCGCTCGCGCTGCGCAGCGCCCGGTTCACGAGCAGCGTGCGCTTGCCCTCGCGGAGGTCGTCACCGGCGGGTTTGCCGGTGACCTGGGGGTCGCCGAAGACGCCGAGCAGGTCGTCCCGGAGCTGGAACGCCTCGCCGATGGGCAGGCCGAACGACGCGGACGCCTCGAGGTCGGCGTCGTCAGCTCCCGCGAGCGCGGCGCCGATCCTGACCGGGTGCTCGACCGAGTAGCGGGCGGACTTGGTCCGCAGGACCACGCGGGCGCGCTCCTCGTCGGCGTCGGCGTCGTCGCCCCAGGGGACGCTCTGGGCGCGGACGTCGAGGAACTGGCCCAGCGTCACCTCGGTCTGCATGAAGTCGAAGGTCGTGCGGGCTCGCTCGGCGTCCGGCGCGGGGATCTCGGCCGTGGCCTCGCGGAACGCGGCGCCGCAGGCGACGAGCAGGACGTCGCCGAGGAGGATCGCGCCGCTGGTGCCGAACTGCTCCCCGTCGCCGGTCCACCGCTCCCCGGTGTGCAGGTTCTCGAAGGCGCGGTGCGCGGCAGGCCTCCCGCGTCGGGTGTCCGACCGGTCCATGACGTCGTCGTGCACGAGCGCGGCCGCCTGGAAGAGCTCGAGCGCGGCGCCGGCGCCGACCGCCGCGGCGCGGTGCTCGGACTCGTGCGCACCGCCATGGGCGCGCCACGACCAGTAGCAGAACGCGGCGCGCAACCGCTTGCCCCCGGTCAGCAGCGCCGTCGCCTCGGCGAGGACCGGAGCGGCACCCGGGTCGACCCGGGCGAGGTCTGCGGCGAGGACGTCGAGGCGTCGGGTGACGGCGGCGTCGACGTCCTCCCGGACTGCCTCCGCGACCAGCGGGTCGGTCGTCGTCCCGGCTCGTGGGGCGGTCGCGGACGTCGGTTCGAGGTGCACCGCTCCAGCGTAGGCCCGTTGTCCCGGCGTGTGTGGCGGAGTCGTCAACAGGCCCGTCGTCGTCCGCTCGTCCACAGTTTCGGCTCCCGCCCCTCCGAGCGGGTGCGGCCGATCACAGGCTGGGCGCATGACGACGACGATCAGGGCCCGCGGCCCTCAAGAGCTCTTGTCCTACGTGCCGTACCGGCTCGGCTTCGAACCCCGGGACTCGCTCGTCACGGTGAGCGTCCGGGAGGGCCGGCGGGTCGGGCTCGTCGCCCGGGTCGACCTCGACGACCTCCTGGGCCGTGACGGCGAGCGGCTGGCGCGGCTGTTGGCCGGCCACCACGTGACGGACGGCGCCTCACGGGTCGTCCTCGTCGGCTACAGCGACAGGGCGGACGACGTCGCTGCGGCGGCCGAGGCGCTCACCGCGGCTCTGGGTTCGGCTCCCGGGGCGCAGGAGACCTGGGTCGTCTCGTCGCGCGGGTACCGGGAGCTCGGGTGTGCGGACGGGGACTGCTGCCCGCCCGAGGGCAGGCCGCTCACAGACCTGCAGAGCACTGAGATCAGCGCGACGATGGTCCTCGAGGGCGCGGCGGTCGCGCCGTCCCGGGCGGAGTCGTTCCGGATCCCGACGGCCTCGACGGACAGGCGGAGGTCCGCGCTCCGCGCCGGGAGGCGCTGGGCGTCCCGCGACGGTGCCCCGACGGCCGGTCCGGCGGGAGCAGCCGCGACCGACGGTACGGCCGGTGCGCGATGGCGCACGGCCGGCTACGAGACGTGGTGTGCAGCGGTCGCGGGAGCGCGTCACGGCAGTCACGTCGCGCGCGACGGCACCTCTGACGCCGACGCTGCCGTGCTCGCCGCGCCGGTCGCCGGTCGCCTCGCGGTGGCACTCACCTGCGTGCCCGTCCGCGACGCGGTGCTGCTGAGTCTGGTGCCCGGCACCGGCGACCTGGCCCGCGAGACGGCACGTGGAGCCACCCGTGGCACCCTCGACGCGGGCACTGCTGCGGCGATGGCGGCGATCGTGGACCCGGCACGGGGCGTGCCGCCCGACCAGCGGGTCGTCCGCCCGGCGGTTGCCGTGCTCACCGACGTCGTCGCCCACGCGACGGGGACGGCGCGCGTCGCTCCGCTCACGCTCCTCGCCCTCCTGGCCTGGTGGTGCGGGGACGGCGGCCAGGCGAACCTCCGGTTGGAGGAGGCGCTCGCGCTCGACCCGGAGCACCGCCTCGCGCTACTCCTGGAGAGCGCCCTCGCGGCCGGCGTCCCGCCGGGCTGGGTGCGCGCGCAGCAGTGACGGTGCGGCGCCCGTTCTGTCGATCCGGTACCGTCCCAGGGGTGGGGTGCCGTCCGCACCCCGAAGGAGCGCGCAGCGCGCACGAAGCTCTACGGAGGGCCGCATGACGATCGTCGTCGGATACCTGGCTACAGCAGAGGGCCGGGAGGCGTTGACGGCGGCGATCGACGAGACGACGCGCGGCCACGGGCCGGTGGTCGTGGTGGTCAGCCGGAGGGCGGGCTCCCAGGCACCCGCGGGTGACGACGACCTGGCCGAGGTGCGCGAGCAGTTCGTCTCGGCCGGCGTCGACCACGAGATCCGGATCATCTCCGACAGCGAAGGCGTCGCGGAGGACCTCGTGCTGACGGCGGAGGAGGTCCAGGCCGACCTGATCGTCATCGGTCTGCGTCGCCGGAGCCCCGTGGGCAAGCTGATCCTCGGCTCGAACGCCCAGCGGATTCTTCTCGACGCGCCCTGCCCGGTCCTCGCGGTCAAGCCGGCACGCAGTTGACGGAGCGCTGACGCAGCGTCGCCGGCAGGGTGTGACGGAGCGCTGGCGCATGGCTGACGCGGGAATACCAGGGGCGTCCGGAGCGCTGTCTCCGTACGAACGGCTCACGCCGTGCGCTGACGTGAGCGGGCCTGACGAGCGCTTGCACGCCACCGCGTCCTGACGGACCGGACCGGGTGACTGATGCTCGGTCACGCCGTCACGGCCGTCGGTTCACCCCGGGGCCGCTATAATGGTAGTAGTTCGCCCGGCCCGAGGCCCGCGTCGTCGGCACCACCGTTCCGCCGCCCGCCTCCTGGTACGGCACCTCCCGCATCCGTCGATCGCTGCCGAAAGGTTCTTCGTGGCGCCCATCTTTTCATCGTCCACCACGCTCCCGCGCGAGTTCGAGCACCCTGCCCTGCAGGCCCTGCTGACCAAGGGCGCGCAGGACGGTCGTATCGACGCGTCCACGTTCCGCGCCGCGTGCGAGTCCGCCGACGTCCAGGGCGCGAAGCGGCTCGGCGCGGTCTACCGGGCGTTCGCTGCGCAGGGCATCGAGGTCGACATCGCGTCCGCCGGGGCCGTGGCCGCTGCGGAGTCGACGAGCACCGCCACGCGCGCGACGGCGTCTGTCTCCGACGTCGACGAGGCCACCAAGGCCAAGCGCAGCGCCGCCGCGAAGAAGGCCGCAGCGACGCGGGCAGCCAAGAAGGCTGCCGCCGGGGCCGAGGCTGCCGGCGCCGACGTCACCAAGGCCCCCGCAGCGGGCGCCGACGCGGAGGAGCCTGCCGCGAAGAAGGCCGCGGGCAAGAAGCCCGCCGCCAAGAAGGCCGCCGGCGGTCGTCCCGCGCGCAAGCCCGCTGGTCCCCGTGTGATCGAGCCCGACGGTGTCCCGGAGGAGGACCCGGTCGAGGCACCGAAGAAGTCTTCCGCTCCGCAGGACGAGAGCAAGGGCTTCGTCGTCTCGGACGCCGACGAGGACGATGCGCCCGTGCAGCAGGTTGTCACCGCGGGGGCTACGGCCGACCCGGTGAAGGACTACCTGAAGCAGATCGGCAAGGTCGCGCTGCTGAACGCCGAGCAGGAGGTCGACCTCGCGAAGCGGATCGAGGCCGGCCTGTTCGCCGAGGAGCGCCTCGGTCAGCGTGAGGGTGCCGCGAAGCTCTCTCCGGAGGAGAAGGCGGTCGCCGACCGCAAGCTCACCCGTGAGGAGCGCAAGGAGATGCGCGACCTCGAGTGGATCGCGCACGACGGCCGCCGCGCGAAGAACCACCTCCTCGAGGCGAACCTGCGACTGGTGGTCTCGCTCGCGAAGCGCTACACGGGTCGCGGCATGCTGTTCCTGGACCTGATCCAGGAGGGCAACCTCGGTCTGATCCGCGCGGTCGAGAAGTTCGACTACACCAAGGGCTACAAGTTCTCGACGTACGCGACCTGGTGGATCCGGCAGGCGATCACCCGTGCCATGGCCGACCAGGCGCGCACGATCCGCATCCCGGTGCACATGGTCGAGGTCATCAACAAGCTCGCCCGCGTGCAGCGCCAGATGCTCCAGGACCTGGGCCGCGAGCCCACCCCGGAGGAGCTCGCCAAGGAGCTCGACATGACGCCCGAGAAGGTCGTCGAGGTCCAGAAGTACGGCCGCGAGCCCATCTCGCTGCACACCCCGCTCGGCGAGGACGGGGACAGCGAGTTCGGTGACCTCATCGAGGACTCCGAGGCGGTCGTCCCCGCCGACGCGGTGAGCTTCACGCTCCTGCAGGAGCAGCTCCACCAGGTCCTCGACACGCTCTCGGAGCGCGAGGCCGGCGTGGTGTCCATGCGCTTCGGTCTGCAGGACGGGCAGCCCAAGACGCTCGACGAGATCGGCAAGGTCTACGGCGTGACCCGCGAGCGGATCCGTCAGATCGAGTCCAAGACGATGTCCAAGCTGCGCCACCCGAGCCGGTCCCAGGTCCTGCGGGACTACCTCGACTGAGGCTGGTTGAACGTCCGGATACTTCCGTGGTGCAACGTTGGTTGCTGGGGACGGGATGATCCGTCGCAGCGGCTAGCTGTCGTGTCCAGGCGAGTTGTCGGCTGTGCTGATGGACGCACTACTGAACACGGCGTGTGCGGTGGTGCTTGTTGAGCCAGCCTGGCCTTCTCAGCGGCGTGGTGCGGGGTCCTGATCGATCACGGTGGGCTGTTGGCGAACAGTCAGTCGGGGTCGCCGCCGCGAGGTGCAGTTGCCTTCGTTGGTCGAGGTCGTGGCCCGATCTCCACAGTCGTGGGACGTGAAGGCCTCCAGACTATGAAGCAGTTCCTCGACAGTTCCGCTTCGCATCTGGAGGCCTTCGTCTGCTAGCGACCCGATGGCTAGTGCGCCGAGCAGCATCCTGGGACATCACGGTCGGCACAGCGTGGCGTCAAGCCCTCGGGAGTGGTGTAGCGCTGCTTGAGCCGGTGGGCGTCAGGCCCTGAGGCCGAGCATTCGGTCGCTTTTCACCTCGGTTCTGGATAGGTGACTATCTTGGGTCGAAATCTGGTCAGGTAGTCGTGCCCTCGCCCCATTCGTTGGTCTGCTCGGCAACAGCGGCACCAAAGAAGCACGAAATTGCGCCCACACTCACACGGAAGTGGCGGAACTGGCGCTATCAAACCCTGCGCTAACCTAGCGACTTCTACGCGTCGACGATCTTCCCCGTAGCCAAGCACCGACTAGAAAACCCAGTCCAACCGCCAGGAGATTGACGACGTAGCTCGCCCAAGTACTTCCATGCCGATCTAGGCTAGCCGCGGCCAGACCAGCAAGTGTGAGGAAACACGCAACTGTAAACAGTGCCTTGAAGCGCTGAGCCCATGCCGGTGCGTATGACCACAGGGTGGAAACGCCGACGATGAGAAGTAGGAAGAATAATTCCATTTCCTAGACCAACTGTCTTACGATTGACCCGCACGAGCCAAACCCCAAGAAGTCCAGTGTCGTGTCAAAGCCAAGCAGCATCAGGTTCTTCACGCGTGTGCGGTTGGTAGCACTCAAACGGTTCTTGTTCACGATGTACTGCTTGACCTTGCTCAACGAAGCCTTTACGCCCCAAGTTTCGCTGCGGCCGACTTCAGCTTTGCGCTCCTGTAGATATAGGACTTCGCCTTTACTAGGATTCTCGCTGCTTTCGCTCCAGGGACAAGGGCAACAGCAATCTCTCCTGCACACATTGCTGTGGTTCTGGTCCACCACCACCAGGAGGGGTCGGCGGTGAGTGGGAATGCGGTGGTGTCGTCGGTTTGGACGTGTTGAGTGAGGGTGTTGCCCGACAACTCATAGGTTGTCTGCAATGGTTGGCCGTTTGCGTCAGTAGCCCATGGAGCGCCGACGGTCGCCACGGTCGTATCCACGACCTCGATCGAGGTCTCGACGGGCTCTAGCGCCTCTAGCGCTGTCCATTGCTCTTCGCTAATGTTGTCGAGCGAGTCCTCGTTGGCAGCGCCACCCAGGATCGCGTCCACCTCAGCGTCAAAGCGGGCCGAGTCGCTTTGGTCTTCGACTTCAATCTCAGTTGGAACGATCACGTGGATGGAACCGTCGGCTTGGGATTCCAAACTGGGACCGGTGGGGAGATCAAGGGCGAAGTCGATACTCGTGTCTGCTTCCTCGCTGTCCAACACAGCAATCATCTGTATTCCATCAGGGATGGCACGCGTGACGACGTCGGTGCCCTCGGTCACGTCCTGAGCGACGCTCACTCCATCCACCAGTGCGGTATCAGTGTGGTCTCCGACCACACTCATCCCCAGCTCAAGACCAGCGGCATCACTCATCGACGCATTGGCTCCAGCAACTTCTACGGTCGCCGCACCCGTCGCACCAGCCTCGGCCCGCGCCACCGCACCTGTGCCGCTCAGTTCCACTGCTGGCGCTGCGGCGGCAGCGTTAGCCAACGCGGCTACCGACTGAACATCACATCCGAATCAAAGGACGTCGCGGCTTCCTTCACCGCTGCCGTGTCATCCGATGCGCCCACTCCGACATCCACCACAGCAGGCTGATTCACCGGCACCGGCTCCATCAACTCGGGCTCTTCAGCGGTAGCCGACATACCCGACATCACCAGTAGTGGCAACGCTACCGCCGTCGTTGCTGCCAGCGTTCTCACTCGAAACCTCATACGCAAAGCCCCCTGTTGGCCTCGAAACATCAGGTAGCAGTGCTTGCTACCCCACGGTCCTGTCTACTGACGAGGCGACACGCGAAGGGTCGCTCTTGTACTCTGCAGACGCTGTATTGGAGCACACCTAGTGCGCGAGAATGCGAGTTCTCCACAGGTCCGCATTGAATGGCCCCGGGATTGGTGACGGGTAGCGCGAGCGGGCCGCGGCGATGCCGTTGGGAGGTGTAGCGGGTGGTCGTGGGCGAGCCGGAGGATCATTCCACAGGCGTTGCGTGCGTTCGTCGGGTGCGTGGCGAGATTGACCGGGTCGCGCGGCCCGGGACGACGAGCGTGCCACGGTTCGGCTCGCGGAGCTGGAGCGCAACACCTAGGGCTCGGTCGGATCCCAGGGTGATGACCGAGCCATTCAGTTCTTTCTTTGAGGCTGTGTGAATCCGAACATCGTCATGTGCCTTCTTGGAGGCCCGGAGTCCATCGCCGGCATCGAGACTGCGGTCGCTGAGAACGCCGACTGGCGCAAACACTGGCATCGGCATGTCGAGATTGGGCTTCTGCCACCGACGGGGCTCGTGGGGTCGTTCTGGCAACATCGCAATGCTCCGCGGATCCGGTCGAAGTCCCAGACGACTGAGGTTTTTGCGAACCTGGGGCGATTCAAGTGTTCAGGCATTGACAGTGCGGGACTACCTCGACTGATCGGGCCGCACCGCACGACGCACGACGAGACCCCCGGACCGAATGGTCCGGGGTCTCGTCGTAGGCGTTTCTGGTTCTCCGGCGGCGGGGATCGACGCGGCCCGCGGGGGAGCCGTCTCGGCGGTGCCGCCCGGTAGCGTCAGCCGTTCGCTGCGGCGGTGGTCGAGCTGCCGTGCTCGGCGAGCAGCTTGTCGGTCTCGTCCTGGACGTGCGTGGCCATGTCCTCGTACGCGGCGGCGTGCGCGCGTCCGTGGTGGCCGCAGAACAGGAGCTCTCCGTGCTCGAGCACCACGCGGACATAGGCCTGGGCGCCGCAGCGGTCGCAGCGGTCGAGGGCGGTCAGCGGTTCTGTCGTCGTAGCAGTCACAAGACAATGAAACCATCTCACCGGGCGCAGCGGGCGCCTTTCGGGCCCGGTTCGCTGCGCGCGTAGAGATGTGCGGGACCTGTGCGCGCGCCCGGTCCACCCGTGGCGCCTGCGCCGGCGTGTCGGCGGGCTCGTCTAGGGTTGAGCACCGTGACGACCACCGCCGCTGACTCGAGCTACAACGCCCGCCATCTCTCGGTTCTCGAAGGTCTCGAAGCGGTGCGCAAGCGCCCCGGCATGTACATCGGGTCGACCGACTCCCGCGGCCTCATGCACTGCCTGTGGGAGATCATCGACAACTCGGTCGACGAGGCGCTCGCGGGCAACTGCGAGGACATCCGCATCGTCCTGCACGCCGACACGTCGGTCACCGTCGAGGACGACGGGCGTGGCATCCCGGTGGACGTTGAGCCCAAGACCGGTTTGACAGGCGTCGAGGTCGTCTTCACGAAGCTGCACGCCGGCGGCAAGTTCGGCGGTGGTTCGTACACCGCGAGCGGCGGCCTGCACGGTGTGGGTGCGTCGGTGGTCAACGCGCTGTCCGCCCGGCTCGACGTGGACGTCGACCGCGGCGGCAAGACGCACCGCATGACGTTCCACCGCGGCGAGCCGGGGCGCTTCGACGACCCGAGCTCGGGCCCCGGTCCCGAGTCGCCCTTCTCGCCGTTCGTCACCGGCTCCGAGCTCTCGGTCGTGGGCAAGGTCAAGCGCGGTGTGACCGGGACCCGCGTGCGCTACTGGGCGGACCGGCAGATCTTCCCGAAGAACGCGGTCTTCTCGTACGACGAGCTGGTGACCCGGGTGCGTCAGACGACGTTCCTCGTCCCGGGCCTTCGCATCACGGTCCGTGACGAGCGGGGCCTGCCGGGCACGCCTGCGGAGGACGGTCCGGTCGAGGAGTCGTTCGTCCACTCCGGCGGCACGGTCGACTTCGCGGAGTTCCTCGCCCCCGACGCCCCGGTGACGGGCACCTGGCACCTGATCGGTTCCGGGTCGTTCACCGAGACCGTCCCGGTCCTCGACAGCAAGGGGCACATGACCCCGCAGCCCGTCGATCGCGACTGCGAGGTCGACGTCGCACTCCGGTGGGGCACCGGGTACGCCACCGAGCTGCGCACGTTCGTCAACATCATCGCCACGCCGAAGGGTGGCTCTCACCAGTCCGGATTCGAGGCCGGGCTGCTCAAGGTGGTGCGCAAGGCCGTCGAGACGAACGCCCGCAAGCTCAAGGTGTCGACGAAGGACGGCTCGGAGCGCATCGACAAGGAGGACGTGCTCGCGGGCCTCACGGCCGTCGTCACGGTCCGCCTCGCCGAGCCCCAGTTCGAGGGGCAGACCAAGGAGGTCCTCGGGACCGCGCCCGTTCGCGGCATCATGGCGCGGGTCGTCGAGAAGGAGCTGGCGGCGCGGCTCAACGCGACCACCCGGGACGGCAAGACCCAGGCGGCGCTGCTGCTCGACAAGGTCGTCGCCGAGATGCGCGCGCGGGTCACCGCCCGCAAGCAGAAGGAGATCTCGCGCCGCAAGAACGCCCTCGAGTCGTCGTCGCTCCCCGCGAAGCTGGCGGACTGCCGCAGCAACGACGTCGCACGCAGCGAGCTCTTCATCGTCGAGGGAGACAGCGCGCTCGGTACTGCGAAGCTGGCCAGGAGCTCGGACTTCCAGGCGCTCCTGCCGATCCGCGGCAAGATCCTCAACGTCCAGAAGGCGTCGCTGAGCGACATGCTCCGCAATGCCGAGTGCGCCGCGATCATCCAGGTCATCGGAGCGGGGTCGGGCCGCTCGTTCGACCTCGAGGCGTCGCGCTACGGAAAGATCGTGCTGATGACGGACGCCGACGTCGACGGCGCGCACATCAGGACCCTGCTGCTCACGCTCTTCTTCCGCTACATGCGGCCGCTGGTGGACGCCGGTCGGGTCTTCGCCGCCGTCCCGCCGCTGCATCGCGTCGAGGTCAGTGCGACGGGCCGCAAGAAGGCCGAGTACATCTACACCTACTCGGAGGCCGAGCTCGCCGCGACGCTCAAGAAGCTCGACCGCGCGGGCCGTCGGTACAAGGACGACATCCAGCGCTACAAGGGCCTGGGGGAGATGGACGCGGACCAGCTCGCGGAGACGACGATGGACCCGCGCCACCGGACCCTGCGCCGCGTGACCGCAGACCACGCCGAGTCGGCGGAGCGTGTCTTCGAGCTCCTCATGGGCAGCGACGTGCCCCCTCGCAAGGAGTTCATCGTCGCCGGCGCGCACGAGATCGACCGGTCCAAGATCGACACCTGAGTCGCGTCGCGCGGTCGTCGGACGCGTGCCCCGCTCCGGCCCCGAGCACGTCCGGAACCTCGACGTACTCGGCGCGCCATCGGGTCGTAGCAGAGGTCGTCCCTCGGACCGGACACCGTGACGAGGCTTCGGCCGAGTCCGTAGGATCGCCCCTGTGACTACACGGACTACATCCCTGACCCTCCGCGACGCGACCACCCGAGGGCGGGCCGCCGCGCTCGCTTCCGCCGTGCTCGTCGTCGGGCTGCTCGCCGGGTGCGCGGGCGACGACACCGAGGCCGGGGCAGACGCGGCGTCTGCGGCTCCTGAGGTCTCCGCCACCGACGGCGCCGACCCGGCAGCGACGTCCGAGGCGACCGATGCACCGGACGCTGCGGATGCCGTCGAGTTCGCGTACACGGGACGCACGGGGAGCACGGCGCTCGAGCTGCTCCTCGAGGCGGACCCGACCGCCGAGGTGACCGGCGAGGGCGAGAACGCCTACGTGACCGCGATCGACGGCCAGGCGGCGGACGACGCGGCGAACGAGTTCTGGGCCCTGTACGTCAACGACGAGTTCGCCCAGGTCGGTGCGGGCGTGCTGGAGACAGAGGACGGTGACGAGATCGTATGGAAGCTCGACACGTTCTGAGTCTGCACGACCTGCGCGAACGCTGGTGGCGGCCCGCGGTCGTCCTGCTGCTCGTGGCCATGGCGATCGTCTGGCGGCTCGTGCGGGCCGACGCCGGTGCGCCACCGAACCTCGAGCTCGTGACGGCAGCGACGTTCGCCGGGGCGCTGCTCCTGCGCAACCGGCTCGCGTTCGCCGTCCCGCTCGTCGTGGCCGTCGTGAGCGACCTGCTCCTCGGCAACGGACCGGTGTGGATCTTCACCTGGTCGGCGTGGGCGGTCGTCGGGCTCGGGGCGCTGCTGGCGCCGAGGTTCGCCGACCGGCACCGGTTCTGGACCGCACTGGGCTTCGGCGCCGGAGCCTCGGTGTGGTTCTACCTGTGGACCAACGCCGGGGTCTGGCTGCTGGCCCGTGGCACCTTCTACCCGGCCGGGATCGAAGGGCTGGCGGCGAGCTACGTGGCGGGGCTGCCGTTCCTGCGCACCATGCTCATCGGCAACCTCGTGCTCGTGCCCGTCGCCGCGGCCGTCGTCTCGCTGGTCGAGAGCTTCGAGCGTCGGCGCGAGCTGGGCATGGCACCTGCGCTGGGCGCGACCCGGTAGGGACCCGGGCGACGGGATACCGTCGAGCGTCGTCCCGGAGCACCTGCCGGGACGGGACCCGACCCCGGAGGTAACCCCATGCAGAAGGTCCAGGCCGTCATCGCGCGCTCCGAAGGGGCGCCCGTCGAGACCGTCACGATCCAGGTCCCGGACCCCGGCCCGGGCGAGGCGGTGGTGAAGATCCTGACGTGCGGCGTCTGCCACACGGACGTGCACTACCGGGACGGCGGCATCAACGACGAGTTCCCGTTCCTGCTCGGCCACGAGGCCTCGGGGGTCGTCGAGGCCGTGGGCGCGGACGTCACCGAGGTCGCACCGGGCGACTCGGTGGTCCTGAACTGGCGCGCCGTCTGCGGCGAGTGCCGGGCCTGCAAGCGCGGTGAGCCCAAGTACTGCTTCGCGACGCTCAACGCGACCCAGAAGATGACCCTCGAGGACGGCACGGAGCTCTCGCCGGCGCTGGGTATCGGCGCGTTCGCCGAGAAGACCCTCGTCGCGGCCGGTCAGTGCACCAAGGTCGATCCGGACGCGCGTCCGGCGGCGGTCGGGCTCCTCGGCTGCGGGGTCATGGCCGGCATCGGTGCGTCGATCAACACCGGAGGAGCGACACGCGGCAAGTCTGTCGCCGTCATCGGGTGCGGCGGGGTCGGTGTCGCGGCCGTCGCCGGGGCAGCCCTGTCGGGGGCGTCGCCGGTCATCGCGGTCGACCTCGACGCCAAGAAGCTCGAGGCCGCGAAGGCGCTCGGCGCGACCCACGTGGTCGACTCGTCGACGACGGACCCGGTCGAGGCGATCAAGGAGATCTGCGCCGCGACGTACGAGGGCGCCGAGGGCGCGGACATCGTCGTCGAGGCTGTCGGGCGCCCCGAGACGTGGAAGCAGGCGTTCTACGCCCGCGACCTCGCCGGACGCCTGGTCCTGGTCGGCGTCCCGACGCCCGACATGAAGGTCCCCGACCTGCCGCTCATCGACGTCTTCGGCCGTGGCGGCGCACTCATGTCGAGCTGGTACGGCGACTGCCTGCCGAGCCGCGACTTCCCGATGCTCGTCGACCTCTACCGGCAGGGCAGGCTCGACCTGGACGCGTTCGTGACCGAGGAGATCGGCCTCGACGACGTCGAGGCGGCGTTCGACCGCATGCGCACGGGCGACGTCCTGCGATCGGTGGTGGTCCTGTGACCGGCGCCGTGCGTGTCGATCACGCGATCTCGAGCGGGACGTTCTCCCTCGACGGCGAGACGTTCGACGTCGACAACAACATCTGGGTTGTCGGCGACGACACTCAGTGCGTGGTGATCGACGCGCCACACTCCGTCGACGACGTCCTTGCGGTCGTGGGGGAGCGCACCGTCACCGCGATCGTCTGCACCCACGCCCACGACGACCACGTGCGGGTGGCACCCGCCCTCCGCGAGCGGACCGGCGCCCCGATCCTGCTGCACCCCGAGGACCGCCCACTGTGGGAGCTGACCCACGCGGAGGCCCGATGGGACCGGGACCTCGCCGACGGTCAGACGATCGAGGTCGCGGGGACGACGCTCCGGGTGCTGCACACACCGGGCCACGCGCCGGGAGCGGTCTGCCTGTACGCGCCCGACCTCGGATGCGTCTTCACCGGCGACACGCTCTTCGACGGTGGCCCGGGGGCGACCGGCCGGTCGTTCTCGGACCTGCCGACGCTCGAGGCGTCGATCAAGTCGCAACTGTTCGCTCTGCCCGCCGAGACGGTCGTCCACACCGGGCACGGTGACGACACGACGATCGGCATTGAGCGTGCTCGAGACTGGGGCCCCACCGACTGACCGGCCGCAGCCCGCGCCGGGGGCGCGAGCGAACTGGCTGACACGCCGCTGCGGGCCGCAAGGAGCGCCATGCGCCCGGATTCGTTGGACTACCGTGACGGTTGAACACCAGAGCCGACGAGGAGCGCGATGGAGACCAACGTCCGTACGCCGATGGAGATCTTCAACCTGCCGCAGCACCTGTTAGTGCCGCTGTTCCAGCGGCCGTATGTGTGGGAAGAGGACGACCAGTGGCAACCCCTGTGGCAAGACCTCGAAAGGCTCGCGGAAGTGCACCTGGCCGACCAAGCCTCGGGTGCAGCCCACTTCCTTGGAGCCGTTGTTCTTCAGGCCCACGGTGGGGTGACCGGCGCCGTGCCAGCCTCAAACGTCATCGACGGCCAACAGAGGCTTACGACGCTTCAGCTCGTCCTTGACGCTGCAGCCGCAGTGTTCGAGGAGCGCGGGATCGACAACCTTGCGGCCCAGCTCGATTCCTTGACGCACAATTCCTCAAACTTCGTCCCGGATCGTGCTGAGCAGCTCAAGATCCGCCATACGAACAAGGATCGGTCAGCGTTCGACGAGGTGATGAACGCCAGCCAGCCGATCGAGTATGCGAGCCTCAAGCACACGGGTTCGAAGATCGCCCGCGCACACGCGTTTTCCTCGCCCGGATCGCGGAGTGGCTCGACAGGGAGCCGGCGAGCTCGGGCGAAGCCCGGCCGACGGCCGCTCGGCGTGCGGAGATCTTGGCGGGCGTGCTGAAGCAAGGGTTGCAACTCGTCGTGATCGACCTCCGAGCGACCGAGAACTCGCAGGAGATATTCGAGACGCTCAACGCTCGTGGCACGCCCCTCACAGCGGCCGATCTCATCAAGAACTTCGTCTTTCAGCGGCTGGACGCCGAGGGTGCCGACACTCAGAAGGTTTACCGCGAGGACTGGCCCTTCGAGCGGTCATTCTGGGAGCACGAGATTTCTGTCGGCCGACTCTTGATGTCTCGGTCGTCACTTTTTCTCAACCAGTGGTTGACGTCGCGCACGGCGGCAGAAGTCTCGACAAAACAGACGTTTGCTCTGTTCAAGCACTACGTCGAGCATGGCACCTCGAGCACGATGAGCGAGCTGCTGCGCGAGATCAAGCAGCAGGCTGATCTGTACGAGCGATGGACGCTCGCTGCGAGCGGACCCGACCGTGAGCTCTCGTGTGTGGAGATGTGCTTCTACCGGATGCATGCGTCCGGTGTCGAGGTTCTCAAACCCATCCTGCTCTGGCTGCACGAGCCGGGCCGTGAACTGCCCCAAGCCGTGATCGATCAGGTGGTGCGTACCGTCGAGAGTTGGCTCGTACGCCGAATGTTGCTCAGGCTGTCGCTGTCCAACATGGGCCGTGTCGTCGCGGACGTTATTCGGGTGCACCGATCGACGGAACCCGAGGTGCTCGGGAAACAGGTCGCTGACTACGTCGCCCGATTGAGGGTTTCGACGACCTATTGGCCGGGAGACTTGGAGGTGATTCAAGCCCTGCAGTTCGAGAACGCCTATCGTCGCTACCCGCGCGCACGGCTGAGGATGTTTCTCGAAGCGGTCGAGGATGACTACAGGTCGAGGTTCGACGCCGGCCAGGTCTCGCGACGGGCGTATCCGATCGAACACCTACTGCCGCAGCGCTGGCAGGTCCACTGGCCCGTGGACGGGTTGGCCGCAGAGGTGGAGCGTGATCAACACGTACACCGCATGGGAAATCTGACGCTCATCACCGAGTCCTTGAACTCGTCCGTTTCAAACGGCCCGTGGCTCGGTGAGCGCGGAAAGTGGGCCAAGCTCTCGACCTACGACGTGCTCCTGATGAACCGCAGGGTGCGCGAGGTCTCGCAGGAAGGCTGGGACGAGAACCTTATCGATGAGCGGACGACGGCGATGGCCGGTGCGCTGCTTCGCACATGGCCGGTCCCTGACGGTCATGTTGGGCAGATTCTCGACGCCCCAGTCACGGAGGCAGCCGACGTAGCGGTCAAACAGCTTGTCGCTGCCGATCTCCTCACCCCTGGGGTCGAGCTCGTGGCCAGGGGACAGTGGGCAGGGGCGACCGCCGTGGTGACGGAAACCGGATTGCTTCGGGTCGGGGACAGCCAGTTCGGCACTCCGAGCGGTGCGGCCAAGCATGTTAGTGGCCGCTTCAGCAACGGCTGGATGTTCTGGAGGCTCCCGGACGGTCGCAGATTGGCGGACGTCCGTACGGCGTTCCGGGCCGGGGCGAGCAACCATGAGGGCGGTTGACGCCGACCGTCCTCACACCGAGAAGTACTTCGCCTCCGGGTGGTGGAAGACGAACGCGTCCGTCGACTGCTCGGGGTGCAGCTGCAGCTCGTCGGAGAGTACGACCCCGACCCGCTCGGGCCGGAGCAGCTCGACGACCTTGCGGCGGTCCTCCATCTCGGGGCACGCGGGGTAGCCGAGGGAGAAGCGGGCTCCGCGGTAGTCGAGCTTGAACAGCCCTTCGACCTCGGCCGGCTCTTCGTCGGCGAAGCCGAGTTCCTCGCGCACGCGCGTGTGCCACCGCTCGGCGAGGGCCTCGGTGAGCTGCACCGACAGCCCGTGCAGCTCCATGTAGTCGCGATACTGGTTCGCGGCGAACATCTTCGCGGTGTGCTGGTCGACGCTGTCGCCGACGGTGACGAGCTGGACGCCGAGCACGTCGAAGCGGCCTTCTGCCTCGCACCACTCGCGCGGCCGGACGAAGTCCGCGAGGCACAGGTGCCGGTCGCGGCGCTGCCGGGGGAACGTGAAGCGCAACCGCTCGGTCCCGGGCTCGCCGCCGGAGCCGCCGTCCGGCCCGTCGTGGTGGGCGACGACGACGTCGTCGCCCTCGGACCACACGGGGAAGTACCCGTAGACGACGGACGGGTCGAACATGCCCTCGGCGTGGATGCGGGACAACCACTCGCGCAGGCGCGGGCGACCCTCGGTCTCGACGAGCTCCTCGTACGAGGCGCCGTCGTCGCCGCGGCCCGGCTTGAGCCCCCACTGCCCGAGGAACGTCGCGCGCTCGTCGAGCACCGCCGCGTACTCCGCGAGCTGAATCCCCTTGACGACGCGCGTGCCCCAGAACGGGGGAGTCGGCACCGGGTTGTCGGCGGCGACGTCCGAGCGCGCCGGCAGGTCCTCGTCCGCCGTCTCGGTGGGGCGCACGACGGCGTGGCGCCGCTTCTTCAGGGCGGGGAGCCCGACGTCGTCCGGCGACTCGCCCCGCGCGATGCGCACGAGCGGCTCCATGAGGCGCAGACCTTCGAACGCGTCGCGCGCGTACCGGACCTGACCCTCGTAGACGGCGTCGAGGTCGTCCTCGACGTAGGTGCGGGTGAGCGCCGCGCCGCCGAGGAGCACGGGCCAGCGGCCGGCGAGGCCGCGGGCGTTGAGCTCCTCGAGGTTCTCCTTCATCACGACGGTCGACTTCACGAGCAGGCCGGACATGCCGATGACGTCGGCGTCGTGCTCCTGCGCGGCCTCGATGAAGGCTGCCATCGGCTGCTTGATGCCGATGTTGACGACGTCGTAGCCGTTGTTGGTGAGGATGATGTCGACGAGGTTCTTGCCGATGTCGTGGACGTCGCCGCGCACGGTGCCGAGCACGATCGTGCCCTTGCCCGCGTCGTCCGACTTCTCCATGTGCGGCTCGAGCAGCGCGACCGCGGCCTTCATGACCTCGGCCGACTGCAGCACGAACGGCAGCTGCATCTCGCCCTTGCCGAACAGCTCGCCGACGACCTTCATGCCCTCGAGCAGGTGGTCGTTGACGATCTGCAGGGCGCTGGTCCCGCCGGCCCGCGCCTCGTCGAGGTCGGCCTCCAGGCCCTTGCCCTCGCCGTCGATGATGCGTCGGGCGAGGCGCTCGCCCACGGGCAGCGCGGCCATCTCGGCGGCCCGCTGGTCCTTGAGCGCCGCGGAGTCGACGCCTGAGAAGAGATCGAGCAGGTGCGACAGCGGGTCGTGGACGAGCGTCCCCGCGTCGTCGTAGACCCGCTTGTCCCACACCAGGTCGAGCGCCGCCTGGCGCTGGTCGTCGGGGATCTTGTTGAGCGGCAGGATCTTCGCGGCGTGCACGATCGCCGAGTCGAGGCCGGCCTGGACGCACTCGTGCAGGAACACCGAGTTGAGCACGGTGCGTGCCGCCGGGTTGAGACCGAACGACACGTTCGACACGCCGAGGGTCGTGTGCACGCCCGGGTACTTCGCGACGAGGGCGCGGATCGCTTCGATGGTCTCGATCGCGTCGCGCCGTGTCTCCTCCTGGCCGGTCGCGATCGGGAACGTCAGCGTGTCCACGACGATGTCGTCGCGCCGCATGCCCCAGTCGTCGACGAGCGTGTCGATGAGGCGCGACGCGATGGCGACCTTGGTCTCCGTCGTCCGGGCCTGACCCTCCTCGTCGATCGTCAGGGCGATGACGGCCGCGCCGTGCTCCTTGACGAGCGGCATGATCCGCTGGAAGCGCGACGTCGGGGTGTTGCCGTCCTCGAAGTTCACCGAGTTGACGACGGCGCGGCCACCGACGAGCTCCAGGCCCGCCTTGATGACGTCCGGCTCCGTGGAATCGATGACGAGGGGGAGCGTGGAGGCGCTCGCGAACCGGGAGACGATCTCGCGGACGTCGGCGACGCCGTCCCGCCCCACGTAGTCGATGCACACGTCGAGCAGGTGCGCGCCCTCACGGGTCTGGGTGCGGGCGATCTGCACGCACTCGTCCCACTCGCCCGCGAGCATCGCCTCGCGGAACGCCTTGGAGCCGTTCGCGTTGGTGCGTTCGCCGATCGCGAGGAACGCGGAGTCCTGCGCGAAGTCGACGTGCGAGTAGAGGCTGGCCACGCCGTTCTCACGCTCGGGGAGCGCGGCTCGACGGCCTGACCGCCGACGGCCTCGACGATCTGGCGCAGGTGCTCGGGCGTCGTGCCGCAGCAGCCGCCGACGAGACCGAGCCCGAACTCGCGCGCGAACTGTGCGTGCGCCGCCGCCATCTCGGCGGGCTGCAGCGGGTAGCTCGCGCCGTCCTTGCCGAGCACCGGGAGCCCGGCGTTCGGCATGCACGTCACGGGCATCTGGGAGTGCTTCGCGAGGTGGCGCAGGTGCTCGCTCATCTCCTGCGGGCCCGTCGCACAGTTGAGCCCGACCGCGTCGACGTCGAGCGCCTGCAGCGTGGTCAGCGCCGCGCCGATCTCGGAGCCCATGAGCATCGTGCCTGTCGTCTCGACGGTCACCGAGACGAACACCGGGACCCGGACCCCGAGCTCGGCCATCGCGGCCCGCGACCCGTTGACGGCGGCCTTTGCCTGGAGCAGGTCCTGGCTGGTCTCGACGAGGATCGCGTCCGCGCCGCCCTGCACGAGGCCCTTGGCCTGGAGCCCGAACGTGTCCTTCAGGTTCTGGTAGGTCGTGTGCCCGAGGCTCGGCAGCTTGGTGCCCGGCCCCATCGACCCCAGCACCCAGCGCGGCTTGTCGACTGTGGACCAGTGGTCCGCGCGCTCGCGGGCGATCCGGGCGCCGGCTTCGGCGAGCTCGGTGATGCGGTCGTCGATGTCGTAGTCCGACAGGTTCGACCAGTTGGCCCCGAACGTGTTGGTCTCGACGCAGTCGACACCGACCTCGAAGTACGCGTCGTGCACGGCGCCGATCGCGTCGGGCCGCGTGACGTTGAGGATCTCGTTGCAGCCCTCGAGCCCCTGGAAGTCGTCGAGGGTGAGGTCCTGCGCCTGGAGCATGGTCCCCATCGCGCCGTCGGCGACGACGACGCGGCTGTTCAGCGCGTCGAGCAGGGCAGCGGAACGGGGGCGAGGACGGCGTCAGGCATGGTCCGAGTCTAGGTCGCGGCCCCGCCTCGAGGTTCGGGCGTCCACCGACCGTCGGACGGCGTGGCGCCGTTCGACCGTCGCGTCGCCGCTCGTGCCCCTAGGCTCGGAGGATGCCCCACGACCTCGCCCCCATCAGCCGGCGTGCCGACGCCCCCGACGCGCTGCCCCAGCTCCCCGCACACCTGCGCTGGCGGCCGCTGCGCGTCGACGACGCGACCTTGCTCCACGGGCTCGTCGAGGCGATCGAGCTCACCGACGGCGCTAGGTTCCGGACGACGGCCGCTGAGTCCGCGGAGAAGCTCACGGGAGAGTGGAAGGACCTGGACCACGACACGCTGGTCGGGGTGGACGACGCGGGCGTCGTCTGCGCGTACGCGACGGTCGAGCTCGTCCAGGGCGCGGCGACGCTGCAGAAGGTCATCGTGCACGGCGGGGTCCACCCGATGGCTCGCGACCGGGGGATCGGCGGCCCGCTCGTCGACTGGATGACGGCACGGGCGCGCCAGGTGCTGGTCGCCTCCGGGACCACGCTGCCGGCGCGGATCGAGACCCACACCGACGAGTCCGGCCCCGCCGCCGAGCGGGACCTCCTCGAGCGGGCCGGGTTCCGGGTCCGGCGCTACTACGCGAACCTGCGTCGCGACCTGGCGGACGACGTCCCGGACGTCCAGCTGCCCGACGGGCTCCGCCTCGTCCCCTGGTCCGACGAGATCGACGACGCGATGCGTCTCGCCCACAACGACGCGTTCCGCGACCACTGGGGCAGCCAGCCCACGACCCGGGAGAACTGGCGCCACGGGCGTAGCACGTTCGCGCCCACGTGGACGTTCGCGGTGCTCGACGAGCGGGACGAGCGCCCGACGGTCGACGGGGCGCAGGACGCGCACGCGTCGAGCGGCGAGGGCGCACCTCTGGTCGCCGCGTACCTGATCTCGGGGCGTTACGAGCAGAACTGGGAGGCCCAGGGCTTCACCGCCGGGTTCACGGAGCTGCTCGGGGTCCGACGCACCCACCGCGGGCTCGGGCTCTCGGTGGCGCTCCTCGAGGCCGCGATGCGGGCGTACCGTGCCGACGGCATGCAGTTCGCGGAGCTCGACGTCGACACCGAGAACCCGTCAGGGGCCCACGGGCTGTACGCGAGCCTCGGGTACGAGAAGCTCGACGGCTCGATGGTGCACACGATCGAGGTCTGACGGCGGTCGCGCGCCTCCTCGGTGCGCTGCCCGTCGCGCGCCGGTCGCTCGCTCCGCGCGCACCGGGCACGCGAGCGACCCGCATCAGGCGCCCGGTGCACGACTTTGCTCAGCGGCGCGGCGTGGCGACGAACGGCGCGGTGCGCGGGTACAGGTCCTGCTCGACGACGTCGACGAGGAACGCCCCGAGGTCTGCCCGGGTGATCGACGTCGACCGCGTCGAGCGGTGCGCGTCGTGCTCGAGCGGCGCCGTCGAGCGTGTCCCGTCGACCAGGCGCGGTGGCCGCACGAGGGTCCAGTCCAGGCTCGACGCGGCCCAGACCGCGTGCTCGGCGGGCTTGTCCTTGACGACGTCCCCGCCCAGGGTCCTGATGAGCCAGCTGATCGCCTTGTCCTTCGGGGCCTTGAGGTCCCCGGGGACGTCGATCCCGGCCCCGCTCACGCCCACGAACCGGCGCGGGCCCGTGGCGGTCATGAGGCCGACGAGCTCCCGGGCGGTCCGCGTGTGGAGGTCGGGCTGCTTGTCGGTCGGGCCCAGCGCGGACACGACGGCCTCCGCTCCCTGAAGGAGGTCGGCGAGGGTAGTGCGGTCCGTCGAGTCGCCGACCACGACCCGGACGCGGTCGCGCGCCTCGGCGGGGATCTTCGCGGGGTCGCGCACGAGCGCCGTCACGTCGTGGCCGCGGTCGAGCGCCGCGGCGAGCGTGTGCCGGCCGGTGCGGCCGGTGGATCCGATGAGGGCGAGCTTCACTGGTGACCTCCAGGGGTCGAACGGTCGGCGTGGATCAGGGAGCTGGGATCAGCGGGACGGGAGCCAGGCGGCGCGTTCCCGGTGGGCGAAGGCGGCGAAGTCGATCGGTTCGCGCCCGAGGACGGTGCGGGCCTCCTCGGTGAGCCCGGCCGCCATGCCGAGGCGGGCGGTGGAGTAGATCGCGGTGGTGACCACGACCATTCCCCACGGCATGCCGAGGACGCGCCGTGCGTGCCGGGCGTAGCGCAGGATCCCGGCGCGCCGGTAGCGGACCGGGCGGCCGAGCTCGTCGGTCAGGATGGCGGCGATCTGGTCGTAGGTCAGCGCGCGGGGGCCCGTGACGGTCCACGCGCGGTCGGCGTGCGCGGACGGGTCGGTGAGCGCGGCCGCAGCGACCGCACCGACGTCCTCGGCGTCGACGAACGCGGTGGCCCCGTGGCCGGCGGGCATCAGGATCTCGTCCCGGTCCCGGATGTCGGAGACGTGTGTCGTGGAGAGGTTCTGGTGGAAGAACGACGCGCGGACGAACGTCCACGTCATGCCGGAGGAGCGCAGCCACGACTCGACCTTGGCGTGCGGGACGACCTTGTTCTTCTCCGCGCCCTGCAGCGAGAGGAAGACGACGTGCCGCACACCTGCGTCGCGCGCCGCGGCGACCGCGGGCAGCAGGTCGCGCCGCACGTTGCCGATCGCGGGCGGTCGCACGAGGAACAGCGACTCGACGCCCTCGAAGGCCGCCGACCAGGTGGACGGGTCGGTGAAGTGGAAGGCGACGGCGTCGGTCGTCCCGGCCGGCACGTGGCGGTCCGCCGTGCGGTGCTCGACGCCTGCCTCGGTGAGGGCGCGCACGACCGCCGCACCCACGTTGCCGCTCGCACCGGTCACCAGGATCTTCGCCACGGTGAGCTCCTTCTCGTCTCGACGCACGGGCCGTGCCCGCGAACTAATACTATGTACTATACACATATGAACGAGAGAGAAGTGCCTGACATGGACGCCACCGGGCGACGCGACCTCGAGCGGCTCGACCGATCCCTGATGCGGCTGCGGCGGTTCATCGAGACGCCCGCCGTGCTCGACGACGCCGGGTCGCCCGTCGAGCTGTCGACGCTCCTCGTGCTGGATGCCGTCACGAGCGGGCACGACGCTGCGCCGACGGGCTCGACGATCCGTGACGTCGCAGAACGGCTCGACGTCGCGCACTCGACCGCGAGCCGGCTCGTCACCCGCGCCGAGAAGGCCGGGGCCGTGACGCGCGGTCCTTCGGGCGCCGACCGGCGGACGTCCGTCGTGGAGGCGACCGCGGCCGGGCGAGTGCTGGCCGAGCGCGCGTCGCAGTTCCGGCTCGCCCGCCTCGGCGGGATCACGCGCACCTGGGACCCGCGTGACGTCGCCGCGCTGGCCCGGCTCCTCGACCTGTTCGTGGACGACAAGGGGTCCGTCGACCGGCGGTGACGGGTTCGCTCAGCCGTTCGTCCGTGGACGACGAAGGGCCCGTCGACCGGCGGTGACGGGGTCGCTCAGCCGATCCCGGCGACCGTCGACCCCAGCGGGGTCCCCGACCCGTCCCGACGGTCGTCGTCGGCCGGCAGGTCGAGCGGCTGGCCGCCCGAGCCCACGGCACGCGGCGGGCCCTGACCGACCCAGGCGCCGATCAGCGCGTCCTCGCCACGCACGAAGCGCTGTGCGCGGACACCGCCGGTGGCGCGTCCCTTCGACGGGTACAGCTCGTACGGTGTGACCTTGGCCGACCCGCTCTGGGTGCCGGGCAGCGCCCCCGCCGAGCCGGCGATCGTCACCACGCGAGCCAGGTCGCGCACCGAGGCCTCGACCACGCCGAACGCGACGACCTCGGCACCCGCGGCGAGCTTCACGCCCGCCATGCCGGCCGCCGTCCGACCCTGGGGACGGACGAGCTCGGCCGCGTAGTGGAGGATGTTCGCGTCGCTCGTGACGAACGCGACCTCGTCGACGTCGTCCGCCGGCGCGGCGCCGACGACGACGTCGCCGTCCTTGAGGCGGATCACGTCCCACTCGTCGCCGCGCGGCACGTCCCCGGGCGCGACCCGCTTGACCACGCCGAGGCGGGTGCCGATCGCGAGGGGAGCGGCGTCGTCCGACAGGCTCACGAGGGTGATCGGCGACTCGTCCTTGTCGAGCGAGACGATCTCGCTGAGCGGGACGCCGCCGGACAGGCTCGGCGGGCCGTCCGTCGGGGGCAGCGCCGGCAGGTCGAGGACCGACAGCCGTAGGACACGACCCGCGCTCGTCAGGAGCCCGACCTCGCCGCGGGCCGTGGTCGTCACGGCGGCGCGGACCGCGTCGTGGGCCGCGCGGCGGCCCTCCCGCACGAGCTCGTCCGCGTCGGACGTCCGGGCCAGGAGGCCCGTCACGGACAGCAGCGCATGGCACGGCGAGTCCGGGACCTCGAGCGGGACCGCGGAGGCCTTGGCGCGCGCCGCGCCCGCGGCGGAGCCGACGGACCCGCCCGCGGAGTCCAGCAGGATCGTGCGCCGCGGCGTGCCGTACGCGCGGGCGACGTCGTCCATCTCGCCCGCGACGACAGCCTTCAGGACCGCGGGGTCGCCGAGGATCTCCTCCAGGCGCGCGATCTCCTCGAGCAGCTCGGCCTGCTCCTTCTCGAGCTCGATCCGCGAGAACTTGGTGAGCCGGCGCAGCTGGAGGTCCAGGATGTAGGTGGCCTGCGCCTCCGAGAGGTCGAAGACCGTCTCGAGGCGGGTGCGGGCCGTCGCGGCGTCGTCGCTCGAGCGGATCACCTGGATGACCTCGTCGATGTCGACGATCGCGAGCAGGAGGCCCTCCACCAGGTGCAGCCGGTCCTTGCGCTTCGCGAGGCGGAACTCGCTGCGCCGGCGGACCACGTCGACGCGGTGGTCGACCCACACCTGCACGAGCTCGCGCAGACCCAGGGTGCGCGGCTGGCCCTCCACGAGCGCGACGTTGTTGATGCCGAACGAGTCCTCGAGCGGGGTGTACCGGTAGAGCTGTTCCAGGACGGCCTCCGGGTTGAAGCCGTTCTTCACCTCGATGACGAGGCGCATCCCGTGCGTCCGGTCGGTGAGGTCGCTGAAGTCGGAGATCCCGGAGAGCTTCTTGTTCTGGACGCCCTCCTTGATCTTCTCCTTGATCTTCTCGGGGCCGACGAGGTACGGAAGCTCCGTGACGACGATGCCCTTGCGGCGCGGCGTGATGCTCTCGATCTTCGCGGTCGCGCGGGTGCGGAACGTCCCGCGCCCCGTGCGGTAGGCGTCGCGCACCCCGTCGAGACCGACGATCTTGCCGCCGCTCGGCAGGTCGGGGCCGGGCACGAACCGCATCAGGTCGTCCAGCGTCGCGTCCGGGTTCTGCAGGAGGTGGCGCGCGGCACCGACGACCTCGACCAGGTTGTGCGGCGCCATGTTGGTCGCCATGCCGACCGCGATGCCCGACGCCCCGTTGACGAGGAGGTTCGGGATCGCGGCAGGCAGGACCTCGGGCTGCGTGAGCTTGTTGTCGTAGTTGGGGACGAAGTCGACGACGTCCTCGTCGAGCCCGGTCGTCATCGCCAAGGACGACGCCGCCGGGCGCGCCTCGGTGTACCGGGCGGCGGCCGGACCGTCGTCGAGCGAGCCGAAGTTCCCGTGCCCGTCCACGAGCGGGAGCCGTAGCGAGAACGGCTGCGCGAGGCGCACGAGCGCGTCGTAGATCGCGCTGTCGCCGTGGGGGTGGAGCTTTCCCATGACCTCGCCGACCACGCGTGCCGACTTCACGTGCGCGCGGTCGGGGCGCAGGCCCATGTCGGCCATCTGGTACAGGATGCGTCGCTGCACCGGCTTCATGCCGTCGCGGGCGTCCGGGAGGGCGCGCGAGTAGATGACGGAGTAGGCGTACTCGAGGAACGACCCCTCCATCTCGGTCGCCACGTCGACGTCGACGATGGTCTCCTCGACCTCGCTCGGGTCGATGGGGGCGCTCGCTGCCTTGCGTGCCATCTGCCGTCGTGCTCCTCGTCAGCCGTCGTCGGTCGTGCGAAGGGCAGGTTACGCGAGGATGCCGACACCGCGGGTGACGCGCGCCGCACCGGCGCCGGACCGGAGCCTGCCCCTCCTGGGTCCGACGCTTCCCCTAGCCTGGGGTGGTGGACGTCGACGCTCGATACCCGGTGGAGTGGGAGGCGGACGTCGTGCTGCGCGACGGGTCGACCGCGCACCTGCGTCCGATCCGTCCCGACGACGCCGACGCGCTCCAGCGGTTCCACGTCGCCCAGTCGGAGCAGTCGACGTACCTGCGGTTCTTCGTCTCCATGGACCGGCTCTCGGAGCGGGACCTTCGCCGGTTCACCGAGGTGGACCACCACGACCGGGTGGCGCTCGTCGTCGTGCGGTCCGTCGTCGGCGACGCCGACGTCAGGCGCGAGGAGATCGTCGGCATCGGGCGGTTCGACCGGGTCGAGCCCGACGAGGCCGAGGTCGCGTTCAACATCGCCGACGCCGCCCAGGGTCGCGGCGTGGGGTCGGTGCTCCTCGAGCACCTCGCCGCCGCGGCGCGCGAGGTCGGGGTGCGGCGGTTCACCGCCGAGGTCCTGCCGCAGAACGGGCGCATGATCGCGGTGTTCCGGGAGGCCGGGTACGAGCTCAGGCAGCAGCTCGACGACGGGATTGTCCAGGTGGGCGTCGACCTCGACCCGACCGACCGGTCGCGCGAGGTCATGGCCGACCGCGAGCACCGCGCCGAGTCGCGCAGCGTCCAGCTGCTGCTGGGTGCCGAGGAGGTCCTCGTCGTCGGGCCCGGGGACCACGTCGCGCTCACGGGGGAGGCGATCGCCGCCGCGAAGGTCGTGGCCGGGGTCGTGGGCTCCGACGTGGTCTGTCACGTCGTCGGGATCCCGACGAGCGTCACCGACCGCCTGCCGGGGCGCCTCGTCCGTCGGTGGTCCGCCGTCGCCGAGGTGCCGGGCACGGTCACGCTGGCGGCGCTCTCGGCCTGCCCCGCCGACGTCATCGAGACGGTCCGAGGTCTCGACAGCAGCGGCGTGCGGAGCGTCGTCGTCGTGTCCGCGGGGTTCGCCGAGACCGGCCCCGACGGTCTCGCGGCCCAGCGCGAGCTCCTGCGCGTCGCGCACGCGGCCGGCATGCGCGTCCTCGGTCCGGCGAGCTTCGGACTCGTCGCCCAGGCGGGCGGCCGCTCGCTGAACGTCGGTCTCGCGACCCAGGTCCCGCCCGCCGGCGAGGTCGGGCTGTTCTGCCAGTCGGCGCCCCGGGGCGTGACCCTCCTGGCGACCGTGCTGCGCCGCGGGATCGGGGTCTCCGGCTTCGTCTCGGCCGGGCACCGTGCGGACGTGTCCGGCAACGACCTCATGCAGTACTGGTACGACGACCCCGCGACGAAGGTCGTCGCCCTGCACCTCGAGTCGATCGGCAACCCCCGCAAGTTCAGCCGCATCGCCCGGCGCCTGTCACGCGTCAAGCCGGTCGTCGTGGCGACCGCGGGGCGCTCCGGCCACGTCGTGCCTCCCGGGCACACCGTGCGCGCGACGCGCACGCCTCGCCGGACCCTCGACGAGATGCTGCGCCAGGTGGGCGTGATCCACGCCCAGAACACCCACGAGCTCGTCGACATCGCCCAGCTCCTCGCGCACCAGCCGCTCCCCGAGGGGCGCCGGGTCGGCATCCTGGCGAGCGCGGCCTCGCTCGCGGCCGTAGTCGCCGAGATCTTGGTGTCCGTAGGCCTCGAGGTCGCGGACTGCTCGCGGTTCCTGCCCGAGGACGCCGGCCTCGGCCGCGTCGAGGGGGCGCTCGAGGCGCTCTACGCGCCCGGGGCGTGCGACGCGGTCATCGCCGTCAACATCCCGACGCTCGGACCGCCCTCGCTCGCCGCCTCCCGGGCGATCGCCCGTGCCGCGGCGGACTCCGGCCGCACGACCGTCGCCTGCATGCTCGGGCTCCACGGTCTCGTGGACCAGCTCGCGGCCCCCGACGCCGACGGGGTGGTGCGCCACGTGCCCGCCTACTCGACCGCCGAGGACGCCGCCGAGGCCCTGGGAGCGGTGGCCCGATACGCGCGCTGGCGCAGCGACGACCACACCCCGCTCGAACGACCGGCGGGGATCGCCACCCGCGCCGCGAAGGCGCTCGTCGTCGAGGAGCTGCACCGGGCCCCGACCGGGGCCCGGGCGAGCCCCGGACGGTCGAGCTCGACGACGCCACCGCGGCGCGGCTCCTGGGCCACTACGGGATCCACGTGTGGCCCTCGCGTCAGGTCTGGGACGCGGACGAGGCGGTGCGCGCCGCGGAGGAGCTGGGCTGGCCGGTCGCGCTCAAGCACACCGCGGGCGCCCTGCGCCACCGCCAGGACCTGGGGGCCGTGCGCCTGGACATCGCCGACGCCGACGAGCTCCGGACCGACGTCGAGCACATGGCCCAGGCCGTCGCCGACCTCGTGCCCGCCGTGCGTGCCGACGGCCCGCCGTTCGAGGTGCAGCATATGGCCGGGATCGGGGTCGCGTGCGTCGTGCGCAGCACCGAGGACCACCTGTACGGGCCCGTGGTCTCGTTCGGCCTCGCCGGCGACGCGACGGACCTGCTCGACGACGTGACGTTCGGGATCCCGCCGCTGACCGCCACGGACGTCTCGTCGATGGTCCGCTCGATCCGGGCGGCCCCGAGGCTCTTCGGGTACCACGGAGCCCCGGTCGCCGACGTCGCGCGGCTGGAGGACCTGGTCGCCCGCGTCTCGGTGATGGCGGACGAGCTGCCCGAGCTCCGACGCCTCGAGCTCTACCCGGTGCTCGTCTCCGACCGTGAGTGCAGCGTCCTGACCGCGCGGGTCAGGCTCGCGGACTCCGATCGCGCGGACGCCCTGCGTCGGGCGCTTCCCCAGTGACGCCCGGCGGTTGGCGACCGCCGGGCCGCGGGTGGAAGAATGCAGCGGTGCCCCCAGGATCTCCGCCGACCGCCGACCGCTCAACGACGACCTGCGCCAGGCCGGGTACTACCCCGAGCTCGTGCGCGACGTCCTCGAGGTCGCGCTCGGCGACGAGCGGGTCGTCACGCACCTCGTCCACGCCGAGACGACCTTCGACGCCTCCGAGGTGCGTCGTCACCTGACGGTCCTCGTGCTGACGCCCACGCGCCTCGTCTCGGCGCACGTCGACGACCACCCCGCGGACAGCGAGCACCCGTCGGCGTCCGCCGCGGCGACCACGGAGTCGGTGCCGCTGTCCGAGCTCCGCTCGGTGACCCTCACGCACGTCATGGAGGAGCCGGAGCGGCACCGCAGCGGCGACCTCGCGGTCGAGATGACGCTGGCGATCGGGTGGGGGAGCGTCTCGCGCGTCGACCTCGAGCCGGCGCAGTGCCCCGACCCGAGCTGCGACGCCGACCACGGGATGACGGGCCAGATCACGCCGGACGACGTGGTCGTCCGGGTCAGCGCCGCGGCCGAGGGCCTCGACGCGGTCCGGTCGGCCACCGACTTCGCCCGTCGGCTGTCCGAGCTGAGCAGCGTGTCGGCACGCCGATGACCGGCGTCCCCGGCGCGGCCGCAGTTCTCGGGGACCTCCCCGACGACCTCGTCGCGCCGTCCTACGACGGGCGCTCCCTGGCATCCGTCCTGCCGGCGGCGGCGGGCGCGCTGGGCATCGACCTCACGCCCGGCGGGCGGAGCCGCGAGGCGCAGCGATCGCTCGGCCTCCCGGACGTCGAGCGGGTGTGCGTGGTCCTCGTCGACGGCCTCGGCCACGACAACCTGGCGGAACGGGCCGGGCACGCCCCGTTCCTGCGCTCCCTCCTCGCGGGCTCGGAGCCGCTGCTCTCCAGCTTCCCGAGCACGACCGCCGCGGCGATGGGGACCTTCGGCACCGGGACGTGCCCCGGGCGCACGGGGATGCTCGGGTACACGCAGCGCGACGCCGAGACCGGCGCCCTCGCGAACATGGTCTCGTGGGACGGCGCGGGGGAGCCGGAGTCGTTGCAGCGCGAGGCGACCGTGCTCCAGGGTGTCGCCTCGGCCGGGCTCGGCGTGACGTCCGTCGGGCCCCGCCGCTTCGCGGGCTCCGGCATGACGCGAGCCGCCCTGCGCGGCGGTACGTACGTCGCGGCCGAGTCGCTGCCGGGCCGGGTCGACGCGGTGGTCCGGGCCCTGCGCGAGCCGGGGCTCGCCTACCTCTACTGGGGGGACGTCGACAAGGTCGGCCACCACCGCGGCTGGGGTTCCTGGCAGTGGGGCGACGCGCTCGAGGCGCTCGACCGTGAGCTGGCCGACCTGTCCCGGCGGTTGCCCCGAGGCACCCTCCTGCTCGTCACCGCGGACCACGGCATGATCGACGTCGACCTCACCGAGCGCTGGGACGTCGCCGCCGAGCCCGAGCTCTCGCGCGGCGTGCAGATGGTCGCAGGTGAGCCCCGCGCGACACACCTCTACGTGGCGTCGGACGACGTCGCGCAGGTCCGCGAACGCTGGACCCAGGTGCTCGGCGACGCCGCGCTCGTGGTGACGCGCGACGAAGCGGTGGCGGCAGGGTGGTTCGGTCCGGTCTCCGCGCACGTCCGCGAGGTGCCGGGCGACGTGGTGGTCGCCATGCGGCGCCGCGCGACCGTGGTCGACTCCGCCAGCCAGAGCGCCGCATCACTGACCCTCACGGGGGTGCACGGCTCGCTCACCCGCACCGAGATGCGGGTCCCCTTCCTGACCTCCCAGTCCTGACACCCCAGTCCTGACCTCCCAGTCCTGACCCGAGACCCCACACGGACGGAACCATGGCCGAGCTCGTCTTCTTCTCCGGCACGATGGACTGCGGCAAGTCGACGCTCGCGCTCCAGATGGACCACAACCACGCGGCGCGCGGGCGCACCGGCATCGTCTTCAGCCGCGACGACCGCGCCGGCGTCGACCGCATCTCGTCGCGGCTCGGGCTCGAGTCCGCGGCCCGCGAGGTCGGCGACGACACCGACTTCTGGGACGAGGTCGCCGCCGACCGCGCCCGCGGCAGGGCGGTCGACTACCTGGTCTGCGACGAGGCGCAGTTCTACTCCCCGGAGCAGGTCGAGCAGCTCGCACGTCTCGTCGACGAGACCGGGACCGACGTCTTCGCGTTCGGGATCACCGCGGACTTCCGCACCCGGCTCTTCCCCGGCGCGGCACGGCTCATCGAGCTCGCCGACCGGGTCGAGGTGCTCCAGGTGCAGTCGCTGTGCTGGTGCGGCGCGCGAGCGACGCACAACGCCCGCACCGTGGACGGGCGCATGGTCGTCGAGGGCGCCCAGGTCGTCGTGGGGGACACCGGGGCGGCCGGGAGCGCTGCGAGCGTCGGGTACGAGGTGCTGTGCCGACGCCACCACATGCGCCGGATGACGGAGGCGACCGCACGGGCGAGCACCAGCGACGGGGCCGTGCTGATCTGAGGTCAGGAGCCCGACCCGCGGACCGAAGGCTGAGGCGAGAGCCGAACTCCGAGGCGAGGCCGACGGCCGGGCGTCAGGTGCCCGGCCGTCGGCCCTGCGTCCTGCGTTCTTGTCCCTGCGTCGTCGTGCTGGTCAGTCGTGTTGGTCAGTCGTGCTTCGCGCCGAAGACGATCTCGTCCCAGCTCGGCACCTTCGGCCGGCCCTTGCGGGCACCCTTGCGGTCGCCGTCGGGAGCGGACTTCTGCTCGCTGCGCTGCGGTGGCCCCGAGCTCGGACGGCTCGAGCCGTCGTCGCGACCGCCCTGTGCGCCCTTCGGCGTGGAGCCCTTCGACGCGCCACCCTTCGAGGCGTCGCCCTGCGACGTGGTCGCCGCGCTCCCAGAGCTCGCCGTGCTCCCCGTGCTCCCTGTGGCGGGCTCCTTCGCGGTGTCGGACGTCGCGGGCGACGTCCCCGACCGGGCGCCCGGTCGTGCGCTCGGTTCCGTCTCGACAGCACCCGATCCGTTCGTCGAGGTCTTGCTGCGCGGCAGGTGGAGCAGCCGACCGCGGGCCTCGGGGGCAGGTGAGCCGGGAGCGTCGTCCGGGCTCGCGTCGTCGGCCGTCCGGGAACGGTCCTCCGGTTCCGCGTCGCTCGCGGGTGAGGCGCTCTGCCGGGCGGGACCGAAGCCTCGGAAGACCTCCTGGACCCCTGCGGAGCGTTCCTTGCGGACACCCCTGCGGCGTCGCAGGTCGTCGAGCATCGTGGCCGTCGCGTCGACGGCCTCCGGAGGAGTGTCGGCGTCCTCGTCGTCGGTCGCCCCGGCGGACGAGAGGGACGTGTCAGAGGCCGTGCCGGTGATCGTGACGGCCGACAGCGCCGGCCACTCGTCGGTCGACGGAGCCGGGGGTCGGTTGCCGTCGCGCCCGGAAGCGGCGTCCCAGACGTCCATGGCGTCGTCGGCGTCGGGCTCGGTGAGCCACCGCGCCTCGTCGTCCTGCGCGTGCAGCTCGCGGGACTGAGGGTCGAACGTCCAGCCGGCGTGCCGGTCGTCGTCGCCGATCTGGAAGGTGACCGCGACGTTCCACGGCTCGTTCCCCGACCGGGTGGCGGTCCAGACCGCTGCGTCCTCGGCGATGCCGCGCACCGCGAGGCGCTGCGTGACACGGTCGCCGATGGTCGGCGGGTCCGCCGGCCGGCGCCCGCCCGACGGGACGGGGTCGTGCGTCACCGCCGAGCGCATCCGGCCGATCACGTAGGCCTGCTCGGCTGCGACCGGCCCCTCGTAGCGGCGCACGTGCTCGACGGGCACCCCCGCGGCCTCGGCCACCTCGCGCGCCGGTTCCCCGGCCCGCAGACGGGACTGGATCTCGCGTGGGGACAGGTCGGTGGTGCCTGCCGCACGCCAGTGCTCCAGGCGTGCCCGGTCACGACGCACGGCGGCCCGCAGGGCCTCGGTGATGGGCAGGGTGAACGTCTGGCCCCCGGTCCGGACAGCACGACGTGCTCACCGTCTTCGTGAAGCTTCACGAGCTCGAGCTGTGGCATACGACCCTCCGACGCGTTCGCGGACCCCACGGCCCGTCTGTCGCTCATGGTCGAGAGTGCCACCCGGGACGGGTCCGGTGCGGCAGGTCGCTCGGTGTGCCGCGGAGTTTCGACGTGTTCACGGTCACCCGCGCACGCCTACGGCCACCCATGCACGCCTACGGCCACCCACGCACGGCCACCACGCACGTGCACGGCCCGGACGCTGCCATGATGGCGGCGTGGACGTCGTGATGGTCGGGCCCCTCGTCGCGGGCCTGGTGGCCGAGGCCGGGACGCCGACGGTGCCGTTGCCGTTCGACGACGCGCTGGAGATCGCCGCGGTGTTCTGCGCCGCGCTCTCCGGTGGGCTCTCGGCGGTGCGCAAGAACTTCGACCTGTTCGGCGTCCTCGTCCTGGCCTGGGCGACAGGACTCGGTGGCGGGCTCGTGCGCGACGTCCTCATCGGCGCGACGCCGCCCGTGGGGATCGCCGACTGGCGCCTCATGGCCGCGGCGCTCGCGGCCGGGCTCCTGATCTTCGTCGCCCACCCCCGCCTGGGCCGGATGCGCCGCAGCATCATCGTGCTGGACGCCGGCGCGCTCGCGCTGTTCGTCCTCGTGGGCACGACCAAGGCGCTCGACCTCGGCGTCGGTCTGCTTCCCTCCGTCGTCGTCGGTCTCGTCACGGGCATCGGAGGCGGTGCGCTCCGCGACGTCCTCACGGGTGAGGTGCCGCTGATCCTGCAGGACCGCCAGCTCTACGCCATCCCGGCGCTCCTCGGTGCCGTGGCCACGGCGGTGGCCTGGGAGGCCGGGATCCTGGGCGTCTGGGTGCAGCTCGCGATCGTCGCGCTCGTGCTGCTGCTCCGGCTGCTCGCGCTCCGCCTCGGGTGGACCGCACCGGGCCCGCCGACCTCCTGGACCGGCGGACGGGCTGGCAGCCCGGGTCGGCGCGGGCCGTCGTCCGGCAGGATGTGAGGGTGAGCAGACCAGAGCGGGAGGACCCAGACGTGGCGGAGCCGACGGACGCCGAGGCGACCGGAGCGACCGGAGCGACCGGATCGGCGGATCTGCCGTCGTCCCAGGAGCTGCGCGAGCTGGCCGTGGCCCTCGCCACGGCGGCAGGTGCGCTGGTCCGCGAGGCCAGGACCCGGACGGTCGAGGTCGCGGCGACGAAGTCGACCGACGTGGACGTCGTGACCCGGACCGACACCGACAGCGAGGCGCTGCTGCACCGGATGATCGCCCAGGCGAGGCCGCAGGACGGGATCCTCGGCGAGGAGGGCACCTCCGTCGCAGGCACCTCGGGCCTCACCTGGGTGCTCGACCCCGTCGACGGCACCGTCAACTTCCTCTACGACGTCGCGCCCTTCGCCGTGTCGGTCGCCGTGTGCGCCGGCCCGCCGGAGCCCGGCGCGTGGACGCTCCTGGCGGGCGCCGTGCACGACGTCCCGGGCGACCGGACCTGGAGCGCAGCGCGCGACGGCGGCGCGTACCTCGACGAGCAGCGGATCCCTCCGGTCGCGGCGCGGCCGCTGGGACAGTCGCTCGTCGGCACCGGCTTCGGGTACGACGCCGGCCGGCGCGCTGCCCAGGCCGAGGTGCTCACGCGCGTCCTGCCGGAGGTCCGGGACATCCGCCGGCTCGGCTCCGCCGCGATCGACCTGTGCCTCGTCGCCTCGGGGCGGCTGGACCTGTACTACGAGCGCGGGCTGAACCCGTGGGACATGGCCGCGGGCGAGCTCGTGGCGACCGAGTCGGGCGCCGTCGTCCGCGGGCTGGGCGAGCGCCCGGCCGACGCCAGGATGACGGTCGCGGGCCCCGCCGAGAGCGTGGACGCACTGGCGCGGATCCTCGAACAGGCCCGCGCCGACGAGGGCGCCTGACGCTGCGGGCGACCTCATCGACCCCGGTGTGACTGATCGCACGTCCTCTGGGGGTGCGCTCGCGGTGGATCTGATGCATGATCCGTGCGCCGGGTGCAAGAACGTGTCGGTGCAGCTCTCCGCACCGCCCCGCTCAGACCTCGCAGCACACTTATCCGTCCACCGTCAGCCGTGGACGAGAGCAACGACAGCGACACCAGCGATAGACGGAGTGGATCCCGCATGGCAACTGATTACGACGCACCGCGCAAGACCGAGGAAGACATCAGCGAGGACTCGATCCAGGAGCTCCAGACCCGTCGCTCGGACAAGTCGTCGGGTGTGGTCGATGAGGACGAGACCGAGGCGGCGGAAGGGTTCGAGCTCCCCGGGGCCGACCTCTCCGGCGAGGAGTTCTCCGTCCGCGTCCTGCCCCGCCAGGCAGACGAGTTCACCTGCATGAGCTGCTTCCTGGTGCACCACCGCAGCCAGCTCGCCGGCGAGAAGAACGGCCAGCCGATCTGCACCGAGTGCGCGGCCTGACCCTCAGTCGGCCACCGGGCGCTCGGCGGCTCCGCCGCTGAGCGCCCGGACGAGGTCCTCCGGCCGCCGCGTCGACACGATCCAGTACGGGGTCGGGTCCGCGGGGTCGGTGACCTCGACCCGCACCGCCGCGCGCGTCCACGCACGCAGGCACACGTAGGCCCGGGCGTCGAGCCCGGGTCCGAGCTGCTCGCGCAGCTCGTCACCCCGCAGGACCCGGCTCTCGCCGAGCAGCGCCACGGGGATCCGGGCGCGACCCGCGCGTAGCTCGTCGTCGACGACGACGAGCGGCGACGTCCACCAGACCAGCGCGGCCGCCGCGACGATCGCGAGGACGGTCGCCGTCCCCGCCACGACCGTCCCCAGCGGGATCGTCGAGAGGGCGACGAAGACACCGAGCCCGAGGGCGGCGGCGAAGACTCCGGGTCCCGGGCGCAGGCGTTCCTGGTGACGGGGCGTCCCGCTCGCCGGTGCTCCCGCCGGGGCGACGTCGTCCGGCATACGGTCCCGGGGTGTCCCTCGCTGCGTCATAGGGCCATCATCCCAGGACCGTGCCGAGGTCATGGACGGTGGTGCGCCGCTCCGGGTCCGGCTGGGTCCCCGGGCACGAGGACCCGCTACCCTCGGTGCGTGCCCGAGAACAGCTCCCGACCCCAGGTCCTGCTCCAGCTGCTCGACGACGTCCCCGAGCCCGCGTACGCCCACCCGGGCGACGCCGGCGCCGACCTCGTCACCCGCGTGGACGTCGAGCTCGCCCCGGGCGAGCGCGCGACCGTGCCGACCGGGGTGGCGATCGCGCTCCCCGACGGGTACGCGGCGTTCGTGCACCCCCGGTCCGGGCTGGCCGCCAAGCACGGGCTCACCGTCGTGAACGCCCCGGGGACGGTCGACGCCGGGTACCGCGGCGAGATCAGCGTGACCCTGCTCAACACGGACTCGACGATGCCGGTGGTGCTGCGTCGGGGGGACAGGATCGCCCAGCTCGTCGTGCAGGAGGTCGCCCGCGTCGAGTTCCTGCGTGCGGAGACGCTGCCCGGGTCGCACCGCGGATCCGGCGGGTTCGGGTCGAGCGGCGGCTTCGGCACCGCGGCTCCCTGACCCGGCGCGACCCGACCCGCCCCCTCGGCGGACTACCCTGGACATCGAGCGCGCCCGGCGGGCGCGCGGCCGCGGAGCCTCGCGGCCACAGACACGGAGGAGATCGTCAGTGGGACTGTTCCGGCGCAAGGCGACGGATGCGACCGCCCCGAAGCCCGAGCCCTCGGCAGGCTCCGAGGCCGGGACCGACGCAGCGGACACCGACGCGACAGCCGCTGCCGGCGCGACGGCAAGCGGCGGCGAACCGCAGGCGGGCGGCGACGCCGCCCAGGACTCGACGCCGAAGAAGCGGGGCCCGTTCGACTCCGGTGACGTCGAGGGTCGCGGCAGCCGCATCGACCTCGGTGCCGTCTGGCTCCCCGGCCTGCCCGGCATGGAGCTGCGGATGGAGGCCGACCGCAAGAGCGGCAAGGTGACCGGCGCCTCGTGCACCTTCCAGGGGTCGGCGCTGCAGATCCAGGCGTTCGCCGCGCCGCGCACCGCAGGCATCTGGGACGAGATCCGGGCCGAGATCGCGCAGTCCGTCGCCCGCCAGGGCGGCGCGGTCGACGAGATCCCCGGGCCGTTCGGCCGCGAGCTGCTCGCGCGGCTGCCCGCCAAGGGACCGGACGGCACCTCGGGGTTCCGCCCCGCCAGGTTCGTCGGCGTCGACGGCCCGCGCTGGTTCCTGCGCGGCGTCATCACCGGACGCGCCGCCGTGGACCGTGGGCAGGCCCGCATCGTCGAGGCGATCTTCGCCAACGTCGTCGTGGTCCGGGACGAGGCCGCACGTGCGCCGCGAGACCTGCTCGAGCTGACGCTCCCGGGCAAGGGCGTCACGCCCAAGGTCGCGGGTCCCCAGGGCGCTGAGCCCGAGGTCCCCGGGCAGACCTTCGACCCGCTCACGCGCGGCCCGGAGATCACGGAGACCCGATGAGCACCGGTGGAACCACCGTCCGGAGCCGAGCCTGGCGCAGCATCTTCGCCTCGCAGGAGGAGATCGCCGCGGGCGAGGAGCGCGACGACGCCGCGAAGCAGTCCGGCTGCACGCCCGTAGACCAGGTCGGGAACCGCTGCCGGGCATCGATCTCCGGCGTGCTGCGCTCCGTCGTCCTGCGCCCCACCGAGGGCGTGCCCACGGTCGAGGCCGAGCTGTACGACGGGACCGGCGCGATCGACCTCGTGTGGCTCGGGCGCCGGCGCATCGTCGGCATCGAGCCAGGGCGTCGCGTGCGCGTCGTCGGGCTCGTGAGCGACATGGACGGTCGCCGCACGATGTTCAACCCGCGGTACGAGCTGCGCGGGCGGCCGGGCGAGTGAGCGGCACCGAGCACGAACCCGCCGCTCGGCCCGCAGGCGCGCCCGCCGGTCGGTTGCCCCGGGACGCCGCCGGCATGCGGGTCCTGACCTCCGAGGAGTTCTCGCTCTCGGCAGCGGTCGGGGGAGTGCGGGGGCTCGTCGAGTCGACCGCGCCCGGGCTCGTCTTCGTCGTCGTCTTCGTGGCGTCCGGCCAGCTGCTCACGCCCGCGCTGATCTCGTCGGCCGCCGTCGCGGTCCTCGCCGTGGTCGCGCGCCTCGTGCAGCGCACCCCGATCACCCAGGCTCTCGGCGGCATGCTGGGCGTCGGGATCGGGATCGTCTGGGCCTGGAGGTCCGGCGAGGCGTCCAACTACTTCGTGTACGGGCTCTGGACCAACGCGGCCTACCTGATCGCGCTGGCCGTGTCGGTGCTCGTGCGGTGGCCCGTCGTCGGTCTCGCGGTCGAGGGGATGAAGGGCGGGTTCGGCCCGACGGCCCCCGAGGACTCATCGGAGCGCACGGACGACCCCGCCTCCGAGCGTGGCCTCGAGAGCGCTCACGGCACGGAGCCTGCGGACGACGTCGCGAGCGACGGGCGCGACCCGGACCGGGTCGGCGTCCACGTGCAGGACGCGCAGGACGGGCCGGCGTCCGGCGGCTGGAGCCGGTGGCGCGACGACGCGGTCCTGGTGCGCCGCTACGCGACCGCGACGTGGGTGCTCGTGGCGATGTTCGCGCTGCGGCTGGTCGTCCAGGTGCCGCTCTACCTCGCCGACCAGGTCGGCTGGCTCGGGACGGCCCGTCTCGTCATGGGCCTGCCGCTCTTCGCGCTGACCCTCTGGATCGTGTGGATCCTGGTCAAGCCGCGGTCACGCGTCGCCGGGAGTCGTTGACCGGTCGTCCGTCAGGGGCGGCGGGGCGTCCCCGGCGTGCCGGACGGCGGGGCTCGCCTCGGAGCGTTCGCCCTCGGGAGCATCGGACGCCTCGGGAGCATCGGGACCGCCGGACGGCGCGGAGTCCCCAGGGCTCGCAGCGCCCGGATCCTGTTCCTCGGCCACGTCGCCCCCGAGGGGCTCGTCGTCCCCGACGCCCGCCTCGTCCTCAGCGTCAGCGGTGGCGTCGGCCTCGTCGGCCGCGACCACCTCCTCCGGGCCGTCGGCGTCCGCTCCGGGCCCGAGGTCGGACTCGTCGATCGCCGTCACGTCCACCACGTCGACCTGGCCCGTTCCCGGGTCCTCGGGTGGCGCCGAGACGAGGAGCGACTGGAGCGCCTCCTCGTCGACCTCCCGTCCGGCGACGATCAGCAGCTCATCCCCGGCCTCGAGCGTGTCGTCGACGGTGGGGGCGAACGGCAGGGCGCCGCGGACGACGGCGGCGAGCACCGTGTCGAGCGGCCACGGCACAGCGCCGACGCGGGCGCCGATGAGCGGCGAGTCGTCGGGCAGGGTGAGCTCGAGGATGTCGGCCCCGGACTGGTGGAACGTGAAGATCCGGACGAGGTCGCCGACCGCGACCGCCTCCTCGACCATCGACGTCATGATGCGCGGGGTCGAGACGGCGACGTCGACGCCCCAGGACTCGTCGAACATCCACTCGTTCGCGGGGTTGTTCACCCGTGCGACCGTGCGGGGCACGCCGAACTCGGTCTTGGCGAGCAGGGAGACGACGAGGTTCACCTTGTCGTCGCCGGTCGCCGCGACGATGACGTCGCACGACTCGACCTCGGCGTCGGCGAGCGACGAGATCTCGCAGGCGTCCGCGAGGATCCACTCGGCCTCGGCGACCTGGGCGACGCGCATCGCGCCGGGGGACTTGTCGATGAGCACGACGTCGTGGTCGTGGGCGAGGAGCTCCCGGGCGATCGACCTGCCGACCGACCCGGCACCGGCGATGACCACGCGCATCAGTCGTCCTCCTTGGGGGCGCGGGTGAGCGCACGCTCGACCGCCTCGGACTCGTCGACGCCCATGAGGACGTGGACGATGTCGTTCTCCTGCAGGAGGGTGGCGGCGCTCGGCACCATGCCCTCCCCGAACCGGGTGACGAAGGCGATCTTCGTGCGTGCCGCGGCCTCGATGGCGCGGACGCTGCGCCCGATCCAGTCCGGGTGGAGGTCGACCTGCGCCAGCCGGACCTTCCCGGAGGGGTCGCGGTACTCGTCGGTGGCGCCGAGGGGAGCATCCTGCGCAGGACCTGGTCGGAGGTCCAGCGCACCGTCGCGACGGTCGGGATGCCGAGCCGCTCGTAGATCTCGGCACGGCGAGGGTCGTAGATGCGGGCGACGACCTGGTCGACCCCGTACGTCTCGCGCACCACGCGGGCCGCGAGGATGTTCGAGTTGTCGCCGTCGGAGACGGCGGCGAACGCGTAGGCGTCCTGGATGCCGGCCTGCTCGAGGGTGTCCCTGTCGAAGCCGACGCCCTTGACCTTCTTGCCCGCGAACTCCGACGAGAGCCGACGGAACGCGTCCGGGTTCTGGTCGACGACGGCCACCGAGTGGCCACGCCGCTCGAGCGACGCCGCGAGGGTCGCGCCGACACGGCCGCAGCCCATGATCACGAAGTGCACGTGCCGACGCTATACCCATTCGGCGACCTCTCCCCGGGGACGGCGCACTCGTCGGGCCCGGCATAGCATGGGGCCTCGTGTCGGACATCGCGGACTCTGCCAAGCGGCTCCTCCTGGGGCGGCCCATGCGCAGCGACAACCTCGGGCACACGCTCCTGCCGAAGCGGACGGCGCTTCCGGTGTTCGCCTCCGACGCGCTCTCCTCGGTCGCCTACGCCCCGGACGAGATCCTCCTGACGCTCTCCCTGGCCGGGCTCTCGGCGGTCATGGTGTCCCCGTGGGTGGGGTTGGTCGTCGTCGTCGTCCTGCTCACGGTCGTCACGTCGTACCGCCAGAACGTGCGCGCGTACCCCTCCGGCGGCGGGGACTACGAGGTCGCCACCGTCAACCTCGGGCCCAACGCCGGGGTCGGTGTGGCCTCGGCGCTGCTGGTCGACTACGTGCTCACGGTCGCCGTCTCCATCAGCTCCGGTGCCCAGTACGCCGCGTCCGCCATCCCGTTGCTCCGCGGTCACGAGACGCTGGTCGCGGTGCTCGTCGTCACCTTCCTCATGGTGGTGAACCTGCGCGGGGTCCGGGAGTCCGGTCGGTTCTTCGCGATCCCGGTGTACCTCTTCATGTTCGCGATCGGCGCCACGGCACTCGTCGGGTTCTTCCGCTACCTCGGCGGCAACCTCGGTGAGTCCGAGAGCGCCGGGTTCCAGCTGATCGCCGAGCCCGGGTTCGACGAGGGGCTCACGGGGATCGCCGGCGCCTTCCTCATCGCCCGCGCGTTCGCGTCCGGCTGCGCCGCGCTCACCGGGGTGGAGGCGATCAGCAACGGCGTCCCGGCTTTCAAGAAGCCGAAGTCCCGCAACGCCGCGACGACGCTCGGCCTGCTGGGCCTCATCTCCGCGACCATGCTGATGTCGATCCTGTTCCTCGCGCAGGCGACGGGCGTCCACTACGCGGAGGACCCGCACCTCCAGCTCACGGACGACGGGCAGCCCCTGCCGGTCGACTACGTGCAGCACCCGGTGATCAGCCAGCTCTCCGAGACCGTGTTCGACGGCTTCTCGCCGGCGTTCTTCTTCGTCTCCGCGATCACCGGCGTGATCCTGGTGCTCGCCGCCAACACTGCCTTCAACGGGTTCCCGGTGCTGGGCTCGATCCTCGCCAAGGACGGGTACCTGCCCCGGCAGCTGCAGAACCGCGGCGACCGGCTCGCGTTCTCGAACGGGATCGTGACCCTGGCCCTCGGGGCGATCGTGCTGATCGTCGCGTTCGACGCGCAGGTCACCCGGCTGATCCAGCTCTACATCGTGGGCGTGTTCGTGTCGTTCACGCTGTCCCAGCTCGGGATGGTCAAGCACTGGAACCGCGCGCTGCGCACCGCCGTGGACCCGCACGAACGGTCCCGCATGAAGCGTTCGCGCGTCGTCAACGCGTTCGGCCTGGCGATGACGGGGACGGTGCTCGTCATCGTGCTCGTCACCAAGTTCACCCACGGCGCCTGGATCGCGATCCTCGCGATGATCGGCGTCTTCGTCATCATGCAGGCGATCCACCGGCACTACGACTCCGTCCGGGACGAGCTCGCGCTCGGCGACGACGTCGGCGGTGCCCGCGCGCTGCCGTCCCGCGTGCACGCGATCGTCCTGGTCTCGCGGCTGCACAAGCCGACGATGCGGGCGCTCGCGTACGCCCGGGCGTCGCGGCCGTCGGTCCTCGAGGGCGTGACCGTCGGGATCGACCGGGCCGACGTCGAGGAGCTGACGGCCCAGTGGGACGCGTTGGACATCCCGGTGCCGCTGCGGGTGCTCGACTCGCCGTTCCGCGAGATCGCCCGGCCCACGCTCGCGTACGTCCGGTCGATCCGCCGCGAGAGCCCCCGCGACCTGGTGGTCGTCTACATCCCCGAGTACGTCGTCGGGCACTGGTGGGAGCAGCTGCTGCACAACCAGAGCGCGCTGCGGCTCAAGGGCCGGCTGCTGTTCACGCCGGGCGTCGTCGTGGCCTCGGTCCCGTGGCAGCTCTCGTCGTCCGTGACGAGCGACGCGGACCCGGACGGTCTGGGGTCCCGCGGGCCGTCGTCCGGCCCCCGACGTCCGGCTGACGGCCGGCCGGCCGCTAGCCGGCCCTGCCGGGTCGCCCAGGCGGACGCCGCTGCGAAATCGACAGGGGCGCGGCAGGGATACTGGTCGCATGCCCACCGACGCGACCGCGCCCACCGACCCCACGGCCACCCCGAGCGAGACCGACCCCGCCACGCCGGAGAACGAGCAGGCGGCCGAGCAGGAGGGGCGGGCCGGCGTCGGCCAGGAGGTCGAGCTGGTGATCGAGCGGGTCGCCCACGGCGGCCACTGCGTCGCCCGCCACGAGGGGCGTGTCGTGTTCGTGCACCACACGCTGCCCGGCGAGCAGGTCCGGGCCCGGCTCACCGACGCCGCACCGGAGGCGAAGTTCTGGCGTGCGGACGCCGTCGATGTGCTCGAGGCGTCGCCCGACCGTGTGGCCTCGGCCTGGCCCGCCGCGGGTCCCGGCGGGGTCGGCGGGGAGAGCTCGCGCACGTCGCTCTCGACGCGCAGCGCCGCTGGAAGGCGAGCGTCGTCCGCGAGCAGCTCGTCCGCCTCGGCGGACAGGACGACGTCGACGGCGGGGTCGCCGACGTGACGGTCGAGCCGGCTCCCGGCGACGACGCGCGCGGCGGCCTCGGGTACCGGACCAGGATCGAGCTGGTGGCGGACGACGCAGGGCGGGCCGGGATGCGCCGGCACCGTTCGCACGACGTCGTCGCGCTCCGCGACATGCCGCTCGCGAGCGAGCAGGTGGCGGCACTCGCGGCCGCCGAGGGTGTCTTCGCCCGGACCTGGCGACCGGGGACGGTTCTCGACCTCGTCGCCCCGGCGCCCCGGGACGACGCGCCGGAGCCCGTGCCGATGCTGCTGGTGGACGGGGTGCCGTGGCGGGGCGGGCCGGACAAGCGGCCGAACGCCCGGCGCTCGGTCACCGAGCACGTCGCCGCGGGCGGTCGTACCCATGCCTACCGCGTCGCCGCCCAGGGGTTCTGGCAGGTGCACAGGGAGGCGCCGGGGCTGCTCGCGGGCGCCGTGCTCGACGCGGCCGGTGACCTCGACGGCGCGACCGTCCTCGACCTGTACTCGGGGGCGGGGCTCTTCACGTCGCCGTTGGCCCACGCCGTCGGGGAGTCCGGCCGTGTCGTCGCGATCGAGGGGGACGAGGGCGCCGTGCGCAACGCGCGCCGCAACGCCCACGGTCTGGATCGTGTCGAGCTGCACCACGGCTCGGTGGCGAGCGTGCTCGCCCGGGGTGAGCACGCGGCGTCGTCCGGGGCGGACGTTGTCGTCCTGGACCCGCCGCGGGCGGGTGCGGGCAAGAAGGTCGTCGCGGGGATCGCTGCGCTCGCGCCTCGTCGGGTGGTCTACGTCGCGTGCGACCCGGCAGCGCTGGCGCGCGACGTGAAGTACTTCGGCGCGCGCGGTTACGGGCTCGCGAGCGTGCGGGCGTTCGACCTCTTCCCGATGACGCACCACGTGGAGTGCGTGGCCGTCCTGGAGCGCTGAGGTCGGGACGTGGGGGAAGTCAGGGACACCTAAGTATCTTGACGTCAAGATATATGGGGTATGCTCGACCCAGGACGAAGGGGTCGGCGGGAACCGCCACGCATGCCGGTGCGATCCGCCGTCGAACCCTCCGCACATCTGCACCGCCGTCGCGGCACCGACGAGAGCCGGACCGTCGCAGCGGGTGGTGCAGCCCACCCCACAGCCTGCGCCAACAGGAGTGAAGGAGACACCGTGAGCAGCGTCGACACGTTCGGCTCGAAGGGAACACTCGAGGTCGGGGAGAACTCGTACGAGATCTTCCGCCTCTCCGCCGTCGAGGGGACCGCGCGTCTCCCGTACAGCCTCAAGGTCCTCGCCGAGAACCTGCTGCGGACCGAGGACGGCGCGAACATCACCGCCGACCACGTCCGCGCGCTCGCGTCGTGGGACCCGGACGCCCAGCCCGACACCGAGATCCAGTTCACGCCCGCCCGCGTGATCATGCAGGACTTCACCGGCGTCCCCTGCGTCGTCGACCTCGCGACCATGCGTGAGGCCGTCGCCGAGCTCGGCGGCGACCCCGAGCGCATCAACCCGCTCGCCCCGGCCGAGATGGTCATCGACCACTCCGTGCAGATCGACGTCGCCGGCCGCCGCGACGCGTTCGAGCGCAACGTCGAGTTCGAGTACCAGCGCAACCACGAGCGCTACCAGTTCCTGCGCTGGGGCCAGACGGCGTTCGACGACTTCAAGGTCGTCCCCCGGGCACCGGGATCGTCCACCAGGTCAACATCGAGTACCTGGCGCGCACGGTCATGACCCGCGAGGTGGACGGAGTTCTCCGCGCCTACCCCGACACCTGCGTCGGCACCGACTCGCACACGACGATGGTCAACGGCCTCGGCGTCCTGGGCTGGGGCGTCGGCGGCATCGAGGCCGAGGCGGCCATGCTCGGCCAGCCCGTGTCGATGCTGATCCCGCGCGTCGTCGGGTTCAAGCTCACCGGCGACATCCCGGCCGGCGTCACCGCCACCGACGTGGTGCTCACCATCACGCAGCAGCTCCGTTCGCACGGCGTCGTCGGCAAGTTCGTCGAGTTCTACGGGGACGGCGTCGCGTCGGTGCCGCTCGCGAACCGCGCCACGATCGGCAACATGAGCCCCGAGTTCGGCTCGACCGCCGCGATCTTCCCGATCGACGAGGTCACGATGGACTACCTGCGCCTGACCGGTCGCTCCGAGGAGCAGACCGCTCTCGTCGAGGCGTACGCCAAGGAGCAGGGCCTCTGGCTCGACCCCTCGGCCGACTCGTACGTCGAACCCGTGTTCTCCGAGTACCTCGAGCTCGACCTCTCGTCGGTCGTCCCGTCGATCGCCGGCCCGAAGCGCCCCCAGGACCGCATCGAGCTGTCGAACGCGAAGTCGGCGTTCTCCCGCGACCTGCCCAACTACGCCTCCGACGTCATCGACACCGTCGACGAGTCCGAGAAGGAGTCCTTCCCGGCCTCCGACGCGCCCTCGACGCACGAGCAGGTGCGGCGCACGGTCGCGGTCACCGACTCCGAGGGCAAGGAGTTCGACCTCTTCCACGGCGCCGTCGCGATCGCGTCGATCACGTCGTGCACCAACACGTCGAACCCGTCCGTGATGATCGGTGCTGCGCTCCTCGCGAAGAAGGCCGTCGAGGCCGGCATCTCCGCGAAGCCGTGGGTCAAGACGTCGATGGCGCCGGGCTCGCAGGTCGTGACGAACTACTACGAGAAGGCGGGCCTCTGGCCCTACCTCGAGAAGCTCGGCTTCCACCTCGTCGGCTACGGCTGCGCCACGTGCATCGGCAACTCGGGCCCGCTCGACGAGAAGATCTCGGAGGCCGTCCAGGCCAACGACCTCGCCGTCGTCTCCGTGCTGTCCGGGAACCGCAACTTCGAGGGCCGCATCAACCCCGACGTGAAGATGAACTACCTGGCCTCCCCGCCGCTCGTCATCGCGTACGCGCTCGCCGGGACCATGGAGTTCGACTTCGACCACGACCCGCTGGGTCGCGCCGAGGACGGCTCGCCGATCTTCCTCAAGGACCTGTGGCCCACGCCCCAGGAGGTCCAGGACACGATCGACGCGACCATCGACCGCGCGATGTTCACCAAGGACTACGCCGACGTCTTCACCGGCGACGACCGCTGGCGCGCGCTCGAGACCCCCGAGGGCTCGACGTTCGCGTGGGACGACGAGTCCACCTACGTGCGCAAGCCCCCGTACTTCGAGGGCATGGGTGCCGAGCCGGAGCCCGTCTCCGACATCTCCGGCGCTCGCGTGCTCGCCAAGCTCGGTGACTCGGTCACGACCGACCACATCTCGCCGGCCGGCGCGATCAAGGCGGACAGCCCGGCGGGCGTCTACCTCGCGGAGCACGGCATCGAGCGTCGCGACTTCAACTCCTACGGCTCGCGCCGCGGGAACCACGAGGTCATGATCCGTGGCACGTTCGCGAACATCCGTCTCCGCAACCAGCTCCTCGCCGACCAGAACGACGGCGCCGGCGTCGAGGGCGGGTACACCTTCAACTTCGTGAAGGACGCGCAGGACACGATCTACGACGCTGCGCAGGACTACGCCGCGCAGGGCACGCCGCTGGTCGTGCTCGGCGGCAAGGAGTACGGCTCCGGTTCGTCGCGCGACTGGGCGGCCAAGGGCACGGCGCTCCTGGGTGTCCGGGCGGTCATCACCGAGAGCTTCGAGCGGATCCACCGCTCCAACCTCATCGGCATGGGCGTCCTGCCGCTGCAGTTCCCCGCGGGCGAGTCGGCCGACTCGCTCGGGCTCGACGGCACCGAGACGTTCGACGTCGCCGGCGTGACCGCGCTGAACGACGGCGCGACGCCGTCCACCGTCAAGGTCACCGCGACCAAGGGTGACGGTTCGACGGTCGAGTTCGACGCCGTCGTGCGCATCGACACCCCGGGCGAGGCGGACTACTACCGCAACGGCGGGATCCTCCAGTACGTGCTGCGGTCGCTCGTCAGCGCGTGACCCGCGGCCGGGCCTCCCGGCACGCACACTGAGGCACGACGGCGGGGCGCTCACCTTCGGGTGGGCGCCCCGCCGTCGTCGTGCCGCTGGTCGTCAGGATCGACAGACCCGAGCGAGGTCAGGCAGCGCCACCTGTCGTGCCGCTCGTCCCGCCCTGCTCGGTGGGGCTCGCCGCCAGCGCCTCGTACGAGTCGCGCACCAGCTGTTCCAGGACGTCCATGTCGACCTTGGCGAGGTTCGTGACGTACAGGCAGCCGACGCCGCGGCGGTGCGGACCGAGGCGGTCGAGGAGCTCGGGGTCGGCATCGCTGCCGTAGAGGTAGACCACGGTGGCGGCCTTGCGGGGCGAGAAGCCGGCGGCGCACATGTCGCCCTCGTGCCCGGTCGCGTAGCGGTAGTGGTGGGTCCCGTAGCCGATGATCGACGGTCCCCACATCACCGGCTCGAGGCCGGTCACGCGGCCGAAGAGGTCGAGCAGTGTGCGGGCGTCGCGCCGTCGGGTCGGGCTCTCGACGGCGTCGACGAACGCGTCGACGTCCGCGTCGGTGGGGCGCGTCTTCTGTTCGTAGGCCATACGTCACCGTAGTCGCGCGGACCGGCTCCGGGCCTGCAGGTCGTGGCACGGGAACCTGCCGCCCGCCCGTCGTCCGCTCAGTCCGAGAGCACGGACCGCAGCGCGTGCAGCCCGACCTCGCGGTGCGCCGGGGTGTCGTCCGAGTGCGCGAGGAGAGCCGAACCCAGGACGACGGCCCACCCGCGGGCACGGAGCCAGGTCGCGTCGTCCGGGGAGCGCTCGACCCCGAGCGCCTGGCGGAACTCCCGCCGTCCGACGTCGTCGAACGTGAGCCACGCGGTCCCGAGGTCGGTCGCGGGGTCGCCCGACGTGAGGTCGCCGAAGTCGATCACCGCCGCGAGCCGGCCTGGGTGGTCGAGGATCAGGTTGCCGGGGTGCAGGTCGCCGTGGAGCCACACCGGCTCGCCGTCCCACGGGTCGGTGCGCACGGCCTCGCCCCAGAGGTCCTCGACGTCACGCAGCTCGCGCTCCGTGAGGTCCGGTAGGCCAGGGGCGTCGGTGTCCCGAGGCCTCGCCGAGAGGGCGTCGTGCAGGCCGGCCAGCCGGCCGCGCACGTCCGCGTCCCGGTCGGCGAGCGGGACGCCGCGGTACGGGTTGCGGGGAGCGTCCTGTGGCGCGAGCCGGTGCAGGGCGCCGACGAACCGCGCGAGGTCGACCGCCACGCCACGTCGGTCGTGCGGGGCCACCTCGATCGCCGCCTGCCCCTCGAACCACGGGACGACGCTCCACGACCACGGGTACGCGGCGGTCGGGGTGCCGACGCGGACGGGCGCGGGCACCGGGACGGGCAGGTGCTGGGCCAGCGTGGGGAGCCACCGCTGCTCGTGGAGCACCAGGGGTGCGGCGAGGGCGCGCCTGGGCGCGCGGACGGCGAGGTCGTCGCCCAGGCGCAGGACCACGTTGTCCCAGCCGTTCGTGACGACCCGCAGCGGCAGACCGGCCTGGTCGGGGTGCTGGGCCCGCAGGAGGTCTCGGACCAGCTCGGTCGTGACCGCGACCTCGGCGGCGGGGGAGTCGGGCACGTCCGAGAGCCTACGACCGGAGAGCGTGCCGGGGCGCGCGGGTCACGTCCGTAGCGGGCCAGCGCACCGGGGGCCTCCGCGACGACGGCGGGGGCGGGTCCTCGCGGTCCCGACCGCTCAGAGGGTGATGTCGTGCTCGTGGCCGACGTCCCACGGCTCGGCCCAGCCGAGGCGGTCGAGCAGGGCGTCGACGATCCCCGCCGTGAAGCCCCAGACGACGTGCTGCCGCGGCCCGTCGTCCACGAGGAAGGCGGGGCCCCGGTAGACCTGGGCGCCGCGGCGGGCGACCGCCGTACGACGGTGGCCGGGGTCGATCAGGTCGGCGACAGGTGCCCGGAACACGTGCGCGGACTCGGCGACGTCGACGACGCCGACCTCGGAGCGGTGGGCCCACCACCCGAGCACGGGCGTGACGAGGTGGTTGCTCACGGGGACGGGCAGCGCGCCGAGGGTGCCCAGGACCTCCACGCCGTCGCGGTCCAGCCCGGTCTCCTCGACGGCCTCGCGCAGCGCGGCGTCCACCGGGCCGTCGTCCCCGGGGTCGAGACGCCCGCCCGGGAACGCGACCTGGCCCGCGTGGCTGCCGAGGGTGGCCGCGCGGGTGAGGAGGAGCAGGTCGAGGTCGGCGGCGACCGCGTCGCTCGCGTGCTCGGCCGGGATCCTGTCGAGCGCCCCGAAGAGGACGAGCACCGCGGCGTCGCGGGCCTGCGACCGGTCGAGGCGCCCGACGGCGTGGCGCCAGCGCTCCGGCCAGACGTCGCCGCCCGCAGCCGGGTCGCCGAGCGCCGCCAGCTGGGACCGTGCGGACCCCAGCGGCGGCGCGTCCGCGCCGTGGTCGGGAGGCGTCACCAGCCCGCCGGGAGCGGGCGCCCCTCCTCGTACCCGGCGGCCGACTGGATGCCGACGAGCGCACGGTCCGCGAACTCGGCGAGGGTCGTCGCGCCGGCGTAGGTGCACGAGCTGCGCAGGCCCGACGTGATCTCGTCGATCAGGTCCTCGACGCCCGGACGCTGCGGGTGCAGGAACATCCGCGAGGACGAGATGCCCTCCTCGTAGAGCCCCTTGCGGGCGCGGGCGAACGCGGAGCCGCCCGCGGTGCGTGCCGCGACCGCGCGGGCCGAGGCCATGCCGAAGCTCTCCTTGTAGAGGCGTCCGTCGCCGTCGGTGTGCAGGTCGCCGGGGGACTCGTAGGTCCCGGCGAACCAGGAGCCGATCATCACCTGGGACGCGCCCGCAGCCAGGGCCAGGGCGACGTCGCGCGGGTGCCGCACGCCGCCGTCCGCCCACACGTGCTTGCCGAGCTCGCGGGCCGCGGCGGCGCACTCGAGGACGGCGGAGAACTGCGGCCGCCCGACGGCGGTCATCATGCGCGTCGTGCACATGGCGCCGGGACCCACGCCCACCTTGATGATGTCGGCACCGGCCTCGACGAGGTCGCGGACGCCCGCCGCGGTCACGACGTTCCCCGCGACGACGGGGACGGTGGGCGAGACGGAGCGGACGGCGGCCAGCGCCTCGATCATCTTCGCCTGGTGGCCGTGGGCCGTGTCGACGACGAGGACGTCGACGCCGGCGTCGAGGAGCTCCTTCGCCTTGCCGGCGACGTCGCCGTTGATCCCGACGGCGGCGCCGATGCGCAGCTTGCCGTCGGCGTCGAGCGCCGGGGTGTAGACGCTGGACCGGAGCGCCCCTTGCGGGTGAGGACGCCGACGAGCTCCCCGTCGCGCACGACGGGCGCGAGCTGCAGGCGGGCCGCGTACAGCTTCTCGAACGCGGCCTGGATGCCGGCCATGCCCTGGCCGGAGACCTCGGACTCCTCGATCACCAGCGGGTCCTCGGTCATGACCTGCTCGACCTGGGCGAACCGGTCGACGCCGGAGCAGTCGTCCGCGGTGACGACGCCCACGGGCCGGCCGCCGTCGACCACGACGGCCGCGCCGTGCGCGCGCTTGCCGAGCAGCGTCAGCGCGGTGTGCACGGTGTCGTGGCGGCCGACCGTGACGGCGGTGTCCACGACGGGGTCCTTGGACTTCACGGACGCCACCACGTCGGCGACGACGTCGGTCGGGACGTCCTGGGGGATGATCGCGATGCCGCCGCGGCGGGCGACGGTCTCGGCCATGCGCCGACCGGCGACCGCGGTCATGTTCGCGACGACGAGCGGGATCGTCGTGCCGGTGCCGTCGTCGCTGGCGAGGTCGACGTCGAACCGGGACGCGACGTCCGACCTGGACGGGGCGAGGAAGACGTCACCGTAGGTGAGGTCGGTGGTGGGGGACTGGCCCGTGAGAAAACGCATGGGGCCATCTTACGAGCGGCGGTCGCACGCGAGCGCCGCTCGCTGGATCGTGGGACCGCGGGCCGCGGGTCGGCCGTGCCGTGCCGTGCCGTGCGGGCGGGCGCGCCCCGGAGCGCCTAAGGTGGGCGGGCCATGGAGAACGGAGCCGCGATGCCGTCGTCGACGCCCGACCGACCTGCGGGGCGCGTGCTGCAGCGCGTGCGAGGTCCGCAGGACCTGAAGCGGCTCACCCCCGGCCAGGTGCGGGTGCTGGCCGACGAGATCCGTGAGTTCCTCGTCCAGGCGGTGTCCCGGACGGGCGGGCACCTCGGGCCCAACCTCGGGGTCGTGGAGCTGACGCTCGCGATCCACCGCGTCTTCGAGTCGCCGCGCGACACGGTCGTGTTCGACACCGGGCACCAGGCGTACGTCCACAAGCTGCTCACCGGTCGACAGGACTTCGGCCACCTGCGCAAGCAGGGCGGGCTCTCGGGGTACCCGAGCCGGGCCGAGTCGGAGCACGACGTCGTCGAGAACTCGCACGCGTCCACGTCGCTGAGCTGGGCGGACGGGATCGCGAAGGCGAACGTCGTCCGCGGGCTCCACGACCGGCACGTGGTCGCCGTGATCGGCGACGGCGCGCTCACGGGCGGCATGGCCTGGGAGGCGCTGAACAACATCGCCGAGTCCCAGGACCGGCGGCTCGTCGTCGTCGTCAACGACAACGGCCGCTCGTACTCGCCGACGATCGGCGGCATGGCCCACCACCTCGCCACGCTGCGCACCACCCGCGGGTACGAGGCGTTCCTCGGCTGGGGCAAGCGGACGCTGAACCGGTCCGGACCGCCGGGGCGACTCGCGTACGACGCGCTGCACGGCCTCAAGAAGGGCATCAAGGACGTCGTGGCGCCCCAGGGCATGTTCGAGGACCTGGGCATGAAGTACATCGGTCCGATCGACGGGCACGACGAGGGCGCGACCGAGCGCGCGCTGCGCGCGGCACGGGCGTTCGGCGCCCCGGTCATCGTCCACGTCATCACGGAGAAGGGTCGCGGCTACAGCCCCGCCGAGCACGACGTCGCGGACAGGTTCCACGCGGTCGGCCAGATCCACCCGGAGACGGGGCTGCCCGTCGCGCCGTCGAGGTTCGGCTGGACCTCGGTGTTCGCGGACGAGATCGTCGAGATCGGCCACGACCGTCCCGACGTCGTGGCGATCACGGCGGCCATGCTCCACCCGGTCGGGCTGGCACCGTTCGCCCAGGAGTTCCCGGCCCGCACCTTCGACGTCGGGATCGCCGAGCAGCACGCCGCGACCTCGGCGGCCGGCATGGCGTTCGCGGGCCTGCACCCGGTCGTCGCGGTCTACGCGACCTTCCTCAACCGGGCGTTCGACCAGGTGCTCATGGACGTCGCGCTCCACCGCGCGGGAGTGACGTTCGTGCTCGACAGGGCCGGGATCACCGGCGACGACGGCGCGAGCCACAACGGCGTGTGGGACATGGCCATGCTGCGCGTGGTCCCGGGCCTGCGGCTCGCCGCGCCGCGGGACGAGCCGACGCTGCGCGCCGCGCTGCGGGCGGCCGTCGACGTCGACGACGCGCCGACCGTCGTCCGCTACCCGAAGGGGCCGGTGGGCGACCCGCTCCCGGCGGTCGAGGAGCTCGACGGCGTCGACGTGCTCGAGCGCCACGGGGGAGCGGACGGCGGCTCCGGGTCGGCTCGCGTGCTCGTCGTGGGTGTGGGGTCCATGGCTGCCACGGCTGTCTCCGCTGGCGCGACGCTCGGGGCGCACGGGCTGCGTGTGACGGTGGCGTCGCCGACGTGGGTGCTGCCGGTCCCGGACGGGTTGGTCAAGCTCGTCGGCGAGCACGACCTGGTCGTCACGGTCGAGGACGGCGTCGTCGACGGCGGCATCGGTGCCGGGGTCGCCCAGCACGCTGCGGCGGCGAGCGTGCCGACCCCGTTCGTGCACTGCGGGGTCGGTCCGTCGTTCCTCGAGCACGCGTCGCGCGACCGGGTCGTCGCGGAGCAGCGTCTGACGCCCGGGGACGTGGCGAGGTCCGCGCTCGACGCGCTCGACGCGCGAGCCAGTGGGTCGCCTGCGTATCCGACGCCCGACGCCTGACGCACGCGGTCTGGCGCAGCCGCGAGGGCTCTTAGTGAAGAACGTCACAAGCACAGTCCGACACCTTGCCGACAGGTAGATTCCGTTGCAATTGCAACGATCGCCAGGCCTTCTCGGGAGTCCCGGGGTACGCTCGTGTGATCCGCGAGACAGCGGTTCTTCGCCCTACGAGAAACGGAAAGTCGTAACCTGAGGACAAGGAAGAATCAGGGCGTGCAGAGGCGGATCGACGAGGTCCGGGCCGGCTGAACACCCGGAGCGTCACGGTGTCGGGAACATCCCGGCGCCACCCACGAGGAGGGGACACGCAATGACCACCGTTTCCGAGGCACCGAGCTCGACCCCGGGCTCCGACGACGCGCCCGTGGCTGCCTGGACCGGGTTCACGACCGGGCCGTGGGCCGACGGCATCGACGTCCGCAACTTCATCCAGACGAACTACACCCCCTACGAGGGTGACGACTCGTTCCTCGAGGGCGCGACGGAGCGCACGACCGGGATCTGGGCGAACCTCAGCGAGAAGTTCCCGGCGGAGCGCGAGAAGGGCGTCTACGACGTCTCGTACGACGTCCCCGCCTCGATCACCGCGCACGACCCCGGGTACATCGACCAGGCGAACGAGCTCATCGTCGGCCTGCAGACCGACGCCCCGCTCAAGCGCGCGATCATGCCGAACGGCGGATGGCGCATGGTCGAGGGTGCGCTCAACACCTACGGCTACCCGGTGGACGAGAACCTCAAGCACTTCTTCACCGAGTACCGCAAGACCCACAACCAGGGTGTGTTCGACGTCTACACGCCGAACGTCCGCGCCGCCCGCAGCTCGCACATCATCACGGGCCTGCCCGACGCCTACGGGCGCGGTCGCATCATCGGCGACTACCGCCGCGTCGCGCTCTACGGCGTCGACCAGCTCATCGCCGCGAAGAAGGTCGACCACCTCAGCCTGACCTCGCAGCCCTTCGACGAGAAGCTGGCCCGCGAGCGCGAGGAGCACTCGGAGCAGATCCGTGCGCTCGGCGAGCTCAAGGCGATGGCCGCCTCCTACGGCCACGACATCTCGGGCCCCGCCACGAACGCGCAGGAGGCCGTCCAGTGGCTGTACTTCGGGTTCCTCGCCGCGGTCAAGGAGCAGAACGGCGCCGCGATGTCGCTGGGCCGCACCTCGACGTTCCTCGACATCTTCATCGAGCGTGACCTGCAGGCCGGCACGATCACGGAGAGCCAGGCGCAGGAGATCATGGACGACTTCGTGATCAAGCTCCGCATCGTGCGCTTCCTGCGCACCCCCGAGTACGACCAGCTCTTCTCGGGTGACCCGACGTGGGTCACCGAGACCATCGGTGGGATGGGTGAGGACGGGCGCCCCCTCGTCACCAAGAACTCGTTCCGGATGCTCCAGACGCTCTACAACCTGGGCCCGGCCCCCGAGCCCAACATGACAGTGTTCTGGACCTCGAAGCTCCCGCAGGGCTTCAAGGACTTCTGCTCGAAGGTCTCGATCGACACCTCCGCCGTCCAGTACGAGTCGGACGACGAGATCCGCGCGGCCTGGGGCGACGACGCGGCGATCGCCTGCTGCGTCTCCCCGATGGCCGTCGGCAAGCAGATGCAGTTCTTCGGCGCTCGCGTGAACCTCGCCAAGACGCTGCTCTACGCGATCAACGGTGGACGCGACGAGGTCTCCGGCAAGCAGGTCTCGCCGGTCGCCGCCCCCGTGGCCGAGGGCGAGCCCCTCGACTACGACGACGTCCGCGCCCGGTTCGACAAGACGATGGACTGGCTCGCCGAGACCTACGTCGAGGCGCTCAACTGCATCCACTGGTCGCACGACAAGTACGCCTACGAGCGCATCGAGATGGCCCTCCACGACAAGGAGGTGCTGCGTACCATGGCCTGCGGCATCGCCGGCCTCTCGGTCGCCACGGACTCCCTGTCCGCGATCAGGTACGCGAAGGTCACGCCGGTCTTCGACGACCGCGGCGTCGTCGTCGACTACGTGACCGAGGGCGACTACCCCGCGTACGGCAACGACGACGACCGTGCCGACGACATCGCCGTGGAGCTCACGACCGCGTTCATGGAGAAGATCCGTCGCCACAAGATGTACCGCGACGCCGTGCCGACCCAGTCGGTGCTGACGATCACGTCGAACGTCGTCTACGGCAAGGCCACCGGCAACACGCCGGACGGTCGCCGCGAGGGCGAGCCGTTCTCCCCGGGCGCGAACCCGATGAACGGCCGCGACACCCACGGCATGCTCGCCTCGGCGCTCTCGGTCGCGAAGCTCCCGTACGAGCAGGCGCAGGACGGCATCTCGCTGACGAACACGATCGTGCCGTCCGGCCTCGGCCGCACGCGTGACGAGCAAGTCACCAACCTCTCTGGTCTCCTGGACGCCTCCTTCGGCGGCGGCGGTTACCACATGAACGTCAATGTGCTGGTGCGCGAGACGCTCGAGGACGCCATGGAGCACCCGGAGAACTACCCGCAGCTCACGATCCGGGTCTCCGGCTACGCCGTGAACTTCGTCCGCCTGACGCGTGAGCAGCAGATGGACGTCCTCTCACGGACGTTCCACGGCGCCGTCTGACATGACGGTCCCCACCACGGTGACCGACCTGGAGGCCCCCACCAGCCGTCGCGCTGGTGCGGGCCTCCGCGGTCTGTCCACCTCCGAGGTCCCGCGCGCGGAGAAGTTCGCGCTCATGCGCACGGGTGAGCTCGGGTCGATGCACTCCTGGGAGCTCGTGACCGCGGTCGACGGGCCCGGCACGCGCATGACGATGTTCCTCTCGGGGTGCCCGCTGCGCTGCCTCTACTGCCACAACCCGGACACCTTCGCGATGAAGGACGGCGACCCCGTCCTCGCGTCGGAGGTCCTGGCCCGCATCGAGCGGTACAAGGGGTGTTCGCCGCCTCGAACGGCGGCATCACAATCTCGGGCGGCGAGGTGCTGATGCAGCCGGCGTTCGCGCACAGGCTGCTGCGCGGCGCCAAGGAGCTCGGCATCCACACCTGCATCGACACCTCGGGGTTCCTCGGCGCGAACGCGTCGGACGACCTGCTCGCCGACGTCGACCTCGTCCTGCTCGACGTGAAGTCGGGCGACCCGGACACCTACGAGCGGGTCACCGGTCGTGCGCTCGAGCCGACGCTCGTGTTCGGACGGCGGCTGGCCGAGCTGGGCAAGAAGATGTGGGCCCGGTTCGTGCTCGTCCCTGGCCTGACCGACGACCCGGAGAACGTGCGGCTCGTCGCCGACCACATCGAGTCGTTCGAGAAGATCCGGCCCGGCACGGTCGAGCGCGTCGAGATCCTCCCGTTCCACCAGATGGCCCGCGACAAGTGGGCCGAGCTCGGGCGCACCTACGAGCTCGCGGACACCGAGCCGCCGACCACGGAGGCCACCGAGGCCGTCCGGGACGTGTTCCGGGCGCGCGGGTTCACCACGTACTGACCCTCCTCTTCTGCCGAGCACGGGGTTGTCGCCCGATCAGATCACCTGACCGGGCAGCGACCCCGTCGTCGTGGGGCGGCGACCCGGTTGTCGCCGGGCGGCATCAGTCGACGGGGGTTCGCAGCGTGCGGACCGTGATGTGCGCGGCATCGAGCTGATCGTGGGAGGGGCCCGAGCCAGGCACCACGACCGCGACCGTGGCGAACGCTCGCTCGTGGGTGTCTACGAGTGCGCCGACCTCGGCGGCGGTCAGGTCACGCAGGAGGATCGCTCCGGCGCTGCCCGGGAGACCCGCAGAACGCATGACCGCGGGAGCCGCGTCAGCGGGGCCGAGGACCAGGTCGTCCCGAGGCGCGAGCAGTCCGCATCCGACCGCCTTGAGCGCCGCCTCGCGCCGGACCCACGCGCGGGTGAAGGTCTCCACCGACCAGCCGGCAGCCGGACGCTCGGCCGGCGGGACGGCATCCGACAGCTCGTCGAGGTGGCCGCGGACGGCGTCCGGGTGATCGATGTCGACGCCCACCCGGGCGCCGGTCGGGCCGCCGGTGAGCACGGCGACGAGGACGATCCCGCCCGCGTGGGCGATCGAGAACGCAGGTCCGTCGGGAGTGCTGACGCGGCCGTGGGTCGGCCCGGGCGGGTCGACGTCGATCCGGACCCGAGCGGGGTCGATGCCCTGGAGCGCGCCGAGCGCCTCGCGGGCGAGGGTGCGAGCCGTGGCGAAGCGCTCCTTGTCGGCGACCTGTCGATAGCGGTCGAGGCGCCACCGCTCGCGGGACGTCAACCGGTCGAGGGGCAGCTCCCTGAGCGGGCGCCGCGGGGACGCATGGACCACGACCGAGACGGACCCGGACGGCACGTCGCTCGGCGGGGTGGTCACCGCACCATTCTGTCCGCCGAACCGGTCCCTATCGCGCGCCGAACCGGTGGTTGTGGTCGGTCCGAGGACCGTTATCGACCACAACCACCGGTTCGGCGGGCAAGAAACGCCGGGTCAGCCGCGCGGGACGTTCCCCACGCCGTCCGGCAGGAGCCGCCGGCCGAGCACCTTCTCCGAGTACCCGGTTCGGTCCAGGTACGGGGTGATCCCGCCGAGGTGGAAGCCCCAGCCGGCACCGAGGATCATGCAGAGGTCGATCTGCGACGGCTTCTCGACGACCTTCTCCTCCAGCATGTGACCGATCTCCACGGTCAGCGCGGTGAGCACCGAGTCGAGCACGCCGGCCTCGTCGAGCCCGGTCCCGGGCGTCGCGTCGAAGGCGTCCTGGATCGACGGGTCCACGGGAGCCGGCAGGCCCTTCGCAGCGGGGTCGAGCGACAGGCGACGACCCTCCTCGACCAGCTTCTCCAGGCCGGGGGACCGGGGGATCCGGTCACCGAGGTCCTCGCGGAGCGAGGTGAGCACGTGCAGCCCGACGGCCGGCCCGACGAGGTCGAGCAGCTGAAACGGGGGCATCGGCAGGCCGAGCGGGCGCAGGGCGCGGTCCGCGACCTCGACCGGCGTCCCGCCCTCGACGGCCTCGGCGATCTTGCCGAGCAGCAGCACCAGCAGGCGGTTGACGACGAACCCGGGGCGGTCGAGGCAGCCGACGGCGGTCTTGCGCAGCTTCTTCGACACCGCGAACCCGGTGGCCAACGCCTCGTCCGACGTCTTCTCGGCCTTGATCACCTCGACCAGCGGCATCTGAGCGACAGGGTTGAAGAAGTGGATGCCGACGACGCGCTCGGGGTGCGCGAGGTCGCTCGCCATCTCGGTGATCGACAGCGCCGACGTGTTCGTCGCCAGGATCGCCTCGGGCGAGATGATGCCCTCGAGCTCGGCGAAGACCTTCTTCTTCAGGCCCATGACCTCGGTGACGGCCTCGATGACGAAGTCGCAGCTCGCGAAGTCGCCGATGTCGGTCGTCCCGTGGACGGAGGCCAGGATCTTCGCGCCGGCGTCGGACGACATGCGGCCCGAGCCCGTGAGCTTCTCCACCGTGCTCCGCACGAACCCGAGGCCCTTCTCGACGCGCTCGGCGTCGAGGTCGCGCATGACGACGGGGACGCCGAGGCGCTGGGCGAACAGCAGCGCGATCTGCGCCGCCATGAGCCCGGCGCCGACGATCCCGACGCGCGTGACCGGCCGGGCGAGCTTCGGGTCCGGCGCACCCTGGGGGCGCTTGCCGCCGGAGACGAGCCCGAACGCGTACACGCTGGAGCGCATCTCGTCGGTCATCATCAGGTCCGCCAGGGCCTCGTCCTCGGCCGCGAACGCGTCCTCGCGGGTCGAGGTCCGTGCGGCGGCCATCAGGTCGAGCGCCCGCCCAGGCGCGGGGCGCGAGGTGCCGACGACGGCGTCGAGCCGCTGCCGGGCCGCCGCGACGACGCCGTCCCACACCTCGGGCGCGTCGAGCTCGCGACGCTCGACGACGATCTCGCCGCGCAGCACCGAGGCGGTCCAGCGGATCGAGGACTCGAGGAAGTCGGGCGCCTCGAAGAGCGCGTCGACCAGGCCGATCTTCAGCGCCTCGGCGGCCTTGAAGGGCTTGTTCGCCGCGGGGCGCGTGAGGACGACGTCGATCGCCTTCTCGATGCCGACGAGCCTCGGGACGAGGTACGCGCCGCCCCAGCCGGGGACGAGGCCCAGGCCGGTCTCGGGGAGAGCCAGCGCCGCGGCGTCCGACGCGACGGTGCGGTAGTCGCAGTTGAGGGCGACCTCGAGGCCGCCGCCGAGCGCGACGCCGTTGACGTACGCGAAGGTCGGCACGCCCATGTCGCCGAGCAGGCCGAGGGCGGCGTGCCCGGCACGGCCGAGCTCGAGCGCCTCGTCGCGGCCCGACAGGCTCGCGGCCTGCATGAGATCGGCGCCGGCGGCGAGGAAGTAGGGCTTGCCGGTGACCGCGACGGCCGCGATCTCCCCGGCCCGGGCGCGCGACCGCACGCCCTCGAGCACCGTGCGGATCCCGGCCATGCCGATCGGTCCGAGCGTCGTGGGCTTCGTGTGGTCGAGGCCGTTGTCGAGAGTCACGAGGGCGAGCGTCCCGGCGCCGCCGGGCAGCTCGACGTCCCGGACGAGCGCGTGGGTGACGCGTTCGCCGCGGCCCTGGCCGCTGCCCGCGCTGCCGGACGGCGCCTCGGCGGTCCCGGATGTCGTGGTGCCCTTGGCGGGGGCGATCGTCTGGTCGCCGGACGTCGTGCCGGCGGTGGTCTTGTCCTGCTCGGCGTTCATGCGCGGTTCTCCCCGTCGGTTGCGGTCGTGTGGCCCGAGTAGTCGGCGTGGTGGGGGTTCTCCCAGATCACGGTGCCGCCCATGCCGAGGCCGACGCACATGGTCGTCAGGCCGTACCGGACCTCGGGGTGCTGGGCGAACTGGCGGGAGAGCTGCGTCATGAGGCGCACGCCCGACGAGGCGAGCGGGTGGCCCATGGCGATGGCGCCGCCGTAGACGTTGACGCGCTCGTCGTCGTCCGCGATGCCGAAGTGGTCGAGGAACGCCATGACCTGGACGGCGAACGCCTCGTTGATCTCGAAGAGGCCGATGTCGTCGATCTCGAGACCTGCGGTGCGCAGGGCGCGCTCGGTCGCGGGGACCGGGCCGATGCCCATGACCTCGGGCTCAACGCCCGCGAACGCGAACGACACGAGCCGCATGCCGACGTCGAGACCCAGCTCGGCGGCGACGTCGCCCGCGGCGACGAGGCACGCGGTGGCCCCGTCGGTCAGGGGGAGGCGTTGCCGGCGGTGACGCGACCACCGGGGCGGAACGGGGTCTTGAGGTCGCGGATCGCCTCGACGGTGGTGCCCGGGCGGGGCAGCTCGTCAGCCGTGGCGAGGCCCCAGCCCAGCTCGGTGGAGCGGACGGCGACCGGCACGATCATCGGGTCGATGTCACCGTTGGCGAGCGCCTTGGCGTACTTGTCCTGGCTGGCGACGCCGAACGTGTCGGCGCGCTCCTTGGTCAGGTGCGGGTAGCGGTCGTGCAGGTTCTCGGCCGTCGAACCCATGACGAGGGCCGACGAGTCGACGAGCTTCTCGGAGACGAAGCGCGGGTTGGGGTCGGTGCCCTCGCCCATCGGGTGGTGGCCCATGTGCTCGACGCCGCCGGCGATCGCGACGTCCTGCGCGCCGACCATGATGGCGGACGCCGTGTTCGTCACCGCGGTCATCGCGCCCGCGCACATGCGGTCGATCGAGTAGCCGGGGGTGCTCTTGGGCAGGCCGGCCAGCACGGCGACGGAGCGGCCGAGGGTCAGCCCCTGGTCGCCGGTCTGCGTGGTCGCGGCGAGCGCGAGCTCGTCGACGCGCTCGGGCGGCAGCGCCGGGTTGCGGCGCAGCAGCTCGCGGACGGTCTTGACGGCCATGTCGTCGGCGCGGGTCTCGGCGAACAGGCCGTCGGGGCGCGCCTTGCCGAACGGGGTGCGCACCCCGTCGACGAAGACGACGTCGCGTGCGGCGAGTCGTCGGGCGTCCCGGGGGAGGTCCGCTGGTCGGGCGCGGTGGCGCCGTCGTGCGTCGTGGTCATCACATCTCCAGAGGGGTGGACGGCGGCGTCCGGGAGCGGCGCCGCTCGAGCGATGTAGATGCTACTCGGAGTATCGGGAAAATGTCACGGCTACGGTGCGCCTCGGACGACGAACGCCCCGGCCGCTCCGCGCGGGGCGGGCGACCGGGGCGTCGATGGAGTGGATGGTGCGGAAGGCAGAGACCTGTCTGGTCGGTGCTGGTGAGCGCTGGTCAGTGCTCGTTCTCGTCCTTCGACGGGCGCTGGCCCTTGACCCGCCGCAGCACGGTCTTGGCGGTCGGCAGCAGGCGGTTCCAGACCGACCACAGCGGGCTGAACGCCACGTCGATGCTGCCGACCAGGTGGTCGTCGCGCTGACCGAACGACCGCTTGAACCGCGAGATCCCGTCGTTCAGCAGCCCGTTGAAGTCCAGGACCTCGATGCCCTGCTCCTTGAACCGGCGGATCGCGTACCAGGTGAGACCGAAGTTGGCCCGGCTCTCGCGGGACGCGTCGTTCGTGCCGCCGTAGAGCATGAACGCGAGCCGGTCGCTGGTCGCGTACCAGAGGAACGCCGTGAGCTTCCCGTCCTCGAACGCGCCGAGCACGGGGAGCGGTCGCCGTACTCCGACTTGATGAGCCGGTAGTAGTCGTCGTCGTGGATGCCGAACTCCGCACGGTCGGCCACCTCGCGCTGGATCGCCAGGCACTGGTCGATCTCCTCCGCGGACGTGATCTCCCGGAACTCGATGTGCCCCTTGGACGACTTGCGGACGTAGCGCCGCGTCGACTGGCTCATCCCGGCGAGCAGCGTGTCCTCGTCAGGACGCAGGTCGAGCTGGAGGGTCGTGCCGAAGAAGATCGGGTTCGGCGAGGGACGGGACCCGGCGAGCTCGTACTCCGTGCCCTGCGGCCAGTCGGGCTCGAACGTCACGCCGATCCCGCCGGCGCTCTTGCGGCACCGGGCGGTCACGGCCTCGAGGACGGCCGAGCGGTCCGCACCCTCGGCGAGCACCGGGCCGCGCGGGACGTGGCTGAGGGCCTTGAAGGGGAACGGGAGCCGGCGCACGAGCACCTGGGCGAGACCGACGAGGGACCCGTCGGCGTCGAGGACCCTGACCCGGCGGGGCGTCCAGGCTCCGGAGCCCTTCACCTCGCCCCAGGCCCAGAGCTGGAGCGGGTGCCCGCCCAGGGCGTTCACCTCGGCGTCCCAGGCCTCGCGGTCGGTCACGGTCTGCGTCGTCAAGGGCTGCGTGGGCATACCCGCCAGGATACGCAGCGGCGGACGTCGGCCGGTTCAGGCGTCGGGCGCGTCGGCCGTCCGCAGGGCGTCCGCGAGCTCGGCGGCGAGCAGGTCCCGCTGCCACGGCCTCGCGTCGTGCGCGGCGAGGAACTCGTCGACGGTGGCGGCATCGATCGGCGACGGCGGGGTGAAGCACAACCGCCGCAGCGTGTCGGGCCGCAGGAGGTTCTCGACCGGCATCGACAGGGCCTCGGCGCGCGCGGCGACGAGCGGGCGGGCGACCTCGAACCGCGCGAGGGCCTCGGGGTGGCGGTCCTTCCAGGCACGCGGTGGCGGAGGCGCGTCCGACCGGGGACCGCGGAGCGTCGGCAGCTCCGACGCCGGGAGCCGCAGCGCCTCGTCGATCGCAGCCTGCCACTGGGGCGCACGGCGCTTGGTGGCGCGGCCGGCGAACTCGCGGATCGCGACGAGCTGCGGGACGGTGCGCGGCATGGCCTTCGCGGCGGCGACGATCGCGCGGTCGGGCAGGACGCGGCCAGGCGCCACGTCGCGTCGGCGGGCGTTCTCGTCGCGCGCCTCCCACAGGCTCCGGACGACGGCCACCTGACGGCGGTCGCGCAGCGAGTGCATCTCCTTGGTGCGTCGCCACGGGTCGACCCGGGCAGCCGGCGGCGGCGCGGTCCGGACCGCCTCGAACTCCTGCGCGGCCCACTCCGCCTTCCCGGCCTCCTCGAGCATCCCCGCCAGGACGTCGCGCAGGGGGATCAGCACCTCGACGTCGAGCGCGGCGTAGCGCAGCCACTCGTCGGGCAGCGGCCGGGTGGACCAGTCGACCGCCGAGTGCTCCTTGGCGAGGCCGAGGCCGAGGAGCTCGGCGACCACGGCGGCCAGTCCGACCCGTTCCAGGCCGAGCAGGCGCGCGGCGAGCTCGGTGTCGAACACGCGCGCCGGCCTCAGCCCGTGCTCGGCGAAGCCCGGGAGGTCCTGCGACGCCGCGTGCAGGATCCACTCGGTGTCACCGACGGCCTCGAGCAGGGGAGACATGTCGGGGACGCCCACGGGGTCGATGAGCGCGATGCCGGCGCCCTCGCGCTTGACCTGGACGAGGTAGGTCGCCTGGCCGTAGCGGTAGCCGGACGCGCGCTCGGCGTCCGCGGCCACCGGCCCGGTCGCTGCGGCGAACGCCTCGACGACGCGGGCGAAGGCCGCGGGCGTGTCCACGACGGGCGGGACGCCGTCCGCGGGTGCTGTCAGCGGCCGCGGCTCGGGGGCGGGCTCAGCTGCGGGCTCGTCCGAAGGCTCTGCCGCGGACACGGTGCTCGCCTCGGCCTCGGGTGCCGGGTCGTCGGGCACGTCGCCCGCGGGCGGTCCCGTCTGCGCGGTCATCGGGTCGGTCCTCTCCGGGGGCGCAGGGCCGAGACGCCCTCCGGGAGGGGCGCGAGCCCCGCCGCGGTGCACAGGAGCGTGGCCCACGCCTCGAGGTGGAGCGAGAGGTCGGGGGTGTCGGGCGTCCACGAGGCCCGGATCTCGAGATCGGCGACACCGTCGCGCCCCTCGAGCGCACCGAAGCTCTCGGAGGTGTCCCGGGAGACGGTCCCGCCCAGCGCGTGGGCCGGGCTGCTCGCCGAGGCGAGGGCGTCCTCGACCCAGGTCCACGCGACCGCGCCCAGCAGCGGGTCGACGGCCAGCTCGGGGTCGAGCGATGTGCGGACCAGGGTGACGACGCGGAACGTCCCGTCCCACGCCGGCTGCCCGTCCGGGTCGTGCAGCACGATGAACCGGCCGGTCGTGGCGTCCGTCGCCGGTTCCGAGGAGCCCGGGACGACCTGGTCCACCGAGGCTTCGAGCGCGACGGCATAGGGCGCGATGCGGGTCGGCGCCGGAACCTCGCGCAGCGCGACGTCGGGCCGGACGCGGGTCCCGGTGATCGAGTCGAGCGCGCGACGGAACTCGGTCGGCGGCTCGTGATGCCCGGCTGTGTTCACGGCTGCACACTATGAGGTCGTGTCCACGATGTGGCGGATCGGCGCGCGGGGCGGGGTGCGCGCGGCCCGCCGTACTAAGGTGCCGTGCGTACGGATCGTGCCTCCGCGCGACCCTGACCCGACCGCAACTCCCGAGGAGACTCACGCGAATGTCTGCACGCGCACAGATCGGCGTCACCGGCCTGGCGGTCATGGGCCGCAACCTCGCCCGCAACTTCGCACGGCACGGGTACACCGTCGCGGTGCACAACCGGTCGTACGCGAAGACGCAGTCCCTGATCGAGGAGAACGGTGACGACGGCGACTTCGTCCCGTCGGAGTCGATGGCCGACTTCGTTGCCTCCCTGGAGCGCCCGCGCAAGGTCGTCATCATGGTCAAGGCCGGCGGCCCGACCGACGCGGTGATCGAGGAGCTGCTCCCGCTGCTGGAGGAGGGCGACATCGTCGTCGACGCCGGCAACGCACACTTCCCGGACACGATCCGGCGTGAGAACGCGCTGCGCGAGCGTGGCCTGCACTTCGTCGGCTCCGGCGTCTCCGGCGGCGAGGAGGGCGCGCTCAACGGCCCGTCGATCATGCCCGGCGGCACCGCGAAGTCGTACGAGTCGCTCGGCCCGATCCTCGAGGACATCTCCGCGAAGGTCGACGGCGTGCCGTGCTGCACGTACATCGGGCCGGACGGCGCGGGGCACTTCGTGAAGATGGTCCACAACGGCATCGAGTACGCCGACATGCAGCTCATCGCCGAGGCCTACGACCTGCTGAAGCAGGGGCTGGGCGCCAGCGCCGCCGAGATCGGCAAGATCTTCGAGGAGTGGAACACGGGCGACCTCGAGTCGTTCCTCATCGAGATCACCGCCGACGTCCTGCAGCACGTCGACGCCGAGACCGGGTCGGCGTTCGTCGACATCGTGCTCGACCAGGCGGAGCAGAAGGGCACCGGCCGCTGGACCGTCCAGAACGGGCTCGACCTGGGTGTGCCGATCACGGGGATCGCCGAGGCGACGTTCGCTCGCGCGCTCTCGGGCGGCGTGCCGCAGCGCACGGCGGGCGCAGCGGCGCTCCCGGCGAACGCGGGCTCGTTCGACGTGACCGACCGCGACGCGTTCATCGAGGACGTGCGCCAGGCGCTCTACTCCTCGAAGGTCGTCGCCTACTCCCAGGGGTTCGACCAGATCGCGGCCGCCAGCGCCGAGTTCGGCTGGGACGTGGACCGGGGCGCCATGGCACGCATCTGGCGTGGTGGCTGCATCATCCGCGCGCGGTTCCTCAACCGCATCACCGAGGCGTACGAGCGCGACGCGCACCTGCCGCTGCTGCTGGCCGACGAGTACTTCACCGATGCGGTCGGCGCCGGCCTCGCGGCGTGGCGTCGCGTCGTGTCGCAGGCGGCGCTGAACGGCGTCCCGACGCCGGCGTTCTCGTCGTCGCTCGCCTACTACGACGGCGTCCGCGCCGAGCGGCTGCCCGCGGCGCTGATCCAGGCGCAGCGCGACTTCTTCGGCGCCCACACGTACAAGCGGGTCGACCGCGAGGGCACGTTCCACACCGAGTGGTCGGCAGACCGCTCCGAGAGCGCGGTCTGATGCCTCAGGCGGTCGTCGCGCCGATCATCCTCGGCGGTGACGCCGGGGCGTACAGCCTCGCGCGCGCCTTCCACGAGGCGTACGGCGTCTCCAGCGTCGTGGTCTCGACCAACCCGACGCGCAACGTCGGATGGTCGCGGATCGTCCGGAACGTCTACGAGCCCGACCTGCTCGAGGACCCGGAGGCGATGGTCGCGGTCGTGCGGCGGCTGGCGCAGGAGGCCAAGGCCCCGGCGATGGTCGTCACCTGCGCCGACTGGTACGTCCACGCGCTCTCGGAGCACCGCTCCAAGATCGAGGACGTCGCGATCGTCCCGTACACGAGCGTCGAGACGCTCGACCGGGCCGTCGACAAGCGCGCGTTCTCCGAGCTCTGCGAGGAGCTGGGCGTGCCGCACCCGCGCACCGTCGTCCGGCACGGCGGCGACGAGGTAGGCGACGTCGACATCGCCTACCCGCTGGTGGCGAAGGCCACGGACCGGCACGCGTGGCACCTCGCGCAGTTCGCGGGCAAGCAGAAGGTCCACTACCTGCACGACGAGTCCGATCTCGCCGCGCTGCTGAAGGACTCGGGCGACGCCGGGTACCGCGGTCCGTTCGTGATCCAGGAGACGATCCCCGGTGACGACGCGCAGATGCGCATCGTCACCACGTTCTCCGGGCAGGACGGCGAGGTGCGGCTCGTCCGCAGCGGTGAGGTGCTCCTCGAGGAGCACACGCCCGGGACCCTCGGGAACCCCGCGGCCATCCTCACGACGCCGCTGCCCGAGATCGAGGGCCACGTGCGCCGGATCGTCGAGCACCTGGGCTGGACCGGCTTCGCCAACTTCGACGTGAAGGTCGACCCGCGCAGCGGCGTCGGCTACGTGTTCGAGCTCAACCCGCGTACGGGTCGCTCGAACTACTACATGACGGCGACGGGTGCGAACCCCGCCCGTCTGTGGGTCGAGGAGCACCTCGGCGAGGGCGCGGCGGCGTCCGAGCAGGGACCGTCGGTGCTCTACCGGATCATCCCGGGCGCGCTGCTCAAGCGGTATGTCGACGCCGCGACCCGCGCCCGCCTCAAGGGCGTCCGGGTGGTCCACCCGCTGAAGTACTCGGCGGACGTGACACCGAAGCGGTGGGTGTGGATCCGGCTGGCGGAGCTCAAGCAGTTCAGCAAGTTCAAGGCGTACTACCCCGAGCGCCGGGACCCGTCGGCGTGACCGGGCGCTCGGCGCCGGTCGGCGTGATCGGTGGGGTGGGGCCGCTGGCCACCGCCTACTTCCTGCAGCTCGTCGTCCGGCTCACGGACGCCGAGCGCGACCAGGACCACCTCGACATGATCGTGTTCGACCACGCCGGGATCCCGGACCGCACCGAGTTCGTCCTCGGCCGCTCGACCGACGACCCGGGCCCCGTCCTGGCGGACGACGCGCGGCGCCTCGAACGCTTCGGCGTCGACTTCCTCGTGATGCCGTGCAACACCGCGCACTACTTCACGCAGCACGTGCTGGACGCGGTCGAGACCCCGCTGGTCTCGATCATCGACGTCACGGTGGGCGCCGTGCAGGAGCGCTCACCGGGACTGACCCAGGTGGGTCTGCTCGCCACGGCCGGGACCGTCGCGTCCCACGTCTACGAGGACGCGTTCGCGGCGGTCGGGGTCGAGGCGCTGACGCCGAGTGCCGAGGACCAGGCGATCGTCAACACCGTGATCTACGAGCAGGTCAAGGCCGGCCGACCCGTGGACCTCGACGCGCTCCGGGGCGTGACCGCGCGGCTCGTGGACCGTGGCGCGTCGGTCGTCGTGCTCGGGTGCACCGAGCTCTCCGTCGTCGCGGCGGACCACGACCTGCTGGACGAGCCCGTGTACGTGGACTCGATGGACCAGCTCGCCCGCGCGGCGATCGAGCGCTCGGGCCGTCGCGTCCGCGAGGGCTGAGCGCGCCCGCACCGCCCTGCGGGCGTCCGCGACCGACTGCGCCCGCACCGTCCTGCGGGCGTCCGCGGACGAGAGCGTCAGCCGAGCTCGCTGGTCCCCAGGTACAGGTGCAGCACCGGGACCTGGAACGTCTCGCGGGCCTTGGACGCCCAGTCCGTGTGGAACGTGTCCTCGACGGCGTGCGGGTAGGTGAGGACGACGATCTCTCGCGCGCCGCCGTCCGCCACGATCTCCGCGACCTGGGGCAGCGGGTCGTCGTCGACGACCTCGCCCCGCACGTCGCACCCGGCCGAGGCGAAGGCCTCGACGCTCGTCGCGAGCTGTTCGCCCGCGGTCGACTTGGCCTTGAGCCGGTCGGGCGACTTGCCGCGGACGGCGTCCCACGCCTGGCGCAGGTAGCCGAGGCTCAGGTAGTCGACGAACGCGAGCACGGCGTCGTGCTCGGTGTCCGCGGGCACGAGGACGCGGTAGTGGACGTCGTCGCCGTCGTGGAGCGACAGGACGTGCTCGACGTCGGCGTCGGAGAGTGCTGCTTCGGCCAGGACGAGGATCGTGTCGGTCACCCGAAGATCGTATCCGCCCTAGGCTCGGGTCCGTGACCGCCGAATCTCGTGGGACCCCGGTGCCCGTGCCCGACGACGACTCCGCCGGTGGGACGGGGCCGCTGACCGCGGTGGTCGTGGTCGGCGCGACCGGGTTCGTCGGGTCGCGCCTCGTACGCCACCTCGGGGACGCCGGGTTCGGGGTCGTGGTGTGCGGGCGCACCCGCCTGGAGCGTTTCGCCGACCGGGCCGCGTACCCGGAGGTGATCGCGGCGCTCGACGCCGGAGCGGTCACCGGTGAGGCATCGCCCCACGCGGTCGCGGTCGCCCTCGACGACCTGGCCAGGACGCACCGCCTCGTCGGCGTCGTCGCCTCGATCGGGGGATGGTCGATCGCGGACCGGCTCGAGGAGGTCCCTGCGGACACCTGGGCCGGGTTCCTCGACAGCCACCTGACGTCCCACCTGCGCGCGGTCCAGCGGCTCGCGCCGCGGCTGCCGGACGGCGCCGCGTACGTCGTGCTGAACGGTGCGGCCTCGCACACCCCCATGGCGGGGTCCGGGCCGGTGTCCGTCACGGGGGCCGCGCTGCACATGCTGGTCGAGGTCCTGCGGCTCGAGTCCGCTCCGGGCGGCGTGCGCTACCGCGAGGTCGTGGTCGAGCACGCCGTCGCCGGGGACGAGCGCAACGTCGACCCGGACCGCGAGGTCTCCGCGCGAGCTGTCGGCGAGGCTGTGGTCGCCGCGCTCGCACCGGGGTCGGAGGCCGTGGTCCGGGTGGGCGCGACCCCCGCGTAGGCTCGGTGACCGTGCGCTCCCTGACCTCGATCAGCCCCCGGGTCGCTCCCGAGCGGCTCCTCGCAGACCTCGTCCCGCCCCGACACTTCCGCGACGCCCGGTTCTCCACCTACCGGGCCGACGACGCGTACCCGAGCCAGGGGGACGCCGTCCGACACCTCGAGGCCGTCGCCGAACGACTGACGACCCGGCAGCGCGGGTTCTTCCGGCGCCGCAACGACCCGCCGGCCGTGTACCTGGACGGCGGGTTCGGCGTCGGCAAGACGCACCTGCTCACGTCGCTGGCGCACGCGGTCGGCGTCGAGGACTGCGCGTACGGGACGTTCGTCGAGTACACGAACCTCGTCGGCGCGCTCGGGTTCGCGCGCACCGTCGAGGCGCTCGCCGAGAAGAAGCTCGTGTGCATCGACGAGTTCGAGCTCGACGACCCCGGCGACACGGTGCTCATGTCCCGGCTACTGCGTGAGCTGGCCGACCGGGACACGGCGCTCGCGGCGACGTCCAACACCCTGCCCGACGCGCTCGGGGAGGGGCGGTTCGCCGCCGAGGACTTCCTGCGCGAGATCCAGGCGCTCGCCGCTCGGTTCGACGTGATGCGCGTCGACGGCGAGGACTACCGGCACCGGGGCACGACCATCGCGCCACAACCGCTCACCGCGGAGCAGGTGCGCGAGACCGCGGGACGCACCGAGGGCGCGACGCTCGACACGCTCGACGACGTCGTCGCACACCTCGCCACGGTCCACCCGAGCCGCTACGGGGCGATGCTGGACGACGTCCCCGCCGTCGGTCTCACCGAGGTCCACCAGGTCACGGAGCAGTCGGTGGCGCTGCGCCTCGTCGTGCTCGTGGACCGGCTCTACGACCGGGACATCCCGGTGCTGCTCTCGCGGGTCGGTGACGCCGGGCGGCCCGGCGAGGGCGACCGGCTGTTCACCCCGAAGATGCTCGACGGCGGGTACCGCAAGAAGTACTACCGGGCGCTGTCGCGGCTCGGCGCGCTCATCGACGACGGTCGGGCGCTCGCCGAGGGGTCGGTCCCGGCCGAGCGCTGAGCGTCCTGCTGGGCGTCCTGTCGAGGGCCGCAGCGCGCGCTCACACCCACCTGACGCCTCGCGTGCCCGGGGTGGCCGGGCTCAGGCCTCCGCGAGCAGCTGCTTCTGCTCCTCGACGTCGTACGTGGCCTCGGGCCAGCCCAGGTCGAGCCCGCGGAACGCGTCGAGCAGCAGCTCGGTGACGGCGAGGCGGGCGTACCACTTGTGGTCCGCGGGGATCACGTGCCACGGCGCGACGTCGGTGCTCGTCCGGTCCAGCACGGCCTGGTACGCCTCCTGGTACGCGGGCCACTGCGCCCGGGCCGCGAGGTCGGCGGGGTCGTACTTCCAGTGCTTGTCGGCGCGGTCGAGGCGCTTCGAGAGCCGCTTCTTCTGCTCGTCGAGCCCGACGAACAGGGCGACCTTGACGATCGTCGTCCCGGACTCGGCGACCTTGGCCTCGAAGCGGTTGATCGCGTCGTAGCGGTTCTCCCACACGTCCTTGCGAACGAGGGAGTCGACCCGCGCGATGAGCACGTCCTCGTAGTGCGAGCGGTCGAAGACGCCCAGCATGCCGGGCTCGGGAAGCTCCTTGCGGATCCGCCACAGGAAGTCGTGCGCGAGCTCTTCCTTCGTCGGCGAACCGAACGACGCGTGCGAGACGCCCTGCGGGTCGACCATGCCGACGACGTGCCGCACGATCCCGCCCTTGCCGGCGGTGTCCATGCCCTGGAGCACCAGCAGCACCGAGCGCTCGCCGCCCGTGCGCCCCTCGGCGAAGAGCCGCTCCTGAAGATCGGAGAGCTCGGCGCCGCGCTCGGCCATGGACTTCTCGGCCTTCTTCCTGCCGTGCTCCCACCCGGGGTCGCGCCGCGGTCGAACGTCGCGAGGTCGAACCCCTCGGTGACACGGAGCGTGTCCTTGGGGAGCTCGCTGAACTTCTTCTTCGACTTCTTCGACTTCTTCGACATGGTCGTCCTCTCAGGTCGGTGCAGGTCGGTCGCTGGCCGGCGCAGGCCCGCGCTGCTCACGGCCGGTCCGTTCAGGCTCCCGGTACGAGCACAGCGACGGACCGGCCCGGCAGGTGCAGGGCGGTGCCGTCGAGGGTCGTCGCGTCGTCCCACGCCGCCGCGACCCGGAGGCCCTCGGTCAGCGGTGCCTCGACCGGGTCGGCGCCGAGGTTCAGCACGACCCCTGCCGCGCCACGGTGCAGCACGATCGCCGCGCTCGCATCCGCGGCACCGCTCTCGTCGCCGGCAGAGACGGCCCCGACGGCCTCGACGCGCACGGCGCCCAGGTCGCCCGAGGCGATGTCCGGCACCGACCTGCGCAGAGCGACGAGCGTCCGGTACCAGTCGCGCAGCCGCGCGTGGTCGCCGTTCGCGGCCTCGGCGCGGTCGAGCACGCTCGCGTCCCGCGTCGAGGGGTCCTGCGGGTTCGGCACCTCGATCGGTCCGCCGTAGAGCTCGGTCCACCCGTGGCCGCCGAACTCGCGCGTGCGGCCGACGCGGACGGCCTCACCGAGCTCGGGGTCCTGGTGGTCGGTGAAGTACTGCCACGGGGTGCTCGCGCCCCACTCCTCGCCCATGAAGATCATCGGCGTGAAGGGCGAGCAGAGCACCAGCGCCGCCTCGATCGCGAGTCCGCCGACGTCGAGGCGTGCGGCGGGCCGGTCGCCGAGGGCCCGGTTGCCGACCTGGTCGTGGTTCGAGGCGCAGACGACGAACCGGTGCCCGTCCGTGCCGGGCGGCACCGGCGCGCCCCACGCCCGGCCGCGGAACGTCGACCACGACCCGTCGTGCACGAACGCCCCGGTCATCGCCTTGCGCAGCACCTCGACGGAACCGAAGTCGACGTAGTACCCGTGACGTTCGCCGGTGAGGAGCGCGTGGATCGCGTGGTGGACGTCGTCGGCCCACTGCGCGGTCATGCCGCGCGGCCCGTAGGCGTCGAGCTCGGCGGTGCCATGCCCTGCTGCGTCCGAGCCCGACTCCGAGGCCGATCCCGGCTTCCATCCCGGCCGGACCTGCTCACCCAGTGGGGTCACCGTCGCAGGCTGGTTCTCGTCCGACTCGGCCACGAGCGACAGCGGACGCCCGACCTGCTCGGTGAGCCGCGCCGTCCGACGCGAGAGCTCGGCGAGCAGGTGCTCGGGGAGTCGTCGATGAGCGCGTGCACCGCGTCGAGGCGCAGCGCGTCGACGTGGAACTGCTCGAACCAGTGCAGCGCGTTCTCGATGACCCAGGCCCGCACCTCGCGCGACCCGTCCTGGTCGAGGTTCACGGCCGAGCCCCACGGCGTCTGGTGCTCGTCGGTGAAGTACGGGCCGAACGTCGACAGGTAGTTCCCGGCAGGTCCGAGGTGGTTGTAGACCACGTCGAGGCACACGCCGAGCCCGCGGGCGTGGGCGGCGTCCACGAAACGTTGGAGCGCACGCGGCCCGCCGTAGACATCGTGGACGGCCCACAGGTCGACGCCGTCGTAGCCCCAGCCGCGATCGCCCCCGAACGCGGCGAGCGGCATGAGCTCCACCATCTGCACGCCGAGCTCCGCGAGCTCGTCGAGGTGGGCTGCCGCGGCGTCGAGGGTGCCCTCGGCCGTGAACGTGCCGACGTGCAGCTCGTACGTCACCGCGCCACGGGCGTCCCGGCCCTGCCACGTGGCGTCGGTCCAGGCGAACGCGGGGTCGAACCGGCGGCTCGGGCCGTCCACGCCGTACGGCTGGTGCGCGCTGCGCGGGTCGGGCCGGGCGGGCCCGCCGTCCACGGAGAACGCGTAGTCGGTCCCTGCGGGGACGTCCTCGACCGCGACCCACCAGCCGCCGTCGGTCGGGTTCAGGGGTCGGACGACGTCCTCGCGCCCGTAGGTCCCGTCGCCCGCCGCGGGGAGCACCAGGTCGACGCGCGAGGCCGTCGGGGCCCAGACGCGCAGGGGCGACGACACGCACGACGCGTCAGCGGCCATGGCTCGTCTCCGTCTCGACGTCGGTGCTGGTCGTCGTGCCGGTCGTCGTGTCGGTCTCGGTCGGTTCGTGGACGAGCAGCGCGACCGGGAGGTCCTCGAAGACCTCGGCGATCGGCACCGGCCCGGCCGGGAAGGATCGTCCTGTCAGGCGGTCGACCCAGCGCCCCTCGCCGGAACCCTGGGGGAGCGCCAAGGTGTGCCCCGCCCAGCCGCCGAAGCGCTCGACGGTCCCGGCGAGCCGGGTCACGACAGTCACGGCGGCGGGCACGTGGTCGATCGTCCGTGCGAACGCGACGGCGCACGTCGACGACGTGGGCACCGGGTCGTAGCCTGCGTCCTCGCCGACGAACGCCGCGGGCAGCTCGCGGCGCAGCCGCAGGGCCCGCGAGGTGACGAGCAGCTTCTGGCTGCCGAGCGAGCGGGCGCCCTCCCCGCCGTCGAGGCGCTCCAGGCGGTCGGCCAACGCCTCGACGTCGGCGGGTCGGCGGTTGTCGGGGTCGACCAGCGTCGGCCCGTACGTCTCGCTGCCCTGGTACACGTCGGCGACGCCCGGCATCGTGAGCTGGACCAGCTTGGTGCCCAGAGCCGCGGCACGCAGCGGCTCGAGGTGCCGCTCGGCCCAGCCGCCGAAGATCTCGAGGATCGCCGGGTCGGCGAGCGCGCCGCGAGCCAGGTCCGCCACAGCGCGCTCGTACGGCTCGTCCACGGCGGTCCATGCGGTGCGCAGCTTCGCCTCCCGCAGCGCCTTGGTCAGGTAGTCGACGAGCCGCTCGGGCGAGATCGGGCCCGGGGTCGTGCCGTCCGGCACCCATGTCCCGGCGACCGTCTGCCAGAGGAGGTTCTCGGCGTGCCCGTCGACGAGCGCGCCGCGGTACCCCGCCGACGCCGTCCGGGCGGCCGCGATGGTGCGCACCCACTCGTCGCCGAACTCGCTCAGCACGCCGATCGCGGCGCGGGTGTCCTCGCCGCGCTTCGTGTCGTGCGTCGAGGTGCTGGTGAGCCCGAGCGGCGTGTGCGTGCGCTGGCGGTGGGCGAACGCGTGCCACTCGTGGAGCGCGAGCGCGAAGCGGTCGGGCTCGCCGCCCACCTCGCACAGCGACGTGAGCTCGGTCCAGCGGTAGAACGTCGTGTCCTCGACGCCCTTGGCCATGACGGCTCCGCAGACCTGCTGGAACCGCACGATCAGCTCGTCGCGACGGGCCTCGCGCGTGCGGCCGGCGCTGCCGACCTCGTGGCCGAGGAGCAGGTCGACCACGACGTCGAGCGTCTCGTGCCGGGTGTCGGGCAGCGCGGCGCGGGCCTTGGCGGCGGCCTCGAGCGTGACCTCGACCGGCTCGCGCCGGGACGGCTCGCCCGGGACGACGCACGACCGGTAGCGGTCGAACGCCACGAGCAGCGCCCGCAAGCACTCCTCGATGCCGCGCCACGTGTGGTCGCGCAGCCGAGGGTCCTCACGGCAGATGTCCGTGGCGAGGTCGCTGAGCCGGTGGACCTCGGCGTCGAGCGGCCCGTCGACGATCTCCTGCTTCGACCGCTCGATCAACGCAGCCAGGCCCCCGGGGCCCTGCCCGGTGAGCTCCTCGGCGACGGACGCGAGCGCGGCGCGCCCCGCGGCGTCGACGAACAGGGACTGCAGGCGCCACATGCCCTCGTACCCGGTCGTCCCGACGGTGGCCCAGTCGGGCGGCAGCTTCTCCTCGCCGGCGAGGATCTTCTCCACCACGACCCAGGCGCCGCCCGTCGCCTCCTCGAGGCGGTCGAGATACTGGCCGGGGTCCGCCAGCCCGTCCGGGTGGTCGATCCGCAGGCCGTCGACGGTGCCGTCGGCGATCAGGTCCAGCAGCACGGCGTGCGTCGCGGCGAACACCCTCTCGTCCTCCACGCGGATCGCGGCGAGCGTCCCGACGTCGAAGAAGCGGCGGTAGTTGAGCTCCTCGTCCGCGACGCGCCAGAACGCGAGCCGATAGTGCTGGCGCTCGACGAGCTCCGCGAGCGGGAGGTCCTCGGTGCCCGCGCGGACCGGGAACACGTGGTCGTAGTAGCGCAGGACCGTGGTCGTGCCGTGCGCCGCCTGGGCCGCGTCGTCCACGAGCCGCTCTCCGTCGGAGGCGACCGGGACGGCCATCTCCTCGACCGTCAGCTCGCCCGAGGCGAGGACGTCGCCGATGCGCGCCCCGAGGACCGGCATGAGCACCGCGCCCTCACCGCCCGACCAGTCCACGTCGAACCAGTGCGCGTACCGGGACTCGGCGCCCTCGGCGAGCACCGACCACAGGGCGCGGTTGTGCCACACGGGCGTCGGGACGGCCATGTGGTTCGGGACGACGTCCACCACCAGACCGAGGCCGGCACCGCGGGCCGCGGCCGAGAGTCGCTCGAGACCGGCGCGACCACCCAGCGCCGCGCTGATGTGGGAGTGGTCCACGACGTCGTACCCGTGGGTCGAGCCCGGCGCGGCCTGGAGGATCGGCGACAGGTACAGGTGCGTGACCCCGAGCGACGCGAGGTACGGGACCTGCGCCGCGGCGTCGTCGAACGTGAGGTCGGCGCTCAGCTGCAGCCGGTACGTCGACGTGGGGTAGGGGCGCCCGGGTGCCGGACGGCGACGGTCACTCATGCTGCCGGGTCCCGCGTCAGGACGACGACGGACCGCCCCTCGGCGGTCAGGGTGTCGCCGGCGGCGAGCTCGTCCCCGGGCTCGACCGAGTGATCGGTGTCCAGGACCACGGTCCACGTCGTGCCGTACTCCTGCGCCGGCAGGACGAAGTCGAGAGACTCGTAGTGCGCGTTGAGGAGCATGAGGAACGAGTCGTCGACGATGGGGACGCCTCGCGCGTCGCGCTCCGAGATGACGTCTCCGTTGAGGAAGACCATCACCGAGCGGGCGTACGAGTTGTTCCAGTCGACGGCGTCCATGCGGTCACCCGTGATGTCGAACCACTCGATGTCCGGCAGGACCTCGGGGGTCTCGTCCGCCGCAGAGGTCTCGTCGGGCCCGTCGGGCTCGGCGGTGGCCGCCGGTGAGCCTGCCTTCGCGGTCGCGCCGGGCTTCGCCGTCCGACCGGGTGCGGTGGGGCCGCTCTCCGCGGAGGACCGGGCCGTAGCGTCGGGCCCCACGGCGCTCGCCGCGACCTGCGGAGGGCTGTCGTCGGCAGGCGACAGCGAGGGCCGGGTCGACGTGCCGTCCGGGGGCCTGAGCTCCACCGTCGCGGGCTCCAGGTGGGAGGCGTCGGCCACCTTCTCGAGCCCGCGACCGACGAAGAACCGGCGGCGACGCAGGATCGGGTGCTCGCGCCGCAGCTTGACGAGCATGCGCGTGAACTCCAGGAGCGCTGCGTCGGCGTCGTCGAGGTCCCAGTCGATCCACGACAGCTCGTTGTCCTGGCAGTACACGTTGTTGTTGCCCTGCTGGGTGCGGCCGAGCTCGTCGCCGTGCGCGATCATCGGCACGCCCTGGGACAGCAGGAGCGTAGTGAGGAAGTTGCGGCGCTGCCGGTGCCGGAGCTCGAGGACCTCGGGGTCGTCCGTCGGCCCCTCGGCGCCGCTGTTCCAGGACCGGTTGTGGCTTTCGCCGTCGTTGCCGCCCTCGCCGTTCGCGTCGTTGTGCTTGTCGTTGTAGGAGACCAGGTCGGTGAGCGTGAACCCGTCGTGGGCGGTGAAGAAGTTGATCGAGGCGATGGGCTTGCGACCCGAGTGCTCGTACAGGTCGGACGAGCCGGTGATGCGGCTCGCGAACTCGGGGAGCGTGGACGCCTCCCCGCGCCAGAAGTCACGGACCGTGTCCCGGAACTTGCCGTTCCACTCGGTCCACAGCGGGGGAACCCGCCGACCTGGTAGCCGCCCGCACCGAGGTCCCAGGGCTCGGCGATGAGCTTGCTCTGGGAGATGATCGGGTCCTGCTGGACGATGTCGAAGAAGGCCGAGAGCCGGTCGACCTCGTGGAACTGCCGGGCGAGCGTGGCAGCGAGGTCGAAGCGGAAGCCGTCGACGTGCATCTCCTCGACCCAGTAGCGCAGCGAGTCCATGATGAGCTGCAGCACGTGCGGGGACCGCATGAGCAGCGAGTTGCCGGTGCCGGTCGTGTCGAAGTAGTGGGTGCGGTCGTCGTCGACGAGCCGGTAGTAGGCCGCGTTGTCGATGCCGCGGAACGAGAGCGTCGGCCCCTGGTGGTTGCCCTCGGCCGTGTGGTTGTACACGACGTCGAGGATCACCTCGATGTCGGCCTCGTGGAGCGCCTTGACCATCGACTTGAACTCGAGGACCTGCTCGCCGCGCGACCCGTAGCCGGCGTACCCGTTGTGGGGCGCGAAGAACCCGATGGTGTTGTAGCCCCAGTAGTTCGACAGGCCCTTCTCGACGAGGTGCGGGTCGTTGACGAACTGGTGCACCGGCATGAGCTCGATCGCGGTGATGCCGAGGCCGGACAGGTGGTCGATGATCGCGGGGTGCGCGATGCCCGCGTAGGTGCCGCGCAGCTCTTCCGGGACGTCCGGGTGCTGCATCGTCAGGCCCCGCACGTGCGCCTCGTAGATCACGCTGTCGTGGTAGTCGTGGCCCGGGGGACGGTCGTGGCCCCAGTCGAAGAACGGGTTGATGACGACCGAGATCATCGTGTGCTGCGACGAGTCGTCGGTGTTGCGCTGGTCCGGGTCGTCGAACTGGTACGAGAAGAGCGACTGGTCGCCGTCGATCTGCCCGTCGATCGCCTTCGCGTACGGGTCGAGCAGGAGCTTCGACGGGTCGCAGCGGTGGCCGTTCTCGGGGTCGTACGGTCCGTGCACCCGGTAGCCGTAGCGCTGGCCCGGCCCGACGGTGGGGAGGTAGAGGTGCCAGACGTGCGCGTCGGTCTCCTCGATCTCGATGCACGTCTCGACGCCGTCGTCGTCGAACAGGCAGAGCTCGACGCGGTCGGCGACCTCCGAGAAGAGGGCGAAGTTGGTGCCGCTCCCGTCGAAGGTCGCACCGAGGGGGTAGGGGTGTCCTGGCCAGATCTGCATCTGCGAATGATCGCACCTCGGTGTGACACCCGCGTCGAGGAGGGGGTCGGGTTCGGCCGTCAGTGAATGTGGCTCCGGTCACACGCTCTCTCCGCGGTGCGCCATGCGTCCGCCCCGACGACCTGGTAGACCGGAAGCATGGATGCGAAACCTGGCCCACGTCACCGCCGCGACGACCCCAACACGGCAGACATCGGCTCGGCGCGGCTCTCCCCGCGGACGGACAAGGACGCCGAACCCGGCGACGTCCTCTCCGGCGGGGACGCCTCGCGCGCGCCCCAGTCCCTGCGCGAGCGGGGAGAGGGCGCATCGAGCGCACGTCGTCCGGCACGTCCTGGGACGACCCCGACGAGCTCTGACGCTCAGTCGGTCCGCGGCAGCCGGTCCGGGTCGACCCGGATCAGCCGGGGCATCCCGGCGGGTGCCACCTGGCTCAGCGCCAGGTAGCGCGCCTCGGCGCGGTGCAGCCGGATGTGCTCGTCGACGGACCAGCCCGGTCCGTTGGTGAGGGTCATGCCGCAGGAGCAGCCGATGGTCACCTCTCCGGTGTCCGTGTGCCGCACGTCCCCGACCGTGACGTGGGACGACTGGGCACGCGCCTTGGCGCGCCGCATCTCATGACTGACGGCAGTCTCGTCGCTCACGGCGACCACAGTAGCGGGCAGGGAGCCCGACCAGCGCTCAGCCGGCCTCGGCCAGGCCGAGCCGGGCCCTGACCTCCGGACGTCGCAGCGGGGGCTCGGTCTTCGGTGGCACCTTGCGCTCCGGGAGCTCGTCCAGCAGCCGGTGCACGATCGCGGAGATGTCGTCCACGGCGCGGTCGACGGGCTCGCGGGTCACGGCGCTGACCGAGCCGATCCCCGCGACCTTGCGGACGAACTGCAGGGCGGCAGCCTCGATCTCCTCGTCGGTCGCCTCGGGCTCGAGTCCGCGCAGCGCGGTGATGTTGCGGCACATGGGACCGACGCTACGCCGGTGCGAGCGGCCTGAGAAGGGCCTCGGACCCGTACCGCCCGGGGGAGTCAGCCCGAGAAGTGGGCCGACCCGGGCTCGAGGTCGTCGCCGAGCAGCTGGGGGATCGTCACGAGGGTGTAGCCGGCGTCCTGGAGCTGGTCGATGATCCCCGGGATCGCCTCGACGGTCGTCGGGTGGATGTCGTGCATGAGGATGATCGCTCCAGCGTGGGCGCCGTCCAGCGCTCGCTGCGTCGTCTCGTCGGCGTCCCGGTTCTTCCAGTCCTCCGTGTCGACGTCCCAGAGGATCGAGGCGTCTCCCTCGTCCGTCAGGACACCCGTCACGGTGTCGTTCGTAGCCCCGTAGGGCTGGCGGACCAGGGTCGTGCCGATCCCGGCGGCGTCCTCGATCGCGTCGTTCGTGCGGTCGATCTCGTCCTTGATCTGGTCGGCCGACAGCTTGCGCAGGTCCGCGTGGTCCCACGTGTGGTTCCCGATCGCGTGCCCCTCGGCCACCTCGCGCGCCACGGCGTCGGGGTGGGTCGCGACGCTGCGCCCGACGAGCATGAACGTCGCCTTGACGCCCTTGTCCGCGAGCTCGTCGAGCAGCGTGTCCGTGTATTCGCCCGGACCGTCGTCGAAGGTCAGCGCGATGCACTTCAGCTCGTCGCAGTCGACCTCCTCACCGGTGCCGTTCGTCCCACCGCCCGACGGCGCCTGCGTCGGCTCGGGGACGCCGGTGAACGGGTCCGCGGCCATCGCGGCGTCGCGGACGGTCAGCCCTTCGTCCGTGAGGACCTGTGCGGCGGCGTCCGGCTCGACGCGGACGGCGGTGACGCCGGCCGACTCCGGGCCGATGACGCCCTGGTCGAGCACGACGGTGATCGAGCCGTCGTCCGCGAACCGGACGTCGCGCGCGACGAGCTCCGGGTCCGGCGTCTCGGTCGAGAGCTGCGCCTCCGCACCGGCTTCACCGACCCAGGTCGCGAGCTGGTCCTGGTCGCCGACCAGGTCGGTCGAGGGCCAGCTGGTCCCTGCCGCGACGTCCGTGTACACGGACTCCGTCAGGTCGCGCCCGTGGGCGCCACCGGTGAAGTAGTAGGTCGTGACCTGGACGCCCAGCACGTCGCCGGCGGCGAGCACCGGGTTCCAGCCGATGTTGAGCTCGTTGCCGATCCCGTCGGGGTCGACGCTGTTCTCGTACTCGTCCATCTTGGCGCTCGCCATCTCGTCGAGGAGCGCGTTGAGCGAGTCGTCGCCGGGGACCGAGACCGTCGCGACGGCGCGCTGGTCGGTGTCCTCGGTGGTCGAGTACTGGGCCGGGACGAGGCCGGCCACGGCGGAGTGGTCCAAGGGCGCCGGGACGTCCACGACGCTCGCGACGAGCGGCGCACCGGTCGCGGTGGCGGATGCCGTGGGCGTCTCGGCGGCCGTCGGCGTCGCCTCGTCACCGCCGGTCAGGACGAGGGCGACGACGATCGCCGCGGCGATCACGACGAACCCGCTGATCGACCACACGACCGCCTTGCGGCGTCGGGAGGGCCGGGGGTCGTCGGGCGTCGGGGGCGGTGGTGTCGAGGTCACAGCGACATCTTGCCCGACGACGGCCGGTCGTCCGAGCACCGTCCGTGCCGGACGAGGCAGACTCGGTGCGTGCCCGATCCGCTGCGACGACTCCTCGATGACCCGCCCGACCTCCCGGTGGCGGGGAGTCTCGACGCGATCGTCGCGGCCGTCCAGGATCGAGGCGTCGCCGTGGTCGTGGCGCCGCCCGGGACGGGCAAGACGACGCTGGTCCCGCCGGCGCTCGCGGCGTGGGTGGCACGAGATCCTGGCGGCCCGAACGGTCACGCCGGTGGGCAGGCCGGCGGCGCCGACGTGCCGCCCGGACGCGTCGTCGTCACGCAGCCTCGCCGGATCGCGGCCCGCGCCGCCGCCCGCCGGCTGGCGTCGCTGCTCGGCGAGCCCGTCGGGCGGACCGTCGGCGTCACGGTGCGGGGGAGTCCCGCACGAGCGCCGAGACGCGCGTGGAGATGGTCACGACGGGGATCCTGCTGCGCCGGTTGCAGCGGGACGCGGAGCTGCCGGGGGTGGCGGCGGTCGTCCTCGACGAGGTCCACGAGCGCCACCTCGACGGCGACCTCGCGCTGGCGCTGCTCGTCGATGTCCGGGCCGTGCTGCGCCCGGACCTCCCGGTGCTGGCGATGTCGGCGACGGTCGAGGCCGAGCGGACCGCCGCCGTCCTCGCTGGTCCAGTCGCCGGTCCCGATACCCGTAGAGGTGCCGGTCCAGATGCCGGTCCTGACGCCCGCACCGCCGCGCCCGTGGTCACCGTCCCCGGCGCCACGCACCCGGTCGAGGAGGTCTGGTGCCCGCTGCCGGCACGGGTCAGGCGCACCGACGACCGCGGTGTGACCCCCGGGTTCCTCGACCACGTCGCCGCGACCGTCCGCCGAGCGCTCGACGAGCGAGAGGGCGACGTCCTCGTGTTCGTCCCCGGCGTACGCGAGATCGATCAGGTCGCGCGGCGCCTCGGCGGGGCGACGAGCAGCGGTGCGCCCGTGGACGTCCGCCCCCTGCACGGCCGTCTGCCGTCCCGGGAGCAGGACCTCGCGCTCGTGCAGGGGGCACGGCGCAGGGTCGTCGTCGCCACCGCGGTGGCGGAGTCGTCCTTGACGGTCCCGGGGGTCCGCGTCGTCGTCGACGCGGGGCTCGCACGGGAGCCGCGCGCCGACCACCGGCGCGGCCTCGCGGGCCTGGTCACCGTGGGGGTGAGCCGGGCCGCGGCCGAGCAGCGTGCCGGCCGCGCGGGTCGTGAGGCCCCGGGCGCCGTCTACCGGTGCTGGTCCGAGGCCGACCACGCCCGGCTGGCAGCGTTCCCCGAACCGGCGATCCGGACGTCGGACCTCACGTCCTTCGCGCTCGAGACGGCCTGCTGGGGTGCCCCCGGCGCTCGAGGACTCGCCCTGCTCGACGCGCCCCCGCCCGCGGCGGCCGCCACGGCTCAGGCGACGTTGCAGGCCATCGGCGCCGTGGACGCGTCCGGGGCGGTCACCGATCGCGGTCGCCGCATCGCCGAGGTCCCCGTGGACCCGCGGCTCGGCCGCGCCCTGCTCGACGGGGCGCAGCTCGTGGGTGCGCGTCGCGCCGCGCAGGTCGTCGCCCTGCTGTCGGACGACGTCCGTGCGCCGGGCGGGGACCTCGCCGCCGCGCTGCGGTCGGCCCGGGGAGGCCGGAGCGACGCGGGGAGCCGGGGCAGCGGCCGGGAGGGCAATGGTTCCGGCGGTGGTGCCGCCGACGGGTGGCTGGCGCAGGCGCGGCGCCTGGAGCTGATCGCCACGTCGTCCGCGACGTCGTCCGACGACGGGTCCACGCGACTGACCGGCGGACGGGAACCCGGCCGGCCTGCCGAGCGGATGCCCGACGACCTCGCCGTGGGTGTCGTGGTGGCTCTCGCCCACCCCGACCGGGTCGCGAGGCTGCGGCCGGGCGGGTCGACCTACCTCATGGTCTCGGGCACCGGGGCGGCGCTGCCGCCGGGGTCGGCGCTCGCAGGCTCGCCGTGGCTCGCGGTCGCGGACGCGGACCGGGGCGCGGGGCGCTCGGACGCCGTGATCCGCTCGGCGGCGCCGATCGACGAGGAGACCGCGATCGAGGCGGCGTCGTCGGCGCTGGTCGACGAGGACGTCGTGCGGTGGGAGGCCGGTCGCGTGGTCGCGCGTCGGACCCGCCGTCTCGGTGCGATCGAGCTCACCTCGGCCCGTCTCGACGACCCGGACGTCGGACTCGTCCAGGCGGCGGTCCAGGACGGCCTGCGGGCCGACGGGCTCGGCGTGCTGCGCTGGTCAGCGGGGGCGACGGCGCTGCGCGAGCGGCTCGCGTTCTGCCACCGGGCGCTCGGCAGCCCGTGGCCCGAGGTGGACGACGCAGCGCTGCTCGCCGGCCTCGACGCGTGGCTGGCCCCCGACCTGTTGCGTGTGCGGGCCGCCGGCGGCCTCCAGCGGATCGACGTCCACCAGGCGCTGCGCCGGCTGCTGCCGTGGCCCGAGGCGGCGCACCTCGACGCGCTGGCCCCCGAGCGGTTGGACGTGCCGAGCGGCTCGAGCGTCCGGGTCGACTACTCCGGCGACCAGCCGGTGCTCGCGGTCCGCCTCCAGGAGACGTTCGGCTGGGTCGACACGCCGAGGCTCGCCGGGGGCCGTGTGCCGGTGCTGCTGCACCTGCTCTCGCCGGCGGGTCGGCCGCTGGCGGTGACGGCCGACCTCGCGTCGTTCTGGTCCGGCCCGTACGCGCAGGTGCGCGCCGAGATGCGGGGTCGCTACCCCAAGCACGCGTGGCCCGAGGACCCGTTCAGCGTGGAGCCGACGCGCCGGGTGCGGCGGCCGCGGGAGGGCAGAGGCTGATCCGCTCAGCCCGTCCGGCCGGGCGCGTGCCGTTCCAGGAACGCGTAGACGGCGCCCTCGTCGACCCCGGGGAACGTACCGGTCGGCAGCGGGGACAGCACGTGGGCGTGCACGGCTGCGCTGGGCCACGCGTGGGGCGCCCAGCGTTCGGCGAGCCCGGGCTCGGGGCGGCGGCAGCACGCCGGGTCGGGACAGCGGGAGGCGAGGCGCGTCGTCGTCTCGCGGCCCCGGAACCACTTGGCGGCGGCGAACGGCACGCCGACGCTGATCGAGAAGGCTCCGCCGGTCGCCGTCCCCGTCTGGGTGGTGCACCAGAACGTCCCCTCGGGGGTGTCCGTGTATTGGTAGTACTCGGTGGCCCGGTCGTGCTGCGCGAAGGCCGCCCGTGACGCCCACGCGCGGCACACGACCTGGCCCTCGATCGCGCCCGTCGTGTCGGTGGGCAGGCGGACGCCGTCGTTCTCGTAGCCCTTGAAGAGCGTCCCGTCGGCGCCGACGCGCAGGAAGTGCAGGCGCAGCCCGAGGTGCGAGGTGAGGAGGTTCGTCATCCGTTGGGCCGCGGCATCGTGGGTGACCCCGAACAGGTCGCGGAAGTCCTCGACCGCGAGGTCCTTGCGCGCCTTGGCCTCGCCGAGCCGTGCCACCGCCTGCTCGCGCGGCATGAGGCACGCCGAGGCGAAGTAGTTGATCTCGACACGCTGGCGCAGGAAGTCCGCGTAGCTCGTGGGGTCACGGTGGCCGAGGACCCGGTGCGCGATCGCCTGCAGGGCCAGCGACCGGAGTCCGTGGCCGCCCGGGATCGACGCGGGCGGCAGGTAGATCCGTCCGTTGGCGAGGTCGGTGACCGTGCGGGTCGAGTGCGGCAGGTCGTCGACGTGGATGAGGCGAAAGCCGACGTGGTCGGCCATCTGGCTCACCGCGCGGTGGGTGAGCGCTCCCGAGGAGTACCCGGTGCGCGCGACGAGCGCTGTCGCCTCGTCCTCGATCTCGGGGAGGTAGTTGTCGCGCTCGCGCATCCACAGGCGGAGCGCCGTCGTGGCCCGCCTCGCCTCCTCGGGGGTCGCGATCGCCGCGTCGGCGCGGCGTGCGAGCTCCCGGTGCAGCCCGACGAACGCCTCGAGAGCCTCCGTCGGGAACGACTTGCCGGGTCGCACGACCGGGAGCCCGAGCGAGGCGTAGGTGCCCGTGCTCTGTGCCCGCTCCAGCTCGATCTCGAGCGCCGCGCGTCGGGACGGCGGCTCGGGGGACAGGAGCTCCGCGGTGGTCGTCCCGAGGGTGCTCGCGACGGCCTCGAGCAGGGAGAGCCGTGGCTCGCGTCGTCCGTTCTCGACGAGGCTCAGCTGGCTCGCGGTGGTCCCGGCGGCGCGCCCGAGGTCGTCGAGCGTCATGCCGGCGCGGGTGCGCAGGTGACGGATGCGCCGTCCGAGGACGAGGAGCGCCTCGGCGGAACCCGACTGAGCCGCGCGCCCGGCCTGCCCGCTCCGGCCCGGCGGACCGGGCTCGTGACCGTGCGGTACGTCGACGAGGGCGCGGCGGGGAGCAGCAGTCATGTTCTTGACGATAGCGAAAGAATCTCGGTTCTTGCTCGACGGTGCGCCTTGAGCGACCGCAGCGGGGCGCTCGACGATGGATCTCGCCGGAAGTTCACAGCGACTCGCACCGGGCCTCCGGAGCTGCCACGACGATCTCGTCACCAAGGAGACACCATGCCGCGCTACGTGTACCGCTTCGCCGACGGGGACAAGGACCAGAAGGACCTGCTCGGCGGCAAGGGGGCGAACCTCGCCGAGATGACCCGCCTCGGCCTGCCGGTGCCGCCCGGGTTCACGATCACGACCGAGGCCTGCCGTGCGTACATGCGCGACGGGCACGTGCCCGCCGAGCTCCGCGTCGAGGTGACGCTCGGGCTGCGGGAGATCGAGGACGAGATCGGGCGCCGGTTGGGGGACTTCCACGAGCCGCTCCTGGTCTCCGTGCGCTCGGGCGCCCGGCACTCGATGCCGGGCATGATGGACACAGTCCTGAACATCGGGCTCAACGACGCGTCGGTCAAGGGCCTCACCGAGTTCTCGGGGGACGAGCGGTTCGCGTGGGACTCGTACCGCAGGCTGATCCAGATGTTCGGCAAGACCGTCCTGGGTGTGGACGGCGAGCTCTTCGCCGGCGCGCTCGACGACAAGGTCCGCTCCGCCGGGGTCGCCGCCGACGCGGAGCTCCTGCCCGGCGACCTGCGCGACCTCGTCGAGACCTTCAAGCAGATCGTCCGTGACGAGACCGGGCGCGAGTTCCCGCAGCACCCGCGCGAGCAGCTCGACATGGCCGTCGAAGCCGTCCTGGACTCGTGGAACACCGACCGCGCCCGGCTCTACCGTCGCCGCGAGCGCATCCCCAACGACCTCGGCACCGCGGTGAACGTCGTCAGCATGGTCTTCGGCAACCTCGGCGAGAGCTCGGGGACCGGCGTCTGCTTCACCCGCGACCCGTCCAGCGGGCAGTCGGGCGTGTACGGCGACTACCTGTCCAACGCGCAGGGGAGGACGTCGTCGCGGGGATCCGCAACACCCTCCCGCTCGCGGAGCTCGAGCTGCTCGACCCCGTCTCGTACGGCGAGCTCACGGGCGCGATGCGCCGCCTCGAGACCCACTACCGCGACCTGTGCGACATCGAGTTCACGATCGAGCGCGGCAAGCTGTGGCTGCTGCAGACCCGGGTCGGCAAGCGGACGGCGGCCGCGGCCTTCCGCGTCGCCACCGAGCTCGTCGACGAGTCGCTCATCACCATGGACGAGGCGCTCACCCGGTGCACGGGCGACCAGCTCTCCCAGCTGCTGTTCCCGCAGTTCGACGGCGCGACCGAGCGCACGCCGCTGACCCGCGGGCTTGGCGCGTCGCCGGGCGCGGCCGTCGGCGAGATCGTCCTCGACAACGCCGCGGCCGTAGCCCGCGCCGCCGAGGGCGGCACGGTGATCCTCGTGCGCCGCGAGACCAACCCGGACGACCTCGAGGGCATGATCGCCGCCGCCGGGGTGCTCACGGCCCGAGGCGGCAAGACCTCCCACGCCGCGGTCGTGGCCCGCGGCATGGGTAAGTGCGCGGTCGTCGGTGCGGACACCCTCGATGTCGACACCGCCGCGGGCACGGTCACGGTGGGGGACGTCGTCCTGCACCCGGGCGACACCGTCGCGATCGACGGCACCACGGGCGAGGTGTTCCTCGGTGAGGTCCCCGTCGTGGACTCGCCCGTCATGGTCTACGTCGCCTCAGGCCTCGAGGCGGGACTCGCCGCCGCCGGCGACGACCCGGAGACCCGGGCGCTCGTCACCGCCGTCGACCGCGTGCTCGGGCACGCCGACGACGTGCGCCGCATGGCGGTGCGCACCAACGCCGACACCGCCGACGACGCCCGCCGGGCCCGCGAGCGCGGCGCCCAGGGCATCGGGCTGTGCCGCACCGAGCACCAGTTCCTCGGCGACCGCCGCATCCACATCGAGCGCCTCGTCCTGGCCGACGGCGACGAGCAGCGGGACGCGGCGCTCGCGGACCTGCTGCCGCTGCAGCGCGGGGACTTCACCGAGCTGCTCGAGGTGATGGACGGGCTGCCCACGACGATCCGCCTCATCGACCCGCCGCTGCACGAGTTCCTGCCCGACATCACGGACCTCGCCGTGAAGGTCGCCCTCGCGGAGCGTGACGGCGAGGCGGACCCGGACGACGTCCGCCGGCTCGCCGCGGTGCGGCGCATGCACGAGCAGAACCCGATGCTGGGGCTGCGGGGCGTGCGCCTCGGCCTGACCCTGCCTGGGCTGTTCGCGCTGCAGGTCCGCGCGGTGGCCGAGGCGACGGTGACCTTGAGGGCCGCGGGCAAGGACCCGCGCCCCGAGATCATGGTGCCGCTCGTCGGGTCGGTCCGAGAGCTGCAGATCGTCCGGGAGCAGGCCGAGGAGGTCGTGGCGGAGGTGGCCGCCGCGGCCGGGGTCGCGCTGACGATCCCGATCGGCTGCATGATCGAGCTGCCCCGCGCGGCGCTCACGGCCCACCGCATCGCGGAGGAGGCCGACTTCTTCTCGTTCGGCACCAACGACCTGACCCAGACGACGTGGGGCTTCTCGCGCGACGACGTCGAGGGAGCGTTCTTCGCCGAGTACCTGCACAACGGCGTCCTGACGATCTCCCCTTCGAGACGCTCGACGCCGACGGCGTCGGGGCGCTCGTCACGGCCGGCGTGGCCGGCGGGCGCGCCACCAAGCCCGACCTGAAGCTCGGCGTCTGCGGTGAGCACGGCGGCGACCCCGAGTCGATCCGGTTCCTGCACGACGCCGGCCTCGACTACGTCTCGTGCTCGCCGTACCGGGTGCCGGTGGCTCGGCTCGAGGCAGGGCGTGCGGCGGTCGCGGGGAGGACGCAACCGTCTGACGGCGGCGCGCTGCGCCGTCACGTGCCGTCACGTGCTATCACGTGCCATCACGTGCCGTCAGGCACCTTCGTCCTCCTCGAGGACGATGGCTGCGAGCGGCGGGACGATCGTGAGCGGGTCGGTGTCCAGGTCGACGACGCGTGACCGGGCCGGCGGGGTGTCGACCGTCTCGAACCGGACCGTCGCCTCGCGGCCGCGCACGTGCACGACCCACCCTCGACCCAGGGTCGGGTGCTCGACGTCGAGCCCCGGCCGGCTGCCCGCCTCGTCGAGCAGGCGCGGTCCCGCCCGCCCGGCGGCGCGCGGCGACGGGGAGAAGCGCGGGACGTCGTCGGACGGCGTCGCGGCGGCGGGCGCCCCGGCTGCGCCCGGGGTGCGGTCGCCGTCCCAGTCGAGGGTGAGCTGGGCGTGCGGCGAGAGGTTGTGGAACGAGACACCTAGGAGTCGCACGGAGTCGGTGATGCCGGCGGCGTGCGCCGCCTGGTGGGCAGCCTCGCGCAGGGTCGCGGGGTCCCCGCTCGGGTGGGTGAGGGTCACCGACCGGGTGACGGTGGTGAAGTCCGCGAAACGGACCTTGGCGACGACCGTGCGCGCCCCGCCCCCGTGCGTCTCCAGCCTGCCGAGCGCCTCGTCGGCGACCGTGTCCACCGCTGCCCGGATGGTCGCGTCCCCGAAGATGTCGGCCGCGAACGTGCGCTCGGCGCCGACCGACTTGCGCTCGCCCGACGGCGCGACCGGACGGAGGTCGACGCCGCGCGACAGCCGGTACAGGGACACCCCCGCCGACTCGCCCACCGTCTCGGCGAGCACGTCGGGATCCTGGCGGCGCAGGTCCGCGACCGTGCGGACGTCGATGCGCTCCAGCGCGGCCGACGTGGCCGGCCCGACGCCTGGGATCGCGCGCACCGGCAGGGGCAGCAGGAACTCGTCCTCGTCCTCCGGCGCGACGACGAGCAGACCGTCGGGCTTCGCCGCGTCCGACGCGATCTTCGCGACGAGCTTCGAGCGGCCCGCGCCGATCGACACCGCGAGGCCCGTGCGCTCACGGATCCGCGCCCGGACAGCCACGGCGGCCGCGGCCGGGTCGTCCGCGTGCGGGCCCGCGTCCAGGTCCACGAACGCCTCGTCGATGCTGAGCGGTTCGAGCAGCTCCGACAGCGTCCCGAGCTCGCGCATGATGACCCGCGAGTACGCGGAATACGCCTCGAACCGAGGCGAGAGGACCGCGGCGGCGGGGGCGAGACGCCGGGCGCGGGACATCGGCATCGCCGAGCGGGCGCCCGAGACCCGCGCCTCGTACGACGCCGTGGACACGACGCCGCGCCCGCCCGTCCCGCCGACGAGCACCGGCTTGCCGCGCAGCGACGGCTTGTCGCGCTGCTCGACGGCCGCGAAGAACGAGTCCGCGTCGGCGTGCAGGATCGTCGGTCGGGACCGCTGGCGCGCCGCGTCGGCGAGCAGGTCGTGGTCCACGTGCCTACTGTGCCTGACATTCCGCACGGACACTGCGGACGGACGCCGTCGGCCGCGGCCGACGGGTGCTGCTGACAGTCGCGGCCTGGCGCGCGCTGCCGAACGCCGCTCAGCCGGACGGGGCGTCGACCCAGGTGTGCGACGGCGGCAGCAGCGACTCGAGCTCCGGCCACAGCGCATCGGGGACCTCGGTCGCGGCGGCCGCGACCGTCGAGGCGACCCGGGACGGCCTGCTCATGCCGACCACCGTCGTCGTGAACCGCGGGTCGCGCAGCGAGAACTGGAGCGCCGCGGTCGCGAGGTCGACGCCGTGCCGCTCGCAGGCTGCGCGCATCTGCTCGACGGCGGCAAGGAGCTCGGGCGGTGCCGGCCGGTAGCCGTACGTCGCGCCGGGCTTCGTGCTCGACGTGGCGAGGAGCCCGCCGCCGTACACCGCGGCGTTGATGAGCACGAGCCCCTGGGCCTGAGCCTGGTCGAGGAGCGCCCCGGCGCTGCGGTCCACCAGCGTCCAGCGGTTGTGCACCAGGAGCGCATCGAACACACCCAGGTTGAGGTACGGCGTCATGGCCTGGACGCGGCCGCCCGCGAGCCCGATCGACCCGATGGCCCCCGACTCCCGCAGGCTTACGAGGGCGTCGACCGCGCCGCCGGGAGCAGCGAGCTCGTCGAAGGAGAAGTTCTCCGGATCGTGCAGGTGGACGAGGGGGAGCGTGTCGATCCCCAGCCTGGCCCGGCTCTCCTCGACCGACGCGCGGACCCGGTCGCCCGAGTAGTCCCGCCCGGCCGGGTCGACCTTCGTGATGACCGTGACGTCGTCCGGCAGCCCGCCGACGGCAGCGAGGCCGGCGCCGATGCGTCGCTCGCTCTCCCCGTCGCTGTACCCGTTGGAGGTGTCGATCGTCCGGACGGGACTGCCGAGGATCGTGGTGACGGTCTCCACGGCCTCGTCGACGCCCACGTCGCGGCCGTACAGCTGGGGCATGCCGCCGAGCGGGCTGCCCCCGGCCGTCACCGCGGAGACGTGGCGCCCGATCGCGCCGAGCGGGCGCAGCCAGGGCAGGTCCGTGCCGTCCGACCCGCGGACGGTCGGTCCGTCGATCGCGTCGTGGCGCGGTTCGCCGGCTCTCTCGTCCACGTCAGGCCTCCAGCAGGGCGAGCACGTCGCGCAGCCGAGCCGCGAACTCCGCCGGCTTGCCCTGCTGGCCGAACTCGCCACCGAGGAAGCCCCCGTGGTGGCTCGGGAAGACGGTCAGGTCCTGTCCGAGCAGGTCGGCGAGCGCAGCGCTGGTGCGCCAGGTGATCGTGCCCTCGCTCTCCTCGCCGGCAGCGATCACGAGCCTGGTCGACGCACCCTCGAGCGCCGCGACGTCCGGTCGGAACGACGTGACGGCGGACGACGCCCCGGACAGCAGCGGGTCGGAACGGTCGCCGTCGTCCTCGGCCGGCATGCCGAACATCGCCGGGTCGGGCGGTGCGGCCCCGAACTCCTCGGGGAGCTCGCCCTGCTGGGCGGTCAGGGTGATGAACGCGGCCATCCCATGACCCCAGCCCTTCTCCCGATACGTCGCCTCGACGCGGTCCATCGCTGCGGCCGCGTTCGCGGCGTCCGGGAGCACGGGCAGCAGGGGTGGCTCGTGCGCGACGAACGCGAGGACGTCGCCGGGGTAGCGCGCGACGAGGTCGAGGCCGGTGACGGCGCCGCCGCTGCTGCCGAACAGCACGACGGGCCCGAGGGCCAGCTCGCCGACGAGCAGGTGGAGGTCGTCGGCCTGCTGTGTGGGGGAGTGCGTGACCTCACCGTCCGAGCGGGTGCTGCGACCGAGGCCCCGGGGGTCGTAGGTCACGACCGTGCGGTCCGAGAGGTGCGACGCGAGCGTCGCGAAGCCCGACGCGTCCATCGGCTGCCCGATCATGAGGAGCGGCGGACGGTCGTCGTCGGCCTCCGGTGAGCGGACGTCGTACGTGAGAGTCGCGCCTGGGACGTCGAGCGTCCGCGTCGAGAGGTTCGTCATAGGGCTCATGAAACGCGAACGGCCGCCCCGGGGCTACCGGAACGGCCGTTCGAGCGCGGTGAGCGCCTCAGTGGCTCGGTTGGTGCCGCCGCGGTGAGTCGTGGTCGTCAGGAGTTCCCGGCCCCACCCGTGATGCCGCCTTGCGCGCGTAGCGGCTCTCCGGCCCGAACTGGTCGGCCGCGTAGGCGTAGCGCAGCGCGAGACGTTCGCGGCGCCGACCGGCGCGATCGTGAGGTTCGGTGACGTCCGCGCGGTCCACGACGCCCCAACCGTCGTGGTCGTCAGCCAGCGCCGCGAGCCGACGACGCTCGGACTTCTGGACCCGCACGAGGAGGACGAGCAGGATGACCAGGCCGAGCACGTCGACGGCGAGGGTGAGGGCGATCTGGCTGTTGCTCGCGAACAGGTCGTCGGCAGCGTGCAGCGCGACGGCCAGGACGAAGAGCCCGACGGCGCCGAGGATCCGGAGGCCGCGGCCGTGCCGCCCGCCTGAGGCGACCCACCCGATGCCTGCGCCGAGCAGGCCGGTCCACACCAGGTGGGAGAGCGCGCCGAACCCGCCCCGCAGGACCACGGTCGACAGCATCCCGCCCCAGGGGGAATCGCCCGCCTCCATCGCGGAGACGATCGTGTACACGTAGTCCTCGACGACCTGGAACCCGGCACCGACGAGCACCCCGTAGAACAGGCCGTCTGCCGGCCCGAACCGTCGCAGGACGGGGACCAGGGCGAGCCCGATGACGCCGACCGCCTTGATGGTCTCCTCGATGACGGGGCCGGTGGTCCACACGGTGCTGTCCGCGCCGGAGGCGCTCTGCGTGATCGTCGACATCGCATCGTTGGCGAGGCCCCCGAAGTAGGTCGCAGCGAGGCCTCCCCAGCACAGCGCGAGGACGATCGTCCAGACGGGCCGGCGCGCGTACCGCTGCAGCAGGACGATCGCGCCGATCGCGATCGCTCCCCAGAGCGCCCAGATCGCGGCACCGCCCAGCGCGACTGCTCCGCCGAGTACCTCGAAGTTGACCTGCTGGTTCGAGTAGAGACTCCACGCCCCCCAGAGGGACAGAGCGACCATCGTCACGAGCACGGGTGAGAGCACGAAGGACGATCTGCGCTCGGTGGCGTCAGGGGCCGGAGTCGTCGGGGCTGTGGTGCTCACGATTCGCTCCCGCTCGTCGCCGCGTCGGCATCGGTGAACTCGACGGTCATGACCATGTCGCTCACCTCGTCGTGCAGGGACTTCCATGACCTGTCCGTGGAGCTGAAGGTCCCGGTCGCCTGCACGTCCCCGTCGGTGAAGACGTAGGAGACGAGCGCCTCGCCTGGGCTGAGGACGACCAACTGATAGCCCTGCAGACCTGACTCCGTGGTGAACTCCTCCGGAGTCCCGATGTCGTAGGTCGTCGAGGTGTCCGCCTTGTACGCCTCGGCGCTCGCCGCCAGCTGGTCCTCGGGGGACCCGGCGACCGGGGTGACCGGGAAGATCGTGAGCGCGCCTTCCTGCTTGTGCACGGACAGGAAGTCCGTGGACTCCGACGTCCAGCCCTCGTCGGGGACGATCGAGACGCCCCCTACGCTGACGGCATCGCCTGCGGTGAGCTCGGTGCCGGTGGCGGGGGCCGAGGCCGCTGCCCATCGCGGCAGGACCAGGGCCATCACCGCGCAGGTTCCCAGCAGGAGCGCCACCCCGACCCACTGGCGCGGACGCGCGTCGACCCTCATGCGGACAATCTCCGATGTGCTCTCATGGCGCGAAGAGTAGCGGTAGGAACGAACATCAGCGCGACAGCGCCACGGTACGAGTGGTCGTGTCGCCCGGTACCTGCTCGGTACTCGCTCGGTGCCTGTCCGGTGTCTGCTCGGTGGAACAGGTCCCCGAGGAACGAAAAGACCCCGGACCAGCGAACTCGCTGTTCAGGGGGTCTTCTGCGGTGTGGGCGATACTGGGATCGAACCAGTGACCTCTTCCGTGTCAGGGAAGCGCGCTACCGCTGCGCCAATCGCCCAGATGTCAATCCGGTCATGCATGGTCGTGCTCACGAGGTGCTGCTGAATGCGAGGTGGAGATGGGATTCGAACCCACGTATACGGCTTTGCAGGCCGCTGCCTCGCCTCTCGGCCACTCCACCTTGAGGCTGATACCTCAAGGATCGATCGCTCGATCAGAGGAGTCCTCCGAGCGGATGACGGGATTCGAACCCGCGACCCTCACCTTGGCAAGGTGATGCTCTACCACTGAGCCACATCCGCACGATCAGAGCCGCTGGGGTTTCCCCCGGCGTTCTGGCGCGTCCTGAACTTTAGACGACCGGAGCCGCGAAACACAAACCGGCAGGATTCCGCGGGTCGCCCTGAACTGCCGGGGTCACGTCTGCCGCTCTCGGGTGCGCCGCCGGACGCTCCCGCGCCGCGGAGAGCGCGCTCGGTAGCGTGGGGAGTGCCCACCACCGTCGACACGTCAGCCGCGGGGCTCGGCGTCGCCAGGTTCGGCCGCAGGGCAGGGCGGCAGGTCGAGCAGTGCGTCGACCTGGCCGAGGACCCCCGTGCGCTGGACGACGGCGGGTTGTGGTTCGTCGTCGTCGACTTCCCCTGGGCCGGGGTGCCTCGGCCACGCTCGCGGGCGTGGCGGTTCGCGCAGACGGACGCTCCGCCGTCCGGCGCGGAGAGCACGGGCGTCGTGGGCGCCTCGGACGGGAGCGCCGTATGGAGCGGTCCGGAGGCCGCGTCGTGGACGAGCTCGATGTCGTGCGCCGAGTACCAGACCGCGGTCGACGAGGTGCGCGCCGCCGTCCGCGAGGGCGATGTCTACCAGGCGAACATCTGCCGCGTGCTCTCGGCGCCGCTCCCCGCGATCGGCGGCGAGCCGGACGCCGAGGCGCTGGCGGGCGTCCTCGCCGCTGGGAACCCTGCCCCGTACGCGGGGCTGATCCATGTCCCCGCGGGCGCGGGGGTCGATCCGGTGTGGGTGGTGTCGGCCTCCCCGGAGCTCTACCTGCGGGTCGCGGACGGACGGGTGGCGTCCGGCCCGATCAAGGGCACCGCGACCACCGCGAGCGGGCTCACAGCGAAGGACAGCGCCGAGAACGTCATGATCACCGACCTCGTGCGCAACGACCTCCAGCGGGTGTGCGAGCCCGGGACGGTCGAGGTGACCCGGCTGCTCGACGTCGAGGAGCACCCGGGGCTCGTGCACCTGGTCTCCGAGGTCGAGGGCAGCCTCGTCGGTAGCGGTGCCGGTACCGGTACCGGCACCGGCGCGCGGGTGGACTGGGCGGCGCTGCTCGGCGCCACGTTCCCGCCCGCCTCGGTGTCCGGCGCGCCGAAGTCCTCGGCGCTGCGCCTCATCGCCCACCTCGAGACCGCCCCGCGCGGGCCGTACTGCGGCGCCGTCGGCTGGGTCGACGCGGACGCGGGGAGGCGGAGCTCGCCGTGGGCATACGCACGTTCTGGTGGTCGGACGACGTGCTCAGGTTCGGCACCGGCGCCGGCATCACCTGGGGGAGCGACCCCGCGGGCGAGTGGGCCGAGACCGAGCTCAAGGCCCGCCGACTGGTGGGGTTGGCCTCCCGAGCGTCGAGCGCCTCGGAGCGGCCGCGTGCGGCAGACTGACCGCATGACGCTCACGCTCTGGGTCGACGGGACGTTCGTCGACGCCGATCAGCCCTCGATCAGCGCCGTGGACCACGGCATGACGGTGGGGGACGGAGTCTTCGAGACCGCGGCGGTGGACGGCGGCCAGGCGTTCGCGCTCAGCCGTCACCTGCGGCGGCTGGCGCGCTCCGCGACCGGACTCGGTCTCGAGGTGCCCGACGAGGCCGAGGTGCGCGACGCCGTCCGGCAGGTGCTCGAGCGAGCCGGCGAGACCGCCGGCCGCGTACGGATCACGCTCACGGCCGGGCAGGGCCCGCTCGGCTCCGGCAGGACGCCGGGGGCGCAGACGCTCGTCGTGGCGGCCTCGCCCGCGAGCGTCGCGCCGACGTCGCGCTCGGTGCGCGCGCCGTGGGTCCGCAACGAACGGTCCGCCGTCGCCGGGCTCAAGACGACGTCGTACGCGGAGAACGTGGTGGCGCTCGCGTTCGCTGCCGCGCGGGGCGGCGACGAGGCGATCCTCGCCAACACGGTCGGCGAGCTGTGCGAAGGCACCGGGTCCAACGTGTTCGTCGAGCGCGGGGGCGAGCTGCTCACGCCGCCGCTGTCGTCCGGCTGCCTCGCGGGCATCAGCCGCGAGCTCATGATCGAGTGGGGCCGCCAGGAAGGCCTACCCGTGCGAGAGGCTGAGCCGGGAGAGTTGCGCTACGGGGTGCTCGACGAGGTCCTGGAGGGGCGCGCTCACCTCGGCCTGACCAGCAGCATCCGCGACCTGCAGCCCGTCACCGAGCTCGACGGGGTTGCGATCGACGCGGGACCCTTGACGGTCGCCGGCCGCGAGATCTTCCAGCGTCACCGGGCGGAGACCATCGATCCGTGACGGGTGCGCGTTCGGCCGTGACCGGTACACGGTCGGTGCTGGGTGGGGTGCTGGGTGGCGCCGGACGGCGCGCGGTCGCCACGTGCTCGCCACGTGGCGGATTGGTAAGCACGGGCTCGGACCCGCTACTATCGTCCAGCACCGCGGGGTGAGAACCCGACGGGCGATTGGCGCAGTGGTAGCGCGCTTCGTTCACACCGAAGAGGTCACTGGTTCGAACCCAGTATCGCCCACCAAGCCGAAACGCCCCCGGACCAGCGAAAGCACAGGTCCGGGGGCTTTTTCGTGCCTGTACTCGGCGAGCATGAGTGAGCAGATCCCCCCATCGCGGTACGTTCGTTCCCCCACAGCACCCCCATAGGTGATCCCAGTGGGGGATCTGCAATCTGACGGAGTGAGGCACGACGCATGGCGGGCAAGCGAGGCTTCGGAGAGGTCGAGGAGCGCAAGAACGCCAAGACCAAGAAGCGCACGGGGTTCCGAGCTAGGTATACGGGACCCGATGTTGCGCGGCACTCGATGACCTTCACGACGAAGAAGGACGCAGAGGCGTGGCTGATCGCGGAGGAGGCACTGATCGCCCGCGGACTGTGGACCGCCCCGAGATCTCGAACCACGGCTCGAGCGTTGACAGTGCAGGAGTACGCAGACGCAAACCTTTCTGATCGGACGCTCTCCCCAAGGACGCGCGAGGAGTACGACTCGTACATCCGCCGCTTCGTGTCGTGCCAGCCGCTTGGGCGGATGGCACTGAAGTCGGTGACGTCGACGGAAGTTCGGGTGTGGCTCGGGAACGTTCGATCGGCGACAGGGCCAACCATGGCTGCCAGGGTCTACGGCTTCGTAGGGTCCGTGTTCAACGCGGCCTATCGCGATGGGCTTATTGACCGCACACCGTTTACCGTGCGCGGAGCCTCGAACGCCCCTAGGCAGAGGGAAAAGGTCATCGCGACCCCGTCAGAGGTGGTTGCGCTCGTTGAGCACGTCCCAGAACGTTTCCGCGCTCTGGTGCTCGTGACCGCATGGGGCGGCCTCCGGTCGGGTGAGGCGCGCGCGCTCGCTCGTCGAGACGTCGACCTGAAAGCAGGAACGGTGACGGTGCGCCGGCAGGTCCAACAGGTGCGTGGGGAGGGTCAGGTGCTTCGTGAGCCCAAGACTTCAGCGGCGATCCGCACACTTCACCTTCCCGAAGTGGCCGTGGCGGCGCTCGCCGACCACCTGACTAAGTTCTCGCAGCCCGGGCGCGACGGGTTGGTCTTTCCATCGTCCGTGGGCACTCCGATCTCGCAGACCGCTCTTACCGAGACGTGGGACCGCGCACGATGTGCGATCGGTCGACCTGAACTCCGTTTCCACGACCTACGCGCGACTGCGGCGACCCGTGCGGCGCAGTTCGGGGCTACGGGCGCAGAGCTCATGGCCAGATTTGGCTGGTCGACAGCAGCGGTTGCGATGCGGTACGTCACCGCGATGCAAGATCGCGACGCGGGGATCGCGCGGAGCATGGACGCCCTAGCGGCGGGAGGCGAGGCGGAGTACCAGTCAGGCGCCAGAGCACTGACACGGTAGGTGGCGCAATCAGTCTCCGCTGAGAGCGAACAGTGCAACGATTTAGCGAATGGGCGATCTTCGGCGACGGCGCCTCGGAGGTCGTCCAGTTCCTGGGCCAATCCTTGGGCGGCTTGCCGGTCTAGCTTGTCGCTTTAGCGCATGTACGTTCTGCGGTCTGACCTGCGAAAACACGCGGATCAGCGATGCTCATTCGTGCGAGGGTTTGCACAGCGCGGTACGGACCACCCGGCCCCCTGCGCACCGACAGAGCGATGCCCGCTCCTCCACCTGGCAAGGACGGGAACGGGCATCGGACAGCCCCCAGTTGTGAGGACACAATCATGATCGCACGGTCCGCAAACGCGAAGCACTCGAAGAGAGATAGCAAACTGCCGCGGTACGGCACCCTCGAACAAGGCGCCGAGCTTCTCGGTGTCTCGAAGTACACGGTTCGCCGACGTATCTCCGATGGATCGATCACTGGATACAGGGTCGGCCGCTTCGTCCGCGTCGACCTCGACGAACTGCCAGAACTCGTTGAGACCATCCCGTCAGTTAGGTTCGCAAAGTGAGCGGCGCGGCTTGCAACACGGGACTGCCAGGACCAACTCCGAAGCGTTTTCGTCACCGCGACGTGTCGCGCTTCTATGGCAAGATTCGGCGCGATCCAGACGGTTGCTGGCGCTGGACCGGGGAGCTCGACGAAGACGGATACGGGCGCTTCATCCTCTTCGGGAAGGTTAGGCGAGCGCACCGCCTCGCATGGCTCTTTCACCGCGGTCCGATTCCTGCGGGACTCGTCATTGATCACTTGTGCCGGACGCGTGCATGCCAGAACCCGGACCACATGGAGCCCGTCACGAGCGCCGAGAACGCTCGCCGAGCAGCGCGAAACTCTGCGCCGGAGTGCAAGTACGGGCACCGATGGTCCATTGAGACGACCTACTGGCGGGCGAATGGGACCCGCGAGTGCAGGCCCTGCGCACGACGGCGTAAGCAGGACTCTAGGAGGCGCAGTCGTGGATTGACCGCGCCGATGTTGCTCCATGCCGATGAACAGACGGCTGCGGGCGGGGAGCGGTCATAGTGGGCGCCAAGAACGTCATCGCGTGCTATGACCAGTGGTCGCATCTACCGAACCGCGCACACAGGCTGCTGGTTGGGATGGCAGTTCGAAGTCTGGACGCTCCTAGCAGTAGCGGACAACAACCACGGCTCTACTTTGCTGGCGAAGTGGCTCTTGCCCAACTGTTGGGACCAACCGATGACCCTGGTCCCGACCGGAAGGCGCGCGAGGCGTGGCGGTCCCGTGGAGTGGCGATCTCTTCGCGGCGCGCACTCAAGGAGCTCATCAACGCTGGAGCCGTCGAGCGCGTCACACGAGGTAGCCATGTCGCCGGAAGGCGTGGAGCGCGTGCTGTCTATCGCATCAACGTGTCGATCGCGACAGCCGAGGCCGCCCCGGGGGTACCTCAAGTACCTGCAACCGCGGGAACGACAGAGTCCCATATCGAAGGTACGTGGGATGCCCCCAAGGAGAACTCCAGGAACCACTACATGAGGAGCAACCTTCTATGGCTGGCGCGCGCCTCGGTCTCTCTGAGACCCGGACGCGCGATCCTTCACCGTTACCCCGAGGCTGGGAACCTAACGATCAGCACCAGAAGAAGGCATGGTCCCTGGGGATCGAGCTGAACGTCGCTGCCGACCGCTTCGAGGAGTCGATGAGCACCGCTAGGCGGCGCAACTGGACGAGCACGTTCTCGAAGTACCTCGATGACTTCGCGAACGGTGTGGAGGACATCACCTTCCCCTACACGCCTTCCTTGGACGACGAATGGATGTAGACGCTGCGCAATGCCGGCTCGGACCACCGTCTACCTGGTCCGCTGGGCATTATTCGTGCACTACGTCCGCGACCAGGGAATCGAGTTCCTTGCCTCTCAGGGACTGTGCGATATGCGCGCGTACGATCCGCCGCCGGACGACGAAGTTGCTCGAGGTGAACTGAAGTGCTGCAATCTCGCTGCTGAGCGCATTGGAAAGCTCGACGACGCGGATGTGGTCGAGATTGTCGTGGTCGTAGCTAGCGATGGGCAGCTTCCAGACGTTCTTATCGACGTGCCGCTCGTCTTTGCCGTATGACATGTACGGGCGTACGAGTTCGGTGAGGCTCGGGCTGTTAAGGATCCCGACGAGGTAGGCGGCTTCGTCGGGGGAGGAAACGCTCGCCCAGTAGGCACCATGCTCGATGACCGTTCGTGAGTCCGTCAGGACGGCTGCCGCTACATGCATCCCGGAGGCGGCATAGACCACTCGCGTCGATGGCATCGGTGCCTGCTGGGTCAGCTTCTTCATGTGGTCGATCTGCTTAGCAAGCGTGAGTTTGCCAGTTTGGTTTCCGTTCCAGAGTTCCGTGGCCTGCCGCATCCACGCGGCGAGGCCCGGCCAACGGTCGAACTCGGTCGGCGTGGCTAGGAGCGTGCCGTCGCCCCGAAGTGGCACGACGAACTCTGCCGGGGGCATAACGCGAAAGGGCAGCACGTGTTCGCCGAGGACAGTCGGCCAGATGAACTGTGCTTCAACAGCCCCCGTCAGGGGAGCAAGGTTTTTCCAGGGTGCCTTCTCGGAGACGGTTCGTTGTGACCGCACTGAGCGGCGCCCGGCCGGTGCTCCGAGCGTTGTTGCGGAGTCAGGCTCGACGCGGAACAGCAGTCGCGGGAAGAGGTTGGCGCCATTGGAGAAACGGTCGGCGTACTTCGAACCGGGAGTAGACCCAGTGCCTGAAACCGCGTGCCCTGGGGTTCGGGTGATTGTGTCGAGGGGCGCGCCCGCCAAGGCATGGGGGACTGGTGCCCGCCCCGCCCAGACTTCGAGGTCAGCGGGCATCGGCTCCGCGATTGCCGTGCGTCGGCCGAAGACGACGGCCGACCCGCGGGGGAACAGATGCGGGCGCAAGCGACGCAGGTCCCACGACGGCGTGAATGTGACCCTGGTTCCAGTGTCGAACCTGCCCGAGCGAAAGCCCTCCCAGTAGTCGCGGTCCACGACCGAGTTGGGAACGACGAACCCGAAATGGCCCTCGGCCTTGAGGTACCTCTCGACGGCACGAGCGATGAACAGACCAGCGAGGTCTTGGTGTGTCGCCGTGCGCTCGTCAGACCAGAAGCCTCGTTCCTTGGTCATCTGCTTGAAGGTCTCCTGCATGGCGGAGGACATGTGCCGGTAGGAGAGCCATGGGGGTTTCCGACAAGGACGTCGACACGGTTCGCCTCGTTCGAGAGCCAGGTCGGACGGGCGACGTTGCGGATGTAGTAGGACCAGATGTGGTTGCGGTTGTCCTCATGCAACTGGCGAAGGCGCAAGAAGTTCTCAGCGAGGACAGGCATGTCGACCTCGTCGATGGCCAGCCGCCGCAGCGTCCCGTCGGACAGCTTTTTCGGCTTGCGATTGCCAGTTGCGAACGCGGCCCGGCCCGACTCGTCGACGAGTGCTTGGACAAGTTCGTCGAAGCGGGCGGCATCGGTGAGGAGGTGGTCAGGGAACCGCAGCTCAGTCGTTAGGAGCTGGTCGCCAGTCTCGGTCGGGATCACCATGTGCCCCGATGAGAGGAGATCCTCGTGCTGGTCCCAGCCAAGCGAATCTCCGAGGTACACAGGCACGCTCAGTTCGCCACGTTCAGGCAAGTTGAGCCGGTCGCGGCCGAGTGCGAGCAGGTACGTCACACGCGCCAGCGCGACAGCTACCGGGTGCAGGTCGATCCCGATCACCCGAGACGACACCTGGTGCATTGCATCCGACAGTGGGACGCCTGCTTCCTCGCATGCGGCGAGGTACCGGCGCACAGCGTAGAAGAGGAACGACCCTGAGCCGCAGGACGGGTCGAGGACCCGTTGGTGCACGGGATCGGTAACTGTCTCCTTGACGACCTCGTAGGCGAGCCAGTCTGGGGTGTAGTACTCGCCGAGAGCTTTTCGGGTCGCTGCTGGGATGACTGACTCGTAGAGGACCTTGAGAACGTCATGCTCGACGGCTGACCAGTCGAACCGCGAGAGCCTGCGCGCGAGGGATCCAACGAAAGCGTCGCCGCCTGGTACCTCGAGGACCCAGTCGAAAAAGTCTCGGTCTACGACGCCGTATAGGCCAGCGACTGCGAACTGGTCCCCGGATAGCAGAGTGGCCGGCGAAAGTTCGGTTGCGGGCAACCCGACGACAAGGTGAGCAATGATCTCGGCAGAATTGACTAGCAGAGTGTGCTCGAGGAACAGCTCATCGTCGTCGACGAACTGGGTCCCGAGCGCGGAGCGGAGCAACTTCGCCCAGAGCTCTCGCTTGAGCTGCACAGTGGGCAGATTGCGGCTGTCCGCGTAGATCGCTGCCAGCGTCGCGTAGTCGACTTGGTGCGAAGAACTGGTTGCTCCAAGGCGTTCGCGGATCTCAGATGGCACTGGCCGCACACCCTGCTTTGTGGCGAGGACGCCTTCGAGCCATGACAAGAGCGACGCGGCGCCTGTAGGCCCGTCGATGAGGGTGTGTCGGGTTGCTTCCTCGAGTTCGCCACCGGTCTCGTGGTAAGCGTGCCAGCGGACGCCATCCGTGAGAACTCCCAAGTACCGCCCTCCGAACTCGGCTGCGCGGGACAAGACATATCCGGTCAGTTGAACTTTCGCAGCCGCGAGCGCGGTTGAGCTGGCAAGTGTCTTCTTGACCTCGAAGACGGTAGCCCCGGCCTCGACGTCGATCCGTTTGCCATGCCCCACCTGCGTCTCGAGCTGGACTTCTTCAAGCCCCAGTTCGGGATCCAGAAGCAGCATTCTGACGTCTGACTGGATCGTCGCCTCGCTGCGAGTGGTGCCCTTCGAGAGGAGCCGCTCGATGACGATTCTGGACGGTTCACTGACTGATCGGGGCACTGGCCGAGGCTATCGGTTCCAAGTGACATCCTCCGTGGTCCGACGCGCTCGAGGCGAGGTTGATCTCACCTGGCCCTGCAGCGGCGGCTTGCGCGTGCGCGCGCAAGGACGGTGCACAAACCGCACGACAGTCAGGGCGAGATCGTCGGCGAATGTCGGCTGGGTGCTCGACACGCTTAGCGGGTCAACGTTCGAATCTGGGCGTAGCCGAACTGGTGTAGGACGCTCTCTGCGAGTTCGACTGCGACATCGGCGCGAGCCCGGAGGTCCGCTTCGCCCTGCAAGATGACGTCCGTTGGTTCAACGTTCATCACTGGGAACGACCAATCTGGGATGCAAGGATAGGAAAACCCTGCTCTCTCCATTCCGTGCAGCCAGAGACTGGCATCGCTGGAACTGGCGTCGAACCTAGCCCCGATACGGATCCGGGCTCCGCCGTGAAGCGCGCGCTCGCGGTGCCACCGAACAGTCAGGGCCACTATCGCGCTACTTATCTGTTCGACCCATCCAGCCTCGATGGCGACCCGGTCATCTGTTTCATTGGGCGTTCTACGAGCCAAGGCTGGATATGCGAGCACGACCGTCCCGTCATGATGCAACTCTGCGTAGGGCGCGCCGATCGTCCCGCGACCCGTTTCACTGCGGTATCGCAGAACCCATCGTCGGAGACCTTGGCGCGGGTTCGTCTCTAGGTCTTCGAGGATGGAGCGACTTTCGTTGCCCTCGTGAGTCTCACAGTCAAGAGTTGTCGCGTCGCGCACGCTCTGCTGCGCCGAATTCCGGCCGGGGAGCTCGACTCCGAGCGGCACGGAACCAAGAGGCTTTGAGACGGCGATCGCCCAAACCTCTGCCGATGCTGCAAGCCGATCCACCGTGCCTTCAAAGCTGTGCGCGAGAGCATTCGCCATCTCCGACTGTCGCGCAAAACGATCGCGATACGCGCGTTCAAGTTCCCGCTCTGACATGTTCAGGGTGTGAGAGCCGTGGCGCCGTGGGGCTGCCGGCGGAGCGTCGTTGCCGCGTTCATAGAAGTGGGGAGCGTCTGTGCTATCGGGCACCAGGACCAGGAGGTAGCCCTTTTCCTGATCTGAGACATGGGTGATGAAGTCTACGGATAGGCCGAGGATTAGGGGCCTCACACGCTGGTGGAGGATCATCCGAACTTGCTGCTCGGCTTGATCGACGAGTTCTATCGGCGTGTCGGTCAGGCGCTTCGAAGCGCCCTCTCCGGATTCTCCTACGCCGAAGACGACCATCCCGCCACCAGTGTTCGCCATCGCCGCGATGTCCTTGGCGAGCTCCGCCTTGGCGTACTCGTCATTTCGACGTTCACCCTTGAAGTCCAAGCCCGAGAGTTCTCGGATGTTGGCATCGATGGCGGCCGTGATATCGGTAGCCAAGAGGCGTCGTCGCGCAACGATGCCAAGCGCGGCGTGGAGTGGGCTCCAGGTGATCGACATGGGCTCAAGTATTCCGGTGCGACCGCCGAGTAGTCACCTTTGGCTCAAGGGCGCGCCAGTCGCCTTACGGTTGCGCCGCTCAGCCCCGCGGCTTGACTGTGTCGAGAGGCGAATCGTCGTTGCCGAGAAGAGTGCGGACCAGGTCGCGCAGCTTCTTCTCAGCTGCCGTGTGGTCCTCGTCAGATGCCCAGTCATCGCGCTCAGAAGACCCAGGGGCCTCGTATCCAGGGTCGCTCGTTGTCCCAAACACGCGCTTGTAATGCACGTCGCGGAGTTCTTCGGCAGCACAAAAGACGGCCTCTGGAACAAGCACGGCGAGCTTCGCGAGGGCATCTTCTATCGCGGGGTCTGGCGGAGTCCCCCAAGGAAGGCCGTCACCGGCGGTCTCTTCTCCCGGCGGTTGACCGAAGTGATCCCGTTCGAACGTGATGCACCGTTGGTAGCCGGTCGATACCGCGGCGAGGAATGCGCCACAGGCTTTCGATCGCTCATCACGACGATTTTCAGTGCGTTCCCAGGTCCGCTGGCCGCTGTCACGGTTGTTCTGGGCCCAGGCGGTGTACACGGCCTGGGCTATGCCAACCAGACCTGCAATGAGCGCACCAGCGATCACTCCGATGATCGTCGTGTTCCACCAAGGTGTCGGGTCCGACAGGGACTCCGCGGCGGCTTGCATAGGCGAAGGCTAACTCAGACCATGTGAAGGCGATGAGGCTCAGGAGTCCTCTACTGTAGGTGGTGAGCCGAACAACGCCGGCTAGTGATTTGAACCATGAACCGGGGGGACCTGGGCCTGTCCCACTGGGCCGAGGTTCCCCCGTCGAAAGTGACGCTGCCAGTGGGCTTGTGTTCGGCGGCACTGGCTTGGATTAGGTTGATCCACATTTCAAGCGCGCATGCCGACGGTTTGCCAGTCCTTCCCCCACTGGCCCCCGCCAGAGTCGTGCGCAATGTAAGTTCGCAGGTCAGGGAGTTATGGGCTACTGGTTCGAACCCAGTATCGCCCACCAGCACACGAGCCCCTGACCAGCAGAGATGCAGGTCGGGGGTTTTCGGCATCCCGGAGATCGGCACCAGCGCACGGAGGCGACATGGCAGGGCATCGGATCTTCACCACGGCATTCGGCGACATCTACCCGCACTATGTGACCAAGGTGGAGCGCAAGGGCCGCACGACCGACGAGCTCCACGAGGTCATCCACTGGCTCACCGGCTACGACGAGGCGGGGATCGAGAAGGTCGTCGCAGACGGGGTCGACATGGAGACGTTCTTCGCGGACGCCCCCGCCTGGAATCCCAACGCGACGCTGATCACGGGCGTGATCTGCGGGCACCGGGTCGAGGAGATCGAGGACCCGCTGATGCAGAAGATCCGCTACCTCGACAAGCTCGTCGACGAGGTGGCGCGCGGCAAGAAGATGGCGTCGATCAAGCGGGCCTGAGCACGACCCGGCTGGGAGCGCGCGCTCAGGTCAGCTGCATCGTCGTCAGGCACGTCTCGGCGTCGTCGTCCGTGGAGACACTTGTCGTCGAGGTCTTGCCATCGAGCGCGACGGTGAGGGTGGCCTCGATGTCGCGCGGCAGCCAGAGACCCACGAACCCGTTGTCCGCGGCAGTCCTGGTCTCATCGAGGATCGTCTCGCCCGTCGCCTCGTCGACGACCTCGACGTCGATGTCCTCTCCGCCCAGCTCGCCTCGGCAGGTCGTCAGCGAGTGGAACCCGCACGGGTGGGTCTGCTCCACGTACGGGGCGACCGACAGATAGAACAGGTCCTCGGGGAGCGGGAGGGACGTCTCGCCGTCCGGAGTCGTGAGCTCGAGCGCCGTGGACTGGACCGAAGCCATGAGATCGGTCGACCGCTCCGCGACCGGAACGGCCTCGAGGGTATCGACGGCCTCGGCGCCGGAGAGTCCGGCGATGCCGAACGCGGCGAGGTCGGGCTCCGCAGCGGAGCTCGACGACTCCGGGCTCGAGGCCGCCGGCTCCGAGGAGGCGCATCCGGCGGTCGCCACGGCCAGGGCGAGCGCGAGCGTCGTGGACAGGGTCGTGCGTCGGCCCGTCATGAATTCCTTCGGTCGGGTGATGTGCGTGCGGGTCTGGTCATGCTGCTCTGCGCAGCCGGAGCGAGTTGCCGACGACGAGCACCGAGCTCGCGGCCATCGCCGCGCCGGCGATCATCGGGTTGAGCAGCCCGGCCGCGGCGAGCGGGATGGCCGCGACGTTGTAGGCGAAGGCCCAGAACAGGTTCTGCTTCACGACGCGCAGCGTCGCCCGCGAGAGGCGGATCGCCGTCGCGGCCGAGCGCAGGTCGCCGCGCACCAACGTGATGTCCGACGCCTCGATCGCGACGTCGGTACCGGTGCCCATGGCGAGACCGAGGTCCGCTCCGGCGAGCGCGGCGGCGTCGTTCACGCCGTCGCCGACCATCGCGACGACCCTGCCCTCGGAGCGCAGGCGGGCGACGACGTCCACCTTGTCCTGCGGCAGGACGCGGCTGATCACGTCGGTCGCGTCGCCGTCGGTCGAGATCCCGACGGCGCGGGCCGCCGTGAGCGCCGAGCCCTCGCCGTCGCCGGTGAGCAGGACGGGCCGCAGCCCCAGCGCCTTCAGCTCGGCGACGGCCTCGGCCGACGTCTCCTTCACGGGGTCACGCAGCACGAGCACCCCGCGCGCTGACCCGTCCCAGCCGACCACGACGGCGGTGGCGCCGGACTCCTCGGCCTGCGCCACGGCGTCCGACAACTCGGCGGGGATGCCCATGCCCTGCTCCTCGAGCCAGGACAGCCGGCCGACCGCGACGCGCCGCGAGTTCAGCGCCGGACCACCGCCCGCGCCCGGGGAACCCGCGGGGGAGAGCCCGGAGTGTGCGCGGCGGACGACCGCCTCGACGCCCCCGCCCGCGGTGCTCCGGAAGTCGAACGCCTGGAGCGAGCCGATGACGACGCCGTCGCCCCCGCGCTCAGTGGCGGAGCCGTCGCCCTGGTCGTTCGCGCGCGCGGAGGCGTCCGCGATCGCCTGGGCGATCGGGTGCTCGCTCATCGCCTCGACGGCCCCGGCGTGGAGCAGCGCGTCCAGGGCGTCCGGTGCCGTGTCGTCGGTCGTGCCGGTCGCGTCCGAGCGAGCGGAGCCGTGCGTGCCCCCGTCGCCCGCGTCGCCCCCGTCGCTCCCGAGGGAGAGGGTGTCGGACGGCGTCACGACGGCCTCGAGGGCCATGCGCCCCTGGGTGACGGTGCCGGTCTTGTCGAGGACGATCGTGTCGACGCGGCGCGTGGACTCCAGGACCTCGGGGCCCTTGATGAGCACGCCGAGCTGGGCGCCGCGCCCCGTGCCGACGAGCAGCGCCGTGGGGGTCGCGAGACCGAGAGCGCACGGGCAGGCGATGATCAGCACCGCCACGGCGGCCGTGAAGGCGAACGAGACGTCGGCCCCGGCGATCAGCCAGCCGACGAGCGTGAGGACGGCGATGACCAGGACGACGGGCACGAACACGGCGCTGATCCGGTCGGCCAGCCGCTGCACGGGGGCCTTGCCGGTCTGCGCCTGGGTCACGAGGCGCCCGATCTGCGCCAGCGTCGTCTCCTCGCCGACCCGCGTGGCGCGCACGACGAGGTGCCCGGAGGTGTTGACGGTGGCGCCCGTGACGGGGTCGTCGGGGGAGACGTCCACCGGGAGCGGCTCACCCGTCAGGAGAGACGCGTCGATCGCGCTGCGTCCCTCGACGACGACGCCGTCGGTCGCGACCTTCTCGCCCGGTCGGACGACGAACAGGTCGCCCTCGCGCAGGGCGTCCACCGGGACGCGCTCGGTGCGACGTTCCGCGGAGTCCGGGTCGACGACCCGCTCGACGTCCTTCGCGCCGAGCGCCAGCAGCGACCGCAGCGCGTCACCGGCGCGCCGGCGAGACCTGTGCTCCGCCCAGCGGCCGGCGAGCAGGAAGGTCGTGACGACGGTCGCCACTTCGAAGTAGAGCTCGGGGGTGGCGTGGGCGTCGCGGGAGGGCAGGAGCGAGAACTGCATCTGCATGCCGATCTCGCCGGCGCCGCCGAGCAGGAGTGCCCACAGCGACCACGCGGTCGCGGCGATCACGCCGATGGAGACGAGGGTGTCCATGGTCGACGCGCCGTGGCGGGCGGCCCGGAACGCGGCCGTGTGGAAGGGCCACGCGCCCCAGGTGACGACGGGCAGTGCGAGCGCCGCGACGATCCACTGCCAGCCCGGGAACTGCAGGGCCGGGATCATCGACAGCACGACGACCGGGACGGCGAGCGCCGCCGACACCTTGAGGCGACGGCCGAGGACGGCGCCGCGGTCCGTCGTGGGCGCGGACGTGTCCTCGCCCTCGACCATCACGTGGCCCTCGGCCATCGAGTGCCCGGAGAGGGCGTGCTCGGGGTCCGAGGACATGTCGTGGTCGCCGTGGCTGCCGTGCTCGATGTGACCCGCCCGGCCCGCTCGGTCCCCGTGGCGGCCGCCGCCGGCGGTCCGGCGACCCGTGACCCGCGCCGTGTACCCGGCGCGGCCGACCGCCGCGGTGAGCGCGTCGTCCGACACCTCGTCGGTGAGCACGACGTGCGCGGTCTCGAGCGGGAGGTTCACGGTGGCCTCCACACCGGGGACCTGGCCGAGCTTCTTCTCGACGCGCGCGACGCACGACGCGCACGTCATGCCCTCGATGGCCAGCTCGACCTCGGCGACCGGCTGCTCGTCGTGCGTCGTCGTGGTGGCGCCTGTGCTGCTCTCGTGCGTGCCGCTCTCGTGCGCGGTGCTCGTCGTGGCGGGGGTCTTCCCTGGACGTTCGGTGGTCACGGTCGTCTCCTCGAGTGGTCGGGAGGCCGGACGGCGCGGGTGTGGCCGGGCGGTCTGTGTGTGGCGCTCGCGGCGCGGGTGTAGCGGTGTGCGTCAGGACGAGAGGGTCAGGAGCGACCGGCCTCGCCCTGCTCGGACCACTGTGCACGCTCGCCGTCGACCTGGACCTCGATGGCGGCGACGGCGTAGCCGGCCTCGTCGATCGCCGCTCGGACCGCCGGCTCCTCGAGCGGCGCGTCCGAGGTGACGACGACCTCGGACGGCTCGTCCTGCTTCAGCGTGACGAGGACCTTCTCGACGCCGTCGACCTGCTCGAGCTCGCTCGTGACGTGCTCGACGCAGTTGCTGCAGGTCATGCCGGTGACGCCCAGGGTGGTGATGGTGGTCATGGTGTGCTCCTCGTGCTCGTGGTGACTGTCGGGGTGGTTGCGCTGGTGCGGCCCGCTGGCGCGGTCTGCCGGGGTGGTCAGCTCCGGACGAGGCGCGCGACGGCGTCCGCCGCTTCCTTGACCTTCGCGGCGCCCTCGGCCTCGGAGGACCGGGCGGCGTTCACGACGCAGTGGCCGAGGTGGTCCTCGACGAGGCCGATGCTCACGGCCTGCAGCGCCTTGGTGACGGCCGAGACCTGGGTGAGGACGTCGATGCAGTACACGTCGTCCTCGATCATCCGCGCGATACCGCGGACCTGACCCTCGATGCGGCGCATCCGCTTGAGGTACGCGTCCTTGTCGGCCGTGTAGCCGTGCGGCGGGTGCGGGGCCGCGCTGGTCGTGTCGTCGGTCATGGCCACTCCTCGTCAGATACCCCTGGTGGGTATCTGCAACATACCCACCAGGGGTATACGACGTCAAGACCCTCGACGTATTGATACAGCACTTGCTGTACTCTCGCGGTGTGACGACGACAGCGACACTCGCCCACGTCTCGGCGCTCGCCCGGTTCGGGTACGCGCTCTCGGACGAGACACGCGCGCGCATCCTTCTCGCCCTGCGCGAGGCGCCGTCCTACCCCTCGGACCTCGCCGACGCGCTCGGCGTGTCGCGGCAGGTGATGTCGAACCACCTCGCGTGCCTGCGGGGTTGCGGCCTGGTGGTCGCGGAACCGGACGGGCGGCGCAGCGCGTACCGGTTGGCCGACCCGCACCTCGCACCGGCGCTCGGCGCGGTGCTCGAGCTGGTGCTCACCGTCGACCCCGCGTGCTGCGGTCCTGAGGGGTGCGTCTGCTCATGACGTCGCTCCCGCTCGGCGCGCCGCCGATCACTCCCGGACGCCGCCTCGTGCTCGCGCGGCGGATCCGCTGGATCGTCGCCGGCACCATCGCCTACAACGTGGTCGAGGCCGTCGTCGCGCTCGCAGCGGGGACTCTCGCGTCGTCGTCCGCCCTGATCGGGTTCGGCCTCGACTCGATCGTCGAGGTGCTCTCGGCCGCGGCGGTGGCCTGGCAGTTCGCTGCACCCGACCCGGAGAAGCGTGAGCGGGTGGCGCTCCGCGTGATCGCGTTCTCGTTCTTCGCCCTCGCCGCCTACGTGACCGTCGACGCCGTCCGTGCGCTGCTCGGGGCGGCCGAGCCCGACCACTCGACCGTGGGGATCGTGCTCGCGGCCGTGAGCCTGGCGATCATGCCGCTGCTCTCCTGGTTCGAGCGACGCACGGGGCGCGAGCTGGGTTCCGCCTCCGCGGTCGCCGACTCGAAGCAGACGCTGATCTGCACGTACCTCTCGGCGGTGCTCCTCGTCGGGCTCGTGCTCAACAGCACCCTCGGCTGGACCTGGGCCGATCCCGTGGCGGCACTGGTCATCGCGGGACTCGCCGTGCGCGAGGGTCTCGAGGCCTGGCGCGGCGACGCCTGCTGCGCCCCGGCGTCGGTGCTCGTCGGGGCGGGGGAGCCGAGCGCGAGCGGCGGCTGCGGTGGCGCGTGCGGCGACGGGTGCTGCTCCGACCGTTGACCGGCTCGACGGCTTCCGCGACGGTGGTCCGTTCCGTGGGCCCGCCGGTACGTGCCGTTGACGGCGGCTGCTCGACGCCCTACCGTGATTCCACTTTGTAGTAATCAGATTTCACACAGTGGAAACAATCGGAACCAAGGAGTGTCATGACGGAACCCACGTCGTCCGCCCTGCGTCACGGTGACGCCGCACCTGCGCTCGAGCTCGTCGACCAGGACGGCGCCGCCGTCAGTCTCGCGGACTTCGCGGGCACGGGCGTCGTCGTCTACTTCTACCCGAAGGCCGCCACCCCGGGATGCACGACCGAGGCGTGCGACTTCCGTGACAGCCTCGCCTCGCTCCAGGGGCTGGGGTATGCCGTCGTGGGGGTCTCGCCCGACGCGCCCGAGGCGTTGACCGCGTTCGCCGGCGACCACAGCCTCGGGTTCCCGCTCCTCTCGGACCCGGACGGCACGGCTGCGCGCGCGTGGGGGCGTGGGCCGACGGCAAGATCTCCCGCTCGACCGTGGTCGTCGATGCCGGGGGCGACGTCGTCCTCGCGCAGTACGGCGTTGCCGCTCAGGGGCATGTCGCGGCGCTCCGCGACGCTCTCTCGCGGGACTCTTGACATGTGAGCCACCCCACTGCACACTTATTGCACATGCTGAAATAACAGTTCCACGATACGGAATCAGACGGACGCCCGGTACCGAGGGTCGTCTCGCCCCGTATAGCCGACACCGTGGATGCCAGCATCTTGTGAGCATGAGGTCACCATGCAGATCGAGGAGTTCAACACGCAGGACCGCGCGGCAGCCGTCGCGGCCGTCCGCCCGTGTCTCGACGTCGAGAGATGGGTCGACGAGGTCGTCGACGGGCGCCCGTACGCCGACGTCGAGGCCCTCGCCACGGCCGGCCAGAGCGCCGCGGCGCCCCTGCGGTCCGACGAGGTCGCCCAGGCGATGTCGCACCACCCGCGGATCGGCGACCGGCCGAGCGGGGACCACGCCGAGGCCGAGCACTCCCGCGCGGAGCAGGCCGGGGTCGGGGCCCTCGCCGACGACACCGCCGCCGCGCTGCGCCGCGGGAACCAGCAGTACGAGGAGAAGTTCGACCGGGTGTTCCTGATCCGGGCGGCGGGGCGGAGCGCGGACGAGATCCTCGCGTCGCTCACCGAACGGTTGCAGAACACCCCCGACCAGGAGGACGAGATCGTCGCGGACCAGCTCCGCCAGATCGCCGTCCTGCGACTGAGAGGGCTGATCGGATCATGAGCTCGAGCACCCGCCCGCACGTCACCGCCCACGTGCTCGACACCGCCGCCGGGACACCGGCCCGCGGGGTCGCCGTCAGGCTCGAGGCCCAGGGTCCCGAGCAGACGATCGACGGGACCACGACGGAGACGTGGCGCGTGGTCGCCACCTCCGCGACGAACGACGACGGCCGGGTCACGGACCTCGGCCCGCAGAGTCTCGACGCCGGCACGTACCGCCTGGTCTTCGGCACCGGTGACTACTTCGCCCGCACCGGCACCGACACGTACTTCCCGTTCGTGTCCGTCGCCTTCGTCGTCACCGACGACACCCACCACCACGTCCCGCTTCTCCTGAGCCCCTTCGCGCTCTCCAGCTACCGAGGAAGTTGAGCACCATGACTGCTACCACCACCAGCACGAACGCCTCGACCGGTACCACCGCGACCGGCAAGATCGTTCTCGGCGACAACCAGTACGGCAAGGCCGAGGTCCGCCTCGTCAAGGTCACCCGCGACACCGCGCGCCACTCGATCGAGGACCTCAACGTCACGTCGCAGCTGCGCGGCGACTTCGACGCCGCCCACACGGCCGGCGACAACGGCCACGTCGTGGCCACGGACACGCAGAAGAACACCGTCTACGGGTTCGCCCGCGACGGTGTCGGTGCCCCCGAGGAGTTCCTGCTCCGCCTCGCGAAGCACTTCACCGGCGAGTTCGACTGGGTCTCCGGCGGCCGCTGGGCCGCCGAGAAGTACTCCTGGGACCGCATCTCGGTCGACGGCCAGGAGCACGACCACTCGTTCGTCAAGGGCGGCACCGAGGTCCGCAACACCGTCGTCACCGTCGCCGGCGACACCACCACGGTCATCAGCGGCCTCAGCGACCTCACCGTCCTGAAGTCCACGGGCTCCGAGTTCCACGGGTTCCCGCGCGACCGCTTCACGACCCTCCCCGAGGCGACCGACCGCATCCTCGCGACCTCGGTCGCCGCCCGCTGGCGCTACACGTCCACCGACGTCGACTTCGACGGGGTGTACGACGACGTCCGCCGCCTCCTGCTCGAGGCGTTCGCCTCCAACCACAGCTACGCCCTGCAGCAGACGCTGTTCCAGATGGGCGAGGCCGTGCTCGAGGCCCACCCGGAGATCGAGGAGATCCGCTTCTCGATGCCGAACAAGCACCACTTCCTCGTCGACCTCGGCCCGTTCGAGCTCGACAACCCGGGCGAGGTCTTCTACGCCGCCGACCGTCCCTACGGACTCATCGAGGCGACCGTCCAGCGCGAGGGGACGACGCCGTCCGCCGCCTGGGAAGGCATCGCCGGCTTCTGCTGAGCCGGCCCCGCGAGGCGGGGCGGGACGTCGTCGGCAGCCTTGCCGGACGGCGTCCCGCCCGCCGGGACCGCACCTGATCGACCCCAGCTCGTCAGCTCCACCCCTCCCGGGCGCCCCCGCGCCCGAAACCCGGCCTGCAGCAGGTCACGTCGCACAGCCAGTCCCCACGCGGCGGACCGCGCCCCTGTCGGGCACCCGACCTGAAGGAACCTCACCACCACGGACACGTGCATGCACGCGGACGAAGGAGTCCACCCATGACCGCAGCACCCATGTCGAAGGCCTCGCAGCCGAGCCCGACGACCCGCCCCGAGGACGAACGGCTGTCGCTGTTCAGCACCGTCGCCTACGGCTTCCAGCACGTCCTGACCATGTACGGCGGGATCATCGCGCCGCCGCTGATCATCGGCACCGCCGCGGGTGTCAGCCCGGGCGACATCGGCCTGCTCATCGCCGCCTGCCTCTTCATGGGCGGGCTCGCCACCCTCCTCCAGACGCTCGGGGTGCCGTTCTTCGGGTCGCAGCTCCCGCTCGTCCAGGGGGTCTCGTTCGCCGGGGTCGCGACGATGCTGGCCATCGTCAGCGGCGGAGGAGGCCTGCCGGCCGTCTTCGGCGCCGTGATCGTCGCGTCCCTGATCGGCCTCGTGATCGCGCCCTTCTTCTCGAAGATCGTGCGGTTCTTCCCGCCGGTGGTCACCGGCGTCGTCATCACGACGATCGGGCTCACCCTGATCCCGGTCGCCGCCAACTGGGTCATGGGCGGCAACAGCTCCGCCGAGGACTACGGGAGCCCGCAGAACCTCGGCCTCGCTGCACTGACCCTGCTCACGGTGATCGTGCTCAGCAAGGTGGGCTCCGCGACGATCTCTCGGCTCTCGATCCTGCTCGCGATCGTCATCGGCACCGTCGCAGCGATGATCTTCGGCATGACGGACTTCTCGGCCGTCTCCGACGGCCCGACGTTCGCGTTCCCGACCCCGTTCCACTTCGGCGCCCCCGAGTTCCAGATCGCCGCGATCATCTCGATGACCATCGTGATCCTGGTGACGCTGACGGAGACGATGGCGGACATCATCGCGGTCGGTGAGATCACGGGGTCGAAGGTCGACCAGCGGCGGATCGCCGACGGCCTGCGCGCCGACATGCTCTCCAGCGCCGTCTCGCCGGTCTTCAACTCCTTCACCCAGAGCGCGTTCGCCCAGAACGTCGGGCTCGTCGCGGTCACCGGGGTCAAGAGCCGGTTCGTCGTCGCCGCCGGTGGCGGGATCCTCGTGGTGCTCGGCGTGCTGCCCGTGCTGGGCCGCGTCGTCACCGCGGTGCCGATGGCCGTGCTCGGCGGCGCCGGCATCGTCCTGTTCGGGACGGTCGCCGCGAGCGGCATCCGGACGCTCGCGAAGGTCGACTACCGCGGCAACATGAACCTCATCATCGTCGCGACGTCGATCGGGTTCGGCGTGCTGCCCGTCGTCAAGCCGGAGATCTACGACAAGTTCCCGGCCTGGTTCGAGATCATCTTCCACTCGGGGATCAGCTCGGCCGCGATCATGGCGATCCTGCTCAACCTCGTGTTCAACGTCTGGACCAAGGGGAACCCCGAGAACGCGTCGGTGTTCGTCGCCAGCGGGTCGCGGGTCGTGCGCCCCGAGGTGCTCGCCTCGCTCGCCGAGGGCGACCGGGTCCAGGACGGTTGCCTCGTCGACTGCGACGGCAAGCAGGTCCCGGTGGCCGAGGTGCCCGGCGCCGACGACCCGGCCGAGGTGGAGGACGCGGTCGCCGTCGAGCGGGAGGCGGAGGCTCGTCGGGAGCAGGGCAGCGGGTCGAGGGACCCGAGATAGCTACAGCCGCAACCGGAGCAGGGCGTCGACCGCGCGAGCGGTCGGCGCCCTGCGCCGTACGGACATGCGGGCGTGCGCGCTCAGCCGCGGCCCGCGAGCGGCATCCCGGCCGCGGACAGCTCGACGTGGCCGACGCTGACGCTGAGGGGGAGCCGGGCCATCGCGCAGATCGCGTCGGCCGCCACCTGGACGTCGAAGGTGGGTTCGGGCCGCCGGCTGCCGTCGGCCTGGAGCGCCCCGCCGTCGCCGGACGAGACGGTACCCACCGCCGCCGCGAGGTCGGTCGCGACGTTGCCGATGTCGATCTGCCCGCAGGTGATCCGGAACGGGCGGCCGTCGAGCTCCGTCGCCCGGGTCATCCCGGTCAGGGCGTGCTTGCTGGTCGCGTAGGCGATCGAGTGCGGGCGTGGGACGCGTGCGGAGACGGAACCGTTGTTGATGACCCGCCCGCCCTGCGGGTCCTGGTGCCGCATGACGCGGAACGCGGCGGCGGTGCAGAGCATCGCGCCGGTCACGTTGACGGCGAGCGTGGCGGCGAACGCGTCGGGATCGATCTCGTCGGGCGTGCCCGAGGGACCGAACGTCCCGGCGTTGTTGACCAGCACGTCGACGCGACCCCAGCGCGCGGTGACGGCGTCGAAGACCCGCGCGACGTCGTCCGGCACGGTGATGTCCGCGGGGACGACGAGCGCGTCCGGGTGATCGCCCGCGACCTCGACGAGCCGCTCGGGACGTCGGCCGACGAGGGCGACGCGGAGCCCGGCGTCGAGCATCGTGCGGACGGTCGCGGCACCGATCCCGGTCCCGGCGCCGGTGACGACGGCCACCAGCGGGGACTGCGCGGGGAGCGGCGGTCGTCCGTGGCGCCGGTGCGGCGGGTCTCGGCGGTCATCGGCGACGCCCCGCTCAGCCGGCGTTCATGCCGACGGCGATCGCCGCGCCGACCTCGCGGAGCATCGGGACCGCGCGCGTCCCGAACTCCTCGGTCACCCTGGACACGGGACCAGAGACGGACACCGCCGTGGGAACGGGTGTTCCCGGAACGGCCATGGCGTAGCAGCGGACGCCGACCTCCTGCTCCTGCTCGTCGATCGAGTAGCCCCGCTCCCGGATGAGCGCGAGCTCGTCGAGCAGCGCCTCGGGCGTGCCGATGCTGAACTCGGTGGGCGTCGGCATGCCGGTGCGCGCGACGATCGCGCGGACCTCGTCGTCGGGCAGGTCGGCCAGGAGCGCCTTGCCGACCCCCGTGTTGTGCAGCGGCGCGCGCCGCCCGACCTCGGTGAACATGCGCATCGAGTGGGCCGACGGCGCCTGCGCCACGTAGACCACCTGGTCGCCGTCGAGGGTCGCGAGGTTGGCGGACTCGCCCAGGGTCGTCACCAGCCGGCGGAGCTCGGGCAGCGCGAGGGTCCCGAGCTGGCGGTTCGCCTGCTCGCCGAGGCGGATCAGCCGGGGCCCCAGGGAGTACTGCCGGTTCGGGAGCTGGCGGGCGTAGCCGAGCGAGACGAGGGTCCGTAGGAGACGGTGGATCGTGGGCAGCGGAAGCGCGGTCGACGCGGCGAGCTCGCTGAGCGTCACTTCGCCGCCGGTGTCCGTGATCAGCTCGAGGATCTCGAACACCCGCTCGACGGACTGGACCCCGCCGGGGCTCTTGGTCGCCATCGTCGGCACCTTTCGTCGCGTAATTCCGTGATGTGAGAACAAACGTCCGCTCACGGTATCCGCACGGCGCACCGTGTCAACAGGCGATAGGTCTTGATCGCCTGACGGGCGCCGACGGATCTGCTCGGGGCGTTCCGGCCGGGTGGCCGGTGAGCGCTTGTCATTCCGCTCTGTAGAACATAGTATCCGACATACGGAAAACATGGTCGACGCGGCGCCGACACCGCCCAGCAGGCTCACTCCAGCCTCCTGACACGGACGATGCGGCGCCCGCGGACCTCGACGAGGAGGAAGCATGCCAACGAACAGCCCCGGCAACTCGATCACGCTGCGCATCGACGCGCGACCGAGCTTCACCGCAACGAGCGAGCTCACGCAGGCCGCAGCGGGCGCGAAGGCGGCCATCACGGCGCTCGACGTCGTCGAGTCCCGCCACGACACCATCACGGTCGACCTGACGTGCGACACCTCCGGACCCGAGCACGCAGAGCGCATCCGCGCCGCGATCGAGGAGATCGACGGCGCGTCCGTCCGGGCCGTCAGCGACCGGACCTTCCTCATGCACCTCGGTGGCAAGCTCGAGGTCAAGCCGAAGGCGCGGATCCGCAACCGCGACGACCTGTCCCGCGCGTACACGCCGGGCGTCGCCCGCGTGTGCATGGCGATCGCCGAGGACCCCTCGAACGCGCGCCGCCTGACGATCAAGCGCAACACCATCGCCGTCGTCACCGACGGCAGCGCGGTGCTCGGCCTCGGCAACATCGGCCCCGCAGCGGCGATGCCCGTCATGGAGGGCAAGGCCGTGCTGTTCAAGCAGTTCGCCGACGTCGACGCCTGGCCCGTCGCCCTCGACACGCAGGACACCGAGGAGATCATCGCGATCGTCAAGGCGCTCGCCCCCGGCTACGGCGGCGTGAACCTCGAGGACATCGCCGCCCCGCGGTGCTTCGAGATCGAGCGGCGGCTGCGCGAGGAGCTCGACATCCCGATCTTCCACGACGACCAGCACGGCACCGCGATCGTGACGCTCGCCGGCATCACGAACGCCCTGCGCGTGGTCGAGAAGGACCTCGCCGACGTGAAGATCGTGGTCGCGGGCGTCGGCGCCGCCGGCTCGGCGATCATCAGCCTCCTGCAGATCCAGGGCGCGAAGAACATCGTCGCCTGCGACCGCACGGGGGTCCTGGACCCGGACGAGACCTACGAGGACGCGCACCGCAACGAGCTCGCGGCCAGCACCAACCCGGAGGGCGTGCGCGGGTCTCTCCACGAGGCGATCGTCGGTGCCGATGTGTTCATCGGGGTCAGCGGGCCCAACATCCTCGGCGAGGAGCACATCGCCTCGATGGCGGACGGCGCGATCGTGTTCGCGATGGCGAACCCGACGCCGGAGGTCGACCCGCTGCTCGCGGCCAAGCACGCTGCGGTCGTCGCCACCGGTCGCAGCGACTTCCCGAACCAGATCAACAACGTCCTCGCGTTCCCCGGCATCTTCCGCGGCCTCCTCGACGCCGGCGTCAGCGACATCACCCCGGAGATGCTCGTCGCCGCCGCCGAGGCGATCGCGAACCGTGTCGCGCCGGACGAGCTGAACCCCAGCTTCATCATCCCCAGCGTGTTCGACGCGCAGGTCGCCTCCGACGTCGCGGGGGCGATCGTCCACGTGGTCGACCAGGCCCGAGCCGCCCAGAGCTCGCAGAACGCAGCGCACGAGACCTCGAAGGAGTCCTGATGACCATCTCTCACACCGCGTCCGACGTCGCCGGCGCCGACACGATCCTCACCGACGAGGCGCTCGCCTTCGTCGAGGGGCTGCACACCAGGTTCGCGGCCCGCCGTGACGAGCTGCTCGCCGCCCGCACGGAGCGACGCGCGCGTGTCGCGGCGGGGGAGAAGCTCGACTTCCTCCCCGAGACGGCCGACGTCCGCGCCGGCGACTGGACCGTGGCGCCCGCTCCGGCGGCCCTGCGCGACCGCCGCGTCGAGATGACCGGCCCGGCCGCCCCGGCGAAGATGGCGATCAACGCCCTCAACTCGGGCGCCAAGGTCTGGCTCGCCGACCTCGAGGACGCCAGCAGCCCGACGTGGAAGAACGTCGTCGAGTCGCAGGTGAACCTCGCGGGCGCCGCGCGCGGGTCGCTCGCCTTCACGTCGCCCGAGGGCAAGCAGTACGCGCTGCGCGAGGACGCCCCGCTGTCGCTGCCCGTCGTCCGACCCCGCGGGTGGCACCTCGACGACGCGAACGTGACCGTCGACGGCAAGCCTGCCGTCGGGGCGTTCGTCGACTTCGGCCTGCACTTCTTCCACAACGCGAGCCTGCTCGCCGAGAACGGGCAGGGCCCGTTCTACTACCTGCCGAAGACCGAGAGCCACCTCGAGGCACGCCTGTGGAACGACGTGTTCGTGCACGCCCAGGACGCGCTCGGCGTCCCGCAGGGCACCGTCCGCGCGACCGTTCTCATCGAGACGATCCCGGCCGCGTTCGAGATGGACGAGATCCTCTACGAGCTGCGCGACCACGCGTCGGGTCTCAACGCCGGGCGCTGGGACTACCTGTTCAGCATCGTCAAGTACTTCCGCGACGCCGGCGAGGAGTTCGTGCTGCCGGACCGCGGCAGCATCACGATGACCGCGCCGTTCATGCGCGCGTACACGGAGCTCCTGGTCAAGACCTGTCACGCCCGGGGCGCGTTCGCGATGGGCGGCATGGCCGCCGTGATCCCGAACCGTCGCGAGCCCGAGGTCACCGCCCAGGCGTTCGCCAAGGTCCGCGCCGACAAGCGCCGCGAGGCGTCCGACGGGTTCGACGGCTCGTGGGTCGCGCACCCCGACCTGGTGCCGACCTGCCAGGAGGTCTTCGACGACGTCCTGGGCGAGCGGCAGAACCAGCTCGACGTGCAGCGACCCGAGGTCGAGGTCACCGCGGCCCAGCTGCTCGACGTCTCGTCCGCGACCGGCGACGTCACCGAGGCCGGCCTGCGATCCAACCTCTACGTCGCGGTCGCGTACACCGCCGTCTGGCTCTCGGGCAACGGTGCCGTGGCGATACACAACCTCATGGAGGACGCGGCGACCGCCGAGATCTCGCGCTCGCAGGTCTGGCAGCAGGTCCACGGCGCCGTCACCCTCGCCGACACCGGTCGCACGGTCACCGTCGACCTGGTCCGCGAGATCCTCGGCGAGGAGGTCGAGCGGCTGCGCGGCGAGGTCCCCGCCGAGGCGTTCGAGAACCACTACGTGCCGGCGGCCCGCCTCGTCGACGAGCTCTGCACGGCCGAGGAGTACGTGGACTTCCTCACGCTCCCGGCGTACGAGCTCATGGGCGCCCGGTGACGGCGGTGCAGGACGACGTCGCGTCGGTCGGCAGTGCCGGTCCGGTCGCCGCGGGTGTCCTGACGGAGGCCGACCTCGCCGCCGCGGACGCGTCGCTCGCCGGCACCGACGAGCTGCTCGCGACGGCGTACCCGGGCGACAGCTCGGCGCGCCAGCCCGTGCACACGGTGTACGTGCCGGGGGACCGGTACCTGCCGTCGCTGCCGAACGAGTGGGCCGAGGTCGCCCGCGCGGCGGTCGTCTCGGCCGGCGGGTTCGACGCGGTCTGCGAGGTCGCCGGTCTCGCGCCGGCCCTCGTGGCCGAGGTCGCGCCGCGCGTCGCGGCGAAGCTCGCCGCCGAGCCCGTCGAGGACCTGCGTCTCGACTTCGAGGACGGGTACGGCGACCGCGGGGACGAGGCCGAGGACCGCGACGTCCTCGCCGCGGCCGCGCACGTCGTCACCGCCGTCCGGGACGGGGTCGCGCCCCCATTCGTCGGCATCAGGTTCAAGTGCTTCGAGGCGCCGACCCGCCGCCGTGGTCTGCGCACGCTCGACCTGTTCGTCGCGGGCCTGGTCTCGGGCCTCGGCGCCGACGGGCTGCCCGACGGCCTCGTGCTCACGCTCCCGAAGGTCACCACGGTCGACCAGGTCGACACGATGATCACGGTCTGCGAGAAGCTCGAGGTGCGTCACGGGCTGGTCCCCGGCCGTCTGCGGTTCGAGGTGCAGATGGAGACCCCGCAGCTGGTCCTCGCGGCCGACGGGACCGTCCCCGTCGCCCAGGTGCTGCACCGTGCCGCGGGTCGGGTCAGCGCGCTGCACTACGGCACGTACGACTACAGCGCGTCGCTGCAGATCTCCGCCCAGCACCAGTCGATGGAGCACCCGGCCGCCGACCATGCGAAGCAGGTCATGCAGGTCGCGGTCGCCGGCACGGGCGTCAACCTCTCCGACGGGTCGACCAACGTCGTCCCGGTGGGGGAGCCGGACGACGTCCGGTCGGCGTGGGCGCTCCACGCCCGCCTGGTCGGGCGCTCGCTCGCGAACGGGTACTACCAGGGGTGGGACCTGCACCCGGCGCAGCTCCCCACGCGGTTCGCCGCGACGTACGCGTTCTACCGGTCGGGGTTCGCCGCGGCCGCGAAGCGCCTGCACGACTACACCCACCAGGTCGAGGGCGGCGTCATGGACGAGCCCGCGACCGCCCGGGCGCTCGCCCGGTTCGTCGCCCGGGGACTCGCCTGCGGGGCGATCGACGACGCCGAGGTCCGGCGGGACGCGGGCCTCGACGTCCCGGCGCTGCGGGAGCTGGCCTTCCCGGCCCGACCCGCGGCTGTATCCGCCGCGCCGACCGCCGGGGCGACGGGTCCCCGCCCGGCCGCCGGGACGCCGTCCGACACCACCAGCACGACCCGGACCGACCAGAAGCCGACCGACCAGCAAGGAGCGAGCTCGTGACCGCACCGACGTACTACGCACCCACCGGGGGTCTGCCCGACCAGACCGAGCTGCTCACCGATCGGGCCGTCGTCAAGGAGGCCTACACGGTCATCCCCAAGGGGGTGCTGCGGGACATCGTCACCAGCAACCTCCCGGGGTGGACGGCGACGCGCACCTGGGTGCTCGCGCGCCCCGTCGAGGGCTTCGCGACGACGTTCGCGCAGTACATCGTCGAGGTCTCCCCGGGCGGGGGCAGCGAGAAGCCCGAGCCGGAGGTCGCCGTGCAGTCGGTCGTGTTCCTGCTCTCCGGGACGCTCGAGCTCACGCTGCAGGGGGAGTCGCACCACCTGGAGGCCGGGTCCTACGTGTACGTCCCGGCGGGTGCCACCTGGACCCTGCGCAACGACGGCGACGTGCCGGCCGCGTTCCAGTGGGTCCGCAAGGAGTACGAGCCCGTCGAGGGGTACGACACCCCCGCCGCGTTCGTCACCCACGACCGCGACGTCGAGGGCAAGGAGATGGTCGGCACGAACGGGGCCTGGAAGACGCAGCGCTTCGCCGACCCCGACGACCTCGCGCACGACATGCACGTCAACATCGTGAGCTTCGAGCCGGGCGGCAAGATCCCGTTCGCCGAGACGCACATCATGGAGCACGGCATCTACGTGCTCGAGGGCACGGCCGTCTACCGGCTCAACGACGACTGGGTCGAGGTCGAGGCCGGGGACTTCATGTGGCTGCGGGCGTTCTGCCCGCAGGCCTGCTACGCCGGCGGGCCGGGGCGGTTCCGCTACCTGCTCTACAAGGACGTCAACCGCCAGGTGCGGCTCACGCGCCGCTGACCTCGCCTCTCGCGCGCCTCGTCCGGATGCGCCACCCGCGCCGTCCTCGCCCTCTCCGGGCGGGGGCGGCGCGTCGTCGTTCTCGGCCGCTGGCCTGCACGAGGTCGACATTCGCGGGGTCTGCGCGGCCCGAGGGCCCCGCGAACGTCCGACTCGGCGCGCGCGACCGCGGAGCCCGACGGCCGGAGGTGTTGACGGGACCCGACATCGGGCCTAGGATTTTCATCAGACAGAAGTTAGTTTCCACGAAGCGGAATCAACCGGCCGATGAGGCCGACGGAGACGCTGATCCAGACTCGCTGAGGAGCCGAAGATGTCGTACACCGTGAACTGCTCGATCCTCCTGACCGATCTGCCCATGCTCGAGCGCCCCGCCGCGGCCCGCGCCGCTGGCTTCACCCAGGTCGAGTTCTGGTGGCCGTTCGCCGAGTCGGTGCCCTCGGACGCCGACGTCACCGCCTTCGAGCGCGCGATCACCGACGCCGGCGTGCAGCTCACTGGCCTCAACTTCGACGCCGGGAACATGCCGGCCGGCGACCGCGGCCTGCTGTCGTCGCCCGCGACCAGCGCGCGGTTCCGCGACAACATCGACGTCGTCGCCGGCATCGGCGAACGTCTCGGGTGCCGCGCCTTCAACGCGCTCTACGGGAACCGGGACGACGCGTTCACACCCGAGGAGCAGGACGACGTCGCGGCCCAGAACCTGGCGCTCGCCGCCGCGGGGGTCGGGCGCATCGGCGGGACCGTGCTGCTGGAGCCCGTCAGCGGCGCACCGCGCTACCCGCTCCTGACGGCCGCGGATGCCCTCGGCGTCATCGACCGGGTCCGTGCCGAGTGCGGCGCGACCAACATCGAGCTCCTCGCGGACTTCTACCATCTGGCCGTCAACGGTGACGACGTCGCCACCGTGATAGAGGCGCACGCCGCCGGCTTCGGCCACATCCAGATCGCCGACGCCCCCGGTCGGGGCGAGCCGGGCACCGGCGACCTGCCGCTCGCCGCGTGGCTCGACCGCAGCGCCGCACTCGGCTACGCGGGCACCGTCGGCCTCGAGTACAAGACCAGCGCGGCCGACCCGTTCGCCTGGCTCCCCGCCGAGCAGCGCGCCGGCACGCCGACCAGCGCGCCGACCAGCACGCCGACCAGCCCAGCCACGACCCGCGCCTGACCGGCCGACCCGGCCCCACGCACCAGACCCCAGACCTGCAGCACGCTCGTTCGAAGGAGAACACCATGGCCAACGTCACCGTCATCGGACTCGGCATCATGGGCCTGCCCATGGCCCGCAACCTCGTCGACGCCGGGCACACCGTCACCGGCTTCAACCGCTCGTCGGCCGCGACCGAGAAGCTCGCCGCACACGGCGGGCGCGCTGCGACGAGCATCGCGGACGCGGTCTCCGGCGCCGAGGTCGTCATCACGATGGTCCCGGACTCGCCCGACGTCGAGGCCGTCGTGCTCGGCGAGGACGGCGTCTTCGCGAACGCACCGCAGGGCGTCCTGTGGGTCGACGCCAGCACGATCCGCCCGGACGTGAGCGTGCGCCTCGCCGCCGCGGCCGCCGAGGCCGGCGTGCGTGCCGTCGACGCCCCCGTCTCGGGCGGCGAGCAGGGCGCGATCGAGGGGATCCTGTCGATCATGGTCGGTGGTGCCGCCGAGGACGTCGAGGCGGCGCGCCCCGTGCTCGAGGCGGTCGGCAAGACGGTCGTCCACGTCGGCCCCGCGGGTTCCGGGCAGACCGTGAAGGCCGCGAACCAGCTGATCGTCGCGGGCACCATCGAGCTCGTCGCCGAGGCCCTCGTGTTCCTCGAGGCGCACGGCGTCGACACCGCCGCCGCGATCGAGGTCCTCGCCGGCGGGCTCGCCGGCAACCGGATCCTCGACCGCAAGGCCGCCGGCATGGCGGCCCGCAGCTTCGAGCCGGGTTTCCGGGTCGACCTGCACCACAAGGACCTCGGCATCGTCACGGCTGCGGCCCGCGAGGCCGGCGTCGCGATCCCGCTCGGCGCGATGACCGCCCAGCTCATGGGCGCGCTGCGTGCGGAGGGCCACGGGAACCTCGACCACTCCGCCCTCCTGCTGCTCGTGGAGCAGCTCTCGGGCCGCGGCTCGACCACGACGAACGACTGACCCACCCGGACCACAGGACAGGAGCAGGAGCATGGCGAAGATGCGCACCGTGGACGCCGCGGTGAAGATTCTCGAGATCGAGGGCGCGACCGAGGCCTTCGGGCTGCCGGGCGCGGCCATCAACCCCTTCTACTCGGCGATGCGCGCCCACGGCGGGATCCGCCACACGCTCGCCCGCCACGTCGAGGGTGCCTCTCACATGGCTGACGGCTACAGCCGTTCGGCCCCGGGCAACATCGGCATCTGCATCGGCACGTCGGGGCCCGCGGGCACCGACATGATCACGGGCCTCTACGCCGCGGCCGCGGACTCGGTGCCGATCCTGTGCATCACCGGGCAGGCCCCGGTGGCGAAGCTCCACAAGGAGGACTTCCAGGCCGTCGACATCGAGTCGATCGCGAAGCCGCTGACCAAGATGGCTATGACGGTCCTCGAGCCCGCGCAGGTGCCGGGCGCGTTCGCCAAGGCCTTCCAGCTCATGCGCTCGGGTCGTCCGGGCCCCGTGCTGCTCGACCTGCCGATGGACGTGCAGCTCGCCGAGATCGAGTTCGACCCCGAGGCGTACGAGCCGCTGCCGGTCGAGAAGCCGCGGGCGAGCGAGCGGCAGGCCGCGAAGGCGCTCGACATGCTGCTCGCCGCGGACCGCCCGCTGATCGTCGCGGGCGGCGGCATCATCAACGCCGACGCCTCGGACAAGCTCGTCGAGCTGGCCGAGCTGCTCGACGTGCCCGTGATCCCGACCCTGATGGGCTGGGGCGTCATCCCCGACGACCACCCGCTGATGGCCGGCATGGTGGGCCTGCAGACCTCGCACCGCTACGGCAACGCGACGATGCTCGCCTCGGACTTCGTCCTCGGCATCGGCAACCGGTGGGCGAACCGCCACACCGGCAGCGTGGCGACGTACACGGAGGGACGGAAGTTCGTCCACGTCGACATCGAGCCGACCCAGATCGGCCGCGTGTTCTCGCCGGACCTCGGCATCACGTCCGACGCCGGTGCGTTCCTCGACGTGATGCTCGAGGTGGCGCGCCGCCGCCGCGACGCGGACGGCCTCAAGGACTACTCGCTGTGGGTCGCCGACTGTGCGCAGCGCAAGGGCCAGATGCACCGCAAGACGCACTTCGAGGTGCAGCCGATCAAGCCGCAGCGCGTGTACGAGGAGATGAACAAGGCGTTCGGCGAGGACACGACGTACGTGTCGACGATCGGCCTGTCGCAGATCGCGGGCGCGCAGATGCTCCACGTGTATGGCCCGCGCCGGTGGATCAACGCCGGTCAGGCCGGGCCGCTCGGCTGGACGGTCCCGGCCGCGCTCGGGGTGGTGCGCGGCAAGCCCGGCGCGAACGTCGTGGCGCTCTCGGGCGACTACGACTTCCAGTTCATGATCGAGGAGCTCGCGGTCGGGGCGCAGTTCAACCTGCCGTACGTGCACGTCGTGGTGAACAACTCGTACCTCGGGCTGATCCGGCAGTCGCAGCGCGGGTTCAAGATGGAGCAGGACGTGTCCCTCGCGTTCGAGAACATCAACTCGCCGGAGACCAACGGCTACGGCGTGGACCACGTCAAGGTGGCCGAGGGCCTGGGCTGCAAGGCCGTGCGCGTCGAGGACCCGGAGCAGATCTCCGCCGGCCTCGCCGAGGCGAGGCAGCTCGCCGAGACCCATCAGGTGCCGGTGATCGTCGAGGTGATCCTCGAGCGCGTCACGAACATCTCGATGGGCACGGAGATCGACAACGTGGTCGAGTTCGAGGACCTCGCCGAGCGTGGTGCCGACGCGCCGACCGCGACGATCGCCCTGCTGGACTGACGCCGTGAGCTCCCACCGGTCCGACGCGCACCCTGCCCGGGTCGTCGTCGCCGTCGACAAGTTCAAGGGGTCGGCGAGCGCGGTCGAGGTCGGGGCCGCGCTGCGGCGCGGCCTGCTCGCCGGGGCCGCGGACTCGCACCGGGACCTCGTCGTCGACGAGGTCCCGGTGGCCGACGGGGGCGAGGGCACCTGCGACGCCGCGCTGCGGGCGGGCTTCACGGCCCGTGCCGTGACGGTCGCCGGGCCGACCGGTGAGCCGGTCGAGGCGACCCTCGCCGTGCGCGGCACGGAGGCCGTCGTGGAGATGGCGGCGGCCTCGGGCCTCGCGCTGCTCCCCGGTGGCGAGCTCCGCGCGCTCGACGCCACCAGCCGCGGCACGGGGGACCTGATCCGGGCCGCCCTCGACCTCGGGTGCGACCACGTCGTCCTCGCCGTGGGCGGCAGTGCCTGCACGGACGGGGGCGCGGGCATGCTCGTCGCCCTCGGGGCCCGCCTGGTGTCGGACGACGGCGCCCCGGTCCCGCCGGGCGGCGGCGGTCTCGCGTCGCTCGCCGGGGTGGAGCTGGACGACCTCGACCCGCGTGTGGCGCGGACGAGGTTCACCCTGGCGAGCGACGTGGACAACCCCTGCTCGGGGAGCGCGGCGCCGCGGCGGTGTTCGGGCCCCAGAAGGGCGCGTCGGCGGACGACGTGGCTCGCCTCGACGCCGGCCTGGACCGGTTCGTGGACGCGCTCGGGTCCGCCGGCGTCGAGGGCGCGCGCCGCGCGGCCGAGGCGCCCGGCGCGGGTGCCGCCGGCGGGGTGGGCTTCGGTGCGCTCGCCGTCCTCGGCGCGCAGCGGGTCGCCGGGGTGGACCTGGTCCGTGACCTCACCGGCCTCGCCGAGGCGCTCGTCGGCGCCGACCTCGTGGTGACGGGGGAGGGGAGCCTGGACGAGCAGAGCCTCGGCGGCAAGACTCCGATGGGCGTCGCGCAGGCGGCGCTCGACGCCGGGGTGACGGTGGTCGCCGTCTGCGGCGTCACGTCGCTCGACGACGCGAGGCTGGCCGACGCCGGGTTCGCCCGCGTGTACCGGCTCTCGGACCTCGAACCGGACGCGGACCGCAGCATGGCGACGGCCCCGGCGCTGCTGGAGAGCGTGGGGCAGATCGTCGCGGGGGACCTCGCCCAGCTCCGGGCGGTCGGCAAGGTGTACCGCTCGACGACCCGCCCGGAGCGCACGCGCCTCGGCTGAGCACGAGACTTGACCCGTCCGGGGCGATCACCCGCCCCGACGACGAACGACCTGACGGAGGAACCCGTGAACGAGCCCCAGACCCGACTCGACCTCGTCCTGCGCGGACGCCGCGTGCTCGCGGACGGCGTGATCGCCGCCCGCGAGGTCGGTGTCCGTGACGGCGTGATCGTCGCCGTCGAACCGCTCGGACGAGCGCTGCGCGCCGGCCGGGTGGTGGACGTGCCGGACGCGGCGGTGCTGCTGCCCGGGCTAGTGGACACGCACGTCCACGTCAACGAGCCGGGCCGCACCGAGTGGGAGGGCTTCGCCTCGGCGACCCGGGCCGCTGCCGCCGGGGGCGTCACGACGGTGCTCGACATGCCGCTCAACAGCATCCCGCCGACCGTCACCGCCGCGGCGCTCGACGAGAAGCGTGCAGCGGCCCTGGGCAAGCTCTCCGTCGACGTGGGCTTCTGGGGCGGCGCCGTGCCGGGGAACTCGGGCGACCTCGAGCCCCTCCACGACGAGGGCGTGTTCGGGTTCAAGTGCTTCCTGCTGCCGTCGGGCGTCGACGAGTTCCCCCGCTCGAGGCGGACGAGATGGAGCGCGACCTCGAGGTGCTGGGCGGCCTCGACTCGCTCCTGATCGTCCACGCCGAGGACCACGACACGATCGAGGCCGCGCCGCAGCCGCACGGGCCGGGCTACGCGGGCTTCCTCGCCTCCCGCCCCCGCGACGCCGAGAACCGCGCGATCGCCGCCGTGATCGAGGCGGCCCGACGCACGGGCGCACGGGCGCACATCCTGCACCTGTCGTCGTCCGACGCCCTGCCGATGATCGCCGCCGCCAAGGCGGACGGGGTGCGCCTCACCGTCGAGACGTGCCCGCACTACCTGACCCTCGTCGCCGAGGACGTGCCCGACGGCGCGACGGCGTTCAAGTGCTGCCCGCCGATCCGCGAGGCCGCGAACCGCGACCTGCTCTGGCAGGGGCTCGTCGACGGGACGATCGACTGCATCGTCTCCGACCACTCGCCCGCGACCGTCGACCTCAAGCTGCCGGCCGACGGCGACTTCGGCACCGCGTGGGGCGGTGTCTCGTCGCTCCAGCTCGGCCTCTCGCTCGTCTGGTCCGAGGCCCGAGAGCGGGGCATCCCGCTCGAGCAGGTCGTGGCCTGGATGTCCTCGGCCCCCGCGGCCGTGGCCCGTGTGCCACGCAAGGGGGCCATCGCCGTCGGCAACGACGCGGACCTCGTGATCTTCGGACCCGAGGACACGTACGAGGCCCACGTCGAGCAGCTCCAGCACAAGAACCCGGTCTCGCCCTACGACGGCCGAGGGCTCACCGGCCGGGTCCGACAGACGTACCTGCGCGGCGAGCGGATCCACCTCGACGTGCCGCGCGGGCGGTTCCTGACCCGCGAGGCCTGACCGCCGGGCAGGCGCGGCCGCGCCCGGGTGAGCCACGTCGTTCGACGTCTGGGACGATCACGGCATGCCCGGCACGAGCGAGAGCAGCGAACTGACCGACCAGCTCCGGCGCGCGCTCGCGAGCGCGCCGAGCACCATCTCCTGGACCCGACCGGCCAGTCCCGCGGACGCCTTCGCCGCGCTGGCCGACGCGGCCCGCGACCTCGGCGTCGACGCCTTCGACCAGTACGGCGAGGGCGGCGCGGTGGCGATGCTCGAGGAGGAGGTCGCCCAGGTCCTCGGCACCCCGGGCGCCGCATACTTCCCGTCCGGGGTCATGGCCCAGCAGATCGCGCTGCGCATCTGGGCCGACCGGTCCGGCAGCCGCCGCGTCGCGATGCCCGACCTCAGCCACCTGCTCGTCCACGAGGAGGACGGGCCGCGGATCCTCCAGGACCTGCGGATCGAGCACCTGACCACCGGCCCGGTCACCCCGACCGCCGCTCACGTCGACGCGCTGCCGGGCAGGCTCGCCGCCGTCCTCGTCGAGCTGCCGCTGCGCGACGCCGGCTGCGCCGTCCCGTCGTTCGAGGACCTCGCGGCGATCTCCGCCGCCTGCCGGGAACGCGGGATCCGGCTGCACCTCGACGGCGCGCGGCTCTGGGAGGCCCAGCCCGCGCTCGGTCGACCGCTGGCCGAGATCGTGGCGCTCGCGGACACCGTGTACGTGTCGCTCTACAAGGGGCTCGGCGGCCAGGCGGGCTCGGTGCTCGTCGGCCCGGCCGACGTCCTCGCCGAGGCCCGGGTGTGGCGTCGCCGTGCGGGCGGCACGATCTTCCGCCAGACGGCCGAGGCGGTCTCCGGTCTCGTCGGCCTGCGCGAGAGGCTCCCGCTGATGCCGGACGTCGTGGCGTGGGCCGGGCGGCTCGCGGCCGCCCTGCCCGCCGGGATCACGGTCCAGCCGGAGGTGCCGCGCACGAACACGTTCCTGCTCCACGCCGCGGGCGACGCCGAGGACGCCAACCGCAGGTCGCTCGCGCTCGCGACGGGCCGCGGCATCGCGCTCACATCACCCTGGCGGGCGGGTACCGAGCCGGGTCGGACGACGGCGGAAGTGGTCGTCGGGGACGGTGCGCTCGGGCTGGACCCTGAGGAGGCGGCAGCGCTGGTCGCGCAGGTCGCGGGCGTCTGACGGCCTGCGCCCTGCCCGGGTGCGGGTCGGGCTCAGGAGCCGTGGTTCGTGGGGTCGGACGGGTCGTGGGACCCGTCGGGGTCCGTCGTCCCTGCCGGGCCGTCCGGTCGGCGGGGCTCGCGGGCGGCGGCGATCTGCGCCCGTTCCTTCTCCCACGCGTCGAGCTGCTTCGTCAGCGCGCTCGCGATCTCGAACACCTGGTCCGGGGGGATCCGCACGCGGGAGACGACCTTGACGGGCGTCGTCATGACCCGCTCGCCCGTCTCCTTGTCCTCCTTGGGGACCGCGGGAGACTTCATCGCGACGAAGTCGAGCACGAAGGACGAGGGCGTGTGCCAGATCGACGCGAAGTCCGCCGGCACCCCGGCCTCGTTCTCGCTGGGGAGCTCGATCTGGAAGTTCCTGCGGGGTCGTGCCTGGTCCTGCGCCACGTGCTACCTCCTGAAAGAGCGTTCCGCGACGGTCAGACCGGTTCAGGACCGGGTCGCCTCACCGACGCTACCGCGTGCGAGTCAGCACCCGTAGGTCTACGAACTGCTCATGTCGACGAAGACGACGGGCCAGGAGCCCGAGAGCAGCTCGTCCACAGGCAAGGGCCTGCGGACCATCACCACCGACGTGCCGGCCCGCATGGACCGGCTGCCCTGGTCGCGGTGGCACTGGATGATCGTCATCGGGCTGGGGACCGTGTGGATCCTCGACGGGCTCGAGGTCACGATCGTCGGCAACCTGTCCGAGGTCCTGAAGTCCGAGGACGGGCTCGGTCTGACGAGCTCGCAGATCGGCATGGCGGGCGCGATCTACGTCGCCGGCGCGTGCGTCGGGGCGCTCGGGTTCGGACAGCTCACGGACAGGTTCGGCCGCAAGAAGCTTTTCATCATCACCCTGCTCGTGTACCTGACGGGCACGGTGCTGACGGCCTTCTCGATGAACCCGCTCTACTACTTCGCGATGCGGTTCGTGACGGGGCTGGGCATCGGCGGAGAGTACGCCGCGGTGAACTCGGCCGTGGACGAGCTGATCCCGGCGAAGTACCGCGGCCGGATCGACATCACCATCAACGGGTCCTACTGGCTCGGTGCGGCCGGAGGTGCGCTGCTGACGATCCCGCTCCTCGACCCGAACCTGATCCCGGCAGGGATCGGCTGGCGACTCTGCTTCGCGCTCGGGGCGTTCCTCGGGCTGGCCGTGCTCTTCGTCCGTCGCCACGTCCCGGAGAGCCCGCGCTGGCTGTTCATCCACGGACGCGAGGACGAGAGCGAGAAGATCGTCGCCGACGTCGAGCGCACCGTCGCCGAGGCCACCGGCGAGGAGCTCGCGGACGTCGAGACGACCATCAAGATCAAGCAGCGCCACACCGTCGGGCTGGCTCGCGTCGCCCGGACGGTCCTCAAGGACTACCCCCGGCGCACGGTCCTGTGCCTGTTCCTCTTCGTCGGCCAGGCGTTCCTCTACAACGCCTTCTTCTTCACCTACGGGGACACCCTCCAGACGTTCCTCGACGTCGACCAGACCGGCGTCTACATCGCGCTCTTCGCCGTCAGCAACTTCGTAGGAGCACTCGTCCTGTCGCCCCTGTTCGACAAGCTCGGCCGGGTCCGCATGATCTCGGGGACGTACATCGTCTCGGGCGTGCTGCTCGCCGTCGCCGGCCTCCAGCTCGGGAACCTCACCGCGGCGAGCCTGACGGTGTTCGGGATGGTCGTGTTCTTCTTCGCCTCGGCGGGTGCGAGCTCCGCGTACCTGACGGCGAGCGAGATCTTCCCGATGGAGACCCGAGCGCTGTGCATCGCGCTCTTCTACGCCGTGGGCACCGCGGTCGGGGGCATCACTGGGCCGCTGCTCTTCGGCCGCCTGATCGAGAACGCGGACGCCGCGGGGGACATCTCCGGCATCGCGATCGGCTACTACATCGGCGCGGGGCTGATGGCGCTGGGTGGCGTGGTCGCGATCTTCCTGGGGGTCGGCGCGGAGCAGAAGTCGCTCGAGGACATCGCCGAGCCGCTGACCGCGAAGGACGCGGCAGAGGAGGCCGGTTCTCGTGACCAGGACTAGCGTGACGAGAGGACGAGCGGACCCGCTCGCCCTCACCACCCGAACGGAGGAGCTCCCATGGGTCTCGACGGACTCGGCGGAATGATGGACAAGGCGAAGGGCGCGGCCGGCAACCTCTCGGACGAGCAGATCGACGACGTCGCCGACCAGATCAAGGACAAGACCCCGGGACAGGTCGACAGCGGGGTCGACGCCCTCGCGGAGCAGGCGAAGAAGCTCAACGACTGAAATGTCGATGTCGGTGCACCGGTAGTCGGTACCATCGTCAGGGCGTCGCCGGACGGCGGCGCCCTGACCGCTGCCGGCCCACGCGGCCCACCGACCGAGGAGTCACCCCGTGCCCGACGACGCCCGCCCCTGTCCATCACCGTCGACGGCGAGCAGGTCACGGTGGAGACGGGGACGACCGGCACCGACCTCTACGGCAAGCGCAAGGACGTCGCCGCGATCAGGGTCGACGGTGCGCTCCGGGACCTGGCGACCGACCTCGTCGACGGCGCCGTCGTCGAGGTCGTCGAGATCGGCTCGCCCGACGGCCTGGACATCCTGCGGCACTCCGCCGCGCACGTCCTCGCGCAGGCCGTGCAGCAGGTGAACCCGCAGGCGCGGCTCGGCATCGGCCCGCCGATCACCGACGGGTTCTACTACGACTTCGACGTCGAGACCCCGTTCACCCCCGAGGACCTCAAAGCCCTCGAGAAGGCGATGACCCGCATCGTCAAGGAGGGGCAGACCTTCGTCCGCCGCGTCGTCACCGAGGACGAGGCCCGGGCCGAGCTCGCCGACGAGCCCTACAAGCTGGAGCTGATCGGTCTCAAGGGTGGTGCCGCGACGGCGTCCGACACCGACGCCGGGGTCTCGGTCGAGGTGGGCGCCGGCGAGCTCACCATCTACGACAACGTCCGGGGCGCGGGCCGCGAGAGCGAGACCGTGGTCTGGAAGGACCTGTGCCGGGGACCGCACCTGCCGAGCACCCGGCTCATCGGCAACGGCTTCTCCCTGATGCGCAGCGCCGCCGCCTACTGGCGCGGCAGCGAGAAGAACCCGCAGCTCCAGCGCGTCTACGGCACGGCCTGGCCCACCAAGGACGAGATGCGTGCCTACCTCGACCGCCTGGCAGAGGCCGAGCGGCGCGACCACCGGCGTCTCGGCACCGAGATGGACCTGTTCTCCTTCCCCGACGAGATCGGCTCGGGGCTCGCCGTCTTCCACCCCAAGGGCGGGATCATCCGCACCGAGATGGAGGACTACTCGCGGCGCAAGCACATCGAGGGCGGCTACTCGTTCGTCGCGACGCCGCACATCACCAAGGAGCAGCTCTTCAAGACGTCCGGTCACCTCGACTGGTACTCCGAGGGCATGTACCCGGCGATGCACCTCGACGCCGTCACCGACGACGAGGGCAACGTCACCCGGCAGGGGCAGAACTACTACCTCAAGCCGATGAACTGCCCCATGCACAACCTGATCTTCGACAGCCGGGGCCGCTCGTACCGCGAGCTCCCGCTCCGCCTCTTCGAGTTCGGCACGGTCTACCGGTACGAGAAGTCGGGCGTGATCCACGGGCTCACCCGCGCGCGCGGCTTCACGCAGGACGACGCCCACATCTACTGCACCCGCGACCAGATGCGCGACGAGCTCACCACGACGCTCACGTTCGTCCTCGACCTGCTCAAGGACTACGGGCTCGACGACTTCTACCTCGAGCTCTCGACGCGCGACCCCGAGAAGTCCGTCGGCTCCGACGAGGTCTGGGAGGAGGCGACGCGCACCCTCGCCGAGGTCGCGGCGTCGTCCGGCCTCGAGCTCGTCCCCGACGAGGGCGGTGCGGCGTTCTACGGGCCGAAGATCAGCGTGCAGGCCCGCGACGCCATCGGTCGGACCTGGCAGATGTCGACCATCCAGCTCGACTTCAACCTGCCCGAGAAGTTCGAGCTCGAGTACACGGCCGCCGACGGGTCGCGCCAGCGGCCCGTGATGATCCACCGCGCCCTGTTCGGCTCGATCGAGCGCTTCTTCGCGGTGCTGCTCGAGCACTACGCGGGCGCGTTCCCGGCGTGGCTGGCACCCGTCCAGGTCGTCGCCGTGCCGGTGGCCGAGCCGTTCAACGACTACCTGCACGACGTCGTCGCGCAGCTGCGGGCGCAGGGGATCCGCGCCGAGGTCGACGTCTCCGACGACCGCTTCGGCAAGAAGATCCGCACCGCGAGCACGCAGAAGGTGCCGTTCGTCCTCATCGCCGGAGGCGAGGACGCCGAGGCCGGCGCGGTGTCGTTCCGCTACCGCGACGGCAACCAGGACAACGGTGTGCCGGTGGCCGAGGCCGTCGAGCGCATCGTCACCGCCGTCCGCGACCGCGTCCAGGTCTGACGCGTGGTGGGACACGACCCGGCGGGCGCCGGCCGGCCCGAGGCCCCACGGGTCGACGACGCCTCGGGCTTCGCCCCGCGCGAGGACTCGTTCGACCGGCTCTGGACGCCGCACCGCATGGTGTACATCGGCGGGGAGAACAAGCCGGCCGACGCGACCTCGGCCGCCTGCCCGTTCTGCTCCCTCCCGGCGCGCAGCGACGAGGACTCAATGATCGTGGCGCGCGGCGAGCACTGCTTCGTCGTGCTCAACCTGTACCCGTACAACTCGGGGCACCTCATGGTGTGCCCGTACCGCCACGTGGCGGACTACACGGACCTCACCGCGGGGGAGACGGCGGAGCTCGCGAGCCTCACCCAGACCGCGATGCGCGTGGTCCGCAGCGTCTCCGCCCCCGCCGGGTTCAACCTGGGGATGAACCAGGGCGAGGTCGCCGGCGCCGGGATCGCCGCGCACCTGCACCAGCACGTGGTCCCGCGCTGGACCGGCGACGCGAACTTCCTGCCGATCGTCGGCCAGACCAAGGCCGTACCCCAGCTGCTGAGCGACACGCGCCACCGGTTCGCGGCCGCCTGGCCGGCGCCAGGGGAGGACGCCTGATGTTCAGCCGTCTCCGCTCCGTGATGACCCGCGCCTTCACCCCGCTCGGCGCCCTGCTTCTCCGCCTCGGCGTGACGCCCGACGCCGTGACGGTCGTCGGCACCCTCGGGGTCGTGGTGTCGGCTCTCTGGCTCTTCCCGACCGGCCACCTGTTCGCCGGGACCATGGCCATCATGGTCTTCGCGTTCTCCGACGTGCTCGACGGCAACATGGCCCGCCAGCGCGGGACGAGCGGCCCGTGGGGCGGGTTCCTGGACTCGACGCTCGACCGCATCGCCGACGGCGCGGTGTTCGCCGGGCTGGTGCTCTACTTCTGGACCCAGGACGCGTCGTGGGCGCCGTGGGGGCTTGGCGCCGCCACCGCCTGTCTCGTCCTCGGTGGCGTCGTCTCCTACGCCCGCGCCAAGGCCGAGAGCATCGGCTGCACGGCGTCCGTCGGGATCGCCGAGCGCGCTGACCGGCTCGTGGCCTCCCTCGTCGCGGCGGGGCTCGTCGGGCTCGGCGTCACCCCCGTCCTGCTCGTCGTCGTGCTCGCGCTGCTGGCCGTCGCGAGCCTCGTCACCGTGGTCCAGCGCATGGCCACGGTCCGGCGCCAGCTCACCGCAGCAGGGGCACGCGCCGAGGCGGGTCCGCAGGGCGAGCAGGGTGGGCCGGGCGAGCCCGGCGCACCAGGGGAGCCGGGCAGCGGGCAGGGGAGCCACACGTGAAGCTCGACACGGGCAAGGCCTTCGCATTCGCCTGGCGCAACGCCTACCGGGTCCCCGAGCCGCTCCTGCGCGGGGTCTTCCGCCTCGTCGCGGACGTGACCTGGGCGCGCCACGGCTCCGGCGTGCGCCGCCTGGAGAAGAACCTCGGCCGCGTGCGACCCGAGCTCGACGAGCGCGCCCTGCGCGCGCTGAGCCGCGCGGCCATGCGCTCGTACATGCGCTACTACAAGGAGGCGTTCAAGCTCCCGGCGCTCACCGCGGATCAGATCGCGGCGCGGGTCCGGACCGTGGGAGCCGACGCGGTCCGTGCCCGGATCGCCGAGGGACGCACGCCCGTGCTCGCGCTCGGTCACCAGGGCAACTGGGACCTCGCCGGAGCCTGGGCGACGCCGAACCTCGCCCCCGTGCTCACCGTCGCGGAGCGGCTCGAGCCGCCCGAGCTGTACGAGGAGTTCCTGAGGTTCCGCAACTCGATCGGCATCGAGATCCTCGCGCTCGGCGACCAGGACGTGTTCCGCACCCTCGTGCGCGCCGTCCAGGGACCCGGGAAGCTGGTCCCCCTGCTCGCCGACCGCGACCTCGGCGCGAGCGGCGTCGAGGTCGACCTCTTCGGGCACCGCGCCCGGGTGGCCGCCGGGCCCGCGGCGCTCGCGGTCGCTGGAGCGCCGCTGTTCGCGACGAACATCTACTACGAGCGGCTGCGCGGGGCCCGTCGCGCAGCGGCCGGTTCGCCCTGGGGCATCGTCCTGGACTTCTCGCCCGAGGTCGCGGTCGACCGCGACCTCCCGCGGGGCGAGCAGGTCTCCGCGACCACCCAGGCGTGGGTCACCGCGTACGAGCGGGCGCTGCGGACGCACCCGGAGGACTGGCACATGCTCCAGCGGGTGTTCGTCGACGACCTCGACCCCGACCGGGACGCCGCGGTCCGGTCCGGTCGCGCACCGGAGCAGTCGCAGCAGACCCACCCCGTGCCCGGGTCCGGTGGTCCCGAGTGAGCCCCCGAGCGCGCCGGTCGGACGCCGCGCCGCGCCGGCGGACCGGACTCCGTGCCGGCACGAGTGCCGATCCACAGGACGGCATGCGGATCGGGATCGTCTGCCCGTACGCGTTCGACGTCCCTGGCGGCGTGCAGTTCCACGTCCGTGACCTCGCCGAGGCACTGATCCGCCAGGGACACCACGTCTCGGTGCTCGCCCCGGCGGACGAGGAGATGGACCTGCCCGACTACTTCACCGTCGTCCCCGGTGCGATCCCGGTGCGCTACAACGGGTCGGTCGCGCGGCTCACGTTCGGGCCCCGCGTCGCCGCCCGGGTGCGGCGCTGGTTGGACGAGGGCGAGTTCGATCTCATCCACCTGCACGAGCCCATCACGCCGAGCCTCAGCGTCCTCGCGCTGTGGGCGACGACGACCCCGGTGGTCGTCACCTGTCACACCGCGCTCGTCCGGTCGCGCGCGCTGCAGATCGCCTACCCGCTCGTGCGGCCGAGCCTCGAGAAGATCGACGCGCGCATCGCGGTGTCCGAGGACGCCCGGCGCACGGTGATCGAGCACCTCGGCGGCGACGCCGTCGTGATCCCGAACGGCGTGTACGTCGACGGGTTCGCCTCCGCGGAACCGGACGAGCGGTGGACCGGTACGCCGGACGCGCCGACGATCGCGTTCCTCGGGCGGCTCGACGAGCCTCGCAAGGGGCTACCGGTGCTCACGGCAGCGATCCCGACGATCATCGAGCGGTTCCCCGGTGCGCGGTTCCTGGTGGCGGGCCGGGGCGACGCCGGCCGGGACGCGGCGATCGAGGCGCTCGGTGACCTCGCAGGCTCGGTCGAGTTCCTCGGGTCGATCACCGACGAGGAGAAGGCGTCCCTGCTCTCCTCGGCCGATCTGTACGTCGCTCCGCAGACGGGGGCGAGAGCTTCGGGATCGTCCTCGTCGAGGCGATGAGCGCCGGGACGTGCGTCGTGGCCAGCGGCCTCGGGGCGTTCCGCCGCGTGCTGGACGACGGCGCGGCCGGCGCGCTCTTCGCCGTCGACGACCCGGCGGCGCTCGCCCGGACGGTCGTGCGTCTGCTCGACGACCCGGAGGAGCGCGGGCGGCTCGCGGCGAGCGGGGCGCGCTTCGTCCACCGGTTCGACTGGTCGGCGGTCACGGCCGAGGTCCTCGCCGTCTACGAGACGGTGGTCGCGACATCCGAGGCCTCCGACGGGGTGGACGCCGACCCGTCGCTCCTGGCGCGGATCGGTCGACGGCTGCGCCCTGGCGGAGGTGACGCCTCGTGATGTGGTCGGAGATCACCGTCGTCGTCGTGCTCGTCGTCGCCGTGGTCGGCTGGCTGCTCTGGACGGCGGCCGTGCGGCTCGATCGGCTCCACCGCAAGGTGGTCGCGTCGCGGCTCGCCCTCGACGCGCAGCTCGTGCGGCGGGCGTCCGCGGCCTCCGAGCTCGCGGCGTCCGGGCTGCTCGACCCGGCGAGCTCGATGCTCGTCGCCGAGGCGGCCCAGGTCGAGCTCACCGACGACCTGGGTGACCTCGCCCTCGTCGCCGACCCCGGCGGTCCGCCGGAGGGCACCGACGAGCCAGGTGCCGACGCCGCAGAGCTCGAGCGCCTGACGGTGCGCGACGGTCTCGCCCAGCAGTTCGACCCGGCCCGCGCACGCGCCGAGAGCGAGCTGTCAGCGATCCTCCGCGGCGCCCTCGGCGGCCCGGAGGAGGTGCGGGAGCTGTGCGCCGACCCCCGGGCGGACGCCCTGGTGCGGTCGCTCGGCGCCGCGTGGTACCGGGTGCAGCTCGCTCGCCGGTTCCACAACCAGGCCGTCGCGCAGACGCAACGGGTGCGCCGCAAGTGGTACGTGCGCTACTTCCGGGTGGCGGGCCACGCCGCGCTGCCGGTGACGGTCGACTTCGACGACGCGGCGCCGTCCGGCATCGGTCGCTGACTGGCCACCTCGCCGGGCCGCGGCACGTCACACCCGCGGTCCGCCGCGCCGCCTCGCGCGGGCCGCTCGTGGACCGTGCCCAGGACCCGGCGGGCGCACGCGTAGAATCGGCAGCGGTGCGCGTGAGTCGTCCGCGCGCCGCGCGCGTGGGCCACGCCCACGGACGAACGACCCGATGAGAACCCAGACTGGATGTGAGGTTGCGGTGAGCAGCGAGAAGAGCCCCGAGACCCAGAGCGTCGGCACGGCCCGCGTCAAGCGCGGCATGGCCGAGATGCTCAAGGGCGGCGTCATCATGGACGTGGTGAACGCCGAGCAGGCGAAGATCGCGGAGGACGCCGGAGCGGTCGCGGTCATGGCGCTCGAGCGGGTCCCCGCGGACATCCGTGCGCAGGGCGGCGTGTCGCGGATGAGCGACCCCGACATGATCGACGGGATCATCGAGGCCGTCTCGATCCCCGTCATGGCGAAGGCGCGCATCGGTCACTTCGTCGAGGCGCAGGTGCTGCAGTCCCTCGGCGTCGACTACATCGACGAGTCCGAGGTCCTTACCCCGGCCGACTACGCGAACCACATCGACAAGTGGAACTACACCGTTCCCTTCGTCTGCGGTGCCACCAACCTGGGCGAGGCGCTGCGGCGCATCACCGAGGGCGCGGCGATGATCCGCTCGAAGGGTGAAGCGGGGACCGGCGACGTCTCCAACGCGACCACGCACATGCGCCAGATCCGCCAGCAGCTCACGCGCCTCGCGTCGCTGCCGGAGGACGAGCTGTTCGTCGCGGCCAAGGAACTGCAGGCCCCGTACGAGCTCGTCAAGGAGGTCGCGGCCACGGGCAAGCTTCCCGTCGTGCTGTTCACGGCGGGCGGGATCGCGACCCCGGCCGACGCCGCCATGATGATGCAGCTCGGCGCCGAGGGCGTGTTCGTCGGTTCCGGCATCTTCAAGTCGGGCAACCCGGCCGAGCGCGCGGCAGCGGTCGTCAAGGCCACGACGTTCTACGACGACCCCGACGTCATCGCGAAGGTCTCGCGCGGCCTGGGCGAGGCCATGGTCGGCATCAACGTCGACGAGATCCCCGAGCCGCACCGCCTCGCCGAGCGCGGTTGGTGACACCCGCCCGCTGAGCGCGGACGACGGCCCCCGGGAGCGATCCCGGGGCCGTCCTGCGTCCCGCCGGACACGCTGACCGGCGGACCGGCCGGCATCTCCGGCTAGCCTCTCGACCATGCCCGACGACGCAGCCCCCGCAGGCGCCGACCCCGCAGGCGACGGCTTCGACGACGACACCGGGAGCGGTCCGACCACGTCGACGGCCCGCCTCGGCGACGAGTGGGTCCTCGGCCCCGACGGGCTGCGGTGGCGCCGCGCGGCGCGAGTGATCCTGCTCGACCCGGACGACCGGGTGCTGCTCGTGCGCGGGCACGACGTCGACGAGCCGACGCGGAGCTGGTGGTTCACGGTGGGCGGAGGGATCGACCCGGGGGAGTCGGCACGGGCGGCCGCCGTCCGGGAGGTCCGCGAGGAGACCGGGATCGTGCTCGCCCAGGACGACCTGTCGGGGCCCGTCGTCCGCCGCTCCGCGGTCTTCGACTTCTTCGCGGAGCACTGCCGTCAGGACGAGGAGATCTTTCTCGCCCGGACCGGGCCGACCGACGTGGGGGCGGCCTCGCGCGACGGATGGACGGAGATCGAGCGGGACGTCCTCGACGAGCTGCGCTGGTGGGACCTCGATGCGCTCGCCGAGGTCGAGATCGAGGTGTTCCCCGTCGAGCTGGTCGAGATCGTGCGGGGCCTGCTCCGAGGGTGGGACGGGGTGGTGCGCGAGCTCGGGGTCGGCCGCGGCTGAGGTCGAGAGACGAGACCCGCGGTGGCTTGGCCTGCGGTGGCTTGGCCCGCGGTGGCGCGGCCCGGTCAGGCCGGGCCGTGCGGTGAATCAGGTGTGGCGGTGGCTGCCGAGAGCGCGCCGAGCACCTGGCGGTGCGTCAGCCAGCCGACCATCGCGCCGTCGGCGTCCACGACGGCGATGCCCTCGTCCTCCGGGTGCTTGTGCAGCACCGCGAGGGCGTCCCGCAGCGTCAGCCCGACGTCGACCCGACCGACCTCGTCGATGACGTGGCCCACGGTCTGGTCGGCGACCTCGTCGTCGGAGTGGAGGGACTCGGCGGCCATGTCGGCGCGCAGGTGCCCTCGGAGGCGACCGTCGTCGACGACCGGGATGCTCGTCCGACCGGAGGCGAGCAGGAGCCGTGACGCCGCGTCGAGCCGGGTCGACGACTCGACGCTCGGCGGGCTCGGGTCCATGACGTCCGCGATGAGGAGGTCGCCGAGCACCCGGTCCGCGGGGTGCTCGTCGAGGTCGATGCCGCGGCGGGCGAGCTTGAGCGAGTAGACCGTCTCCTTGCTGAGCATCCTGCTGATCCCCGTCGCGAGGACGATCGCGAGCATCAGGGGCAGGATGATCGAGTACTCGCCCGTGAGCTCGAAGAGCATGATGACGGCCGTCAGCGGCGCCCTCGCCGAGCCGGCGAAGACGGCCCCCATGCCGACGATGGCGAAGGCCCCGGCCGACGGGGTGAGCTCGGGGGCGATCAGGTTCACGATCTCGCCGAACGCGGCGCCGAGCATGCCGCCGACGAACAGGGACGGTGCGAAGACGCCACCGGAGCCGCCGATGCCCAGCGTCAGGCTGGTGGCGATGATCTTGCCGACGAGCAGGAGGATGAGGACGCCGATCGCGTACCTGCCGTTGACCCCGGCCTCCAGCACCGGGTAGCCGACGCCGTACATCTGCGGCAGGACCAGGAGGATCAGTCCGAGGAAGACGCCACCGACCGCCGGGCGGAGCCACTCGGGTCCGCGCCAGATCTTGTCGCAGAGATCCTCGATGACGTAGAGGATCCGCGCGAAGCCGATGCCCACGGCGCCGGCGATGATGCCCAGCAGGGCGAACAGCAGGTAGGCCCACGCGTGGTCGACGGTGAACGCGGGCAGGATCAGGAACGGGTCGTTGCCGAGCATCGACCGGCCGACGACCGACGCCGTGACCGAGGAGAGGACGACGAGCCCGAAGGAGCGCGCGGTGAAGTCCCGCAGGATCAGCTCGAGCGCGAAGATGACGCCGGCGATCGGTGCGTTGAACGTCGCCGCGATGCCCGCAGCCGACCCGGCGGCCACGAGGGTCCGCATGCGGGACAGCGGCATCCGCGTCCACTGTCCGAACGTCGACCCGAGCGCCGCACCGATCTGGACGATCGGTCCTTCGCGCCCGACCGACCCGCCGGAGCCGATGGTCACGGCCGACGCGAGCGCCTTGACCGCAGCGACCCTGGCGCGGATGCGTCCACCGTGGCGGGCGACCGCGACCATGACCTCCGGGACGCCGTGCCCACGGGCCTCACGGGCCCCGAAGTAGACGAGCGGTCCGTAGATCAGTCCGCCGACCACGGGGGCGAGGACCACGAAGTACGGCCCGAGCCAGGGGACCCACGGGTTCGGGGGTGGTTGCCGAGACCCACCGCCGAGTAGTCGGTGGTCCCGCTGAAGACCTGGGTGACGGCATCGATGAGCCAGCGGAACCCGACGGCCCCTAGTCCGGTGAACGCTCCGACGAAGATCGTCAGGATCACGAGGCCGACGGTGCCGGTGCGAAGGTTCTCTCCCGCCCGCTGCTTCAGTGAGACAGGGGTCGCCGGCGCCATGACGTCAAACTAGCAGCGGGCGCCGGGCCGGGGACCCTGGGATCAACCGGTGGACGCGACCTGCTCTACCTCTGGTTGCCACGTACGGCCCGCCCGGCCCCGGGCCGCGCCCGAGCGGCCTGCGCCGCCCGACTACGATGTGCCGGTGATTCCTACGATCGGTGTCCTCGCCCTCCAGGGCGACGTGGTCGAGCACGTCCGCGCCCTCGAACGATCCGGTGCGCGAGCCGTCGGGGTCCGCAGGCCGGCCGAGCTCGCGTCGGTCGACGCGCTCGTCCTGCCCGGCGGCGAGTCCACGACCATCGACAAGCTGCTCAGGATCTTCGAGCTCCACGGCCCGCTGCAAGAACGAATCGCGCAGGGCTTCCCCGTCTATGGCTCGTGCGCCGGGATGATCCTGCTCGCCGACCGCGTCCTGGACGGCACGGCCGACCAGAGGACGCTCGGTGGGCTCGACGTGACAGTGCGACGCAACGCGTTCGGGCGCCAGGTCGACTCGTTCGAGACGACCCTGCCCTTCGCCGGCATCGACGGGCCCGACGTCGAGGCGACGTTCATCCGCGCGCCGTGGATCGAGGAGGCCGGCGAGGGGGTCGAGGTCCTCGCCCGGATCCCCGCGGACGGCGGGGGCGACGCCGCCGGTAGGATCGTCGCAGTACGCCAAGGGGCTCTGCTCGCCACGTCGTTCCACCCGGAGATCACCGGGGACGCGCGGGTGCACGAGCTGTTCGTCGAGATCGTGAAGGAGTAAGTCGGGCATGTCAGGTCACTCCAAGTGGGCTACGACCAAGCACCAGAAGGCCGCGAAGGACGCCAAGCGCGGCAAGCTCTTCGCGAAGCTCATCAAGAACATCGAGGTCGCGGCGCGGACCGGCGGCGGTGACGTCGCGGGCAACCCGACGCTCTTCGACGCGATCCAGAAGGCCAAGAAGACCTCGGTCCCGAACGAGAACATCGACCGCGCCGTCAAGCGCGGTTCCGGCCAGGAGGCCGGCGGCGCCGACTACCAGACCATCATGTACGAGGGCTACGGCAACGGCGGGATCGCCGTGCTCGTGGAGTGCCTGACGGACAACAAGAACCGCGCCGCAGCGGACGTCCGTCTCGCGTTCACCCGCAACGGCGGACAGCTCGCCGACCCGGGCTCGGTCTCCTACCTCTTCTCCCGCAAGGGCGTCGTGATCGTCCCGAAGGAGGGCACGACCGAGGACGACGTCATGGAGGCGGTCCTCGAGGCCGGGGGCGAGGAGGTCAGCGACCTCGGTGACTCGTTCGAGGTCCTCAGCGAGGCGACCGACCTGGTGCCCGTCCGCACGGCGCTCCAGGAGGCCGGCATCGAGTACGACTCGGCCGACGTCGTCTGGCACCCGTCGATGCAGATCGAGGTCGACGCCGACGGCGCCCGCAACATCCTGCGTCTCATCGACACGCTCGACGACAGCGACGACGTCCAGAACGTCTACGCGAACTTCGACGCCTCCGACGAGGTCATGGCGGAGCTCGACGCCGACTGACCGGTCGCTCGGCCGGACGGCGACCCTCGCGCCCGGCGTGCCCAGCCGCCCGGCGCGCGTCACGGGTGCGACGCTGACCCGGTGCGAGTTCTCGGAGTGGACCCAGGGCTGACCCGGTGCGGTGTCGGCGTCGTCGACTCGCTCCCGGGGCGGCGCGCCGAGCTCGTCGCCGTGGGCGTGATCCAGAGCTCGCCCACCGACTCGGTCGACCTGCGCCTCCTGCGCATCGCCGACCGTCTGGACGTGTGGCTGGACGAGCACGTGCCCGACGTCGTCGCGGTCGAGCGCGTCTTCGCCCAGCACAACGTCGGGACCGTCATGGGCACGGCCCAGGTGGCGGGGCTCGCGATGGTCGCGGCCGCGCGACGTCGCGTGCCGGTCGCCCTGCACACCCCCAGCGAGGTCAAGGCCGCGGTCACGGGCAGCGGGCGCGCGGGCAAGGAGCAGGTCCAGCGCATGGTCGCCGGGATCCTCGGCCTGGCGGAGGCTCCGCGCCCGGCGGACGCGGCGGACGCTCTCGCCATCGCGGTGTGCCACCTCTGGCGGCCGACCGGGGCCCTGCAGGGCGGCGAGCGGAACGAGCTCACGCCCGCCCAGCGCGCGTGGGCGGCGGCGGAGCAGGCGGCCCGGCGTGGAAAAGGCTGAGCGTCGGACGCCGGTGCTAGGGTGAGCGCCGTTCGTACAGGTGTTCGGTCTGGTGCCGTTTCATGGAGGTCCGTGTGATCGCGTCGTTGTCGGGGACCGTGGCGTCCGTGTCCCTCGATCGTGCCGTGATCGAGGTCAACGGGATCGGCTACCTCGTCCACGCCGTGCCCGCGCTGCTGTCCTCCCTGCGGGTCGGGGAGCAGGCTCGCGTCGCGACCACGATGGTGGTCCGTGAGGACTCGATGACGCTGTTCGGGTTCGCCGACGACGACGAGCGGCTGGTCTTCGAGACGGTCCAGACCGTCTCCGGCGTCGGCCCGCGGCTCGCGCTCGCGATGCTGGCGGTGCACACGCCCGACGCGCTGCGTCGCGCGGTGTCGGGGAGGACATCGCCGCCCTGATGCGCGTCCCGGGCATCGGCCGCAAGGGGGCGCAGCGCATCGCGCTGGAGCTCGGCGACAAGCTGGGTGCACCGGGGGCCGACCCCCAGGAGACGGGGAGTCCGCGGCCGCCGGCCCGGTCGATCACCGGGACCGTGTGGTCGAGGCCCTGGTCGGCCTCGGGTGGACGGCCAAGGTCGCCGAGGAGACGGTCGCCGGCGTGCTGTCTGCGGCCGGGGAGTCCGCGGTCGACGAGGCCGACGTCGCGGGTGCTCTGCGCGCGGCGCTCCGGGTGCTGGGGGCGCAGCGTGGCTGACTTCGACCGTGTCGGCGCGCAGTCGGACGGTCTCGACGAGGTCGCTCCGCGGACCGGTACCGCCGGCGAGTCGTCCGAGACGGGCACCGACCGGCTCGTCGCCGCCGGCGCCGACGACCTGGAGCGGGCCGCCGAGGCGGCGCTGAGGCCGCGGACGCTCGACGACTTCGTCGGGCAGAAGATCGTCCGCGACCAGCTCTCGCTCGTGCTGCGCGCGGCGATCGGGCGAGGCGCGACCCCCGACCACGTCCTGCTCTCGGGCCCCCGGGGCTCGGCAAGACGACCCTCGCGATGATCATCGCCAACGAGCTCGGTACGTCGCTGCGTGTCACGTCCGGGCCTGCGATCCAGCACGCCGGGGACCTCGCCGCCGTCCTGTCCTCGCTCGAGGAGGGCGAGGTCCTGTTCATCGACGAGATCCACAGGCTCGCGCGACCGGCCGAGGAGCTCCTGTACGTCGCCATGGAGGACTTCCGGGTCGACGTCGTCGTGGGCAAGGGGGCGGGGGCGAGCGCGATCCCGCTGAGTCTGCCGCCGTTCACGGTGGTCGGTGCCACGACCCGCGCCGGGCTGCTCCCGGCGCCCCTGCGCGACAGGTTCGGGTTCACCGGGCACCTCGACTTCTACGACCCCGCGGAGCTCGAGCGGGTCATCACCAGGTCGGCCAGGCTGCTCGGGGCACCGCTCGCGCACGCCGCGGCGCACGAGATCGCCGGGCGGTCCCGAGGCACCCCGCGCATCGCCAACCGCCTCCTGCGCCGGGTCAGGGACTGGGCCCAGGTCCGCGGCGACGGCACCCTCGACCTCGCGGCCGCCCGCGCCGCCCTCGAGGTGTACGAGGTCGACGAGCTCGGCCTCGACCGCCTCGACCGCTCGGTGCTCCGAGCGCTGTGCACCCGGTTCGGAGGCGGGCCGGTCGGCCTGTCGACGCTCGCCGTCACGGTCGGCGAGGAGGGCGAGACGGTCGAGACGGTCGCGGAGCCCTATCTCGTCCGGGAGGGGCTGATCGGCCGCACCCCGCGGGGACGCGTGGCGACCCCTGCTGCCTGGGAACACCTCGGGCTCGTCCCCCCGAAGCCCGAGGGGCTTCTCTTCGACCAGGGCTGAACGCTGTGACGTGCGTCGCGGACGAGGCCCTAGACTGATCGGACCGACCGTACGGGCAACCCGGGCGTCGTCGCCCGTTGGACCTGGACGGGCGTGCGCCTAGACTGCCGCGCAGAACCCACCCGAAGGACGTGCATCTCCCCATGGAACTGATCATCTTCGCCGTGCTCGCGATCGGTCTGCTCTTCTTCATGAGCAGCCGCACCCGCAAGCAGCAGCGCGCGCAGCAGGACTTCCGCTCGCAGCTGCAGGTCGGTACCGAGGTGATGACCCAGTCGGGCATGTACGGCACCGTCGTCGAGATCGACGAGGTGGCCGACGTGATCACCCTCGAGGCCGAGCCGGGCGGGAGCCGCACGCGCTGGCTCCGCGCCGCGATCGGCAAGGAGGTCGTGCAGCACGTCGAGGAGGAGCCGGTCGACACCGACGACGAGCTGGACGAGACCGTCGAGGTCCCGGACGACCTCTCAGGCCTCCCCGGCGCGCAGCAGGGCGACGCGGACACCGAGCGCGAGTCCGAGGGCGCGGACCAGGACGAGACCTCTGAGCGTGTCGAGGTCGCCGAGGGCGACGGCACGGTCCAGGACGAGGTCGTCGAGGACGACGCCACGGAGTCCGCGGACACGGTCCACGACGCCGACACCGACGCCGACACCGACGACCGGGGCGAGACGAAGAACTGATTCGGACCGATCGGGTGGACGGACGCGCGGCCACCCGCTGAACCGAGCCGGCCACCGACGGTGGGCTCGCACACGAGAAGAGACGGACTCTTGGCCAGCAGCAAGGCACGTACACGCCCGGTGCGCACACTGGTGACCCTCGGGATCATCATCGTGGCGCTGTTCGCGTCGATCTTCGCGGGGACGCAGCTCGACGGGAAATCCGACGACAACCCGGGCGGCGCGAGCTGGGTGCCGGAGCTGGCGCTCGACCTCCAGGGCGGGACACAGCTGATCCTCGAGCCGGTCACCGAGCCGGGCTACGAGGTGACCGACGAGGACATCAACCAGTCGATCGCGGTGATCCGTCAGCGCATCGACTCGTCCGGTGTCGCAGAGGCCGAGATCACGCGACAGGGCTCGAGCAACATCGTCGTCGGCATCCCCGGCGAGGTCAGCGACGAGACGATCGCCCTGATCGTCACGCCCGCGCAGATGAACTTCCGGCCGGTGCTCCAGGTCGGTTCGCCCCTGCCGGCCGAGGCGGCCGCGGACGAGTCCGCGGTCCCCGAGGACGGCGTGACGGCGCCCGAGGGCGACGCGACCGAGGAGCCGACCGACGCCGAGACGTCCGTCCCGACGGACGAGGCGACGCCGGCGTCGCACAGCCTCACGGCCACCGACGAGGACCCGGCGACCGAGGAGCCCGCGGCGACCGACGAGTCCGCGCCCGACGCGACCGACGAGCCCACCGACGGCGCGACCGAGGGGACCGATGCGACCGCCGGTGCCACGCCGTCCGACCCGAGCGACCTGAGCCAGATCACCCCGGAGATCCAGGCCGAGTTCGACGCCCTCAACTGCCTCGAGCCGACCGCGCAGGACCCGGGCGTCGACCCGGCGGACGAGCCGCTGGTCACCTGCGCCGACGACGGCACCGCCAAGTACATCCTCGGACCGGTCGAGATCGCCGGGACCGAGATCGACAGCGCCACCGCGGGCATCCGGAGCAGCAACGGGGTCTCGACCGGCGAGTACGTGGTGAACATCAGCTTCACCAACGAGGGCACGGAGCAGTTCGCCGCCTCGACCGAGCGGCTGTTCGCCCTCCCGGCCCCGCAGAACGCGTTCGCGATGGTCCTCGACGGACTGGTCATCTCGGCACCCTCGGTCAACGAGCCGATCCCCAACGGTCAGGCGGAGATCTCCGGCAACTTCACCCGGGAGAGCTCGGCGACGCTCGCGAACCAGCTCAACTTCGGTGCCCTGCCGCTGACGTTCGAGGTGCAGAGCCAGGAGCAGATCTCGGCGACGCTCGGCGCGGACCAGCTCGAGAAGGGCCTCATCGCCGGCCTCATCGGCCTGCTCCTCGTCGGTGTCTACTCGATCTTCCAGTACCGCGCGCTCGGCCTCGTGACCGTCGCGTCCCTGATGATCGCGGGCCTCATCACCTACGGCCTCATCACCCTGCTCTCCTGGACGCAGGGCTACCGGCTCTCGCTGCCCGGCGTCGCCGGCCTGATCGTGGCGATCGGAGTCACGGCCGACTCGTTCATCGTCTACTTCGAGCGGATCCGTGACGAGCTGCGGGACGGTCGCGGACTCGTCGGCTCCGTCGAGCGCGGCTGGTCCCGAGCCCGCCGGACGATCTTCGCGTCCGACACCGTGAACTTCCTTGCCGCCGTGATCCTCTACCTGCTCGCGGTCGGTGGCGTGCGAGGGTTCGCCTTCACGCTCGGGCTCACGACGCTCGTCGACCTCCTCGTGGTCATCATGTTCACGCACCCCGTCATGCAACTTCTCGCGAAGACGAAGTTCTTCGGCGAGGGTCACGCCGGCTCGGGCCTCGACCCGAGGCGGCTCGGGGTCGAGTCGATCCGCTACGCGGGACGTGGCCGGGTCTCCACGCCGAAGAAGAAGGCGAAGGCCTCCGGAGCGACGGCGTCCGACGACACGCGTGCGGAGACAGCCGACTCGCTCGTCAGCGTCGGAGCGGCTGGTGGTGCCGGCGCGGCCGGCGCCGCCGACGCCCCTGCGGCCCCGATGACGATCGCCGAGCGCCGCGCGGCGGCGCGGCGGGCTCAGCTCCAGGATGCCCCCGACCCGGCCGCCAGCGGTGAGGTCGCGGCCGACGCCGGTCCGCCCGACGGTCCGTCGGCCCAGGCGGACGAGTCCGAGGAACCGAGCGCGACGAACGAGGAGAAGCACTGATGGCCGGCCGCGGATTCTCCCAGTGGGGCAACGACCTCTACACCGGTCGTCGCTCGTACGCGATCGTCGGCAACCGCAACCGCTTCTTCATGATCTCCGCGGTGCTGGTGCTGCTGTCGCTCGCCGTCGTGTTCTTCAAGGGCTTCGATCTCGGGATCGAGTTCCGCGGCGGGTCCCAGTTCATCGTCTCCGAGGTGCAGGACACCGACGAGCAGATCGCCGTGGATGCGGTCGCGTCCGTGTCCAGCGAGGAGACCCCGCGGGTGTCCGTGCTGGGGTCCGACTCGATGCGCGTCCAGACCGAGGAGCTCACCACCGCCGAGGTGTCCGAGGTCAGCCAGGCACTGGCCGACGGCTACGGGGTCGACAAGGCCGAGGTGACCTCCTCGTTCATCGGCCCCACGTGGGGCCAGGACGTCTCCGGTGCCGCGCTCCGGGCGCTGGTGATCTTCCTCGCGTTCGTGGGCGTCGTCATGGCGCTCTACTTCCGGAGCTGGCGGATGGCCGTCTCGGCGCTCGCCGCGATCTTCCACGACGTGATCATCACCGCCGGGATCTACGCGCTGATCGGGTGGGAGGTCACGCCGGCCACCGTCATCGGGTTCCTGACGATCCTCGGCTACTCGGTGTACGACACGGTGGTGGTCTTCGACAAGGTCCGCGAGAACACCTACGGAGTCCTCGACCAGTCACGGTCGACGTACGCAGAGCGGGCGAACCTCGCGATCAACCAGACGCTCGTGCGCTCGATCAACACGTCGGTCGTCGCGCTGCTGCCGGTCGCCTCGATCCTCTTCATCGGCGCGTTCATCCTCGGCGCGGGCACCCTGCGCGACATCGCGCTCGCGCTCTTCGTCGGGATCATCGTCGGCACGTACTCCTCGGTCTTCGTGGCGACCCCGCTCGAGGTGGCCCTGCGTGGCCGCGAGGCGAAGATCGTCGCGCACACGACGAAGGTGCTCGCCGAGCGCGAGCGGGTCGCGGCCTCCGCCGAGGGCGACGAGGCGGACGAGGCCCTGGCCGCTGCCGGGATCGCGAGCCGCAAGCAGCTCATCCCTGGTCAGCGGCAGAGCAACAGCAGCCAGCCGCGGAAGCGTCGCCGGTGACGCTCGAGGCACGGGACGTGGCCCGGTCCGGGCTCTCGACCCGGCGCGCGTCCGAGGTCGCGGGGCTCGTCCGCGCGGTGCCCGACTTCCCCGAGGCGGGTGTGACGTTCCAGGACATCACGCCGCTCCTCGCGGACGGCGAGGCGCTGCACGACGTGGTCCGCTCCCTCGCTCGGTCCGTATCGGGTCCGCAGGTCGACCTCGTCGTCGGGATGGAGGCTCGCGGGTTCCTGCTCGGGGCCCCGCTGGCGATCGAGCTCGGCGTCGGGTTCGTCCCGCTGCGCAAGGAGGGCAAGCTCCCGCCGCCGGTCGAGGCCGTCACCTACGACCTCGAGTACGGGTCGGCGCGTCTCGAGGTGCGCAGCGCGACCGTCCCCGCGGGCGCGCGCGTGCTGGTGATCGACGACGTGCTCGCCACCGGCGGGACCGCGGCCGCTGCCGTCGACCTGGTCGAGCGGTGCGGCGCCGAGGTGGTCGACGTCCAGTTCCTCCTCGAGATCGACGCTCTCGCGGGGCGCGAGGCACTCGCCGGACGCGCGGTCACGTCTCTCTGGGGAGTCCCGGCGTAGTATTGCCCCACTCCGGCGAGGGCCGGGCTGACCAGGACCGTCGGCCCGCGGCCGTCCCGGGTCCGGGCGGCGCGATCGCGCCGCCCCCGGCACGTCACCGGAGAGGAGGGTGCATGACCGAGGAGACCCGCTCGGGCAGCACCGCGCCGCCGGCGAGGACGCGCTCCCGCTTCGTCAGGTTCGGTGGACGGACGCAGGGGACCCCTGCACTCGAGCCGCTCCTCCAGGCCGTCCGGACGAACCACCCGAAGGCCGATCTCTCCGGGATCGAGCGCGCCTACCGCACGGCGGAGAAGGCCCACCGGGGGCAGCTGCGCAAGAGCGGCGACCCGTACATCACGCACCCGGTCGCGGTCGCGACGATCCTCGCCGAGCTGGGCATGACGCCGTCCACCCTGTCCGCGGCGCTGCTGCACGACACGGTCGAGGACACCGACTACTCGCTCGAGATGCTGCGCTCCGAGTACGGCGACGAGATCGCGATGCTCGTCGACGGCGTGACGAAGCTCGACAAGGTCCAGTACGGCGACGCGGCGCAGGCCGAGACCGTGCGCAAGATGGTCGTCGCGATGGCGCGGGACATCCGGGTGCTGGTCATCAAACTCGCCGACCGCCTCCACAACGCCCGGACCTGGAAGTTCGTCCCCGCGAAGTCGGCGGAGCGCAAGGCGCGCGAGACCCTCGAGATCTACGCGCCGCTCGCACACCGGCTCGGCATGAACACGATCAAGTGGGAGCTCGAGGACTTGTCGTTCGCGACGCTCTACCCCAAGGTCTACGACGAGATCGTCCACCTCGTCTCGGAGCGTGCGCCGGCCCGCGAGGAGTACCTCGCGGTCGTCCGGTCGCAGGTCGGGGCGGACCTGCGCAACGCGAAGATCCGCGCGACCGTGACGGGGCGTCCCAAGCACTACTACTCGATCTACCAGAAGATGATCGTCCGCGGACACGACTTCGCGGAGATCTACGACCTGGTGGGGGTGCGGGTCCTCGTCGACTCCGTCCGTGACTGCTACGCGGCCCTGGGTGCGCTGCACGCGCGCTGGAACCCGGTGCCGGGGCGGTTCAAGGACTACATCGCGATGCCGAAGTTCAACATGTACCAGTCGCTGCACACGACCGTGATCGGTCCCGGCGGCAAGCCGGTCGAGATCCAGCTCCGCACCCATGACATGCACCGCCGCGCCGAGTACGGGGTCGCGGCACACTGGAAGTACAAGGAGGCCGCCAAGTCGGTCGGCTCGGCCGCGTCCGGCGGCGAGGGCGACATGCAGTGGCTGCGCCAGCTCGTCGACTGGCAGCGCGAGACCGCCGACCCGGGCGAGTTCCTCGACTCGCTGCGTTTCGAGATCGGCGGGGGAGAGGTCTACGTCTTCACGCCGAAGGGCGACGTGCAGTCGCTCCCGGCCGGGTCGACCCCCGTGGACTTCTCCTACGCGGTCCACACGGAGGTCGGGCACCGCACGATGGGGGCCCGCGTCAACGGGCGGCTCGTCCCGCTCGACTCCACGCTGGAGAACGGCGATGTCGTCGAGGTGCTGGCGTCGAAGTCCGAGAACGCGGGACCGAGCCGCGACTGGCTCGCGTTCGTCAAGAGCCCGCGCGCGCGGAACAAGATCCGTCAGTGGTTCTCGAAGGAGCGCCGCGAGGAGGCCGTCGAGGTCGGCAAGGACAACCTCGTCAAGGCGATGCGCAAGCAGAACCTCCCGATCCAGAGGCTGCTGTCCCACGAGTCCCTGCTCGCCCTCGCGAACGAGCTGCGGTACACGGACGTCTCCGCGCTGTACGCCGCGATCGGCGAGGGGCAGACGTCGGCCGCCTCGGTGGTCACGCGGCTCGTGCGCACGATGGGCGGCGACGACGGGACGGTCGAGGACGTCGCGGAGACCGCTCGGCCCGGGGCCACCGCGCGCCGGGTCCGTACCGGCGACCCCGGAGTCGTGGTCAAGGGCGTCGACGACATCTGGGTCAAGCTCGCCAAGTGCTGCACGCCGGTGCCGGGCGACCAGATCATCGGTTTCGTGACCCGCGGTCACGGGGTCAGCGTGCACCGTGCCGACTGCGCCAACGTCGACGGCCTTCGGTCGCAGCCCGAGCGGATCGTGGACGTGTCGTGGTCGACGAGCGCCAACACCATGTTCCTCGTCCAGATCCAGGTCGAGGCGCTGGACCGCGCCGGCCTTCTCTCGGACGTCACCCGCATGCTCTCCGAGAGTCACGTGAACATCCTGTCGGCGAGCGTCTCGACCTCGAACGACCGGGTCGCGGTCTCGCGTTTCGTGTTCGAGATGGCGGAGCCCGGGCACCTCGCGCAGGTCCTGACGAACGTCCGCAAGATCGAGGGCGTGTTCGACGTCTACCGCATCACCGGGTCGCGCGCGGCGGAGCAGCCGACCCTCCCGGACTGACGGACCTCGGCGCAGGTGGCACGATCGGGCCATGGACCTGCCCGTGATGCCCCCCGTGAAGCCGATGCTCGCGAAGGCGGTGTCCGGGGTTCCCGCGGCGGACGCCCACGGCGGGCTGGTGTACGAGCCGAAGTGGGACGGGTTCCGGTGCATCGCGTTCCGTGACGGTGACGACGTGCTGCTGGCCAGCCGGAGCGGCAAGCCGCTGGACCGCTACTTCCCGGACGTCGTGGACGCCGTCCGTGAGGCTCTGCCGCCGCGGTGCGTGGTCGACGGCGAGATCGTCGTGGCGCGCGACTCGCGGCTCGACTTCGAGCTGCTCTCGGCCCGGGTGCACCCCGCGGCGTCGCGGGTCGCGAGGCTCGCGCAGGAGACGCCTGCCGCGCTCGTGGTGTTCGACGTCCTGGCTCTCGGGGACGAGGACCTGACGGGCGAGCCCCAGTCGCGCCGGCACGACGTGCTCGACGGGCTGGGGCTCGACGGCCCGCTCGTGCACGCGACCCGGCGCACGCGGGACAGGGATGTCGCGCAGCAGTGGTTCGAGGTCTTCGAGGGCGCCGGGCTCGACGGGATCGTCGCGAAGCCCGTCGGGCTCCCGTACGCGCCCGGCAAGCGGTCGATGCTCAAGGTCAAGCACGAGCGCACCGCCGACGTCGTGCTCGCCGGGTACCGGCCGCACAAGGACTCGACCGAGGACCTGCCGCTCGTGGGCTCGCTCCTGGTCGGGCTGCACGACGTGGACGGGGTGCTGCAGTTCGTCGGCGCCGCGTCGTCGTTCACGGCCGCGCGCCGCGCAGAGCTCGCCGTGGAGCTCGCTCCGCTGGTCGTCACGGCGGACCACCCCTGGATCGGCGGGCCCGGTGGGGCGTCGGACGACGGTGCCTCCGACGGCGCGGACGGCCCCGGGGAGTGCGCGCGCCCGGGGCGCCGTCACGCTGGACGAGCGGCAAGGATCTGTCCTTCGTGGCGCTACGACCGGAGGTCGTCCTCGAGGTCGCCTACGACCACATGGAGGGCGAAAGGTTCCGCCACACCGTCCAGCTCAAGCGGGTCCGGGTCGACCGCGAACCCGTGAGCTGCACGTTCGACCAGCTCGAGGAGCCGGTCTCCTACGACCTGGCGGACCTGCTGCCCGGGGTCCCGGGGCGCTGACGGCAGGACAGCGCTGCGGTCAGGACGGGTCGGCCCGCTTGCGGCTGGGCTGCACCCGCGGAGGCTCGCCGGCCATCTTCGGGTACTCCGGCGGGTACGGCAGGTCGCCGAGCGCGTGGTCGCGCTCGTCCCGTGCCGCGAGCTCTAGCAGGGGCTCCAGAGACCCGGGCGCCTCGCCCGTGCCACCCGCCGAGGCCCGTGCCGCGAGGTCGCCGACCGAACGGAACCGGTCCGGCATCGACAGGACGTCGAAGTCGTCCGGCGTCACGTCGGGGACCTCGGCCCAGGTCAGCGGGGCCGAGACGGTCGCTCGAGCGTTGGGGCGGATCGAGTACGCGGACGCCATGGTCCGGTCGCGAGCCATCTGGTTGTAGTCGACGAAGATGCTCTCGCCTCGCTCCTCCTTCCACCATGCCGTCGTGACCGCCCCGGGCCGGCGTCGTTCGAGCTCTCGACCGAACGCGATCGTCGCGCGCCGGGCGGCGACGAAGTCCCACCGGGGCTCGATCGGCGCGAACACGTGGAGCCCTCGCCCGCCCGACGTCTTCGGGTAGCCCACGAGGCCGACCTCGCCGAGCAGCTCCTGCACGTCGTCCGCCAGAGCCGCTGCGTCCGAGTAGTCGGTCCCGGGCTGCGGGTCCAGGTCGATACGGAGCTGGTCGGGCATCTCGACGTCATCTCGACGGACGGGCCACGGATGGAACGTGATGGTGCCCATCTGCGCGGCCCAGGCGACGACGGCCGTCTCCGTCGGGGTGATCTCGTCGGCGGACCGGCCGCTGGGGAACCTGATCGTCGCCGACTCGACGTAGTCGGGCGCCCCACGGGGCACCCGCTTCTGGAAGAACGCGTCTCCCGTCGAGTCCTGCCGCGTGCTGAGGCGGAACCCTTCGAGGACGCCCTTGGGCCACCGTTCGAGCGTGGTGGGTCGGTCGCGGAGGGCGGCGAGGATCCCGTCCCCGACTGCGACGTAGTACCGGACGACGTCGAGCTTGGTCAGTCCGCGCTCGGGGAAGATGACCCGGTCGGGGCTCGACACGCGCACCGTCCGGCCGTCGACCTCGAGCTCGACGGGCGGTGTCCTGGAGGCCATGCCGTCACGCTAGGCCACCGCTGCCGGAGCCGCCCGGTGACCTGAGCGCCGTGCCTCGTGCACGAGGGCGACGGCCTGCGTGCGGCCTCGCCAGCGTTGCTTGAGTTCGAGGGCGTGGACGACGTGGTCGAGGTCGAGTCCGCACACGCGCACCAGCCGGTCGAGCGCGTCCGTCGCGCGTTCTCGGTCCCGGGTTCGTGCCCGGTCGCCACCGCCACCGTCACCGTCACCGTCACCGTCGCGCGAGCCGCGTGCCGGTGCGGTGGCCACGTCCAGGGCCGTGCGGAGGACGCTCGTCACCGGCACTCCGTCGATCACCACCCTCTCGTCCTGGGTGAGCCGCACGTACCGGGGTGAGCACCCGGGTCGCGGCGCCGGTGCCCCGTGTCCCGGGGGCACGAGCACGTCGAGCTCGTCAGGCACCGGCCCGCCCGCGTGGATCCATGCGGCACCGAGCCCGCCGATCGTCGCGGACGGCAGCCGCGTGCGGGTCAGGGCGGCCTCGGCGCGCATGCCGGGGTCGACGTCAGCGCCGGCGCGCACCCCGACGTCGTCCAACAGGTGGCGCAGGACGCCGTCGCGCACCAGGGTCTGGAAGGCGACCGCGCCGCCGACCTGGGAGCTGTGCACGATCGGTCCCGGGTCGGGACCCACGAGCGGCGTCGACAGCCACGTGCCGAGCGTGAGCGTGGCCGTGGCCGTGGCTGGTGCCGCTGCTGGTGCTGGAGTACGGACAGGGGCAAGGGCCGCGAGAGAGGTGGTGTCCACGTGTCACACCGTGGCCTACCGAGAGCGGGCGCACCAACGGCCGCCGTCCTGCTGTGGACGACGGCCGTGAGTGAGCGTGCTGTGGGGAGCCGGTCAGCCCCGTGAGTCCTCGGCTGCCTTGACGATCTGCTCCAGCCAGGACTTCCGTGCCTCGAGCGACGCCGAGAGCTCCTTGATCTTGCGCTTGTCGCCCGCGGCCTCGGCGGCCGCGAGGTCCGACTCGATCTCGGCGATCGCCGACTCGAGCTGCGCGGCAGCGCCCTCGGCCCGTGCTCGCTGCTCCGGGTTGGTCCGCGTCCACTTGGCCTCGTCGGCGTTGCGGATCGCCGTCTCGACGGCGCGCAGCCGGGCCTCGACCCGCTGCATGTCGCCGCGGGGCACCTTGCCGGCCTCTTCCCAGCGGTCCTGGATGTCGCGCAGGGCGTTCTTCGCGGCGTCGAGGTCCTTGACCGGGAGCAGCGCCTCGGCCTCCGTCAGGATCTCCTCCTTGACGACGAGGTTCTTCGAGTACTCCGCGTCGATCTCGGCGTTGGCCGCGTCGCGGGCGTGGAAGAAGACGTCCTGCGCCGCGCGGAATCGGCCCCACAGCGCGTCGTCGTCCTTGCGGTTCGCGCGACCCGCAGCCTTCCACCGGGCCATGAGGTCGCGGTAGGCGCCGGCCGTGGGACCCCAGTCGGTGCTCCCCGAGATCCGCTCGGCCTCGGCGACGATCTGCTCCTTGTCGGCCTTGGCGGAGGCGTTGCGCTGCTCGAGCTGCGCGAAGAAGTGGCGCCGCTCGCGGTCGAAGGCGGTACGGGCGTGGCTGAACCGCTTCCACAGCGCGTCCTCGGTGGTGCGGTCGACCCTCGGGCCCGAGCGCTGTGCGTCCTTCCACCGGTCGAGCAGCACGCGCAACTCTTCGCCGGCCGGGCGCCACTGCATGCGCTCGGGGTCGGTCGAGGCGATCTTCTCGGCGGCCTCGACGATCTCCGTGCGGGCCTCGACGGCCTTGGCCTTGGCTGCGGCGCGCTCGGCGGAGATCTGCTCACGCCGCGAGGCCGCGGCCGTGGCAAGGGTCTCGACCTGGCTGCGCAGCGCGTCGAGGTCGCCGACCGCTGCGGGCTCGGCGGTCTCCTCGGCGAGCTTCGCGAGCGTCGCGTCGATCTCCTTGACCGTGAGGTCGGAGCTCGTCAGCCGCGCCTCGAAGAGCGTGACCTTCGCGTGCAGGTCGAGGTAGCGGCGGACGTAGAGCGTCATCGCCTCCTCGGCCGGGACCCCGGGGAACTGGCCGACCGCGCGCTCGCCGGACTTCTCACGGACGTGAACGGTGCCGTCCTCGTCGACCCGGCCGAACTCGGCGGCGGCCTTCGCCTCGGCCGCGTCGTCAGGGACCACGACGGGGTGCGCGTCGCCGCCCGTCGGTGCCGCGCCAGGTCCTGCCTGCGCAGGACGCGGAGCGTGGGGGATCCCCGCCGGCGTCGGGACGGGACGGGGCCGCGGCTTCATCGCCGCCGGCGACGGGGCTGCGCGCTTCGCGGACGGCGCGGGCGCGGGGCTCGGAGAGGGCGCCGACGTCGCCTGGTCGGCGGCGGGGGACGGGTCCGGCGCTGGGGACTCGGCAGTCTCGGCCTCGGCGGGCTTGTCAGCCGCGTCCTCGGCAGGCTTGCCGGCCGCGCCCTCGGCGGGCTCCGGGGCCTGCGCTACGGCGGGCTCCTCGGCCGCAGCCTCGGCCTCTGCGGGCTCGTCGGACTCGGCTTTCGCGGACTCAGCGGCGGCAGCGGCGGGCTCGTCCTTGGCGGGCCCCGCAGCTGCAGCCTCCGCGTCAGCGGGCTCGTCCTTCGCACGCTCCGCGTCAGCGGGCTCGTCCTTCGCAGGCTCCGCGGCTGTGTCGTCAGCCGTGTCGTCGGCCGTGTCGTCGGCCTTCTCGTCAACCGTGGCGGGCTCGGCCGCAGCGGCAGCGGCATCGTCAGCGGCCGAGGCCGCTGCGGGGGCCTGCTCGTCGGGAGCGGTACCGGTGGCCTCGGTCGGCGCGTCCCCGGTGGCCGGTGCGTCCTGGGAGACCGGGGCGTCCACGGTCGGCTCCGACTCGGGCGTCGACTTCTCGGTGCTCTCGCTCACTGGACTTCCGCTCCTTCGGTGATGACGGAGGTCCGTGGGGATCCAGGATCCCGCGGCGAGCCCCGCGTCAGCGACGACCCGGACGGACGACGTCCGGATCAGAGATGTTCGTGCCGAACACTGTGTACCCGCCGTCGTCGGCGAGCAATTCGGTCCGCGGACAGTCTAGGGGGATTCGGCCTGCTCAGGCGGTTAGGGTCGCATCATGTCCGCCGCTCCGTCTCCCGCCCCGTCTCCCGCCGCCCCGCTCCGCTCCGTCCTGGTCGTCTCTCCCGTGTTCGGGGCGTCGTGCCGCGTGCTCGGTGGAGCGGACGGCGGCCCGTGCGTCGTCGTCGACCCGGGCGCGGGGGTCGCGGGTCGGGTCGACGCCGTCGTGCGCGAGCGTGGTTGGCGGCCGGTCGCGGTGCTCGCGACCCACGGGCACGTCGACCACACGTTCGACGCGGCCGCGATCGGGGAGGCCTACGACGTCCCGCTCCTCGTCCACTCCGCGGACGCGTACCGGATCGACGACCCGTTCGGGACCATCGAGCACGTCTCCGGAGCGCTCGCCGCCGCGTTGGCCGCGGGCGGGGCCGACCCCGCCACGTACCGGGTGCCGGCCCGCGTCGCGCCTTTCGGGACGCCGTCCGGCATCGTCGAGATCGACCCGGCCCTGACCGCGCTGGGGATCCGCGCCGTGCACGCCCCCGGGCACACCCAGGGCTCGACCCTCTACCTCGTCGACGCGCTCGTCCCCCACGGGGAGCAGTGGGCGTTCGGCGCTGCCGGGGCGCAGGAGCCGATCGACGAGTCGACCGGTCGTCCGGCGGTGCTCACCGGTGACGTGCTGTTCGCCGGGACCATCGGCCGTACCGACCTGCCGGGCGGCGACCACGCCGTGATGGTCGCGACCCTGCGCGACGTCGTCGGACGGCTCGACGAGAACCTGCTGGTCCTGCCGGGGCACGGGCCGTCGTCCGACGTCGCGCACGAACGCCGGACCAACCCGCTCCTGCCCTGAGGGCGTGCGGCAGCGCGGACGCCGCGTCCCCCGGGTGCGGCGATCTGGGAAGATCGCCCCATGGCACGCCCCACACCACTGTCCGGATTCCCCGAATGGCTCCCCGACGGACGCGTCGTCGAGCAGCACGTCCTCGACACCCTGCGGCGCACGTTCGAGCTGCACGGGTTCGCCGGGATCGAGACCCGCGCCGCGGAGCCGCTCGACCAGCTCCTGCGCAAGGGTGAGACCTCGAAGGAGGTGTACGTGCTCTCGCGCCTGCAGGACGTCCCGGGGGCGCAGGGCGGTGACGACGCGGCCGAGGGCACGGGAACGGACCGCGCCGGGGCGCGCGACAAGCAGCTCGGGCTGCACTTCGACCTGACCGTGCCGTTCGCGCGGTACGTGCTCGAGAACTCGGGCAAGCTTTCGTTCCCGTTCAAGCGCCACCAGATCCAGAAGGTCTGGCGCGGCGAGCGGCCCCAGGACGGCCGGTTCCGGGAGTTCGTCCAGGCGGACATCGACGTCGTCGGCGCCGGGACGCTCCCGTACCACTACGAGGTCGAGCTCCCGCTCGTGATGGCCGAGGCGCTCGGCGCCCTGCGCGAGATCGGCGTCCCGGAAGTGCGGATCCTCGTCAACAACCGTCGCGTCGCCGAGGGGTTCTACCGCGGCCTCGGGCTCGAGGACGTCGACGGGGTCCTGCGCACCATCGACAAGCTCGACAAGATCGGCCCGGCCAAGGTCGCCGACGCCCTGGTCGCCGAGACCGGCGCGACGCCCGAGCAGGCGCAGGCGTGTCTTGACCTCGCGGCGATCCGCGGCTCCGACTCCGGGGTCGTGGACCAGGTGCGGGCGCTCGCGGCCTCCCACGGGTTCACGTCCGAGCTCCTGGACCAGGGGCTCGAGGAGCTCGGTGCCCTCGTCGAGGCCGCGGCCGTCCGTGCCCCCGGCGTGGTCGTGGCAGACCTCAAGATCGCTCGCGGGCTCGACTACTACACGGGCTCCGTCTACGAGACCGTCCTCGTGGGGCACGAGCAGCTCGGGTCGATCTGCTCGGGCGGGCGCTACGACACGCTCGCCTCGGACGGCGCGAACACCTATCCGGGCGTGGGGCTCTCCGTGGGTGTGTCGCGGCTCGTGTCCCGGCTGCTCGGGTCCGGGCTGGTGCGCGCCACCCGCGGGGTCCCCACGGCCGTCCTGGTCGCCGTCTCCGACGAGGAGCACCGGGCGCAGTCGGACGCCGTGGCGGCCACCCTGCGGGCTCGCGGCATCCCCGCCGACGTGGCGCCGACCGCTGCGCGGTTCGGCAAGCAGATCCGCTACGCCGACCGGCGAGGCATCCCGTTCGTCTGGTTCGAGGGCCGAGAGACCGTGTCGGACGACGGCCAGGTCACCGTGGGCGCGGACCAGGTCAAGGACATCCGCTCGGGGGAGCAGGTCGACGCCGACCCGGCGGTGTGGGCGCCGCCGAGCGAGGATCTCTGGCCCCGGGTCGTCCCGGCCTGACGCTCGCTGAGGGCTGAGGGCTGAGGGCTGAGGGCTGAGGGCTGAGGGCTGAGGGCTGAGGGCTGAGGGCCGAGGGCCGAGGGCTGAGGGCCGAGGGCTTCCCCTCAGCCTGCGACCAGGGCGGCGGGCCCCGAGAGCCAACCGCCCAGGGACCCGGCGAGGAGCACGGCGCCGACCGTCGCGAGCACGCCGACGGCCACCGCGCCGTCGCGCCACGTCAGTCCTACGGGTCGCGCGACGGTCCGCGGACCCGAACCCAGGCCCCGTGACTCCAGCGCGACGGAGAGGCGCTCGGCGCGTCGCACGGCCGCGACCAGGAGCGCGAACGTCGCGGTGCCCAGCGCGGGCAGCGAGCGGGGAGCGCGCCCGGCGCCCGACGGGGGTCGCGCACCGCCTGGGCGCACCGGATCGTCTCCCAGCGGGCGGGGAGCTCCTCCAGGACCCGCATCCCCGCGAGCACCGCGTAGGTGGCGCCGGCCGGGACCCGGGCGTGCTGGTGGAGGCTCGTCATCAGCCTGACGGGGTCCGTGGTCGCCACGAGCACCACGGAGACGACGCCCAGGAACAGCGTCCTGACCGCCAGCGACACGGCGATCTCCAGTGCGCCCGCGGTGACCTCCACCGGCCCGACGACCGCGACGACAGGTCCCTGGTGCCGGAGCAGGACGTTCCCGACGAGGACCGAGACCGCGAATCCGAGCAGTGCGAGATGCGTCAGCGCCAGCGCGCGCACGGTCACGCGGCCGACGGTGAACGCCGCCGTCACCGCGAGCGACCAGAGCACGACGGGCGTGACCGGGTCGGTGACGAGCATCGCCACGGACGACGCGACGAGCAGCGTCCCGAGCTTCAGGGTGGGGTTCCACCGCGCCAGCGGCGAGTCGCGGGGGCTCATGCGCGGACCGCCGGCAGCCGGTCGTCTGCGGGCACGGCGGGCGCGGCGGGCTCGGTGCGCGCGACGGGCGCGACAGAGGTGGTGCGCGCGGGCAGGTCGTCCGGTCCGACGGCATGCGCCACCGCCGCGTCGAGCGCGGCCAGCAGGTGTCTCAGAGGTGGACGCTCGCGCAGCCGGAGCCAGCGCCGCACGAGCGGCGGGGCGATCAGTCCCGCCGCGTCCAGCAGCGCCGCGTCGCCCAGGATCTCGTCGGTGGTCCCCTGCACGGGGACGCTCCCGGGTGTCAGGACCAGCACGTGGTCCGCGACGCGGGCCGCGAACGTCAGGTCGTGCGTCGCCAGGACGACGCCGCTGCCGCCCCGGGCGACCTCGCTCAGCACCTCGGCCGTCGCGAGGGTCCCGGCACGGTCGAGCCCGAAGGTCGGCTCGTCGGCCAGCAGGACGTCGGCCGGGTGCGCGACGGCAGCGGCCAGCGAGAGGCGGCGCTGCTCGCCTCCGGAGAGCCGGTAGGGCGAGCGGTCGGCGAGGTGCTCGAGCCCGAACCGCGCGAGCAGCCGGTCGACGCGCGCCTCGACGGTCGCCGCCGGGAGGTGCGCCCGGCGCGGAGTCCAGCCGATCTCGTCCCGGACCGTCCGCGCGACGAACTGGTGCTCCGGGTGCTGGACGACCATCGCGGCGCTCCCGACCTCGAGGTCGCCGCTCGTCGGCACGACGCCGGCGAGCGTGCGCAGCAGCGTGGACTTGCCGCACCCGTTGACGCCGAGCACCGCGAGCACCTCGCCGCGGGCCACCGCCAGGTCGAGGCCCTCGATGAGCACCGGGGGCGTGGGCGCCCGTCGGCCTCGCGCCCCGCCCGGCCGCACCACGTCCAGGGCACGCGCCGAGACGACCGGGTCTGCGAGGTGCGTCGTCGCCGGCTCGCCTCCAACCGGGGCCGCGGCGAGGTCTGCCAGCCAGCGGTCGGTGGCCGCGTCGTCGAGAGGGCCGGGCGCACCCGCGGCCGCGAGCAGGTGGTCCACGGGCACCCAGCAACCTCGTCGCAGCAGCGTCGTCGCGTGCTCGGCGAGCACCTCGGCGGTGGGACCGAGGGCGAGGACCCGCCCGGCGTCGAGCACCGCCGTGAGCCCCGGCAGCGACGCGAGATCGTCGAGACGATGCTCGACGAGGATCGTCGTGGTGTTCGCCGTGGCCGTGGCCGTGGCCGTGGCCGTGGCCGTGGCCGTGGTTGTGCGCGTGCGCGTGTGCGTGGTCGTGGTTTCGTCGACCTGCGTACCGGCCCGCGGGCCGGTGAGCGCGCCGACGAGCGCCCCGACGTCCCGTGCCCCTACGGGGTCGAGGAGCGCTGTCGGCTCGTCGAGCACCAGGAGACCCGGGTCGGGAGCGGTCGCCGCGGCGATCGCCACGCGTTGCGCCTGCCCGCCGGAGAGGGACGAGGTGCCACGGTCCGCGAGGTGAGCGGCGCCCACGCGCTGCAGGGCGCCGCGGGCCGCGGGTCCGATGAGGTGCCGCGCGACGGCCCGGTTCTCCAGCGGGAGCTCGACCTCCGCGTCGACGCGGGACAGGCACAGCTGGCCCAGCGGGTCCTGCTGGACGAGGCCGAGGTGCGGTGCCAGGGCCCGGGGCCCGAGCGGCCATGGGTCCGGCGCCGCACCCGCGGGAAGGTTCGCGCCGACGAGGTGCACGGACCCGGTGACGCGGGCGTCGACGGTGTGCGGGACGACCCCGACGAGTGCCGCGACGAGCGTCGACTTCCCGGAGCCCGAGGGGCCGACCACGAGCAGGCTCTGACCCGGCGGCAGGTGGAACGACACGTCGCGGAGCGAGGGCGTCTGCGCTCCGGGGTACGTCACGCTGAGCCGTTCGACGGTAAGGCCCGTGCCGTTGTCGGTGCCGGTGCCGGTGCCGGTGCCGGTGCCGGCACCGGCGCCAGCGCCTGTTCTTCTGGTCGTGCTCGTGCTCGTGCTCGTGCTCGTGGTCGTGGTCGTCGCGGCGCGGCCGGAACTCACGCCGGCGTCCCGGTCCGTGCCGAGCGGCTCTCGCCGGCGGTCCCGGAACGTGCGTTCCCCGATGCGGCGGCGCGCCCCGCGGCGTGGTTGTCGAGGACACCTGCACGTAGCAGCCCGTCGCCGATCAGGCGGGCCGCGACGCCGCACAGCAGGATGCAGGACACGATCTGGACCACCAGGCGCAGGACGAGGTAGTCCTGTCCCAGGTAGCCGTTCGCGACGCACTGATAGGCGAACGTGACGACGGCGGCGGTCACGCCCGAGAGCACGAACACCCCCACCCGTACCGGCGGTAGCGCGTGAGCGCGAACGCGAGCTCGGCGCCGACTCCCTGCACGAGACCGATCACCAGGATCATCGGACCGAACGGGGAGGCGAAGACCACGAGCTCGACCGCCGCCGCGAGCATCTCGGCCAGGATCCCCACGCCAGGTCGGCGCACGATGTACAGGGCGAGGGGCGCGACCACGATCCACGCTCCGGCGAGCACGTTCTCGGCCAGGCTCCCGAACGGTCCGAGGGCGAGGTGCAGCGGGGCATAGATCTGGTCCGCGACCCAGAAGACGAACCCGAAGGTCACGCCCAGGACCGCGAGCAGCACGGTGGTGTGCAGGGGCGACGTCCGGCGTTCGACGACGACCGGCACCTGGGTGTCGGGGTTCTCGTGGCCTGCGGTGATCTTCTCGGGAACGGCCGGTCCTGCGGGGTTCTGGTGCACGCTTCTCCTCGGACGAGCCCGGGGGTGTGCACAGCGGCACGGCGCACCGCGGCGCGCGAGATCGCGCGCAGGGGACGGTCGTGCAGCGCCCTGCTCCCTTCGCCGGTACTAACCGGATCAGGTTCCACGGGTCAGCGGAGGGTTCCGCAGTCTCAGCGCTCAGTGCGCTCCCCGGGGGCTTGTGCCGACCACGCTAGGGGTCCGGCGCCCACGGGGCAACGGCGCGGCAGGACCGTCCCGAAGGGCGGACGCCGGCGCGTCAGCCGTCGGCCAGGTGCGGCGGGAACCCGCCGGTGGCGATCGGGCCCCAGCGCTCGATCGTCACCCGGATCAACGACTTGCCCTGGTCGACCATCGCCTGCCGGTACTCGTCCCAGTCGGGGTGCTCGCCCGAGATGCTGCGGAAGTACTCGACCAGCGGCTCGACGCTGTCCGGCAGGTCGAGGACCTCCGCCGTCCCGTCGACCTGGACCCAGGCGTCGCCGAAGTCCTGGCCGAGGAGGCACAGCGAGACGCGCGGGTCGCGTCGCAGGTTCCTCGCCTTGGCGCGGTCGGGGTACGTCGACACGACCACCCGGCCCTCGCTGTCGACGCCGCAGCTCACCGGACTCATCTGGGGCGCGCCGTCGGACCTGCGCGTGCTGATGATCGCGTTGTTGCGCGTCCGGGCGAACGCGACGAGGCGGTCGCGGTCGACGCGATCGTTCGTGGCGACGGGTCGTGCCATGGGGAACACCTCCGGGTCGGGTCTGCCACACACTAGACTGGACCGGGCCGCGGACGGTCGCGCCCTCGGGCGCACCGTGCTCCGGCCGCCACTCCAGACGTCCCCGGAAGGAACTTTCGTGCTGCGCACCCACACGGCCGGCTCACTGCGGGCCGAGCACATCGGCCAGACCGTCACCCTCACCGGATGGGTCGACCGTCGTCGCGATCACGGGGGAGTCGCCTTCATCGACCTTCGGGACGCGTCCGGGATCGCCCAGGTCGTGATCCGCGACGAGGCCGTCGCGCACCCGCTGCGCAGCGAGTTCGTCCTCCAGGTGACCGGCGAGGTGTCGCAGCGCCCCGAGGAAACGCGAACGCGAACCTGCCGACCGGCGACGTCGAGGTCGTGGTGAGCGACGTCGTCGTCCTCAACGAGTCCGCGCCCCTGCCGTTCCAGGTCTCAACGGCCCTCGACGGCAACGAGACGATCGGCGAGGAGGCGCGCCTCAAGCACCGCTACCTCGACCTGCGCCGCCCGACGCCCGCGAGGACGATGCGCCTGCGCGCGAAGGCCAACCAGGCGGCGCGTCGCGTGCTCGACGAGCAGGACTTCGTCGAGATCGAGACACCGACCCTCACCCGGTCGACGCCCGAGGGCGCGCGGGACTTCCTCGTGCCCGCACGCCTGGCGCCGGGTTCCTGGTACGCCCTGCCGCAGTCGCCGCAGCTCTTCAAGCAGCTGCTCATGGTCTCGGGCATGGAGCGCTACTACCAGATCGCCCGCTGCTACCGCGACGAGGACTTCCGTGCCGACCGCCAGCCGGAGTTCACCCAGCTGGACGTCGAGATGAGCTTCGTCGAGCAGGACGACGTCATCGCACTCGGGGAACAGCTCGTCGTCGCGCTGTGGAAGCTCATCGACGTGGAGATCCCCACGCCGATCGAGCGCATCACCTTCGCCGACGCGATGCGGCTCTACGGCTCGGACAAGCCGGACCTGCGCTTCGGCAACCCCATCGTCGAGCTCACCGAGTACTTCACCGACACGCCGTTCCGGGTCTTCCAGGCGCCGTACGTCGGCGCCGTCGTCATGGCGGGCGGTGCTGCGCAGCCGCGCCGCCAGTTCGACGCCTGGCAGGAATGGGCCAAGCAGCGCGGCGCCCGCGGCCTCGCCTACGTCACGTTCGCGGCCGACGGCACGCTCGCCGGCCCGGTCGCCAAGAACCTCTCGGACGCCGAGCGTGACGGTCTGGCCGCCGCGACCGGCGCGCAGCCCGGCGACGCGGTGTTCTTCGCAGCCGGAAAGGTCACGGACTCCCAGGCGCTGCTCGGCGCGGCGCGCGTCGAGATCGCGAAGCGCACCGGTCAGATCGACGAGGACGCCTGGTCGTTCGTCTGGGTCGTCGACGCACCGCTGTTCAAGCCCACCGGCGAGGACGACGACGTCGCGGTCGGCGACGGCGCCTGGACCGCCGTGCACCACGCGTTCACCTCGCCGACGCCCGAGTGGGTCGATCGCTTCGAGGAGGCACCCGGCGACGCCCTCGCCTACGCCTACGACATCGTCTGCAACGGCAACGAGATCGGTGGCGGGTCGATCCGTATCCACCGCCGCGACGTGCAGCAGCGGGTCTTCGAGGTCATGGGCATCGGGGAGGAGGAGGCGCAGGAGAAGTTCGGCTTCCTGCTCGACGCCTTCGCGTTCGGCGCCCCGCCGCACGGCGGGATCGCCTTCGGCTGGGACCGGATCGTCGCACTCCTGACGAAGGCCGAGTCGATCCGCGACGTCATCGCGTTCCCGAAGTCCGGGGGCGGGTTCGACCCACTGACCCAGGCCCCGGCCCCGATCACCGCGCAGCAGCGCAAGGAGGCCGGCGTCGACGCGAAGCCCGACGGCAAGCCGGCACAGCCCGGCCCGCAGGCCGAGGCCACGTCCGGTGGTCCGCGCGCTTGACGGGACGGCCCTCGTGGGTCCGGAGCACCGGGGCGCCGGCCCGTCCGTCGACGGGCTGACGCCCCGGTGGCGTTCGCACCCGTGGGTCCGCGCCGAGCTGCCCCGGCGCTCCGTGCGGCGCGCGTGGTCGGCCGACGACGCGTGCGCGCTGCTCGCGTCGAGCATCCCCGCGCCGGCCCACGTCGCGGAGCCGGAGCGTGCGCCGCTCGACGGCCGTGACCGGCTCGCGCTCTGGGTGCTCGGTGAGCCCGGTGCGGCGGCAGACCTGCTCCTCGACGTCGCCTCGGCCGGTGGCCTGCCCAGTCCGCAGGACCGGGACGAGGTCGTGGTCGGGGGATGCGTCCCGCGGGGCATGCCGAGCCCGGTCGGGCGCGGCACCTCCGCGCTCGATGCGCGCCTGCCGGAGATCCTGCACCGCCCGCCGACGTCGTCGTGGGACTGGTTCTGGTTCTCCGCCCACCCGGACGCTCTCGCCCGGCCAGGCCCCGCCGTGACCGAGGTGCCGCCCGGCGGGGCGCGGGACGCCGTCGTCGACTGCCTCCGCGTGGCCAACCCGGGTGCCGAGCTCGACCCCCGCGACCCCTCCACCCGCTGGTGGGGCGCCCGGTCGGACGACGGCCCGGCAGGCGTGCTGAGCGCCGTCGCCGGCGCACACCCCGCCGTGACAGGGTGGGAGATCGGCGGGATCGCGACCCTGCCCGACGCGCGGGGACGCGGGCTCGCCGGCGCGGTGCTGCGTGCCGCCACGCGCGCGGCGCTCGCGGACGCGGGTCTCGCGACGCTCGGGATGTACGCCGACAACGCCTCCGGGCGACGGCTCTACGAGAGTGCCGGCTACGTCGTCGGGCAGCGGTTCAGCGGGTGGCGGGTGCTGCGGGCCTCCCAGGACGGCTGAACGCCCGGCGACGCGCGGCTGAGCCGGGAGCGGACACCGCCCGGGCAGTACCGGTTCCTGGCTCAGGCCCGGCTCAGGCTCGGCTCAGTCCCGGCTCAGTCCTGGCTCACAGCGGGCCAGGCGCAGCTCAGTGCGTGATGGAGAGCTTCTCGTAGACGGCGCGCAGCGGCTTCGGGGCCCACCAGTTGGCCTTGCCGAGGATCGTCATCGTGGCCGGGACGAGGAGCAGGCGCACGATCGTCGCGTCGATGAAGACGGCGACGGCGAGGGCGAAGCCGACCTCCTTGATCACGAGCAGGTCGCCGGCGATGAACCCGGCGAAGACGGCGATGATGATCGCGGCGGCCGACGTGATGATGCGGCCGGACCGCTGGAGACCGAGGCGCACGGCGTCGTCGTTCGACGCGCCCTGGTCGTGCAGCTCCTTGACCCGGGACAGCAGGAAGACCTCGTAGTCCATCGCCAGCCCGAACGCGAAGGCGATGACGAGCGCGACCACGTACGTCTCGATCCCGCCGACGGACGTGAAGCCGAGGAGCCCGGACAGGTGTCCTTCCTGGAACACGAAGACGAGCACGCCGAGGCTCGCGGCGAGGGACAGGGCGTTCGTGAGGAGGGCCTTGACGGGGATGACGACGGAGCCCGTCATGAGGAAGAGCAGGATCAGGGTCGCGGCGACCACGATCCCCACGGCCCACCACACGCGGTCCGTGAGCGCCGAGACGAAGTCGACCTGGCTCGCGGCCTGGCCGGACACCCAGGCGTCGAACGGTGCGTCCAGCGCACGGATGTCCTCGACCGCCTGCACGGCCTCGGGCCCACCGGGGTCGTCGGTGTCGAGGTACACGCGCAGCACGCTCGTCGAGCCGTCCTCCGAGGTCTCCGCCGGAGTCACGACGTCGACGCCGTCGACCTGGGAGACGTCCGTCGCCCACCCGTTCGTCGCCTCCTCGCCGGCGTCGGTGACGACGAAGAGGTCGGGGCTCGGGGCGTACTGGGCGTCGACGGTCTCGACGAACTGTCGCTGCGGCGCGTCGGCGGGCAGGAGCTCGATGGTCGTGTTCCGCATCTGCAGGCCCAGGACCGGCAGGGCGAGCACGCCCAGGAGCACCACGGCGCCGACCATGACCGGCCACGGCCGGCGCTGCACCCAGCTCGCGAGCCGGGAGAACACGCCCTCGTCGGACACGACGTCCGCCGTGCGGCCGACGACGCGACGCACGCCGGGGATCTTGCCGAGCAGCCCCGGGCGGGCGAGGCGCCGGCCCGAGAGCGCGAGGAGCGCCGGCACGAGCGTCATCGCGGTGGCGACCGCGACGACGATCACCGCGAGCCCGGCGGCGCCGATCGCCCTGAGGATGTCGGGCGTGAAGACCATGAGGCCGGCGATGGAGATGCCCACCGTGACCGCGGAGAAGGCCACGGTGCGCCCGGCGGTCGCCATGGTGCGTTCGAGCGCGGCCCGCACGACGGGGTCGCCGCGGCGCCGGCGCCTGCTCCCCACGAGGACGGACTCCTCGCCGTCGCCGTCGAGGATCCGGTGGAGCTCCTCGCGGTAGCGCGAGACGATCAGCAGGCCGTAGTCGATCGAGAGCCCCAGCGCGAGGAGCGTGACGACGTTCACGACGGACGCGTCGATCTCGAGCCAGTAGGACAGGCCAAGCAGCACGCCCAGCCCCGACCCGATGCTCGCGATCGCGCCGATCAGAGGCATCGACGCGGCGAGGAATCCGCCGAAGACGAAGACCATGATGAGCAGGGCGACGGGCAGCGCTACCGCTTCACCCGTTCGCAGGTCCTGCTCGACCTGCCCGGTGATCGCCTCGGTGATCAGCGAGTTGCTGCCGACGAGACCCGTGGCACCGGGCGCGACGTCCTGCAGGTCGCCGGCGACGGCGTCGAGCCGCTCCTCGACGTCGGCTTCGGCTTCTGCCTCGGTCTCTGCGTCGAGGCCCGGCTCGAGGGCGACCTCGACCACGAAGCCCTTCCCGTCGTCCGCGAGCAGGGACTCCGCCGCCGGGTTGTCGAGCCCGTCGGGAAGGATGTAGGCGTCGATCACGCTGTCGACACCGTCGATGAGCACGAGGTCCTCGTGCACGGTGTCCATCACGTCAGGGACGCCCTCGGTGGCCGGGTCGAGACCCTCGACGAGGAGCGTGATGGTCTCGCCCTCGTCCGCTTCGCCACTGAGCGCCTCGGCGGCCTTCTCGCTGTCGGAGCCGGGGACCGCGGGCTCGCCCGTGCTGAGCCGGTCGAACAGGTTCTCGCCGTGCACGCCGAGGACGGCGAGCCCGAACCCCAGCACGGTCAGGACGAGCCAGACGGCGATGGTGGTCCGCGGACGGTGGGCGACACGACGGCCGATGCTCTCGAACACGTCGTCAGCATGCCACTTCGCACGCGCTCGCGTCGCACTGCCCACACCCGTGCCGAGCGCTCGGGTGTCGCCCTGGCGGCGCTCGGCCGTCGGTCCTGGGTGTGGGCGGCGGACCGTAGGCTCGACCCATGGACCTGTTCGACGCCACCACCACGAGCGCGGACGGCACCCCGTCCGCGGTGGCCGGGGCGCCGCTCGCGGTACGGATGCGTCCGCGCTCGATCGACGAGGTCGCGGGCCAGGGGCACCTGCTGGCGGAGGGTTCGCCGCTGCGCCGACTCGTCGCGCCGTCCGACGAGAGGTCGCGTCGTGCGGCACCGGGATCGGTGATCCTCTGGGGCCCGCCGGGCACCGGCAAGACGACGCTCGCCTACGTCGTCGCGGCGACCTCGGGCCGTCGGTTCGTCGAGCTGTCGGCGGTCACGGCCGGGGTGCGCGACGTCCGGGCGGTCGTCGAGGACGCCCGTCGGCGCCTCGCCGCCGGTGGCGAGGAGACGGTCCTCTTCGTCGACGAGGTCCACCGCTTCTCCAAGTCGCAGCAGGACGCGCTGCTGCCCAGCGTGGAGAACCGCTGGGTGACGCTCGTCGCCGCGACCACCGAGAACCCCAGCTTCTCGGTGAACTCGCCGCTGCTGTCGCGGTCGCTGCTCCTGACTTTGCGACCGCTGGGGGAGGACGACGTCCGCGCGCTCGTGCGCCGCGCCGTCGCCGACGAGCGGGGGCTGGCCGGCGAGGTAGAGCTCGCCGAGGAGGCGGAGGAGCACCTGCTGCGGCTCGCGGGCGGGGACGCGCGCAAGGCGCTGACGATCCTGGAGGCGGCCGCGGGCTCCGTCCTGTCCGGCGTGCTCGAGGACGCCGCTCCGGGCGACGGCCCGCCGATGGTCGACCTCGCGGCGGTCGAGCGTGCGATCGACGTGGCGGCGGTGCGCTACGACCGCGACGGCGACCAGCACTACGACGTCATCAGCGCGTTCATCAAGTCCGTCCGCGGCTCCGACGTCGATGCGTCCCTCCACTACCTCGCCAGGATGATCGCGGCGGGGGAGGACCCGCGGTTCATCGCGCGCCGCATCATCATCTCCGCGTCCGAGGACGTCGGCCTCGCGGACCCCAGCGCCCTCCAGACCGCTGTCGCGGCCGCGCAGGCGGTCGCGATGATCGGCATGCCCGAGGCACGGATCGTGCTCGCCGAGGCCGTCGTGCACCTCGCCACCGCACCGAAGTCCAACGCGGCCTATGTGGGCATCGACGCCGCGCTCGCCGACGTCCGCTCGGGGCGTGCCGGGCAGGTCCCGATGCACCTGCGGGACGCCCACTACTCGGGGGCCGAGGCGCTGGGGCACGGCAAGGAGTACAAGTACGCGCACGACGCGCCGCACGCGGTGGCGGCCCAGGCGTACCTGCCCGACGAGCTGCGGGGTGCGCGCTACTACACGCCGTCGGACCGCGGTTTCGAGCGGTCCGTCGCGGAGCGGCTGGCTCGGGTCCGGTCCATCCTCGACCAGGCGTGACCTTCGCCGCTTCTGCGACCTCTCGGTGATGGGCCGTCCGCGAGTGCGCTAGACTGTTGCGGTTGCCGTTTTCGGCAGCCACCTGGGACCTCGGCCCCCGGTCGTCTGCACGTGGCTCCCGTCACGTGCGCGGTGAGCGCCCTGCGCACCACCGCGACGGCCCATCGGCTGGTCCCGCGCTCGGCGGACTGTGTGCCGTCCCGGGCGTGACGTCAAAGCAACCGAACGACAGGATGAGGAACCCCACTGTGACTTCAGTGACGCGTTCGCGCCGCCAGGTCCGCCTGAGCCGCGCACTGGGCATCGCCCTGACCCCCAAGGCCGTCAAGCACTTCGAGAAGCGTCCGTACCCCCGGGCGAGCACGGCCGCGCCCGTCGCCGCACCGAGTCGGACTACGCGGTGCGTCTGCGCGAGAAGCAGCGTCTGCGCGCGCAGTACATGCTCCGCGAGAAGCAGCTCGCCCGTGCCTACGAGGACGCCCGCAAGGACTCCGGTCTGACCGGTGAGGCCCTCGTCGAGAACCTCGAGACCCGTCTCGACGCCCTCGTGCTCCGTGCCGGCCTCGCCCGCACGATCCTGCAGGCCCGCCAGGCCGTGGTCCACCGCCACATCCTCGTGAACGGCAAGATCGTCGACCGCCCCTCCTTCAAGGTGAAGGAGGGCCAGACGATCCAGGTCAAGCCGAAGAGCCAGGCGACCACGCCGTTCCAGGTCGCCGCCGCCGGTGCGCACCGCGACGTGCTCCCCGCCGTCCCGGGCTACCTCGACGTGCAGCTCGAGAAGCTCAGCGCGACCCTCGTGCGCCGTCCCAAGCGCTCCGAGGTCCCCGTGCAGTGCGAGGTCCAGCTCGTGGTGGAGTACTACGCCCGCTGATCCTTCCCGGAACCCCGTCCACGGGGCACCGGATCGTCGAGACGCCCCGGTCGGGGCACGAGCAGCCGCTCGTGCCACGGCCGGGGCGTCCGTCGTCCGGGCGGTAGTGTTCCCTGCGAGCACACGGTGTCGGACGACGCCCCCACACACACCTGACGAAGGAGCCCTGAGAGCATGGTCGGAGACATCGCGGGACTGATCGCGGCGATCGCGTTCGTGCTGCTCGTCGGCGCGCTGGCGATCCCGCTCGTCAAGCTCGGACGGGTGCTCGACGAGGCGCGCACGAGCCTCCGCGAGGCGACGGACCACACGGTGCCGATCCTCGACGAGACCGCGAAGACGATCGTGAGCACCAACAGCCAGCTGGAGAAGGTCGACACGATCACGACGTCCGCCGCTCAGGTGAGCGCCAACGTCTCGGCGCTCTCCGGGCTCTGGGCCGCGACCCTCGGGCGCCCGCTCATCAAGGTCTCGGCCTTCAGCTACGGGGTGCGGCAGGCCTACGCGAAGGCGTCCGGCCGTGCCGCAGGCCCGGATGGGACGTCGACGGCCGGGCCCGCGGCAGCCCCCGGCCCGTCGGGCGCGACCCCGCGACGGACGGAGACGCCCGGTGAGCCGGATCTTCTGGGTCGGCGTCGGCGTGACGGTGACCGTGATCGTCGTGGTGCAGGGACGCAAGATCGTCGCGAGGTTCGCGCCGGCCGCGGTCGTGGAGAGCGCGACGGACCAGATCAACGATGCGGGCGCCCGAGGTCTCGAGGCCGTCCGGGTGTTCCGCGCCGAGTTCACCGACGCGCGACGCCGTCGGGAGGCCGAGCTCCGTGGCGCGCTCCTCGCCGACGGCCAGCCCGCCCCCGAGGACGTCCGCGCCGCCCGGTCGGCGCGCCATCGTCGCGCCGACGGGCCGGCCGTCGACGACGAGGACGAGCTCGGCTACTCGTTCTTCTGACCCTCCCGGACCTGCAGCCCGGCTCGAGCTGCCGAGGTCCGGACCGCCGCCGCTCCACAACTAGGCTTGGGCACCGTCCGCCCGGCCGGCACACCAGACCCGGACCACCCTCCTCACGAAGGACACCATGCGCACCGCCGAGATCCGTACCCGTTGGCTCGACTACTTCGCTGCGCGCGATCACGCCGTCGTGCCCTCCGCGTCGATCGTGTCCCCGGACCCGTCGATCCTCTTCACCATCGCGGGGATGGTCCCGTTCATCCCGTACATCCTCGGGACCGAGAAGGCCCCGTGGCCGCGTGCGGCGAGCGTCCAGAAGTGCCTGCGGACCAATGACATCGAGAACGTCGGGCGCACCACCCGCCACGGCACCTTCTTCCAGATGAACGGGAACTTCTCGTTCGGCGACTACTTCAAGGCCGAGGCGATCGACTTCGCCTTCGAGCTCATCACGACCCCGCAGGACCAGGGTGGCTACGGGCTGGACGCCGACCGCCTCTGGGTGACGACCTGGGACCAGGACGACGAGGCGTACGACGCGCTCACCCGCGGCGTCGGGCTCGACCCGCGCCACGTCGTCCGGCTCCCGCGCGAGGAGAACTTCTGGGACACCGGCCGTCCGGGACCCGCCGGTCCCTGCGCCGAGTGGCACTACGACCGCGGGCCGGAGTTCGGCCCCGAGGCCGAGGGCGGGACCGTGGACCCCGGCGGTGACCGCTACCTGGAGTTCTGGAATCTCGTCTTCGACCAGTACGAGCGCGGTGAAGGTCTCGGCAAGGACTACCCGCTGCTCGGCGAGCTCGAGCACAAGTCGATCGACACCGGTGCCGGCCTCGAGCGCATCGCCTACCTGCTCCAGGGCAAGGCGAACATGTACGAGATCGACGAGGTCTACCCGGTCATCGAGGCCGCGTCCAGCATCACCGGGCGCACCTACGGTTCGGACGCCGAGGACGACGTCCGGCTGCGCGTCGTCGCGGACCACGTGCGGTCGGCGCTCATGACGATCAGCGACGGCGTGCGCCCGTCGAACGAGGGCCGTGGCTACGTGCTGCGCCGCCTGCTGCGCCGCTCCGTGCGCGCCATGCGGCTGCTCGGGTACGAGGACGAGGCGCTGCCGCTCCTGCTGCCGGTCTCGCGCGACGCGATGCAGGCGTCCTACCCGGTGGTCGCCGACGAGTTCTCCCGCATCGCCGACGTGGCGTACGCGGAGGAGGACGCGTTCCGCCGCACGCTCGTCGCCGGCACGACGATCCTCGACACGGCGGTCGCGAAGGCGAAGGCCTCGGTGGGCGCGGGTTCGTCGAACGGCTCGGGCACGACCCACGCCCCGGTGCTCGGTGGCGCCGAGGCATTCGCGCTGCACGACACCTACGGGTTCCCGATCGACCTCACGCTCGAGATGGCGGCCGAGCAGGGCGTGACGGTCGACGAGCAGGCCTTCCGCAGCCTCATGGCCGAGCAGCGCACGCGTGCCCGTGAGGACGCGCTCGCCAAGCGGGGCCGCGGCGCGGACCTGCACGCCTACGAGGCCGTCGAGAAGGACCTCGCGGCACCGGTCGAGTTCCTCGGGTACACGAGCGACCACGCGGCGGTCGCCGTGACCGGGCTCATCGTCGACGGCGCCCCGGCACCGGCCGCCACGGCCCCGGCCGACGTCGAGGTCGTGCTCGACCGGACGCCGTTCTACGCCGAGGCCGGCGGCCAGCTCGCCGACCAGGGGACCATCGTGCTCGACGGCGGCGCGACCATCGAGGTCGACGACGTCCAGCGCCCGATCAAGGGGCTGTCGGTCCACCGCGGTCGCCTCACCGAGGGCACGGTCGCGCTCGGGGACTCGGGCTCCGCGCAGATCGACCGCGACCGCCGCGTCGCGATCAGCAAGGCGCACTCGGCGACGCACATGATCCACAAGGCGATCCACGAGTCGCTCGGCAAGGACCACACGCAGGCCGGATCGGAGAACGCGCCGAGCCGCATCCGCTTCGACTTCCGGTCGACCGGGGCGGTCCCGTCGGGGGTGCTCTCGGAGATCGAGGAGCGCGTCAACGTGCGGCTCGCCGAGAACCTGGACGTCACCGACCAGGTCATGCCGCTCGACGAGGCGCGGTCCCTCGGGGCGATGGCTCTCTTCGGCGAGAAGTACGGCAACGAGGTGCGGGTCGTCTCGATCGGCGGCGACTGGTCGCGCGAGCTGTGCGCCGGGACGCACGTCGCCCGGACGGGCGAGCTCGGGCTCGTGACCCTGCTCGGCGAGGCGTCCATCGGCTCCGGGGTTCGCCGCGTCGACGCGCTCGTCGGTGCCGGCGCGTACGGGTTCCAGGCCAAGGAGCACGCTCTCGTCGGTCAGCTCAGCGGGATGCTCAACGTCCGCTCCGACGAGCTGGAGTCGCGGGTCGGCTCGCTCCTGACCCGGCTGAAGGAGGCCGAGAAGGAGCTCGCGACCGTGCGTCAGGGTCAGCTCCTCGCCCAGGCGGCGTCGCTCGCCTCGGGTGCCGAGACGGTCGGCGCAGCACGCCTGGTCCTGCACGACGCCGGTGAGGTGGCCTCGGCCGACGACCTGCGCGCGCTGGTCCTGGACGTGCGCGCCCGGCTGGGTGAGGACGGCGCCGTGGTCGTGGCTGCGGGTGGTGTCGCCAAGGGGCGCCCGCTCGTGGTCGTCGCGACGAACGCCGACGCCCGCGCCGCTGGTGTGCGCGCGGGCGTGCTCGCAAAGGGTGCTGCGGGGGCGCTCGGCGGTGGTGGCGGAGGCAAGGACGACATGGCCCAGGGCGGCGGCACCGACGTCACGGCGCTGCCGGCAGCCCTCGACGGCGTGCGGTCGGCGCTCCAGGCGTGACCACCGACGGCGGGGCCGCAGGCGACCGGCGCACGCCGCGCAAGCCGCGGCACCGCTCCGCTCGGGGCAGGGGTGCCGCGGACCGGCCGTCGGGCGACGTCCCGCCTGGGGTCGGGGCCCCGGTACCGCCGGGGACTCAGGCCCCGACGGGCGCGCCGGCGTCGTCCACCCTGCCGACAGGCTCGGGTCCGCTACCGCGCGGGCCGCGGCTCGCGGTCGACGTCGGGAACGTCCGGGTGGGGCTCGCGGCCAGCGATCCCGACGGGCTCCTGGCGACCCCGGTCGAGACGCTCGCTCGCGACCTGCGGACCGACGGATCCTGGGGGAGCGATCTCGAACGTATCGCGACGGAGGTCCGGGACCGCGGTGCAGCAGTCGTCTACGTCGGCCTGCCCCGGCTGCTCTCGGGTGAGCAGGGATCGGCGGCGACAGGGGCCCGGGCCTACGCCGAACAGCTCGCCGACGGCATCGCGCCGGTCCCCGTCCGGATGGTCGACGAGCGCCTGACGACGGTGTCCGCGCACCAGGCCCTCAGGGCGTCCGGCCGCGAGGGGCGCACGCACCGGTCGGTGATCGACCAGGCTGCAGCCGTTATCATTCTGCAGTCCGCGCTTGACGTGGAGCGCGCTTCCGGGCAACGTTCGGGCGAGCTGATCGAGTCTTGACCAGGCTCCGGACACGCAGGACCCGCGGCGACCGTCCCCGGGGACGACACGACCAACATCAGGGAGACCTCTCTCGTGAGTGATCTGTTCGCTGGGACCTCGACGACGGAGCCCGCAGCGGCGCCTCTCGGGTCCCGCTCGGACCTCAAGCGCGACCGCCGTGCGAAGAAGCGCAAGGCGCAGCGCCGTCGGCGTACGGCGCTGCTGCTGGTCGTGATCCTCGCGGTCCTCGCGGCCGCCGGGTGGGTCCTGCGCGACCAGGTGATGTCGTTCCTCGACGACATCAAGCCCGAGGCGGTCGCGGACTACCCAGGACCGGGGATCGATCCCGTCGACGTGACGATCAACCCCGGGGACACCGGGTCCGTGATGGGACGCGAGCTCGTCTCGGCGGACGTCGTCGAGAGCGTCGAGGCGTTCAACATCGCCTTCGAGGCGAACCCGAACTCCGGCTCGATCCAGCCGGGCACGCACCAGATGCTCACGCAGATGTCGGCGGAGGGTGCGGTCGCCCGCCTGGTCGCGAACGAGAACCGGGTCGAGACCAAGCTGACGATCCCGGAGGGGTACACCGTCGACCAGATCCTCGAGCGCGCCACGGCGGTCACCGGGATCGCCCGGGAGGACTTCGAGGCGGCGATGGAGGACAACGACGCGACGGGCCTGCCCGACGTCGCCGGCGGCGAGTACGAGGGTTGGCTCTTCCCGACGACGTACCTGCTGGCCCCCGACTCGAACGCGACCTCGATCCTCAGCGACATGGTGACGCAGACGGTGCTCCAGCTGGACGACGCCGGTGTGGCTGAGGAAGACCGGGAAGAGGTCCTCACCGAGGCGTCCCTGATCGAGCGCGAGGCGGCGAACGACGAGGACCGCGCCAAGATGGCTCGCGCCATCGACAACCGGATCGAGCAGGGCATGCCGCTCCAGATCGATGCTGCCGTCGCGTACGGCGCGGGCAAGCCCGGGACCGAGCTCACGACGAGCGACCTCGAGGACGAGTCCAACGAGTACAACCTCTACGTGAACCCGGGGCTGCCGCCGACCCCGATCGCCGCCCCCGGGCGCGCGTCGATCGACGCGGTCATGAACCCCGCCGACGGCGACTGGCTGTTCTGGACGACCGTGAACCTCGACACCGGCGAGACCAAGTTCGCCGCGACGTACGAGGAGCACCAGGAGAACGTGGCCGAGCTGCGCGAGTGGCAGGCGGCGAACGGCTGATGACGACCAGCCGTCCGCGCCGGGCGGCCGTGCTCGGGCATCCTGTCGCGCACTCCCTCTCCCCGGTGCTGCACCGCTCCGCGTACGCGGCGCTCGGCCTCGACGGGTGGACCTACGGGACCGAGGACGTCACCGCCGAGGAGCTGCCCGCGTTCGTGGCGGCGATGGACGAGTCCTGGTGCGGGCTGAGCCTGACCATGCCGCTCAAGCACGCCGTCATGCCGCTGCTCGACTCGATCGATCCGCTCGCCGAGGTGGTGGGCGCGGTCAACACGCTCCTGCCGGTGGCGAACGTGCGCGTGGGCGCCAACACCGATGTGCACGGCATCGTCAGCGCGCTCGGCGAGGGGTTGGACGGCCGGACCGCTCGCTCGGTGACGGTCCTCGGCGCGGGCGCCACCGCGGCGTCCACCCTCGCGGCGCTCGGCGAGCTCGGCTGCACGACGCCTAGTGTTCTCGTGCGCTCGCTCGCCCGCACCGGAGACCTGCGGGCGGCCGCGACACGCATGGGCGTCTCGCCGACGTTCGACCGGCTCGACCGAGCGGTCGAGCTGATGCAGTCCTCGGACATCGTGATCTCCACGCTGCCCGGCGCCGCCGCCGACGGCATCGCCGCGGAGCTCGGCGGCGCGTCGGGACCGCACACCCCGGCGATCGACGGTCTGCTGCTCGACGTCGTCTACGAACCGCGACCGACCGCGCTCTCCGCGGCGTGGGCGCGCCGCGGCGGCGCGACCGTGGCCGGCGAGCGGATGCTCTTGCACCAAGCCGCCGAGCAGGTACGGCTGATGACCGGTCACGCCGCGCCGCTCGCAGCGATGGACGCCGCGCTGAGCTCGGCGCTCGCCGCGTGACCCGGCCGGACGTCGGGGCCGTGCCGGAGGTCGCTCGACCGGGGCCGGACCCGGCCGCGGTGCTGTGGGACATGGACGGGACGCTCGTCGACTCCGAGCCGTACTGGATCGCGGCCGAGACGGCGCTGGTCGCCGCGCACGGCGGCAGCTGGTCGCACGAGCAGGCGCTCGGTCTGGTCGGGAACCCGCTCGAGGTCTCGGCGCGGGTGCTCCAGGAGTCCGGGGTGCGGCTCGGGACCCAGGAGATCGTGGCGCACCTGGTGCGCAGCGTCGCGGAGCAGATCACCGCGCGCGTCCCGTGGCGGGCCGGTGCCCTCGAGCTGTTGTCCGAGCTGCGCGCCGCCGACATCCGGTGCGCGCTCGTGACCATGTCGTACCGGGACCTCGCGCTGCCGCTGGTCGCCGCGGCCCCGGCCGGGTCGTTCGAGGTGGTCGTCTGCGGTGACGACGTCGACCAGGGCAAGCCGCACCCGGAACCGTACCTGCGTGCCGCGAGGCTCCTCGGTGTGCCGATCGGCGACTGCGTCGCCATCGAGGACTCGCCGCCGGGTATCGCCTCCGCCTCGGCGGCCGGCGCCACGACGATCGGTGTGCAGGCGGTCGTCCCGGTCGCCGCGGCACCCGGGCTCAGCCGTCTCGCCGGCCTCGAAGGTGTCGGCGTGGACCTGCTCCGTCGGATCCACGGCGGGGCGGTCGTCGACGAGCTGGCCTGACCGGCCGGGCAGTCGGCCGGTGACGGAGTCGGGCAACCGTCCGTCGCGCTCGCGCTGCGTGCGTTGCGTCCGGGCTAGATCGTCTCGTGCCGCGGCTCGGCGTCCGTCGCCGCGCCGGCCCCTGATCCGGCAGGGCGGACGCCGGTGGTCCGCTCGACCTGCTCGGGCGAGACCTCCGGCGGTGTGCCCCCGAACGCGGGACAGATGGTCTTGTGCGCGCACCAGTCGCAGAGCCGTGATCTCCGCGGGCTCCACTGACCGGTGCGTGCCGCATCCTGGATCGACGCCCACAGCGAGCGCACCTTCTGCTCCGTGATCTCCAGCTCGCGCTGCGTGGGTTCGGCGCGCAGCACCCGGCCGTCGCCCAGGTAGACGAGCTGCAGCATCTTCGGGAGCACGCCGCGCTCGCGCCAGAGCACCAGGCCGTAGAAGCGCATCTGGAAGAGCGCGGAGCCCTCGTACCCCTCGCGCGGGGACTTCCCGGACTTGTAGTCGACGACCCGCACGGCGCCGTCGGGGGCGACGTCGATGCGGTCGACGATCCCGCGCATGGCGGGGCCCTGCTCGAGCTCGGTCTCGACCCGCAGCTCCCGGGACTCGGGCTCGAGGCGGTTCGGGTCCTCCAGGGTGAAGTACGTGGCCAGCAGCTGTTCGGCGCCGAGGAGCCAGGCGCGCTCCGACGCCTCGTCGTCGAACAGGTCGACGCAGCGCTCGTCGGTCTCCTGCAGCACCGCCCACTGCGGCCTGAGCAGGGCGACGGCGGCGGCGAGAGTGCGTTCGCCGAGCGGTGCGTCGTAGAGCCGTTCAAGGACGGCGTGGATCAGCGTGCCACGCGTCGCGGCCTCGCTCGGAGGCTCGGGCAGCCGGTCGATGGACCGGAACCGGAAGAGCTGCGGGCACTGCATGAAGTCGTTCGCCCGGGAGGGGAGAGGCCGGGGCGGCGGACCGGGGCCGGGACGTCGGTGACGGACATGGGTCGACCCTACGGCGGGCCCCCGACATGCCGCGGCTGCCCCGCTCCTGCCGCGCGCCCACCGATCCCGGGCCTCGCTGCGCTCCGGCCGGGTGCAGCGAGGCCCAGGATCGGTGGTGCGCGGGCTAGGGTGACCCGCGTGACGCAGCCACCCACACCTCCGCCCGGACCCGAGCGACCCGGACCGGGCCCCGGAGCGCCCGTCCCCGGAGCGCCCTTCCCCGGAGCGCCCGTTCCCGGACCGTCGGCACCGCAGCGCGGCGGTGGTCGTGCGCGCGACGCGGGCCGCAGCCGGGGCTGGGTGATCGGTCGCGTCGCGGGCGCACCGGTGATCATCACGCCGTCGTGGGCGATCGCCGCCGTCCTGCTGACGGTGCTGTTCGCGCCGACCGTCGAGGCGTACCAGCCCGACCTGGGCGGGGGCATCTACGTCGTCGCGTTCGCGTTCGTCGTGCTCCTGTTCGGGTCCGTGATGCTCCACGAGGTGGCGCACGCCGTCGTCGCCCGGAAGCTCGGCCACCGCGTGACGGAGCTCGCGCTGACCGTGTGGGGCGGGCACACCGCGTACACCGGGACGTCGGCGCGTCCACGGGACTCGTTCCTGGTCGCGGTCGTCGGGCCGCTGACGAACCTGCTCCTCGCGGCGGGCTTCTGGTTGCTCTTCGACGCGCGGATCGGCGGCGAGATCGTCCCGCTGCTCTTCTACGCGGCGGCGTTCTCGAACGCGTTCGTCGGCTTCTTCAACCTGCTCCCGGGGCTACCGCTGGACGGCGGGCAGGTGCTCGAGTCGGCCGTGTGGGCCGCCACGGGCAGCCGGTACCGCGGCGCGGTCGCGGCGGCGTGGACGGGTCGTGCGGTCGCGGTCGGACTCCTGGTCGTCGTCCTGCTGCTGCCGCTCGCGCGCGGCGGGCTGCCGGACTGGTACACCGTGCTGTGGGCCGTCCTCATCGGCACGTTCCTCTGGTCCGGGGCGGGCGCATCGCTGCGGGCCGCGCGACGTCGCGAGGCGGTCACCCGGGTCGAGGCGCGCGCGCTCGTGCGGCCGGCGAGCGTCGTGCCGACCGACGCGAGCGCCGCGGACGTGGCGCGCGCCGCTGCGGCTGCGGGCGCCTGGGCCGTCGTCGTCGTCGAGCCGTCGGGCCGACCTGTCGCCGTGGTCGAGGCCCCCACGCTGGCGTCCGTCCCGCCGGAGCGCCTCGCGGCGACGCCGGTGGCCGCCGTCGCCGTCGGTCTGCCCGGCGGCGGGTGGGTCGAGCTGGGCGCACGGGGCGAGGACCTCGTGGACCGCGTCGCGGCGCTCGCCCGCGCCGCCGCCGTCCTCCCGGTGGTCGACGCGGGGCGCGTGGTGGGCGTCCTGCTCGTGAACGACGTCGTGCAGGCCGTCCAGCGGGCACGGCCCGGGGGCGGGCCGCCCCAGGGACGGTCGGGCCGGGGCTGACCAGGCAGGAGCCCTAGACTGGTCCGTCGTGACCGACGACATCGCAGGTGGCCCGAGCGCCGCCGGACCCGAAGACCGCCCGCGCAGCGCCCCGACCGGCACGCCCGCCCCGACGGGCGCGGAGGTGCGCCGCGGTCCGCTGCGGTACGGCGACAAGGTGCAGCTCACGGACCCGCGCGGTCGGCTGCACACCATCACGCTCGCGGCCGGGGCCACGTTCCACACCCACAAGGGGTACTTCGCCCACGAGGCCCTCGTCGGCGAACCCGAGGGTTCGGTCGTGCGGAACACGGCGGGCATCGAGTACGTCGCCCTGCGTCCGCTGCTGTCCGACTACGTGCTGTCCATGCCTCGCGGGGCAGCGGTGATCTACCCGAAGGACGCCGGCCAGATCGTCGGCATGGCCGACATCTACCCGGGCGCGCGCGTCGTGGAGGCGGGAGTCGGCTCCGGGGCCCTGACGATGTCGCTGCTGCGAGCCGTGGGCGACGGCGGCAGCGTCCACTCGATCGAGCGACGCGAGGACTTCGCCGCGATCGCGCGCGGCAACGTCGAGACCTTCTTCGGCGGCCCCCACCCGGCGTGGGACCTCTCGGTCGGCGACCTGGCCGACGTCCTGCCCACGATCGGACCCGCCGGGTCGGTCGACCGGATCGTGCTCGACATGCTCGCCCCCTGGGAGAACGTGGGCGTCGTCGCCGACGCCCTCGCGCCCGGGGAGTGCTCGTCTGCTACGTGGCGACCACGACCCAGCTCTCCCGGGTCGCCGAGGACCTGCGGGCGGACGGCCGGTTCACCGAGCCGAGCGCCTGGGAGTCGATGGTCCGCGGCTGGCACCTCGAGGGCCTCGCGGTGCGGCCGGAGCACCGCATGGTCGGCCACACCGGGTTCCTGATCACGGCGCGACGGATGGCCGACGGCGTCTCCGCACCTGAGCGTCGCCGGCGCCCGGCGAAGGGCGCCTACCCCGCCGACCACGACTGGACGCCCGAGGACGTGGGGGAGCGCCCCGTCTCGGACAAGAAGCTGCGCAGGGTCCGCCGGGACGTCGGCCAGGCGCCCGACCCGACGTGACGAGCACGTAACGATCCGTCGCAGGCGCCGTCTCAGCGGGTGTCCCTCTCCCACGGGACCGGTGAATCTGCCTAGAGTCGAACATCACGGGTGACGGACCACCGCGGGTCGCCGGACGACCCGTGACGAGGAGGACGTGGCGATGACCGAGACGGACCGGGAGCACGAGCGCCAGCTGGCGATCCTCTCCGCCAAGAACGAGCGCCTCGCGGAGGCTCTGCGTGCCGCGCGCGACCAGATCGTCGAGCAGCGGCGTCAGATCGACGAGCTCGCCAAGCCCCCGGGGACGTACGCGGTGTTCCTCGCCCTGCACGGCGACGGCTCCGTGGACGTGTCCTCCGCCGGTCGCAAGATGCTCGTCAGCGCGACGCCGGGTCTCGACCTCGCGTCGCTGCGACCGGGTCAGGAGGTGCGGCTCAACGAGGCGATGACGATCGTCGCCGTCGGCGGGTACGAGCGCATCGGCGAGACCGTGGCGCTCAAGAAGGTCCTCGACGCCGAGCGCGTCCTGGTGGTGGGCCGCGCCGACGAGGAGCGCGTCGTGCGGCTCGCCGGCTCCGTGGACCGCGGTGCGCTGCGCGCCGGCGACACGCTGACCGTCGACAACCGCAGCGGTTTCGTCTTCGAGGTGGTGCCGAAGTCCGAGGTCGAGGAGCTCGTCCTCGAGGAGGTCCCGGACATCGACTACTCGGACATCGGTGGGCTCGGCCCCCAGATCGAGCAGATCCGGGACGCGGTCGAGCTGCCGTTCGACCACCCCGACCTGTTCCGCGAGCACGGGCTGCGCCCGCCCAAGGGCATCCTGCTGTACGGGCCGCCGGGCTGCGGCAAGACGCTGATCGCCAAGGCGGTCGCGAACTCCCTCGCGCACATGGTCGCCCGCCGGGGCGAGCGCGCGGGCGGTCCCGCGACGCCGGAGCCCTCCGACGGCTCGAGCGACGCGACGGCGCGCAGCTACTTCCTCAACGTCAAGGGGCCCGAGCTCCTGAACAAGTACGTCGGGGAGACCGAGCGCCACATCCGCCTGATCTTCGCGCGGGCACGGGAGAAGGCCTCGCAGGGCACCCCCGTCGTCGTGTTCTTCGACGAGATGGAGTCGCTGTTCCGCACGCGCGGCACCGGGCTGTCCTCCGACGTGGAGACGACGATCGTGCCGCAGCTGCTGAGCGAGATCGACGGCGTGGAGCGGCTCGACAACGTGATCGTGATCGGCGCGTCGAACCGTGAGGACATGATCGACCCGGCGATCCTGCGGCCGGGCCGTCTCGACGTGAAGATCAAGATCGAGCGGCCCGACGCCGAGGGCGCGCAGGAGATCTTCGCCAAGTACCTCACGGAGGACCTGCCGATCCACCCGGACGACGTCGCGGAGCACGGCGGCAGCCGCGAGGAGGCGCTCGCTGCCATGCTGCGCGCGGTGGTGGAGCGGATGTACTCCGAGGCCGACGAGAACCGGTTCCTCGAGGTCACCTACGCCAGCGGCGACAAGGAGGTCCTGTACTTCAAGGACTTCGCGTCCGGCGCGATGATCCAGAACGTCGTGGACCGCGCCAAGAAGTCGGCGATCAAGGACTTCCTCGCGGACGGCCGGCGCGGGATCCGCGTCGAGCACCTGCTCGGTGCGTGCGTCGACGAGTTCCGCGAGAACGAGGACCTGCCGAACACGACGAACCCCGACGACTGGGCGCGGATCTCCGGGAAGAAGGGCGAGCGCATCGTCTTCATCCGCACGATCGTCCAGAAGGAGGGCGAGGGCTCGTCGCCGCGCACCATCGACACGGTCACGAACACGGGGCAGTACCTCTGACGCATAGGGTGGCGCCGTGACCGTGCGACGCGTGATGGGGATCGAGACCGAGTACGGCGTGCTCCGTCCCGGTCGGCCGATGGCGAACCCGATGCTCATGTCGAGCCAGGTCGTGACCACCTACCGGGCGGTCGCGGCCTCGCAGGACGGGGTGCGGGCCCGCGCGCGGTGGGACTACGTCGACGAGGACCCGTTGTCCGACGCGCGGGGGTTCCGGCTGACCCGTGCGTCGGCTCACCCCTCGCTGCTGACCGACGACCCGTCCCGACCCGCGCCGTCCGGCGACGTACCGGGCGGTGACGCCCCGGGGCGACCGGATGCCGAGGACGGCGCCGGGGCCGAACGTGAGCCCACCGACGCGTCCGTCGACGGCGCGGGCGCGGGTACCGGCGCGGGTTCGGGCGCAGGCCCGGACCAGGAGAGCGGCGAGGCCGCGTCGGCCGGCCGGATCCGGCTGCAGCGGGTCGAGCGTCCCAGCGTCGAGGAGTACGACGACCCGAGCGCCGCGAACGTCATCCTCACGAACGGTGCCCGGCTCTACGTCGACCACGCGCACCCCGAGTACTCGTCGCCCGAGGTCACGTCGCCCCTGGACGCCGTGCGCTGGGACGTGGCAGGTGAGCGCGTGATGCTCGAGGCGTCGCGCGCGCTCGCCGGGACGCCGGACGGCGAGGTGGTGCTCTACAAGAACAACGTCGACGGCAAGGGCGCCAGCTACGGCACGCACGAGAACTTTTTGGTCGACCGTGCGCTGCCGTTCACGACGATCGTCGAAGGGCTCACCCCGTTCCTGGTCACGCGGCAGGTGTTCACCGGCTCCGGCCGCGTGGGCCTGGGCCCGACCGGCGACACCCCCGGGTTCCAGCTCTCCCAGCGGGCCGACTACATCGAGGCGGAGGTCGGGCTCGAGACGACCCTGCGCCGTCCGATCGTCAACACCCGGGACGAGCCGCACGCGGACCGGGCCCGCTGGCGGCGGCTCCACCTGATCATCGGGGACGCGAACCACTTCGAGGTCGCGACCTACCTGAAGCTCGGGACCACCTCCCTCGTGCTCTGGGTCCTGGAGAACCTGGACCGGCTGGCCGAGGCCGACGCCGGGGTGCGCGGCGAGCTCCAGGCCCTGCGGCTGGCCGACCCGGTGGGCGACGTGCAGCGCGTGAGCCGGGACCTCGGGCTCGCCGCCCCGCTGCGGCTCGCAGACGGCGGGTCGGCCACCGCGCTGGAGATCCAGCACGCGTACCTGGGCATCGTCCGGCGTGCGCTGGACGCCCTGCCTCCGGCGGACGACGACGGGACAGCGGCGGTCGTCGAGCGCTGGGACTCCGTGCTGCGCGGGCTCGGCGCGGACCGCGACTCCTGCGCCCGGGAGGTCGAGTGGGTAGCGAAGCTCCGCCTGCTCGAGCGCATGAGGCAGCGGGACGGCCTCGACTGGGACCACCCGCGGCTGGCCACCTTCGACCTCCAGTGGTCCGACGTCAGGCCCGAGCGCGGCGTCTACCACCGCCTCCTCGCCTCGGGTGCGGCCGAGCGCCTCGTCGACGAGCGCGAGGTCGGGCGGAGCGTCCACCACGCGCCCGCGGACACGCGGGCGTACTTCCGGGGGAGGTCGTGGCGCGGTTCGGTGAGCACGTCTCGGCCGCGAGCTGGGACTCCGTGATCTTCGACGTCCCGGGTGCGCGGTCGCTGCAGCGCGTGCCGATGCTCGACCCGCTGCGCGGGACGAAGGAGCACATCGGGGCGCTGCTGGACGAGAGCGGCGACGCGCGGTCGCTGCTCGACCGGCTCTCCGAGCCGGGCCGGTGAGCGGGGCCTAGTGTGAGGCACGGATGAAGCAGCGATGACGCACCGGCGCGGAGCGTGCGAGGCACAGGTGGAGACTGGGCACGGCGGCAGGTCGCCGGGCCCCCGATCGAGGAGATGACATGGCTGGTCAGGAACGGATCTCACCGGAGGACCGGCGTCCGGACGACGCACCGGAGCCCGCGACGCCGGTCGCTCCGGCAGCGCAGGCCGACGATACCGAGGTCGACTCGTTGCTCGAGGAGATCGACGAGGTCCTGGAGTCGAACGCCGAGTCGTTCGTGCGCGGGTTCGTGCAGAAGGGCGGGCAGTAGGCGCCGATGACTCCTGATCCGCACGGCCGGCTCCCGCGGGCCTACACGACGACCGGCTCCTCGTCCTTCCTGGACTTCGTCACCGCCCAGGCGCCCCACCTGCTCCCGGGGAACCGGGACGGCGACGGCGCGGTCCAGAGCCATGCGAGCGGTTCGTCCCCGCTCGTCCAGTCGCTCCCGCACGCGACGACGATCGTCGCGCTCGTGGTCGACGGCGGTGTCGTGATGGCCGGGGACCGCCGGGCCACGGCGGGGTCGATGATCGCGCACCGCGAGATCGAGAAGGTGTTCCCGGCCGACGAGTTCTCAGCGGTGGGGATCGCCGGCACCGCGGGCATCGCGATCGATCTCGTGCGGCTGTTCCAGCTCGAGCTCGAGCACTACGAGAAGATCGAGGGGCAGCTGCTGTCGCTCGACGGCAAGGCCAACCGGCTGTCGACGATGATCCGCTCCAACCTGGGGCTCGCGATGCAGGGTCTCGCGGTCGTGCCGCTCTTCGCCGGCTACGACCTGCGGCTCGGACGCGGCCGGATCTTCTCCTTCGACGTCACGGGCGGTCGCTACGAGGAGCGCGACCACCACAGCGTGGGATCGGGGTCGGTCTTCGCCCGCGGGTCGCTCAAGAAGCTCTGGCGCCCGGGGCTCACCGCGGACGAGGGCGTGGCCGTGGCCGTCGAGGCCTTGTTCGACGCCGCCGACGACGACTCGGCGACGGCCGGGCCGGATACGGTGCGCAAGATCTGGCCGGTGGTCGCGCGCGTGACCGAGGCCGGCTACGCCCGGGCGGCGGACGACGAGCTCGCCCCGGTCGTCGACCGGATCGTCGCGCAGCGCGGCGGGGAGGACGTTACCGGACGCGGCGTCGCGGGGGAGGTGGTCTGCGATGACCATGCCCTTCTACGTCTCGCCCGAGCAGCTCATGCGGGACCGGGCCGACTTCGCGCGCAAGGGGATCGCCCGGGGAAGGTCCGTGGTCGTCGTCGCGTACGACGACGGGATCGCGTTCGCGACGCAGAACCCGTCCCGGGCCCTGCACAAGATCTCGGAGATCTACGACCGCATCGCGTTCGCCGCGGTGGGCAAGTACAACGAGTTCGAGAACCTGCGGGTCGCCGGGGTCCGGTACGCGGACCTGCGCGGGTACTCCTACGACCGCTCGGACGTCGATGCCCGCGGGCTGGCGAACGCCTACGCGCAGACGCTCGGCACGGCCTTCACGACCGAGTCGAAGCCGCTCGAGGTCGAGCTCGTCGTCGCGGAGGTCGGGCCGACCGAGGCGCAGGACCAGATCTACCGGCTCTCGTACGACGGGACGGTCGCCGACGAGCACGGGTTCGTGGTGATGGGGGTCGCGCCGAGGAGCTGCGCGACCACGTCGCCGACGGGTGGCGACCGGGCATGGCGCTGGGCGAGGTGCTGCGCCTCGCCGCGACGGCTCTCGCGCACCCGGGTGGCAGCGGCGCCGCGCCCGAGACCGACGCCGGCGACACCACCGAGGCGCCTGCGGCCGTCCCCGCCGCCGAGCTCGAGGTCGGGGTCCTCGACCGCACGCGCCCGCGGCGCGCGTTCCGCAGGCTCGCGGGGGACACCCTCGCCGGCCTTCTCCAGACGCCCGACGCCCCGGAGGACACGCGATGAACCGACGGATCTTCGGCCTGGAGACCGAGTACGGGGTGACGTGCGCCTCGGACGACGGCCGTGGGCTCTCGGCCGACGAGGTGGCCCGCTACCTGTTCCGCAAGGTGGTCGCGTGGGGGCGCTCGTCCAACGTGTTCCTGCGCAACGGGTCGCGGCTCTACCTGGACGTCGGCTCCCACCCGGAGTACGCCACGGCGGAGTGCGACGACATCGAGCAGCTCGTCGCCTACGACCGCGGCGGCGAACGGATCCTCGAAGGTCTCGTGGCCGACGCCCAGCAGCGGCTCGTCCACGAGGGACTGCCGGGCAAGGTCCACCTGTTCAAGAACAACACGGACTCCGCGGGCAACTCCTACGGCTGTCACGAGAACTACCTCGTCCGGCGCCAGGGCGACTTCGCCCGGTTGTCGGACGTCCTGGTGCCGTTCTTCATCACCCGTCAGGTGCTGACCGGTGCGGGCAAGGTCCTCGCCACCCCGCGCGGTGCGACCTACTGCCTGTCCCAGCGGGCCGACCACATCTGGGAGGCGGTGTCGAGCGCGACGACGAGGTCGCGCCCCATCATCAACACCCGCGACGAACCGCACGCCGACGCCGAGAGCTACCGGCGTCTGCACGTCATCGTCGGCGACTCGTCGATGGCCGAGCCGACGACGATGCTCAAGGTGGGCGCCACCGACCTCGTCCTGCGGACCATCGAGGCAGGCATCCCCGCGCGAGACCTGAGCCTGGAGAACCCGATCCGGGCGATCCGGGAGATCAGCCACGACATGACCGGCAAGCACCCGGTCCAGCTCTCCAACGGCAGGACGATCACCGCCATCGACCTCCAGGGGAGTACCTCGCCCGCGCCAGGTCGTACGCGGAGTCCCAGGGCGACCTGACCCCCATGACGAAGCGGGTGCTCGAGCTCTGGGAGCGCGGGCTGCGCGCGCTCGAGACCGGTGACCTGTCGCTCGTCGACCGTGAGCTGGACTGGGTGATCAAGCTGCGCCTGATCCGCAGGTACCAGGAGAAGCACGGGCTGGATCTCGCCGACCCCCGGATCGCCCGCCTCGACCTCGCCTACCACGACATCTCGCGGACCGAGGGCCTGTACAACCTCCTTGCGGCGCGCGGCATGGTCGACCGCCTGACCACCGACCTCGAGGTGTTCGAGTCCACGGCGGTGCCGCCGCAGACCACCCGCGCGAAGCTGCGTGGCGACTTCGTGCGGGCGGCCCAGGAGGCGCGCCGGGACTACACCGTGGACTGGGTGCACCTCAAGCTCAACGACCAGGCGCAGCGCACGGTGCTGTGCAAGGACCCGTTCCAGAACGTCGACGAGAGGGTCGAGCGGCTCATCGCCGCGATGTGACCTGCGCGTTCCTCCCGTGCAGGCCAGGCACGTAAGGTGTCCCGTTGTGCGCCGCCTCGTCCTCCTCCCGATCCTGCTCGCCCTCGTGGCGACGCTCGGTGCGTGCGGCATCGACTTCCGCGACGACAGCGCCGAAGGTCCCGCCGACACGGTCGTGAGCGTGTCCGGTTCTGCTGACGTGGCACCTGCCGTCGGATACGAGGCGCCCGTCGTGGTGTCCGAGCCGTGGACCGAGACCGTCTGGGTCGGCACCGGCGCCCCGCTCGTCGCGGGCGGGGACGTGCTGCTCAACATGTACGCCGAGGACGGCCGCGACCACTCGGTCATCAGCGACACCTACGGCGGAAGCCCGCGCCTGCAGCGCATGGACCCTGCCGACCTCGGGCGCCGGCTCTACACGGCGCTCGAGGGACAGCGCGTCGGCGCGCGGGTGCTGCTCGTCGGCGCGGACGAGGGCAGCGGGTCAGGGTCGGTCGACGTCGCCGGCGGCACGGCCGAGGGTTCCGCCGAGGAGCTGCCCGCCGAGGCTCCTGACGAGGCTCCTGACGAGGGGGCTACCGGGAGTGACGAGGCGCGGGCCGGCGAGAACCCGCCCAAGGACTCCGGGGACGACGTGCCCCTCGTCGTCGTCGTCGACGTGCTGCCGACCTCGGCGCACGGGGACCCGGTCGACCCTGACCCCACGGCGCCCACGGTCGAGGCGCTCCCGGGCGCCGAGCCGGTGGTGACGATCCCCGACACAGACCCACCCACCGACCTCACGGTCAGGACCCTCGTCCGCGGCCCTGGTCGGCAGGTCGAGCCCGGCAACACGGTGACGGTGCGGTATGTCGGCGTCTCCTGGAGCGACGGCCAGGTGATCGACTCCAACTGGGAGTCGGGCAGCGTCTTCACGACCGTCTTCGGGCTCGGCACCGTCGTCGACGCCTGGGAGGAGGGGCTCCTCGAGCAGTCCGTGGGGAGCCGCGTCCTCCTCGTCGCCCCACCGTCGGTGGCCTACGGTGGCACCGGGTCGGCGCTCGCGGACGAGACGCTGGTCTACGTCGTCGACATCCTGGACACCCGGTCGGCGGCGACCGACGAGACCGGGGCGACGGCGTCGCCCCGGATTCCCTGGAGGACTGAACGTGCCGGTGACCGTACGCGTGATCCCTTGCCTCGACGTCGACGCGGGCCGCGTCGTCAAGGGCGTGAACTTCGAGAACCTGCGCGACGCGGGCGACCCGGTCGAGCTGGCGTCCCGGTATGACACGGAGGGCGCTGACGAGGTGACGTTCCTCGACGTGTCGGCGTCCTCGGGCGACCGCGCGACGATGTACGACGTCGTCTCTCGGACCGCGGAGCAGGTGTTCGTCCCCCTCACGGTCGGTGGTGGGGTCAGGACCGCGGACGACGTGGACCGGCTCCTGCGCGCGGGCGCGGACAAGGTCGGGGTCAACACGGCGGCGATCGCGCGCCCGGAGCTGATCGCGGAGATCGCCGACAGGTTCGGCAGCCAGGTCCTCGTGCTGTCCGTCGACGCACGGCGCGTCACCGGGGACGTCCGGACGGAGTCCGGGTTCGAGGTCACCACGCACGGCGGTCGTCGTGGCACCGGGATCGACGCCGTGGCGTGGGCCGCCCGTGCCGCCGAGCTCGGCGCCGGGGAGATCCTGCTCAACTCGATGGACGCCGACGGCACGACGAGCGGGTTCGACCTGGAGATGCTCGGCGCGATCCGTTCTCAGGTCCGGGTCCCCCTGATCGCGAGCGGCGGGGCGGGGACCCCCGCGCACTTCGTGGACGCTGCGCGCGCGGGGGCCGACGCGGTCCTCGCGGCGAGCGTCTTCCACTTCGGCGCGATGACGGTCGACGACGTCAAGGCGACCATGCGGGCCGAGGGCATCGCGGTCCGCTGAGGGGGCAGGCGCCGGCCGCCGTGCCCTGCTCGCCGTGCTCGAGGGCCGAGGGCCGAGTGCCGGGAGGGCCGCGCCACGCGCTGGGGCCCGGGTCCGGGGCTCGATTCTGGGGTCGGCCGGGGACACAGGTCAGGGCAGCGTGACGGTCGTCGTCCCGAGCACCTCTCCTGCCGACCCCAGCGCCTGGACCAGCGCCTGCGAGGGGCGGGGCTCGCCGTCCGGGTCCCCGCCGTCGCCCTCCGGAGCGCCGCTCTGCCACTCGATCCGGGTCTCGAACCCCGTACGGCCGGTCGTCACCTCGACGTCCCCGTCCCGCAGACGCCAGGCGTCGACCTCGGTGGCACCGTTCCAGCTCGCGTGCACCACGACGGAGTCGCCGTCCTGGGTCGCGACCGCGCTGGGGCCCTCGAGGGGGTCGCCCGTCCACTCACGCTGCTGGAACCGGTACGACGTGACGACGAGGTCGTCGTCCCACCCGCTGTCCGAGAGCAGCTCCCCGGTGTCCGACATGCGTGACCACCGGGGGATCGCGCCCCAGCCGACGAGCACGTCGCCGCTCGGCGTCTCCTGGAAGCTGCCCTGGCTCGTGGCGTAGAGGCCCTCGGGGTGGGGGTACTCGGTCGCCACCGTGACGGTCATCGCCTGCTCGTCCACGTCGAGCGCGAGCCCGCGTGACGACGTCCGGGCGACGTCGTCGCAGCGCCCCCGTTGTCGAACAGCGTCAGCGTCCCGTCGGTCGACCTGCGCAGGTCGTGCTGCCGCATGAATGCGGCGTCGTCCGCGACGGCGAAGTCGGACGCGCGGCCACCGAGCCGCCACACGACGTCCCCCGTCGTCCGGTCGATCTTGTAGAGCGCGCAGGTGTTGCGCGCGGACAGCAGGAGGTTGCCGTCGTCGTCCTCGGAGACGGAGTTGAGGTGGACGGGGTCGTACGGCGTCGGCTGGTCCTCGCCCTCGCCCTCGCCCTCGGTCGTCTGGTCGTCCGGGTCGTCGTCCGGGTCGTCGGCCGGGTCGTCGGCCAGCGTGCCGCCTGCGTCCATGGCGCTGAACGACTCGTGCGGGTCGAGGTGGCCCAGGGCGTGCCACTCGAAGAGCACCGCGCCGGTCGCCACGTCGACCTCGAGCACCACGTTGTCGAGGATCCGTCCGGCGGCCTCGCCCCCGAGCGTCCGCAGGTCCATGGTCAGCGGCTCGTACGCCAGCGCGAGCAGCGTCCCGTGGTCGGTCAGGGTCACCTCGTGGAAGTCGAGCTCGTGCCCGTTCGCCTCCGGGATGCGGGCGACCTCCTGGTAGGAGTCGTCGACGGCGACGACGGCACCGAACCCGTAGCCGGGGCCGGCCAGCCCCTCCCACCAGGAGATCACCGCGTCGCCGTCGATCTCGGCGACGTCGACCGCTCGCGCGTCCACGCCGTCCATCGGGGCGAACCAGACGGTCTCGCCGTCGTCGTCGACGAGGAGCGGACCCTTCTGCCCGAACCCGTTCTTCACCCCGGCGACGACGTAGCCGGGTCGGTCGGGCGGGTCGAGCGGCGTCGACCGGACGACGGGCGGGTGCAGGTCCGGGGCGGAGACGTACCTGGCGACGTCGTCGTCCGCCGCCGGCTCCTCGACGGGGACGTCGCCCAGAGGGGGCGGTCCGCGAGGGTGGCGACGGTGAGGGTCCACCGGCCGTCGTCGGACCCGCGGACGTCGAAGGGTGCGTGGACCGTGACGTCCTCGCCCTCGTCGAACGGCTCGACGGGGACGAGGCTCGCGCCGTCGCCGTCCGAGTGCTCCAGCAGGGTGAGCTCGTGCTTGCCCGAGGTGGACCCGGTGACCACGACGGAGCGCAGCGCGGGCGCCGTCGGGGCGTCGCGGCCGTCCCAACGGAGGGAGACCTGCGCCCCTGGGTGGACGACGGTGGTGCCGGGCAGCGGGAACGCGGTCACCGGCCCCGTGGCCGGTGACCGGACGTCCGCCGCCGGGGTCGTCGCGCTGAGCGACGACGCCGAGCCCGGGAGCGTCGGCCCCTCGGGAGTCGCCGCCTCGAGCCCTGCGAGCGCGAGACCGCTCACCAGACAGGTCCCGGCGGCCAGGACCGCGCCCGCCCTCACGGCGACCGGTCGCCCTGCGGCCCGTCGTCGGCGGGGCCGGGGTCGTCGGCGCGACCCTGCGCACCCGGTACCGCCGAGACGAAGGCCGCGACGTCGTCGTCCGACCCGTGGAGAGCGACGTCGCTCGCCCGGCCACGCCCGGAGGCGTGGAGCACGAGCTCCTCGACGCGGCCGCGGACGGCGACGGACCCCTGGCCGGAGCGCGCCCGGCGAGCGACGAACCGGCGACCGTCGGGGTCGACGAGGAGGACACCGACGGGGCTGCGCCGGTAGGTCAGCCGGGCGAAGAACCCGATCCGGTCGCGGAGCGCCGCGACGAGCCCCTCCGGGAGGTCCCGCTCCGCCGGGCGCCCAGCGCCCCGACGCACGTCCTCGCCGTGGATGAACAGCTCTGCGAGGTCGATCGCGTCACCGGCCCACGAGTGCGGGCTGAGGCGGCCGGGTGGCTGGGCGACCTCGTCGACGAGCCGGGCGTACGAGGCGGGGTCGGCCGACGCGGCGGCGAGCGTGGAGACGCCCGAGCTCGTCGCGCGCCACGGCCGGTGCTCGCGCAGGTACACATGGGCGGCGAGGTGCGCGGCGGTCCAGCCCTCGCACAGCGTGGGTGCCGAGGGCTCCACGGACCGCAGCTCGAGGACGAGACGGTCACGCAGCCACGGGTACCAGTGCATGGGTCATGCTTGCACGCGCCGCGGCACGGTCGCACGGGCACGTGGCTCGGGCTGCCGCGCGGCTAGGCTGACCGGCATGCCCTCGAACCCCGTGACCCCGCCCGCCGAGGCGACCGCCCCGGCGTCCGGGGCACCCCGTGAGCGTGTCGTCGTCGACGCGGACGGGGTCTCACTGCACACGTGGACCTGGGACGCTGACGCTCCCCGCGCGGTCGTCCACATCGTCCACGGCGTCGGCGAGCACGCGCGCCGTTACGACCACGTCGCAGTGCGTCTCGTGGCGAGCGGCTTCACGGTCGTCGCCGACGACCACCGGGCGCACGGTGCGACGGGGGCGGGACACGAGGGCGTCGGGAACCTCGGTCGTGGGACCGTCCGGGCCGCGCTGGAGGGGGTCGGTCGGGTCGACCGCGCCATCAAGGCCGATCTCCCGGACACTCCGCTCGTGCTGCTGGGGCACAGCTGGGGATCGTTCATCGCGCAGACGCTCGTCGCGCGCTCGAGCGCGCACTACGACGGCCTCGTGCTCTCCGGCTCCTCGCTGGCGCTGCCCGGGCTGACCCGGCGCGCGGCCTACAACGCGGCCTGGGACGGCCCCGAGGCTTCCGGTCGGGAGTGGCTCAGCCGCGACCCTGAGGTCGGGCGAGCGTTCGCCGACGATCCCTGGTGCTTCGACGTCGGCGACGAGCCGCCGTTCAGCCTCCGCGAGTCGCTCGCCATCTCCGGCGCCCCGCCGCGTCGTCTCGACCACGACCTGCCCGTCCTCGTCCACGGCGGGTCCGAGGACCCGATCGGCGGCGAGCGCGGGCAGCGTCTCCTGGCCGCCGCGTACGAGCGGTGGACGCGGCTCAGCGACGTGACGTGCCTCGTCTACCCGGGCGCTCGGCACGAGATCTACAACGAGACGAACCGCGAGCAGGTGCTCGACGACCTCGTCGCGTGGCTCGACGTCCGGTTCTGACCCGGCCCGGGGGCGCGCCACCCGGCGTGAGACCATCGGACCTTCCCCGAACGAACGAGGACCTCGTCATGCCTGAAGCCGCCCCCGGACTGCAGGGGCCGCCGCGCTCGACCTTCCGTGCCCGCACCGGGTACGGGCTCAGCGGTTCCCGGACCCGTCGTTCCGTCCAGGTCATGGTGCGCGGCATCCGCTCCGAGCCGGGCGTCTACGCGCTCGCGATCGGCGCGTCCGCGGTGTTCGGCGCGGTGACCGTGGGGGTGAGCAAGGCGATCGGTGCCGTGACGGACCAGGTCGTGGTCCCGGCCATCGCCGGCGACCCCGACGCGCAGGGACGCATCTGGCTCGCCGGGCTGGTGCTCGCGGCCGTGTCGATCACGCTGGCGGCGAGCGTCGCGGCCCGGCGCGTCTGGGCCGGCATGGGCGTCTCCAACCTCCAGGCCGGTCACCGGGCCTCGGTGACCCGGCAGTACCTGCGGCTCCCGGTGTCCTGGCACCGTGCCCACCCGACCGGACAGCTCCTCGCCACGGCGTCCGCCGACGTCGAGGCGGCCACCGGGGTCTTCAACCCGCTGCCGTTCGCGCTCGGGGTCGTGGTGATGATCGTGGTGGCGGCAGTCATGCTGCTCGCCATCGACCCGTGGATCGCTGCCGCGGCCCTCGTCGTCATCCCGCTCGCGATCGCCGCGAACCTCGTGTTCCAGCGGTACATGGCGCCCGCTGCGACGCGGGCGCAGCAGCTGCGCGGCTCGGTGGCGGACGTGGCCCACGAGAGCTTCGAGGCGGCCGTCCTCGTCAAGTCGCTCGGCACCGAGGCTCGCGAGGAGCGGCGGTTCGCCGCGCGCACCGACGACCTGCGCCGGGCGAACGTCGACGTCGGCGTCGTCCGGGCCGTCTTCGACCCCGTCATCGAGCTGCTGCCGTCGCTCGGGACGCTGCTCGTCCTCGGCGTGGGGGCGGGTCGTGTCTCCGCCGGGGCGATCGGGACCGGTGACGTGGTGACGGCCGCGTACCTGCTGACCGTCATGGCGGTCCCCGTCCGTGCCTTCGGCTGGGTCCTGGGGGAGCTGCCGCGCGCCGACGTGGGGTACGAGCGCGTCGCCCGGGTGCTCGACGCCGAGGGTTCGTTGCGACCCGGGACGGGCACGTTCGGCGATGCCGGGAGCAGGCACGAGAGCCGACGCGAGAGCGGGCAGTCCGACGGGCAGCCCGACGGGCAGCCCGATGGACAGGGCCGGCAGGGCCGACAGGGCCTCGCCGTCCGGCTCGACGGGGTCGGCGTCGACGTGCGCGCGCACGGGACGGACGTCACCCTGCTCGACGGCATCGACCTCGAGATCCCGCCGGGGAGCGTCGTCGCGGTCGTGGGCGCCACCGGTGCCGGCAAGACGACCCTCGTCTCGCTCCTCGCCCGTCTCGGCGACCCGACCCGAGGCGTCGTCCGGCTCGACGGGGTCGACGCGCGCGACCTCGCGCCCGAGGCGATCACCGGGGCCGTCGCGTTCGTCTCCCAGACGACGTTCGTCTTCGAGGACACCGTGCGGGGCAACGTCCTGCTCGACGACCACGACGAGCGCGGTGCGACGGACGACGAGAACGCGGCCCGGGACCAGGCCGCCTGGGACGCTCTCGCGGCCGCGCGGGTCGACGACGTCGTGCGCGCGCTGCCCGGCGGGCTCGACGCCCCGCTGGGCGAACGCGGCTCGAACCTGTCCGGCGGCCAGCGCCAGCGGCTGGCGATCGCCCGCGCGCTCGTGCGCGCCCCGCGGCTCCTCGTCCTCGACGACGCGACCTCGGCGGTCGACCCCGCGGTCGAGCGCGACGTCCTGTCGGGGCTGGGGGAGCGGACGGCGCAGCCACCGACGGTCGTGATGGTCGCCTACCGCATGTCGAGCGTGGCGCTCGCCGACGTCGTCGTGCACCTCGAGGGCGGTCGCGTCGTCGACGTCGGGAGCCACGCGGAGCTGCTCGCCCGCGACGCGGGCTACCGAGACCTGGCGACGGCGTACGAGCGCGAGGCCACCCGGCGGGAGGAGGACGCATGACGAGCACGACCACCGGGGCGTCGGCCCCCTCGAGCACGCGTCGATCGCGTCCGCCAGCGAGCTCGGGGTCGTCGCCACGGTCCGTCGCGGCATCCAGCTGTCCCCGGTGATGGTCCAGGGGATCTGGTGGACGTTCGTGCTCGCCGTGGTCGGTGCGGCGGGCAGGGTCGTGGTCCCGATCACGGTCCAGCAGACCGTCGACACCGGGATCATGGCGGACGGCGGACCGGACGCCGGGCGCATCACGACCCTGGTCCTGCTCTCTGCCGCGCTCCTGCTCGTGGCCGGCTGGTGCATGTCCCTCGTCAACATCAGGCTCATCCGCGCGACGGAGGCGGGGCTCGCGGACCTCCGGGTGCGGGCGTTCCGGCACGTGCACGACCTGTCGACGCTGACGCAGGGGACCGAGCGCCGCGGCGGGCTCGTCTCCCGCGTCACGTCGGACGTCGACACGATCTCGCTGTTCGTGCAGCGGGGCGGGATCATCCTGCTCGTCTCGACGCTGCAGATCGTCGTCGCGACCGTGCTCATGGCGGTCTACTCGTGGCAGCTCACGCTCGTGGTCTGGGCGGTGTTCGTCCCGCTGTTCTTCGGCCTGCGACCCGCCCAGAAGCGCGTGAACCTCGCGTACACCGCGGTCCGGGCCCGGACCGGCGCGCTGCTCGGCGCGATCTCGGAGTCGGTCGTGGGCGCCGAGACGATCCGCGCCTACGGCGCCCAGGCCAGGACCGGCCGGCGGGTGGACGCCGCCATCGAGGCGACGCGCAGCGCGATGGTCCGGTCGCAGAAGCTCGTCGCGATCGTCTTCTCGTCCGGGGTGCTGGTCGCAAACCTCGTCGTGGCGGTGGTCGTGGTCGTCGGCACCTACCTCGGCGTCGCGGGGGACATCACGACGGGCCAGCTCCTCGCCTTCCTGTTCCTGGTGCAGATCTTCACGGGCCCCGTCCAGCAGGCGACGGAGATCCTCAACGAGCTCCAGAACGCCGTCGCCGGCTGGCGGCGCGTGATCGCGATCCTCGAGACCCCGGTGCAGGTGGTCGACGCCGGCGACGACGCGGTGCCCAGCAGGCGCGGGCCTGCGAGCGTCCGGCTCGAGGGCGTGCGTTTCTCGTACCCGGGCGGTCCCGAGGTGCTGCACGGCATCGACCTCGACCTGCCGGCCCGGACCCGGGTCGCTGTCGTCGGGCGCACGGGGTCGGGCAAGACGACGATCGCCAAGCTCGTCACGCGGCTCATGGACCCGGACGACGGCGCGGTGCGGCTCGACGGGGTCGACCTGCGGGACGTGTCCGCGGCGCACCTGCGCGAGCGGGTCGTGCTGGTGCCGCAGGAGGGGTTCCTCTTCGACGGCACGCTGCGCGAGAACATGGCGTACGGGTTGGCGGACCACGTCCCCGCCGAGGACGAGGCGGAGCTCGTCGGGCGTGCCGTCGCCGAGCTCGGTCTCGACGACTGGGTGTCGGGGCTGCCGCGCGGGCTGGACTCGGACGTGGGTCAGCGCGGCGAGGCGCTGTCGGCGGGCGAGCGCCAGCTCGTGGCCCTGGCCCGGGCGTACCTCGCGCGCGCGGACCTGCTCGTGCTCGACGAGGCGACGTCCGCGGTCGACCCGGCGACCGAGGTCCGGATCGCCCGCGCGCTCGACTCGCTGACCGCGGGGCGCAGCACGATCACGATCGCGCACCGGCTCTCCACCGCCGAGGCGGCCGACCTGGTGGTCGTCGTCGACGACGGCCACGTCGTCGAGGTGGGCGCGCACCGCGAGCTCCTCGGCCTGGACGGGGTCTACGCGAGGATGCACGCCGCCTGGTTGGCGCAGTCGCGCTGATCGGCGGCCGGTCGCCAGCGCGGTCTGCGGCGCGGTCGGCAGCGTGATCGGCACAGCGATCGGCAGCGTGGTCGGCACAGCGATCGGTACGAGGGACGGTGTCGCGGACGGCGTGGCCGCGGGCGCCGCGCGCGTGGCAGGATTCTCGGGTGCCTGACTCCACCGCCCCCGGCTCCCCGCTCGACCCTGCCGTCGCCACGCGCCTCAAGCGCGACGCCGACGGCCTCGTGGCTGCGATCGTCCAGCAGCACGACACCGGCGAGGTGCTGATGCTCGGCTGGATGGACGACGAGGCGCTGCACCGCACCCTGGGCAGCGGCCGGGTGACCTTCTGGTCCCGGTCGCGGCAGGAGTACTGGCGCAAGGGCGACACGTCGGGCCACGCCCAGTACGTGAAGTCGGTGTCCCTCGACTGCGACGGCGACGCCCTGCTGGTGCTCGCCGACCAGGTCGGCGCCGCCTGCCACACGGGCGCCCGCACGTGCTTCGACGAGGGCGGCGACCTGGGCGCCGTCGTCGGCCACCGTCCGGAGGAGGGCCGATGACCGGCTCGACGCAGGCACAGGCGACCCCGCCCCCGAGGCCGGGCCGACGGCCGAGGACCTGCTCTGGGGCGAGACCTGGCCGCAGCTGCCCGCGTTCCGCGAGCTCGCGTCGCGGCAGCGGGTGATCCCGGTGGTCCGGCGTCTGCTGGCCGACGACGTCACACCCGTCGGGCTCTACCGCACCCTCGCCCAGGGCCGCCCCGGCACCTTCCTCATGGAGTCGGCCGAGGCCGACGGCGGCTGGTCGCGCTGGTCGTTCGTCGGCGTCTCCTCGCGGGCGACCCTCACGGTGGCGGACGGCGCGGCGACCTGGACCGGTGACGTCCCCGTGGGCGTACCGACCTCGGGCGACGTGCTCGACGTGCTCGAGCGCACGCTCGAGCTGCTGCACGCGCCCGCGATCCCCGGGCTGCCGCCCTTCACGGGAGGCATGGCGGGCGCCCTCGGGTGGGACGTCGTCCGGCACTGGGAACCGACCCTGCCGGCGACCGCACCCGACGAGCTCGGCGTGCCCGAGGTGACGCTCTGCCTGGCGACGGACCTCGCCGTCGTCGACCACCTGCGCGGCACCGTCTGGCTCGTGGCGAACGCCATCAACTTCGACGACACCGACGAGCGCGTCGACGAGGCGCGCCTCGACGCCGTCGCGCGCCTCGACGCGATGCAGGCGGCTCTCGTCGCGGGCACCAGCGCGGCGGGCGGCCCGGCCGAGGTCGCCCCCGACGCGGTCGTCCCGGACCTCGAGTTCCGGTCGACGCGCGAGGAGTTCGAGACCGCGGTGCTCGCGGGCAAGGACGCGATCCGCGAGGGCGAGGTCTTCCAGGTCGTGCTCTCGCAGCGGCTCGACCTCGACTGCCCGTCGTCGCCGCTCGACGTCTACCGGGCCCTGCGCACCATCAACCCGAGCCCGTACATGTACTGCTTCCAGCTGCAGGACGCCGCCGGCCACGACTTCGCCGTCGTCGGGTCCAGCCCCGAGACGCTCGTCAAGGTGACGGACGGGCGGGTCGTGACGTTCCCCATCGCCGGCTCGCGCCCGCGAGGAGCGACCCCGGAGGAGGACGTGACGCTGGGGGAGGAGCTCCTCGCCGACCCCAAGGAGCGCGCCGAGCACCTCATGCTCGTCGACCTGTCCCGCAACGACCTGGTCAAGGTGTGCGAGCCGACGTCGGTCGAGGTGGTCGAGTTCATGGCGACCAAGCGCTTCAGCCACATCATGCACCTGTGCTCGACCGTCGTCGGCACCCTCCGCGACGGCGCGACGGCGCTCGGAGCGTTCCGGGCGACGTTCCCCGCCGGGACGCTCTCGGGCGCCCCCAAGCCTCGGGCCATCGCTCTCATCGACGAGCTCGAGCCCGCGTCGCGGGGCATCTACGGCGGCACCGTCGGGTACTTCGACTTCGCCGGCGACATGGACATGGCGATCGCGATCCGCACCGCGCTGGTCCGCGACGGGCGCGCGAGCGTGCAGGCCGGCGGCGGGATCGTCGCCGACTCCGTGCCCGCCCTGGAGTACGAGGAGTCGCGCAACAAGGCGGCGGCCGCGGTGCGGGCCGTGCAGCTCGCCGCCCGGCTGCGGCCCGTCCGATGACGGGGGAGTCGTCGGCCGGGCATGGTCCGCAGCACGGGCCGTCGGTGGCGGCGAGGCGCCCCGACCGCAGGACGACGATCCTCGGGCTGCTCGTGCTCGGAGGTCTCGCGCTGCTCGTCGCGGTCCCGACATGGCTGCAGACCACAGGATCCAGCCCGATCGACCCGTCCGTCGAGGTGACGGTCACCGGCACCGACGCCGCCCCCGGCGTCGGCGCCGCCGCGCTCGTCGTCCTGGCCGCGGGCCTCGCGCTGGGGCTCGTCGGGCGGTTCGCGCGCTGGCTGGTGCTCCTCGTCGCCGCGGTCGGGGGAGTCGTCGTCGTGGCCTCCGCGCTCGCGGTGCTCCTCGACCCCCGGCCGGTGGCGCGCTCGGCCGCGGCGGACGCGACCGGTGTCACGGTGCTCACCAGCGACGTGCAGGTCGGGTTCGCGGCCTGGGCAGCGGTCGCGGTCGGCGTGCTGGTCGTCGTGCTGGTGGCAGCAGCGGCCCGCGCCGCGACCACGTGGCCCGCAGGGAGCTCGCGGCACGAGCGCACGTCGGGGCCGGGCGCCACCGACGGAGCGTCGCCGGTCGGTGACGGCGCGTCGCGCCCGGACGCCCCGCGCGGCGGTGCCGCTGGTCCCGCGGGCGAGGGGACGTCGTCCGGCACCGGCAGTGCGTCCGGCGACCCGTCCCGCGACCCGGCCCGCGACCGTGACCGTCAGAGTGACGTTCACGGTGACCATCACCCTGACCCTGGTCCCGACGGGGCGGACGGCGTCACGGACGACCCGGCGGCGCTCTGGGACGCGATCACCCGAGGCGAGCCCGAGGACGAGCGCGGCTGACGGCCCACTCGGCGTTCGCTAGGCTTGGATCCTCTTCACGAAAGGCACACACATGGTTGACACGTCGTCGCAGACCGAGGTCGCATACCTGCCCCCGGTCTCCCCTCCCACGAACCACGGCCACACCACCGCTGCGTGGTTCACGATGGTCGGGATCATGGTCGGTGCGTTCGTCGCGGCGATCGCGTTCGTCATCCCGGTCGTCTGGCTGTTCTGGGTGGGCATGGGCATCGTCGTCGTCGGGCTCGTCGGCGGGCTGCTGCTGCGCAACATGGGCTACGGCCAGGTCGCCGTCGCGGCGGAGCGCGACGCGTGAGCACCCCGCCGCAGGGACCGGTCGGCGACCCGCAGGGGAGCCGGGCGACGAGCGCCCCGACGACCGGCGCAGCGACGCCGGACGCGACGCGCACGGCGACACGCCCCGTGCGGACGCGCCGGCGGCCGGTGACCCGTACGTGGACGGCTCGTCCTCATCGCCGTCGTACCCCACGTACCCGTCGTCCGGCGGCGAGTCGTCCGAGGGTCCGGGCGCGTACGCGCCGCCCCAGGCAGGCAGCAGCCACGGTCAGGGACCGCAGGCCCCGCCCTATGCGCCGCCGGCTCAGCCGTACGGTGCACTGGCGTTCTACCCCAAGAACGACCTCGGCGTGTGGGCCCTCGTCCTCGGCATCGCGTCGATCGTCCTGAGCTGCGGCATCTTCACCGGGATCCCGGCGATCATCCTCGGCGGCAAGGCGAAGGAGGCCGCCGCGGCAGGTCAGGCCAACAACGCGAGCTTCGGCACGGCGGGCGTCGTGCTGGGCTGGATCTCGGTCGGGCTCTCCGTGGTCGCGGTCGTGCTCTTCGTCCTGCTGTTCGTCGGGGTCATCGCGATCGGTGGCCTGAGCACGTACCAGTCCTGACATGCGCGGGACCGGGCCGGACGAGCGCGCGACGGGGACGGCCGTGCGGTCGTCCCCGGGCGCCGTTCCCGTCGACCCACGGCCGGTCGGAGCGGGTCCGGCCGGAGCAGTCGGACCGGCCCCCGTCGACGGCCTCGCGGCACCTGGTTCCCCGGTCCTCAGGTCCGGCGCGCGCGGGGCGCGCGACCCGCTGGTCATCGGCGGCCTCGTCGCGGCGGCCACCGTGTACGTCGCGCTGGTCGACCCGAACCGTCCCGGTCACTACCTGTTCTGCCCGCTGCTCGCGCTGACCGGGCTGTACTGCCCGGCGTGCGGCGGGCTGCGCTCCACGCACGCCATGACCCGGTTCGACCTCGCCGGCGCGTGGTCGGCGAACGCGCTCTGGACGGTGCTCGCACCTGTCCTCGTGGTGGCGTGGGGCGCGTGGCTGCTCCGCGCCTGGCGGGGACGCGCGCGTCGCTGGTCGGTCCCGATGTGGGTCCCGCCCGCGCTCCTGGCGGTCGTGGTCGTCTTCGGCGTGCTGCGCAACGTCCCTGCGCTCGCCGCGCTGGCCCCGTGACCGGTCGCTGAGCGCAGGAACCGGTCGGCCGGCGCTCGGCCGCGACGGCTGCGGCGCAGGGGTGGCGCGTCTCGGCGGACGGACGTGGTCCAGGACCGTCCCGTGCGCACCTACGATGGCCTCTTGGACGAGCCTGCCAAGGCAGACCGCTGCGAGGCGGCAGCGGCCGGTGACCGGCACGATCAGGGAGTTGATGCACGATGACCGTTCTGGACGACATCGTCGCGGGGGTACGCGAGGACCTGGCCGCACGCCAGGAGCTCACGTCGCTCGACGATCTCAAGGAGCGCGCCTCACGGGCTCCCGGTGCCATCGAGTGCGTCAGCCGGCTCAAGGTCGAGGACGCCGTCGCCGTGATCGCCGAGGTCAAGCGGTCCAGCCCGAGCAAGGGCGACCTGTCCGCGATCAGCGACCCGGCGGCCCTCGCCCACGAGTACGAGCGCGGTGGCGCGAGCGTCATCTCCGTGCTCACGGAGCAGCGGCGGTTCAAGGGCAGCCTCGCGGACCTCGACACGGTGCGCGCGCGCGTGGACATCCCGGTGCTCCGCAAGGACTTCGTGGTCAGCAGCTACCAGGTCTGGGAGGCCCGTGCCCACGGCGCCGACGTCGTGCTGCTCATCGTCGCCGCGCTCGAGCAGACGGTGCTGATCTCCCTGATCGAGCGCGTCCACTCGCTCGGCATGACCGCGCTCGTCGAGGTCCACGACGTCGACGAGGTGTCCCGGGCGATCGACGCCGGGGCACGGGTCATCGGGGTCAACGCCCGCGACCTGCGGACGCTCGAGGTCGACCGCACGACGTTCGCGCGGCTCGCGCCGGCGATCCCCGACGAGTACGTGCGCATCGCCGAGTCCGGCGTGCGCGGCCCGCACGACGTGGTCGACTTCGCGCGCTCCGGGGCTGATGCCGTGCTCGTGGGCGAGGCGCTCGTGACCGACGACGCCCCGCGCTCGTCCGTCGCCGACCTCGTCGCAGCCGGGCAGCACCCCTCCCTGCGTGCCCTGAGGCACTGACGCCCGTGACCGACCCGACGAACGACCCGGAGGCGCGGCCCGTGGCCGACCACGACGAGTCCCTGCAGCACACCCACGGCCCGTACTACGGCGACTTCGGCGGGAGGTTCGTCCCGGAGGCGCTCATCGCCGCCCTCGACGAGCTCGACGTCGAGTACCGGCGGGCCGTCGCCGACCCGGAGTTCCGCGCGGAGCTCGATCGGCTCCAGCGCGAGTACACCGGGCGGCCGAGCCCGCTGACCGAGGTGCCGCGCTTCGCGGAGCACGCGGGCGGCGTCCGGGTCTTCCTCAAGCGCGAGGACCTCAACCACACCGGCTCGCACAAGATCAACAACGTCCTCGGCCAGGCGCTGCTCGTCAAGCGCATGGGCAAGCGCCGCGTGATCGCCGAGACGGGCGCAGGCCAGCACGGAGTCGCCACAGCGACCGCGGCGGCGCTCCTGGACCTCGAGTGCGTGGTCTACATGGGGGAGGAGGACACGGAGCGCCAGGCGCTGAACGTCGCCCGGATGCGACTCCTCGGCGCGACCGTCGTCCCCGTGAAGCTCGGCTCGCGCACGCTCAAGGACGCCATCAACGAGGCGCTGCGCGACTGGGTCGCGAACGTCGACGACACGCACTACCTGCTCGGGACCGTCACGGGACCGCACCCGTTCCCGGAGATGGTGCGGGAGTTCCACAAGGTGATCGGCCAGGAGGCGCGCGAGCAGGTGCTCGACCGCGCCGGCCGGCTGCCCGACGTCGTCGTCGCCTGCGTGGGTGGCGGCTCGAACGCGCTGGGCATCTTCAACGCGTTCCTCGACGACGACGTCCGCCTGCTCGGCCTCGAGGCCGGCGGGGACGGCGTCGACACCGGGCGCCACTCGGCGCGCTTCAGCGGCGGTGCGCCCGGGGTGCTCCACGGCGCGCGCTCGTACCTGCTGCAGGACGAGGACGGGCAGACGCTCCCGAGCCACTCGGTGTCCGCGGGCCTCGACTACCCGAGCGTCAGCCCGATCCACGCCTGGCTCCACGACACCGGGCGGGCCGAGTACCGGCCGGTGACCGACGCCGAGGCGATGGAGGCGTTCCGGCTCCTGTGCCGCACCGAGGGCATCATCCCGGCGATCGAGTCGGCGCACGCGCTCGCGGGTGCGCTGGTCGTCGGTCGGGAGCTCGCCGCCTCGGGGAAGGACGACGCCGTGGTGCTCGTCAACCTCTCCGGGCGCGGGGACAAGGACGTCGCGACCGCCGCCCGGTGGTTCGACGTCGTGGACGAGCAGGACATCGCGAAGGCTGCGACGACCGAGGGGAGCAGCCTGTGAGCGGCGCTACCGGCACCACCCGTACGGCTGACACCGGCTTCACGGCAGGACGCACCGGGGCGCGCCTCGCCGAGCTGCGCGCCGAGGGCCGCGGCGCGCTCGTCGGCTACCTCCCGGTCGGCTACCCGACCGTCGAGCGGTCGATCGAGGCCGCCCGGACGATGGTCGAGGCCGGCGCCGACGTGATCGAGATCGGTGTCCCGTACACCGACCCGGTGATGGACGGGCCGACCGTCCAGCGCGCCGTGGAGGCCGCCCTGGAGGGCGGGACCCGGGTGCGGGACGTGTTCCGCCTCGTCTCGGCCGTCGCCGACCTCGGGGTGCCGGCGCTCGTCATGACCTACTGGAACCCCGTGCTCCGCTACGGCCCGGACGCGTTCGCGCGGGACCTCGCCCAGGCGGGCGGCGCCGGACTGATCACCCCGGACCTGATCCCGGACGAGGCCGACGCGTGGCTCGCCGCGTCCGACGCCCACGACCTCGACCGGGTGTTCCTGGTCGCGCCGTCGTCCACCCCGGAGCGGCTCGCCGCCACGTCGGCCGCGTCGCGCGGCTTCGTCTACGCCGCCTCGACGATGGGTGTCACCGGCGAGCGCACGACGCTCGGCGGCGGTGCCGAGCGACTGGTCGCCGCGACCCGGGACGCCGGTGCCGAGCACGTGTGCGTCGGGCTCGGGATCTCGACGGGCGCCCAGGCGGCCGAGGTCGGTCGGTTCGCCGACGGGGTGATCGTCGGTTCGGCGCTGGTGCGCACGCTCCTCGACGACGCGCCCTTCGCCCAGCAGCTCGAGGCACTCAGCGGTCTCACCGCCCAGCTGGCGGACGGCGTCCGCTCCGCGAGGTCAGGGGCATGAGCGCGTCAGCCGCGCTCGGCACGGCCGCGGCGGCGGGCGGGCTGCCCGCCTGGGTGACGTGTCCCGACGGCGTGTCCTGCATCCCGAGCCCGTCGAGCTCGGTCTGGTACCTGGGCCCCGTCCCGCTGCGCGCCTACGCCTTCGCGATCCTCGCCGGGATCGCCGTCGCGGTCTGGCTCACGAGCAAGCGCTGGGTCGCCCGCGGCGGGGTGGCCGACGACGTCCTCGAGATCGCGTTCTGGGCGGTCCCCTTCGGGATCGTCGGCGGCCGCATCTACCACGTGATCTCGACGCCGGAGCCCTACTGGGGCGCCGACGGGGACCCGTGGAAGGCGCTGCGGATCTGGGACGGCGGCCTCGGCATCTGGGGGGCCGTGGCGCTCGGCGCCGTCGGTGCGTACATCGGGTGCCGACGTCAGAAGGTCAGCTTCGCCGCGTTCGCCGACGCGCTGGCGCCGGGCCTGCTGCTCGCGCAGGCGATCGGGCGCCTCGGGAACTGGTTCAACCAGGAGCTCTTCGGTGCGGCCACCACGGCGCCGTGGGGGCTCGCGATCGACGCGGCGCACCTGCCGCCCGGATACGCCGAGGGGACGTTGTTCCACCCGACGTTCCTGTACGAGATGCTGTGGAACATCGCAGGTGCCCTTCTCTTGATCTGGCTGGACCGTCGGTTCCGGCTTGGTCATGGTCGGGTATTCTGGTTGTACGTCGTGATCTACACGCTCGGACGTGTGTGGATCGAGATGCTTCGCATCGACACGGCCGAGCTCGTCCTCGGCGTCCGGCTCAACGTCTGGACGTCCGTCCTGGTCGGGCTGGGCGCGTTGATAGCGTTCATCGTCGTGGGTCGTCGCACCGGACCACGCGGGTCGGACGACTCGCCCGCTGCGAGGCTCTCCTCGACGGACGACTCCGAGGTACCAGACCCCGGTGCCTGAGGAGTCGAGCTGCTCGTCGGCGAGCGACCGGATGATCCTCCGTTCGCATCGTTGTGTCCCACGGGTCGAAGGCGCCCCGATCCCCTGGAACTACGTCGGTGACCGTGCGCGGTCACCGCGAAGGACGGTGTTGATGACCACGCCGATGCATCGGCCGAGCGCTCCCGGAGCGCAGGGCCTCTACGACCCCGCCGCCGAGCACGACGCCTGCGGTGTCGCGTTCGTGGCGACGCTTCGTGGGACCCCGGACGCGACATCGTCGACGCCGGTCTGACGGCGCTGCTGAACCTCGACCACCGCGGTGCCGTGGGCGCCGAGGAGAACAGCGGCGACGGGGCCGGGATCCTCACCCAGATCCCCGACGCGTTCCTGCGGGACGTCGTCCACACCGAGCTCCCGCCGGCGGGCCAGTACGTCATCGGCATGGCCTTCCTCCCGACCGACCCGCAGGAGGCCGACGAGACGGCCCGCCGGTTCGCGGCGATCGCCGAGGAGGAGTCGCTCTCGGTGGTGACGTGGCGCGACGTGCCGGTCACCGCCGACCTCGTCGGGCCGACGGCGCGCGCGACGATGCCGATCTTCCGCCAGGTGGTCCTGGTCGACCCGTCCTCGGAGCTCGAGGGCGTCGCGCTCGACCGGCGCGCCTACCGTGCGCGCAAGCGCGCCGAGAACGAGCTCTCCCTGTTCTTCGCCTCGCTGTCGTGCCGGACGCTGACGTACAAGGGGATGCTCACGACGGCTCAGCTCGAGCCGTTCTTCCCCGACCTGTCCGACCCGCGGTACGCGAGCGAGCTGGCGCTCGTCCACTCGCGGTTCTCGACGAACACGTTCCCGTCGTGGCCGCTGGCCCAGCCGTTCCGGATGATCGCCCACAACGGTGAGATCAACACCGTCAAGGGCAACCGCAACTGGATGGCGGCCCGCGAGGGGATGCTCGCGAGCGAGGCGCTCGGCGACCTCGCACCGCTGATGCCCGTGTGCACCGAGGGGTCGAGCGACTCGGCGAGCTTCGACGAGGTCCTGGAGCTCCTGCACCTGTCGGGGCGCACGCTGCCGCACGCCGTCCTCATGATGATCCCCGAGGCGTGGGAGAACCACGCCGAGATGGACGCCGACCGGCGCGCGTTCTACGAGTACCACGCGAACCTGATCGAGCCGTGGGACGGGCCCGCCTGCCTGAACTTCACGGACGGCACGCTGATCGGCGCGGTCCTCGACCGCAACGGCCTGCGCCCGGGACGCTACTGGGTCACGCGCGACGGCCTCGTCGTGCTCGCCAGCGAGGCGGGCGTGCTCGACCTCGACCCGGCCGAGATCGTCCGCAAGGGACGCCTCGAGCCCGGCAAGATGTTCCTCGTCGACACCGGCCAGGGCCGGATCGTGCCGGACGACGAGATCAAGTCCCAGCTCGCGGCGCAGCGGCCGTACGCCCAGTGGATCGAGGAGAACTCGGTCTACCTCGACCAGCTGCCCGAGCGGGAGCACGTCGCGCACTCCGCGGCCTCCGTGCAGCGCAGGCAGCGCGCGTTCGGGTACACGGAGGAGGAGCTCAAGGAGATCCTCACCCCGATGGCCAACGCCGGCATGGAGCCGATCGGCGCGATGGGGACCGACACCCCGGTCGCCGTGCTGTCGAGCCGTCCGCGGCTGCTCTTCGACTACTTCACGCAGATGTTCGCCCAGGTGACCAACCCGCCGCTCGACGCGATCCGCGAGGAGCTCGTCACGTCGATCGGCGGCGCGATCGGTCCCGAGCCGAACCTCCTCGAGGACACGGCGGAGCACGCCCGCAAGCTGGTGCTCCCGTTCCCGGTCCTGGACAACGACCAGCTCGCGAAGATCATCCGCATCCAGCGCGACCCGTCGCTGTACGGGAAGTTCCGGTGCGTCACCGTGCAGGGCCTGTACACGGCCGGCCGGGGTGGTGCGGGGCTGCTCGAGCGGCTCGAGCAGATCTTCGCCGAGGTCGACGCGCACGTGGCCGCGGGGGCGAGCTTCATCGTGCTCTCCGACCGCGACTCGAACGCCGAGCTCGCGCCGATCCCGTCGCTCCTGCTGACGAGCGCCGTCCACCACCACCTGCTGCGTCGGCACACGCGGACGCAGGTGTCGCTCGTCGTGGAGGCCGGTGACGTCCGCGAGACCCACCACGTGGCGCTCCTCGTCGGCTACGGGGCGGCCGCGGTCAACCCCTACCTCGCGATGGAGACAGTCGAGGACCTCGCCACCCGCGGGTACCTCGACGTCGAGCCCGAGCAGGCGGTCAAGAACCTCATCAAGGCCCTCGGCAAGGGCGTGCTCAAGGTCATGAGCAAGATGGGCATCTCGACGATCATGTCGTACCGAGGCGCACAGGTCTTCGAGGCCATCGGCCTCTCGCACGACCTCGTCGCCGACTACTTCACGGGCACGACGTCCCGGCTCGGCGGGGTGGGGCTCGACGTCCTGGCGGCCGAGACCGCTGCCCGCCACGCCGAGGCCTACCCGGCCTCGGGCAACTACCAGCCGCACCAGCGCCTCACCAGCGGCGGCGAGTACATGTGGCGGCGGGACGGCGAGGAGCACCTCTTCGACCCCGAGACGGTGTTCCGCCTGCAGCACTCGACGGCCGAGCGGCGCATGGACGTGTTCCGCCAGTACACCGACCGCATCAACGACCAGTCGCGGCGCCTGATGACGCTGCGCGGGCTCCTCGAGCTGCGCGCGGACGAGAGCACGGCGATCCCGATCGACGAGGTCGAGCCGGTCAGCGAGATCGTCAAGCGCTTCAACACGGGCGCGATGTCGTACGGCTCCATCTCGATGGAGGCGCACGAGACCCTCGCGATCGCGATGAACCGCCTCGGCGCGCGGTCGAACACCGGCGAGGGCGGCGAGGACCCGGAGCGGCTGTACGACCCGGAGCGGCGCTCGAAGGTCAAGCAGATCGCCTCCGGGCGGTTCGGGGTCACGTCCGAGTACCTGACCAACGCCGACGACATCCAGATCAAGCTCGCGCAGGGCGCCAAGCCCGGCGAGGGCGGGCAGCTCCCGGGCCACAAGGTCTACCCGTGGGTCGCCCGCACCCGGCACTCGACGCCGGGCGTCGGCCTGATCTCGCCGCCCCCGCACCACGACATCTACTCGATCGAGGACCTGGCGCAGCTGATCCACGACGCCAAGAACGCGAACCCGGCGGCACGGATCCACGTGAAGCTGGTCTCGGAGTTCGGCGTCGGCACGGTGGCGACCGGGGTCTCGAAGGCGCACGCCGACGTCGTGCTCATCTCCGGCCACGACGGCGGCACGGGCGCCAGCCCGCTGACGTCGCTCAAGCACGCCGGCACCCCGTGGGAGATCGGCCTCGCGGAGACGCAGCAGACCCTCGTGCTGAACAACCTGCGGGACCGCATCGTCGTGCAGGTGGACGGGCAGATGAAGACGGGCCGCGACGTCGTCGTGGCCGCGCTCATCGGCGCCGAGGAGTTCGGCTTCGCGACCGCTCCCATGGTGGTCAGCGGCTGCATCATGATGCGCAAGTGCCACCTGGACACGTGCCCGGTCGGCGTGGCGACGCAGAACCCTGAGCTCCGCGCGCGGTTCACGGGCCAGGCCGACCACGTCGTGAACTTCTTCGAGTTCATCGGGCAGGAGGTCCGTGAGCTCCTCGCTGAGCTCGGCTACCGGTCCGTCGAGGAGGCGATCGGTCAGGTCCAGCGGCTCGACACCCGCAAGGCGGTCGACCACTGGAAGGCCCAGGGTCTGGACCTCGGACCGGTGCTGGAACGCCCGCAGCCGGTCGAGGGATCGTCCCTGCGCAACACGACGGTCCAGGACCACGGGCTCGACAAGGCCCTCGACCGCCGGCTGATCGCGCTCTCGCAGGACGCGCTCGAGCGCGGCGAGCCGGTCCGTATCGACCTGCCCGTCCGCAACGTCAACCGGACCGTCGGGACGATGCTCGGCCACGAGGTGACCAAGCGGTACCGCGGGGAGGGTCTCCCGGAGGGGACGATCGACGTCAGCCTCACCGGCTCGGCGGGGCAGTCCCTCGGTGCGTTCCTGCCGCGCGGCGTGACGCTGCGACTCTTCGGCGACGCGAACGACTACGTCGGCAAGGGCCTCTCCGGCGGGCGCGTCATCGCCCGACCGGACCGCGCGTCCGTGCTGACGGGGGCGGACGACGTGATCGCCGGCAACGTGATCGGCTACGGCGCGACCTCGGGCCAGATCTTCCTCCGCGGGCTCGTTGGCGAGCGGTTCGGGGTCCGCAACTCCGGCGCGACGCTCGTCGTCGAGGGTGTCGGCGACCACGGCTGCGAGTACATGACGGGCGGGACGGTCCTCGTGCTCGGCCGGACCGGACGCAACTTCGGTGCCGGCATGTCCGGTGGCACGGCGTACGTGCTCGACCTGCGCGAGGAGGCGCTCAACACCGCGGCTCTCGCCGCCGGGGAGATCTCGCTCGCTCCGCTCGACGAGAAGGACGCCGCGCTCGTCGAGGGTCTGATCCGGACGCATCACGAGGAGACGGGCTCGCCACGGGCGGCGCAGCTCCTCGAGGACGTGCCCGCGACCATCGCCCGGATCACCCGGGTCCTTCCCGTCGAGTTCGCGCGGGTGCGCGATCTGCTGGTCCAGGCCGAGGCGGACGGCGTCGACGTCGAGGCCCCCGGAGCCTGGCAGAACATCTTGGAGGTGGCCCGTGGCTGACCCGCGCGGATTCCTGAAGACCCGGGAGCGTGAGCTCCTCCGTACCGTCCGGTCGAGGTCCGCCTCACCGACTGGCGCGACGTGCTCGAGCACCGTCGCGACGGCGAGCCGTACCTGAAGCAGCAGGCCGCCCGGTGCATGGACTGCGGCGTGCCCTTCTGCCATCAGGGCTGCCCGCTCGGCAACCTGATCCCGGAGTGGAACGACCTCGTCCGCCAGGGGCAGTGGGGCGACGCGATGGAGAGGCTCCACGCGACGAACAACTTCCCCGAGTGGACCGGTCGCGTCTGCCCGGCGCCGTGCGAGTCGAGCTGCGTGCTGGGCATCAACCAGCCCCCGGTCACGATCAAGAACTTCGAGTACGAGATCGTCGAGCAGGCCTGGGAGCGGGGCGAGATCACCGCGAAGATCCCGCACCGCCTGACGGGCAAGACCGTCGCGGTCGTCGGCTCCGGGCCGGCCGGCCTCGCTGCGGCCCAGCAGCTCACCCGGGCCGGCCACACCGTGGTCGTCTTCGAGCGGGACGCCGCGATCGGCGGCCTCCTGCGCTTCGGCATCCCGGACTTCAAGCTCGAGAAGTCGACGATCGACCGCCGCCTCGAGCAGATGCGCGACGAGGGGACCCGTTTCCGCACGGGCGTCGCGATCGGGACCGACATCTCGTGGGACGAGCTACACACGCGGTTCGACGCGGTGGTCGTCGCGACCGGCGCCACGATCCCGCGCCCGCTGCCGGTGACCGGCAACGATCTCGACGGCATCCACTTCGCGATGGAGTTCCTCCACCAGTCGAACACGGTCGTCGCGGGCGGCGAGGTGCCCGACCAGATCCTCGCGACGGACCGCGACGTCGTCATCATCGGTGGCGGCGACACCGGCTCCGACTGCCTCGGTACGTCGCTGCGGCACGGGGCACGGAGCGTGACGACCCTCGCCATCGGCAAGCAGCCGCCGGCGGAGCGCCCGGCGACCCAGCCCTGGCCGACCGACCCGATCCTGTTCGAGGTGTCCAGCTCGCACGCCGAGGGCGGCGAGCGGGAGTACCTCGCGTCGACGGTCGAGTTCCTGGCCGACGACGCCGGCCGGGTGCGCGCGCTGCGCGTCGCCGAGACGGAGTACCTCGCGGACGGTCGCCGCGCCCCGAAGCAGGGCACCGAGCGCGAGATCCCTGCGGACCTCGTGCTGATCGCGATGGGCTTCACCGGTCCGGAGACCGACGAGATCACCGCGCAGACCGGGATCGAGCTCACGTCCCGCGGTCTGATCGCCCGCGAGGAGGACTTCTCGTCCTCTCTCCCCGGGACCTTCGTCGCGGGGGACGCAGGCCGCGGCCAGTCCCTGATCGTGTGGGCGATCGCGGAGGGCAGGGCCGCTGCGGCGGCCGCCGACGCGTACCTGCAGGGCGAGACCGAGCTGCCGGCGCCGGTGCGCGCCGGCACCGCATCGCTGAGACCCTAGAGACCTGTCCGGCGTCTGACGGCGTCGGAGGACAAGAACGCTCCGCCGCCCGACGGCGCGTGGCCCGGTGACGGGCCGGACAGAACAACTGAGGCTGGAGACATGCGCAAAGCAAACATCGTGTGCACGATCGGACCCGCGACCGCATCGCGGGAGATGATGCAGAAGATGGTCGACGCCGGGATGGACGTCGCGCGCATCAACCGGAGTCACGGTGACCCGGAGGAGCACGAGGCCGTCTACCGCAACGTGCGCGCCGCCGCCGAGCAGGCAGGCCGCAACGTGGCCGTGCTGGTCGACCTCCAGGGCCCGAAGATCCGCCTCGGCCGGTTCGCGGGCGACGAGAAGCACCACCTCGCCGTGGGCGACGTCTTCACCATCACGACCGACGACGTCGTGGGCACCAAGGAGCGCGTGGGCACGACCCACAAGGGCCTGACCGGCGACGCGCGCGTCGGCGACCCGATCCTCATCGACGACGGCAAGGTGACCGTCCGCGTCACCGCCGTCGAGGGCAACGACGTCATCACTCGTGTCGAGGTCCCCGGGCCCGTCTCGAACAACAAGGGCCTGAACCTTCCGGGCGTCGCGGTGTCCGTTCCCGCCCTGTCCGAGAAGGACCAGGAGGACCTCCGCTGGGGTCTGCGCCTCGGTACCGACTTCATCGCGCTGTCGTTCGTCCGCTCCGCGGCCGACTACGACGACGTGCGCCGCATCATGGAGGAGGAGGGGCGGGTCGTCCCCGTCGTCGCCAAGGTCGAGAAGCCGCAGGCGGTCGAGAACCTGGCCGAGATCGTCGAGGCGTTCGACGGCATCATGGTCGCCCGCGGCGACCTCGGGGTGGAGCTCCCGCTCGAGCAGGTCCCGCTCGTGCAGAAGCGTGCCGTCGAGCTCGCGCGTCGTGCCGCGAAGCCCGTCATCGTGGCCACGCAGGTGCTCGAGTCGATGACGAACTCCCCGCGCCCGACGCGCGCGGAGGCCTCCGACTGCGCCAACGCGATCCTCGACGGTGCCGACGCGGTCATGCTCTCGGGCGAGACCTCGGTCGGTGACTTCCCGATCGAGACGGTCGAGACGATGGCACGGATCATCGAGAGCACCGAGGAGCACGGGCGTGAGCGGATCGCGCCCCTCGGCTCGACGCCGCACACGCGTGGCGGTGCGATCACGCGCGCGGCCGCGGAGATCGGCGAGACGCTCGGGGTCAAGTACCTCGTGACCTTCACGCAGTCCGGCGACTCGGCCCGCCGCATGTCGCGCCTGCGCTCCGGCATCCCGCTGCTGGCCTTCACGCCGCGCGAGCACGTCAAGCACACGCTCGCGCTCTCGTGGGGCACCGCCGCGTACCAGGTCGCCGAGGTCGGCAGCACGGACGCCATGGTCGACCAGGTCGACCAGACGCTCCAGGCGAACGGTCTCGCTGAGAAGGGCGACCTCGTCGTCGTCGTCTCGGGCGCGCCGGTCGGCGTCTCGGGCACGACCAACTCGATCCTCGTGCACAAGATCGGTGCGGGCAGCGACGGTCGACTGAGCTGACCCCACGGATCGGACGAAGGGCCGGTACCGCCGCTGTCGCGGGGTACCGGCCCTTCGCGCGTCCCCGGCTGGCGCTCTCAGGCGAGGGCTGCGGCGCGGGCGAGGACGTCGTCCGGCACACCGGTCCTGACGTCGTCGTCGGCGACGGGCCGTCCGGCCGAGCGACGCAGCGGCACGTGTCCTGCCCAGCCGCCGCGCGCGACGTCCGACGGGTCGTCCTTGGCGCCACCGGACCGGACCTTGAGCGACGACTCCCGCAGCGGGACCGCGAGGACCGCGGTCGCTGCCAGCTCCTTGCGGGTCGCGGGGCGCAGGGTGGCCGAGCGCCCGGGGACCATGTGGTCGACGATCGCGTCGAGCGCGAGCGCCCGTTCCGCCGGGTCCGTCACGACCCGCGCCGTGCCCTGGACGACGGCGGACCGGTAGTTCATGGAGTGGTGGAACCCTGAGCGGGCTGCCACGAGCCCGTCCAGCTCGGTGACCGTGACGCACACGGTGCGCGCCGGTGCCTCGCGCAGCCAGCGGGCCGCGACCGATCCGTGGAGGTACAGCGTGCCGCCGTCGTCCGGCCCGTCGACCGCCAGGGCGTAGGCGGTAGGCAGGACGACGGGGTCGCCGTCGACGACGACGCCCAGGTGCGCGACGAGGGCGTCCGCGAGGAACGCGTGCAGCTCGGAGCGGTCGGCCCGAGCACGGGCGCTGCCGCGGCCGACGGTGGACCGCGGAGTGGGGGAGAGGTCTTCCATGGGTCATAGTCTGGTGACATAGTGGCCTGTCGTCATGGGCCAATTCCACGGAACTTCGACAGGACAATCCATGACCACGCTCCCCGTTCACCTCGATCGCGCCGCGACGTCGCCGCTCGGCGTGCAGCTCTCGGACCAGGTCCGGCAGCTCGTGGTCGCCGGGACGCTGCGCCGTGGTGACCGGCTCCCGAGCAGCCGCGCGCTCGCGACCGAGCTCGGCGTCTCGCGTGCGGTGGCTGAGCAGGCCTACGAGCAGCTCGGGGCCGAGGGCTGGATCGAGGGGCGCCGGGGCTCCGGGACGTTCGTCAGGTCGGGTGCGGTGACTCCCGTCCCGCCGGCACGACCTCGTCGCGAGCCGGCGTCGCCCCGGCTCGTGCGGCTCGGGGCCGGCGACCCCTGGCTCGACGCACGGCACCGTGCGGGTTGGCGGCGCGCCTGGCGCGAGGTCTCGACCCGGGAGCCGCCGCGAGGCTACGAGGACCCGAGGGGTCTGCCGGCGCTGCGTACAGCGCTCGCCGAACGGGTCGCCCGGACCCGTGGCCTCGCCGTCGACGCGGACGACGTGATCGTCACCGCCGGCGCGACCGCGGGCCTGCGGCACCTGCTCGCAGCGCTGCATGCCGGCCCTGTCGGGGTGGAGGACCCTGGCTACCGCGCAGCGGTGGCCACCGTGCAGGCGTCGGGTCGCGCGGTGGTCGACGTCCCGGCGCACGGCGCACACGCGCACGTCGACGGGCTCGCGGCCGTGTACACGACACCCGCGCACCAGCACCCGCTCGGCCACGTCATGTCCGCCGACGACCGCCTCTCGCTGCTCGCCGCCGCGCGCCGCTCGGGGACGGTCGTCGTCGAGGACGACTACGACTCGGAGCTGCGGTACGACGTCGCCCCGGTGCCTGCGCTCGCGAGCCTCGCCCCGGAGCTCGTCGCCTACCTCGGGACGGCATCGAAGTCGGCGGTGCCCAGCCTGCGCGTCGGTTGGGCGGTCCTGCCCGGGCCGCTGCGCGAGGTGGTGGACCGGCACCGCGAGGTGACGCACGACGGCGCGGCGTGGCCGTCGCAGCTTGCGCTCCTGACGCTCCTGCGCGAGGGATGGCTCGACACAGTCGTGCGGACCGCGCGACGCGTCTACGCCGAGCGCTCAGAGCGAGTAGCCGCCACGCTCGGTCCGTACGCGACGCCGGCGGCCGCGTCCGCCGGGATGTACTCGACGTGGCTGATGCCGCAGGAGCGTGCGGAGCGGGCGCAGGGAGCCGCCCGGGCGGCGGGGTTCGACGTGCCGCTGCTCTCCGACTACACGCGGACGGCGCGGGACACGGGCCTCGTGGTCGGGTTCGGTGGGGTGAGCGACGTCGACCTGGACGCTGCGCTCGCCGCCCTGGCGCGGGGCCTGGACGACTGACGGCAGAGGCGGCGGAGGGAGGCAGGGCGACGTTGGCGGCGGAAGTGGCAGGCGACGGGGGCGAGGGGGCCGGTCGCCGGGCGGCCGGTAGCCGGCGCCACCGTGGCCGGTCGTGGGTGCCCCGGGTGGGATTCGAACCCACACTGGACCGGGTTTGAGCCGGACGCCTCTGCCGGTTGGGCTACCGGGGCAGCGCGCACCCGTGAGGGTCCGCGCGATGGACCACGGGCTTATCGAACCACACCCGCACGGTCGGCCCGGACGGTCGGAGGGTGGCGAGGCGCACGTCCGGCGTGCAGGAAGTTTCCAGACGGCACCCCTAAGATGTACCTGTGAGTGACGACGACGCGCGTGCGCGCAACACCGAGCCCCTGGATCTTCCCCCGATGCTGGAGGAGACCGAGCCCACGCCGGCGCCCGAGCCCAAGCGGCCGACCCGTCGTGCCGTCGTCGCCGAGGACGAGGCGCTGATCCGCATGGACGTCGTCGAGACGCTGCGCGAGGCAGGGTTCGACGTCGTCGGTGAGGCGGGTGACGGCGAGACCGCCGTGCAGCTCGCCCTGGACCTGAAGCCCGACGTCGTCGTGATGGACGTCAAGATGCCCGAGCTCGACGGCATCTCGGCGGCGGAGCGCATCGGGAAGGCCCACGTCGCCCCGGTCGTCCTGCTCACCGCGTTCTCCCAGACCGAGCTCGTCGAGCGCGCTCGTGACGCCGGGGCCATGGCCTACGTCGTCAAGCCGTTCACGCCGGCCGACCTTCTGCCGGCCGTCGAGATCGCGATCTCGCGCTACTCGCAGATCTCCGCGCTCGAGTCCGAGGTCGCCGACCTCGCCGAGCGGTTCGAGACGCGCAAGCGCGTCGACCGGGCCAAGGGTCTGCTCATGACGAAGATGGGCCTCTCGGAGCCGGAGTCGTTCCGGTGGATCCAGAAGACGTCGATGGACCGTCGCCTGACGATGCGCGAGGTCGCCGACGCCGTGATCGATCAGGTCGGCGGCGCCTGACCCACTCTTCCGACCCTTCCGACGCCGACGGGCAGCCGCCGGCGGCGGGTAGCGAGCCGCTGCGCGGTGGCGGTACAGTTCTGGACTGTTGTCCGACACGTTTCGTGACCTGAGGATCACGTGGCGATCACGTCGCCACGTTCCGAGCCGATGGAGGTGCACCATGCGTTCGACGATCGCCGTGCGACCCGTCGACGGGTCCGAGCTCTCCGTCCTCGCACGCATCAGCGCCGAGGCGCGCGACGAGTCGGCCGTGGGCTCCCAGGTGTGCGGCCCCGACGACGCGACCATCGTCCGTCAGCTCAGCGTCCTGCTCGCGATGGACGGTGGCAACATCCTCGTCGCCCTGGACGGGGACGAGATCGTCGGGTTCGTGCTGTGCCGGGTCGTCCGCCCGACGGTCTTCGACGTCACGCCCGCCATGCACATCGAGGCGCTCTACGTCTCAGAAGCCGCACGGCGCCGCGGAGCCGGGCACGCGCTCCTGTCCGGTGTGGCCGACCTCGCGCAGGTGCGCGGCGCCGTCGACGTCTACTCGGTGCCCATCCCGGGCGCCCGGGGCGTGCAGCGATTCCTCGCCAGGCTCGGGTTCGCTCCTGTCGCCGGCCACCGGGTCGTCGCCACCGCGACGCTCCGCCGCAGACTGAACGGCGACTCCGGTCAGAGGCGCCGAGGGTCTCGGTCGCTGGAGGACCTCATCGCCCGACGCCGTCGCGCGCGGACCGAGGGCGCGAGCGGACCCCTGGACCTCCGGGAGTTCCAGAAGAGCATCGCGGCCGTCGACGCGGACGCTGCCGAGATCTCCCGCTCCCAGGGCACGGGCAAGGTCGCCGCAGGCTGATTCGGTTCGCCGCTCGCGCAGGCTGACCCGGTTCGCCGTCCGCACTCGCTGACGCTCTTCGGAGGCCCTGTTCGGGGGCCGTGCCTGCCGGTCCAGTTTGCAGTCTCTCCCTGCCTGCCTGCCTGCCTGCCTGCCTGCCTGCCTGCCTGCCTGCTTCGAGCACGGCCTCAGTCCGGACGGACCGCCTCGAGGACGAGGCAGGAGAGGCGGGCCGTGCAGACCCGACGACCCGCGGAGTCGGTCACCACGATCTCGTAGGACGCCGTCGTGCGCCCCCGGTGGACGGCCGTCGCGACAGCCGTGACCGACCCCTCGCGCAGGCCCCGGTGGTGCGTCGCGTTGAGCTCGGTGCCGACCGAGGCCCGCCCGGGACCCGCATGGATCTGTGCGGCGACGGAGCCCACGGTCTCGGCGAGCGCGGCGGTGGCGCCCCCGTGCAGCAGACCCGCGGGCTGGGTGTTGCCCGCGACCGGCATGGTCGCGACGCAGCGTTCCGCGGAGGCCTCGAGGAGCTCGATCCCGAGGAGCTCGATGAGGGTCCCGCGGGTGCTCTCGTGGAGCCGCAGGAGCTGTTCGTCCGGTGCCGTCGTGTCGGTCATACCGGATAGGTTGGCACCCGTGACCACCTCGACGCGACCCCGGCTCCTGCTCATCGACGGCCACTCGATGGCGTACCGCGCGTTCTTCGCGCTCCCGGTCGAGAACTTCTCCACGACGACCGGCCAGTCCACCAACGCCGTCTTCGGTTTCACGTCGATGCTCATCAACCTCCTGCGGGACGAGAAGCCGACGCACATCGCCGTCGCGTTCGACGCCGGGAGCGCGACGTTCCGCACCGAGCAGCTCCCGACCTACAAGGCCGGTCGCGCTGCGACGCCGGAGCCCTTCAAGGGGCAGGTGCCGCTGATCCGCGAGGTGCTCGAGGCGCTCAACGTCCCGGCCCTGGAGAAGGCGAACTTCGAGGCGGACGACATCTTCGCGACCCTCTCGACCCAGGCCGCCGCGCTCGGCATGGAGGTCCTGGTGTGCTCCGGCGACCGGGACGCGTTCCAGCTCGTGACCGACGACGTGACGGTGCTCTACCCCAAGCGGGGCGTCTCCGACCTGGCACGCATGACCCCCGACGCGGTCGAGGAGAAGTACGGCGTCCGCCCCGAGAACTACCCGGACCTCGCCGCACTCGTGGGCGAGACCGCGGACAACCTCCCCGGTGTCCCCGGCGTCGGGCCGAAGACCGCCGCGAAGTGGATCGCCCAGTTCGGCGACCTCGACGCGGTGCTCGACGGCGCCGAGACGATCAAGGGCAAGGCAGGCGAGAACCTGCGGGCCCACCTCGAGCAGGTGCGGACGAACCGCCGGCTCAACGCGCTGCTGCGCGACATGGAGCTGCCGCTCGGTCCCGACGATCTCGGCCTACGACCCTGGGACCGCACAGCGGTGCACACGGTCTTCGACGCGCTCGAGTTCGCCGCGTTGCGCGAGCGCCTTCTCGCGCTGGGCGGGAGCGACGACGAGGTCGACGCCGCCCCTGCGATGACGGTCGACGTCGCGGACCCGGGCCCCGACGGGCTCGGGGAGTGGCTCTCCGCACGCGCGGACGTGACGCTCGGGCTCGACGTCGAGGGTCGCACGGCACCCACGGGGGCCGACGCGTGGGCGGTGACGGTGACCGACGGTTCGGAGGCCGTCGTCGTCGACCTCGCCGACGTCTCCGCTGCCGACGAGTCCGCCCTCGCGGCGTGGTTGGCGGACGACGCGCGCGCGATCGTCGTCCACGGCGCGAAGTCGGCCGCCCACGCCCTCGCCGCCCGCGGCATGGACCTGCGCGGCGTCACCTTCGACACCGAGCTGGCCGCCTACCTCTGCTACCCGGACCAGCGGGGCTACGACCTCAGCGACCTCGCCGTCCGCCACCTCCACCGGGAGCTGCGCGTCGACGACGAGCCCGAGGCCCAGGGCGCGCTGGACCTCTCGGTCGACGGCTCCGGTGCCGGCCGGCAGGCCGCGGCGCGGGCCGCTGCGGTCCTCGAGCTCTCTGAGGCGCTCGTCGAGGTCCTCGCAGACCGCGGCGCCACGGGGCTCCTGCGCGACCTCGAGCTGCCGCTGACCCATGTCCTCGGCGACATGGAGCGCGCCGGGATCGCCGTGGACGTCGAGCACCTCACCGGGCTCGAGCGGCACTTCGCCGGCCAGGTGGCGCAGGCCGCCGCCGACGCGTACGAGGTCATCGGCCGGGAGGTGAACCTCGGCTCGCCGAAGCAGCTCCAGGAGGTGCTGTTCGACCAGCTCGAGATGCCGAAGACGAAGAAGATCAAGACGGGCTGGACGACGGACGCCGCGGCGCTCGCGGAGCTGTTCGTCAAGACCGGGCACCCGTTCCTGGAGCACCTGCTCGCCCACCGCGACGCGACGCGTCTGCGGCAGACCGTCGAGGGCCTCCTCAAGTCCGTCGCGGACGACGCACGCGTCCACACGTCGTTCCAGCAGACCATCGCGGCGACCGGCCGCCTCAGCTCGACCGACCCCAACCTCCAGAACATCCCGATCCGCACGGAGGCAGGCCGGCGCATCCGGCGGGCGTTCGTGGTCGGGCCGGGCTACGAGACGCTGCTCACGGCGGACTACAGCCAGATCGAGATGCGGATCATGGCCCACCTCTCGGGCGACGAGGGCCTGATCGATGCGTTCCGCTCGGGCGAGGACCTGCACAACTACGTGGGATCGCGCGTGTTCGACGTGCCCGCCGACGAGGTCACGCCCGCGATGCGCTCGAAGATCAAGGCGATGTCGTACGGCCTCGCGTACGGGCTGTCCTCCTACGGGCTGTCGAAGCAGCTCAGCATCGGAGTGCCGGAGGCACAGTCGCTGATGGACGACTACTTCTCGCGGTTCGGGGAGTCCGGGACTACCTCACGGGGGTCGTCGACGAAGCGCGGTCCACGGGGTACACCGCGACGATCCTCGGGCGTCGCCGGTACCTCCCGGACCTCACGAGCGACAACCGGCAGCGGCGGGACATGGCGGAGCGCATGGCGCTCAACGCGCCGATCCAGGGGAGCGCAGCAGACATCATCAAGGTCGCGATGCTCGGGGTCCGCAACGCGCTCGACTCCGGCGGACTCACGTCGCGCCTGCTGCTGCAGGTGCACGACGAGCTGCTCGTCGAGGTGGCACCGGGGGAGAAGGACGAGGTCGAGCGCATCCTCCGCGCCGAGATGGGGGCCGCGGCCGAGCTCTCGGTGCCGCTGGACGTGTCGGTCGGTGTCGGTACCAGCTGGCACGACGCCGGCCACTGACCAGGGAGGTCGCCGCCGCCGGCCGCAGCTGCCGGCCGCCGGTGCGGCCGTGACGGCCGGACGTCGTCACCCCGGTCGACGGGCGACGACGACCATGGTCCCCGGGATCAGCCGACCGCGCACCGGGCCCCACCCGCCCCAGACCTGCTGGTTGCTCTCGGGCCACTCGGGCTCGACGACGTCCACGACCTGGAGACCGGCCGAGACCACGTCCCTGACGTGGTCGCCGACCGTCCGGTGGTACTCGGCGTACGTGACCCGACCCGCGCCGTCCGACTCCACGTACGGGCGGCGGTCGAAGTAGGACCGGTGCACCGTGAGCCCCTTCTCGCCTGGGTCGTCGGGGAACGCCCACCGGACGGGGTGCGTCACCGAGAAGGCCCAGGTGCCGCCGGGACGAAGGACGCGGGCGACCTCCGAGTGGATCCGTCGCGCGTCGGGGACGAACGGTACGGCCCCGTATGCGGTGAAGACCGTGTCGAACGAGGCCGCGGCGAACGGGAGGGCTCGGGCGTCGGCCTGGACGAGCGGGACGGGTCGAGCGCGGTCCGCGACCGCCCGGCCACGCGAGCGTCCCGGCCCGGCGCAGGCAGCGCCCTCGACTCCGGCGGGTCCGGGGGTGTCGCCGGCGAGGAGCATCCGGATCGACACGTCGGTGGCCACGACACGGGCCCCCTGGGCGGCGAGCCAACGGGCGCACTGCGCGGCGCCCGCGCCGATCTCGAGGACGTCGAGCCCCGCGACGGGCCCGAGCAGTCCCGCGTCCGACTCGCGGAGCCCTTCAGGGCCCCACACCAGCTCGTCCTTGAGGAACCCGTCGTGCTCCCGCTGGTACTCGGGTGCGTTCTCGTCCCACCAGCCGCGGGCCGCGGCGCCACCGACGTCGTCCGGCACGGCCGAATACCCTGCGGACCCGAGCGTCGACGTCATGTGTCCATTCTTGCGCCGCGGTCCGCCCGCTCCGTGGACCTGCGTCGCTCGGCGCGGCCTGCACGATAGGTTTGAGGCCTAGGGCCGAAGGACGCCAGGTCGGCCGCCCCAGCTCGTCGGACGAGGAGTCTCTGTGCGCATCGGTCTACTCACAGGCGGGGGCGACTGCCCGGGCCTCAATGCTGCGATCCGCGCCGTGGTCAAGCAGGCGACTGGCGAGTACGGCCACACGGTCACCGGGTTCCGCAACGGGTGGCGTGGCATGGTCGACGGCGACGTCGTCCCGCTGGGTCGCCAGGACATCCGCAACGTGCTCCCGACCGGGGGACCCTGCTGGGGACGGCGCGGTTCCACCCGAGCCACGAGGACGGCAGCATGGAGGCCGTCCTGACGACGCTCGAGGCGGAGCGGCTCGACTCGCTGATCTGCATCGGCGGCGACGGGACGCTGCACGCTGCCCAGCAGGTCGCGGAGGCAGGAGTCCCGATCGTCGCGATCCCCAAGACGATCGACAACGACGTCTGGGGCACCGACCTCTCCATCGGGTTCCACACCGCACTGAACATCGCGACGGAGGCGCTCGACCGGGTGCACACCACCGCCGAGAGCCACAACCGGGTCATGGTCGTCGAGGTCATGGGACGTCACGCAGGGTGGATCGCGGTGAACTCGGGCATCGCCGGCGGGGCCGAGGTGGTGCTCGCGCCCGAGGAGCCCTTCGACATCGACCGGATCGTGAAGTTCCTGAACCACCGCCACCGGGCGCACGCGAACTTCTCCATCGTGGTCGTCGCCGAGGGTGCGCTGCCCGCCGAGGGCACGTCGATGGTGTACGAGCAGGAGCTCGGGCGCTACGGCGAGATCATCGCCGGGTCGATCGGCGAGCGCGTCTCGAAGGAGATCGCCGAACGTACCGGGTTCGACACGCGGCTGACCGTCCTGGGCCACGTCCAGCGCGGCGGCGACACGACCCCCACCGACCGGATCCTCGGCAGCCGCTTCGGCGTCGCGGCCGTCGACGCCGTCACGCGTGGCGAGTCGAACGTGATGACTGCGCTCCACGGCGACGTGGTCGAGATGGTCTCCCTGGCCGAGATCGCCGGCAAGCTCAAGACCGTGCCGCTCGAGCTGCTGAGAGTGGCCAAGGCGCTGGCCTGAGGTGCTCGACAGGTCTCCGACCGGTCCGCCGTCCGGACCCTGTCTGCCTCCGGCGTCGTCCGTGCCCGATCACAGCTCGGTCGTTCGTAGGCCTCACCTGAGGCCGCGTTGATCTGAGCGACGGGAATGGATAAGATGGTCGATGGTGCGCTGCGTCCTGCGCGCGCGCCGAGAGCAGTCCGTCCCAACGGCATTCCAGGCCAGGGGCCCGGCTCGTCCGGTACCCGGCCCGTGTGCGCCGCTGAACGACTCACGCACGATTCCTGTCCGTACTACGTCCTGTCCGCATCGGAGCATCGAACTCTATGACCATCTCCACCCCCGCGAAGTCCGCCCCCCAGGTCGCCATCAACGACATCGGGACCGAGGAGGACTTCCTCGCCGCCATCGACGCCACCATCAAGTACTTCAATGACGGTGACATCGTCGAAGGCACCATCGTCAAGGTCGACCGTGACGAGGTCCTCCTCGACATCGGTTACAAGACCGAGGGCGTCATCCCCTCCCGCGAGCTCTCCATCAAGCACGACGTCGACCCGGGTGAGGTCGTCGCTGTCGGAGACGCGGTCGAGGCCCTGGTCCTCCAGAAGGAGGACAAGGAAGGCCGCCTGATCCTGTCCAAGAAGCGCGCACAGTACGAGCGCGCCTGGGGCACCATCGAGAAGGTCAAGGAGGAGGACGGCGTCGTCACCGGCACCGTCATCGAGGTCGTCAAGGGCGGCCTCATCCTCGACATCGGGCTGCGCGGGTTCCTCCCCGCCTCGCTCGTCGAGATGCGTCGTGTCCGCGACCTCCAGCCGTACGTCGGCAAGGAGATCGAGGCGAAGATCATCGAGCTCGACAAGAACCGCAACAACGTCGTCCTCTCGCGCCGCGCGTGGCTCGAGCAGACGCAGTCCGAGGTCCGCTCCACGTTCCTGCAGACCCTGCAGAAGAGCCAGGTGCGCCCGGGTGTCGTCTCCTCGATCGTCAACTTCGGTGCGTTCGTGGACCTCGGCGGCGTCGACGGTCTCGTGCACGTCTCCGAGCTCTCCTGGAAGCACATCGACCACCCCTCCGAGGTCGTCGAGGTCGGCCAGGAGGTCACGGTCGAGGTCCTCGACGTCGACTTCGACCGCGAGCGTGTCTCGCTGTCGCTCAAGGCGACGCAGGAGGACCCGTGGCAGACCTTCGCCCGGACCCACGCGATCGGCCAGGTCGTCCCGGGCAAGGTCACGAAGCTCGTCCCCTTCGGTGCGTTCGTGCGCGTCGAGGACGGCATCGAGGGCCTCGTGCACATCTCGGAGCTCGCGGTCCGTCACGTGGACCTGCCCGAGCAGGTCGTCACGGTCGGCGAGGAGGTGTTCGTCAAGGTCATCGACATCGACCTCGAGCGTCGCCGCATCTCGCTGTCGCTCAAGCAGGCCAACGAGGGCGTGAACCCGGAGTCGGACGACTTCGACCCCGCGCTCTACGGCATGGCTGCCGAGTACGACGAGCAGGGCAACTACAAGTACCCCGAGGGCTTCGACCCGGAGTCGAACGAGTGGCTCGAGGGCTTCGAGACCCAGCGCGAGGCGTGGGAGGCGGAGTACGCCAAGGCCCACGAGCGTTGGGACGCCCACCGCAAGCAGGTCGCCGAGGCCATCAAGGCCGACACCGAGGCGTCGACGACCACGTCGTCGAGCTCGAGCAGCAGCAGCGCCCCGGCAGCGGGTGGCGGCTCGTCCTCGTACTCCTCGGCCCCGGCCGCGGACGAGACCGGCGGCACGCTGGCCTCGGACGAGGCGCTCGCCGCACTGCGCGAGAAGCTCACCGGCAACTGAGCCACCGGCTCACGGCCTGACCTGTCGCTGACAGGTCGGCACGCCTGGCACGGCCCGTCACCTCCTCGGAGGTGGCGGGCCGTCGTCGTCAGGCGGTCGGGGCGAACTGCGTCCGGTACAGCTCCGCGTACAGGCCGCCCTCGTCCAGCAGCTGGGTGTGGGTCCCGGTCTGGACCACGACGCCGTCGTCGAGGACGACGATCGTGTCGGCGTCACGCACGGTGGACAGGCGGTGGGCGATGACCAGCGACGTCCGTCCCTTGAGGGCCTCGTTCAGCGCGGCCTGGACGGCGGACTCGGACTCGGAGTCGAGGTGGGCGGTCGCCTCGTCGAGGACGACGACGTCCGGCGCCTTGAGCAGGAGGCGGGCGATCGCGAGCCGCTGACGCTCGCCGCCCGAGAGCCGGTAGCCGCGATCACCGACGACGGTCCCGGTGCCGTCGGGCAGGCTGCTCACGAGGTCCCACACGTGGGCTGCCCGCAGCGCGGACTCGATCTCGTCGTCCGACGCGTCCGGGCGTGCGTACCGCAGGTTGCCGGCGATCGAGTCGTGGAACAGGTGCGCCTCCTGGGACACGACGCCGACGGTCGCGCGCAGCGACGCGTGCGAGGCGTCGGTGAGGTCCACGCCCGCGATCCGCACGGAGCCCGAGGTCGGGTCGTACATCCGGGTGACGAGCTGGGTGATCGTCGTCTTCCCTGCGCCCGACGGACCGACGAGCGCCACCATCGACCCGGCCGGGATCTCGAACGAGACATCGGTGAGGGTGTCGCTGGTGGGATCCCCGGTCGGCGCGCCGACCGCCTCCAGGGAGGCGAGCGACACGTCGGCGGCCACCGGATAGCGGAACGAGACGTGGTCGACGCTCACCGCGGCGCCGGTGCGCTCCACCGCCTCGCGCACGTCGACGGGCCGGTCCCGCTCGGCGACCGAGGGCTCGAGGTCGAGGACCTCGAGGACGCGCTCGAAGCTGACGAGCGCCGTCATCACGTCGACCTGCACGTTCGACATCGCCGTGAGCGGTCCGTACAGGCGCGCGAGGTACGCGGTGAGGGCGACGACCACACCGACCGTGAGCTCCCCACGGATCGCCATGACGCCACCCAGGCCGTAGATGACGGCGACGGCCACGGACGCGACCATGGTCAGCCCGACACGCAGATAGGTGCCGTACAGCGTCTGCTTCACGCCGATGTCGCGGACTCGTCGTGCCTGCGCCTCGTACGACGCGGACTCCCGCGCCGGGTCGCCGAAGATCTTCACGAGGTGCGCGCCGGCGACGTTGAACCGCTCGTTCATCGTCTGCGCCGCCTCGGCGTTCAGTGCGTACGCCTCACGGGTGATCGCGGCGATGCGCCGCCCGAACCAGCGTGCGGGCAGCACGAAGACCGGGAGCAGCACGAGCGAGACCAGCGTCAGCTGCCACGACATCGACAGCATGGCCACGAGGACGAAGACGATGGTGAGCGCGTTGCTGACCACGTTCTGCAGGGTCGCGGTGAAGGCCTGCTGGGCGCCGAGGACGTCGCCGTTGAGCCTCTGCACGAGCGCCCCCGTGCGGGCTCGGGCGAAGAACGCCAGCGGCATGCGCTGGACGTGGTCGAACACCGCGGTGCGCAGGTCGAGGATCAGCCCCTCGCCGACGCGGGCGCTCAGCCACCGGACACCGAGTCCCAGCGCCGCGGTGACCACGGCGAGCAGGGCGACGACGAGCGAGAGCCGGACGACGACGTCGGTGCGGCCGGCGCTGATGCCGTCGTCGATGAGGTGCTTGAAGAGCAGGGGGTGACGGCTCCCGCCGCCGCGTCGGCGGCGACGAGCACGAGGAAGACGGCCAGCTCGCCTCGGTACGGCCGCGCGAACCCCAGCACCCGGCGCACCGTGCCCGGCGCCAGCCTGTGCCTCGTGACGGACGAGTCCTGGCGGAACGAGGACATGCCGCCGCGCGGCGAGAACTGCGGGACGGACATCTGTGCTCCTGACCTGGCGCGGGCGTGCCACCTCGGGCTAACGGTACGGAGGCGTCGGACCTTCCCGGGGCGGTGAACGCGCCGCGCTGGCACGATGGTGCCCATGTTCAGAGTCGGGTTGACGGGCGGGATCGCGGCAGGCAAGTCGGTGGTGTCCGGGCGGCTCGCAGAGCGCGGCGGCGTCGTCATCGACTACGACGTCCTCGCCCGGGAGGCCGTCCACCCCGGGAGCCTAGGGCTCCTGCAGATCGCCGAGACCTTCGGGGCCGGCGTCGTCCGCGCCGACGGGACGCTGGACCGGACGGCGCTCGCGACGATCGTCTTCGGTGACGACGACGCCCGGGCGCGACTCGACGCGATCGTGCACCCGGAGATACGACGGATGGCGGCGGAGCACGAGGCCGGCGCCGTCGCCGCCGACCCGAGGGCCGTCGTCGTCCACGACGTGCCGCTGCTCGTGGAGACCGGGCGGACCGACGACTTCCATCTGGTCGTCGTGGTCGACGCCCCCGAGAGCCTCCGACTGGAACGCCTCGTGGAGGGGCGGGGGCTCAGCGTCGCGGACGCGCGTTCCCGGATCGCCGCCCAGGCCGACGACGACGACCGGCGGGAGGCCGCCGACGTGGTGCTCGACGGTACCGGGACCCGTGACGGCCTCGAGGAACAGGTCGACGCCCTCTGGGAACGCCTCGTGCGGGAGGCCGCGGACGAGGCCGGCGACCTTCGCTGATCTGATCAGCTCGAGGTCGCCGGCGCCGCCCGTCACCGGTCGGCTAGGCGCCCGACCTGGCCGACCGGCGACGCGCCACGAGGGCGAGTCCGGTCCCGGCAGCGATCAGGAGGAACGCGAACCCGAGCCACGGTCCCGGGTTCGACCCGGTCCACGGCAGCTGACCATCGGGCTGCGAGGGGTTGCTCGGTGCGCCCGGCGTCGGGGAGTCCGTGGCGGTCCCTGGGGTGGTGGGCGTCGGTGCCGGGGTCTCGGTCGACGTCGGTGAGGGCGTCGGCGTCGGCGTCACCGTGGTCGTCGGTGAAGGCGTGGGCGTCGGCGTAGGTGTGGGTGTCGGCGTGGGCGTCGGCGTCGGGCCCACCTGCGTCGTGTTGGTCACGACGACGAGTTTCGCCGTCGGGTCCTGTCCGACGACGAGGTCCCCGCCCGTGATGGTCGGCGTGGCCCACGAGGCGTCCGGGTCGGTGAAGTCGCCCGGCTCGGTGGTGACCGTCTCGGTCACCTGGCAGGACGTCCCGGCGGGGAAGGCGATCCGGTCGCCGCTGACGGAGGGGGAGACGGTGGCGCCGTCCGCGACCTCGAGGGTCCCGGACGCGGGTGCGGCTGCGCCTGACTGGTTGCCTTCGACCACGACGCCCGGGGCGTCGCAGGTCCAGTCGACGGGGAACGTCCGTGACCCGGTGTACACGCCGTCCGGGTCGACGACGTCCTTGCGGATCTCGAAGCCCGCGAGCAGCGTGTTGGTCACGACCACGGCGACGTCGGTCGTCGAGTCGGTGACCGTCAGGGTGCTGCCCGGCCGGCCGTCGATCAGGATCGTGGGCTCCGCCCAGACGGCGTCGCCCGTGTCGAGAGCGGCCCCGCCGACCTGCGCGCCCGAGGGATCCTCGGTGATCGTGCACTCGGTCCCGATCGTCATCCCGTCCTTGCGCTCGGTGACACCGGGCGTCAGGTCGATCGTGGACGTGTCGGTGCCCGCTCCGGCGGGCAGGGTGCAGTCGACGACGACCGGGAAGGTCGTGGTGGTCGGGTCGACGAACGAGCCGGGGGTGAGCTCCTTCGTGAGCGTGATGGCGCCCGTGCCGTCGTCGCAGTCCGTGGTGACGTCGCCCGTCCAGGGGTAGGAGTGCTGCTCGTTGCCGTTCCCCGAGGTCGTGAGATCGCCGGCCACGTGCACGCGCCCGTTGGTCGACGCCGTGAGCGTGACCGAGGAGGCATCGGTGGGCACCAGAATGCTGCCCATGAACTGTGACGAGCCCCCGATCGTCAGGTCGGTGGCGTCGGGGAAGTTCCAGAGCAGGCCGGCGGCCGCGTTGCCGAAGTCGGGGCTCGTGAGGTCGTCGACGCGGGTGCCGTTGATGCTGAAGTAGTTGGGGCTGAACGTCAGCGTGTTCGGCGTGCCGACGACGTTGATGGCGATGGACGCGTCGGTGGGCACGGACTCGATGTAGATCTCGGTCGTGCCGGTGAGGTCCGCGGCGTCGACCTCGAACACCTGGTCGTGGTCCGTCGTGGTGCTCGTGAGCGTGAGCTGCGTGCCGTTCGGCGTCGCCGTCCCGGTCGGCGTCTCGCCGGCAAGTCTGGCCGAGAGGGTGTCGATCTGTGCGGGCACCTGGGTGAAGTCGGCGGTGGCGGTGGCCGCACCGACCTCCGAGGTGACTGCGCCGCCGTTGGTCTCCAACCGGGGTGGCCCCGCGACCGGAGTGCCGCCGGTGTCCGTGATCGACCCACCGGCGACGGCGTTGCCGCCGCCGGTCAGGCCGTGGCCCACGTCGACCCGGGTCGACGTGCCGATCGTCAGATCTCCGCCGACGACGAGCATGTCGCTGCCTGCGCTGGGGACGATCTGGGACCCGACGCCCACCGTGCCGACGTTGAACGTGCCACCGGCCGTCTTGTCGATGGTGGCGTCGCCGAAGACGACGAGCACACCCTCGGTCTCCGCCGCGCTGCCCGCCGCGGTGTAGTCGCCCCCGGCGAACACGGCCACCGCGTCGTCCGTGTAGAGCGGGGGCGGGTTGCCGATCCCCGGGAACCCACCGTCGGGCGGGCAGAAGCCCAGCGCCTTGGTCGCGGTCGGGACGACGACGGCCGGGTGCACCGCGGGCGTCGTGGGTGCGGCAGCTGCGGCCCCGGCGGAGACGGCTGCACCGGTGGTGACACCGACGGCGAGCATGGCGAACGCGGCCAGGGCGGCGGTGACGCGCGCTCGGGCTGGGCGACGCGGGGGAGTGGTGGGGTGCACGTGGTCCTCGTTCGGGGGTCGGCCGGGCGGGGCAGAGTTAGTTCGTGGTGTAAACCAATCGTCGATGCTAACAGCGCTCGACCCTCTCTTCGTCGGGAGAGCGCGCTCACCGTGGGTGAACCCGACGTCCGTGTCGGTGCCCCGGCGTACCGTTGCGGCATGCGTCCCGTCACCGATCTCCAGCGCACCGTCGCCCCGTTCGAGGTGGTCTCGGACTACCAGCCCTCGGGCGACCAGCCGACCGCGATCGCCGACCTCGCGCGCAGGGTCCGGGCGGGGGAGAAGGACATCACGCTCCTCGGCGCGACCGGTACCGGGAAGTCCGCGACGACTGCGTGGCTCATCGAGGAGCTCCAGCGACCGACGCTCGTGATGGCGCCGAACAAGACCCTCGCTGCGCAGCTCGCGACCGAGTTCCGCGAGCTCCTGCCGAACAACGCCGTCGAGTACTTCGTCTCGTACTACGACTACTACCAGCCCGAGGCGTACATCGCGCAGACGGACACCTTCATCGAAAAGGACTCGTCGATCAACGACGAGGTCGAGAGGCTGCGGCACTCGGCGACCTCGTCCCTGCTGACCCGCCGGGACGTCGTCGTGGTCGCCTCCGTCTCGTGCATCTACGGACTCGGCACGCCGCAGGAGTACGTGGACCGGATGGTGCGGCTCGACGTGGGCGACACCGTCGAGCGGGACCAGCTGCTGCGCCAGTTCGTGACGATGCAGTACACGCGCAACGACGTCGCGTTCACCCGCGGGACCTTCCGGGTGCGGGGGGACACGGTCGAGATCATCCCGGTGTACGAGGAGCTCGCGGTCCGCATCGAGTTCTTCGGCGACGAGATCGAGGCGATCCAGACCCTCCACCCGCTGACGGGTGAGGTCGTGCGCTCGGAGCAGAGCATCTACGTGTTCCCGGCGACGCACTACGTCGCGGGTCCGGAGCGCATGGAGCGCGCGATCGGGTCGATCGAGACCGAGCTCGCCGCCCGGCTCGAGGACCTCGAGCGCCAGGACAAGCTGCTCGAGGCGCAGCGCCTGCGTATGCGGACGACGTACGACATCGAGATGATGCGGCAGATCGGCTCGTGCTCCGGCATCGAGAACTACTCGCGGCACATCGACGGGCGCGACCCCGGGAGCCCGCCGAACACGCTGCTCGACTACTTCCCCGAGGACTTCCTGCTCGTGGTCGACGAGTCGCACGTCACCGTCCCGCAGATCGGCGCGATGTTCGAGGGCGACATGTCGCGCAAGCGCAGCCTCGTGGAGCACGGGTTCCGCCTCCCGAGCGCGACGGACAACCGGCCGCTGCGCTGGGAGGAGTTCGTCGAGCGCATCGGGCAGACGGTCTATCTCTCGGCGACCCCCGGCTCGTACGAGCTCTCGATGTCGGACGGCGTGGTCGAGCAGATCATCCGACCGACCGGTCTGGTCGACCCGAAGGTCGTGATCAAGCCCACGACCGGGCAGATCGACGACCTGCTCGGTGAGATCCGCGACCGCACGGACCGCAACGAGCGCGTGCTCGTCACGACCCTGACGAAGAAGATGGCCGAGGACCTCACCGACTACTTCCTCGACCGCGGGGTGCGGGTGCGCTACCTGCACTCGGAGGTCGACACGCTGCGCCGGGTCGAGCTCCTGCGAGAGCTGCGGCAGGGCGAGTACGACGTCCTCGTGGGTATCAACCTGCTCCGGGAGGGTCTCGACCTGCCTGAGGTCTCGCTCGTCGCGATCCTCGACGCCGACAAGGAGGGGTTCCTGCGCTCGGGCACGTCGCTCATCCAGACCATCGGCCGTGCCGCGCGCAACGTGTCCGGCGAGGTGCACATGTACGCCGACAAGATCACGGCTGCGATGGCGCACGCGATCGAGGAGACCGACCGGCGTCGTGAGAAGCAGGTCGCCTACAACACCGAGCACGGCATCGACCCGACACCGCTGCGCAAGCGGATCTCGGACGTCACGGACATGCTCGCCCGCGAGGACATCGACACCGAGGAGCTGCTCAAGGGCGGCTACCGCAAGCCCGGCAAGGGCGCGAAGGCTCCGGTGCCGGGCGCGGGCACGGACGGGACGTCGTCCGGCAACAAGCTCGCCGGGGTGGCGGCGGGCGAGCTCGCCGACCTCATCCAGGAGCTCAGCGACCAGATGCACGCCGCCGCGGCGGAGCTCCAGTTCGAGCTCGCGGCGCGCTTGCGCGACGAGATCGGCGGGATGAAGAAGGAGCTGCGGCAGATGCACGCGGCGACCCGCTGAGCCCCGACGCGGTCCGTCGTCCGCGTCGCGGTGTCGACCGGTGCCGCCGGTGGTGGTGAGCAAGAGATGCGCGCTCTATAGTTGGCCCCTGCGAGGGGAGTATTCCCACGCGGTGGCGTCGTCATCACGTCCGGTCCCGCGACCGGTCCGGTGCCACCGGTTCGCGCAACGACCTCGGGGCGACCCTGGTCTGTGAGCGGAAGAGACCTCGGGTTCCCACCATCTCGAAGGTTGTGCTCCGTGGACGTCCCCCTCTGGGCGTGGATCGTGACGATCGGTCTGATCCTCGCCATGCTCGCTGTCGACTACGTCGGCCACGTCAAGACCCCGCACGCACCGAGCATGAAGGAAGCCGCGTGGTGGTCGGTCGGCTACATCGCCGTCGCAGTCGTCTTCGGCGGCGTCGTCTGGGCGGTCTGGGGGCCCACGTACGGCGGTGAGTACTTCGCCGGCTATGTCACCGAGAAGAGCCTGTCCGTCGACAACCTCTTCGTGTTCGTGCTGATCATGGGCGCGTTCCGGGTGCCTCGGCTGTACCAGCAGAAGGTGCTCCTGGTCGGGATCACGATCGCGCTGGTCCTGCGGACCATCTTCATCCTCGCGGGTGCGGCGCTCATCGCGAACTTCAGCTGGATCTTCTACCTCTTCGGCGCGTTCCTGATCTACACCGCGTGGGCTCAGGCCCGGTCCGGGACGGAGCACGACGCCGAGTTCAAGGAGAACGGGGTCCTGCGCCTCGTCCGGCGGGTCTTCCCGACGACCGACGACTACGTCGACGACAAGCTGACCGTCAAGATCGACGGCAAGCGGTTCATCACGCCGATGCTCATCGTGATGATCGCGATCGGGAGCGCCGACGTCCTCTTCGCCGTCGACTCGATCCCCGCGATCTTCGGGCTGACGCAGGAGACCTACCTGGTCTTCGCGGCCAACGCGTTCTCGCTCCTGGGGCTGCGGCAGCTCTACTTCCTCATCGACGGGCTCCTGGACCGCCTCGTCTACCTGGCGTACGGGCTCGCGGCGATCCTCGGGTTCATCGGGCTCAAGCTCGTGATCCATGCGCTGCACACCAACGAGGTGCCGTTCATCAACGGCGGGGAGCACATCGAGGCGATCCCCGAGATCTCGACGCCCGTGTCGTTGGCGTTCATCGGGGTCGTGCTCGTGATCACGACCGTCGCGAGCCTCTACAAGGACCGCAAGGACCGCCGGGCCGCGGCGCTCGCAGACGGGGAAGCCCCCGCCGGTGCGTCCTCGAGCAGCGACGCGAACCGCGCCGACGAGAGCTGATCACCGGCCGGTCGAGCGGTCAGACGTGCGCCGTGAGGTCGCCGATCACCGGGGACCAGCCGCGGACGCTGCGGCGCGCGATCAGGCTGGCTCGCGCGAACGGGTCCTCGTCGAGCGCCCCCTCGGCGTTCTCGGCGCTGTCCACCGCGAGCAGCAGCAGCGCGCCGGGCGTCGCGTCCGGGGCCGGGAGCCACGGTCCTGACGCGACCAGCGTCCCTGCCGCGTGGAGCCCGCGCAGGAACTCGCGGTGCTCGGGCCGTGTGGCATCGAGGTCGGCGGGGCGGTCGGCGTACTCGTAGGTGACGGTGAAGATCGGCATGCGTGCAGTCTCTCACCAGCCGCCCGACCAGCTGCCTCTCCAGCTGACGCACCTGCCGCTCGCCGGCGCTCTACCAGCCGGTCACCAGCCGCGTGCGCGCCACTTGCCCAGGGACGAGCGCTCCGTCCCGAGGGTCGTGTCCCGGCCGTGCCCCGGGTACACCCAGGTGTCGTCGCCGAACCGGTCGAACACGCGGGCCTCGAGGTCGTCCATGAGGGAGGTGAACTCCTCGGGTCCGGCGGTCTTGCCGGGGCCGCCCGGGAAGAGGGAGTCGCCGGTGAACAGGTGGACGCGGCCTGCCACCGCGCCGTCCGACGAGACCTCGGCGGGCTCCCGGTAGGCGAGGGCGACGGACCCTGGTGTGTGGCCGCGCAGCGCCACGACCTCGAGCGCCGCGTGCCCGACCGTGAGCACTTGGCCCGACTCCAGCGCGTCGACGGGGACCCGGGTAGCCGCGATGATCGCCTCGGCGTCGGCCGCACCGGCGAGGGCCGTCGCGCCGGTCACCGCCACGATGGCCGCGAGCGCGCCGGTGTGGTCCGGGTGCCGGTGCGTGGTGACGACCGTGGAGAGGGCTGCCCCGCTCGATCCTTCGCGCACGAGCGACAGCAGGGCGTCGGGGTCGGCCGCGGCATCGATCAGGAGCTGCTCGCCGGACCGGTGGCAGGTGATGAGGTACGCGTTGTTGTCCATGGGGCCGACGCTCGCCTTGCGGACGTCGACCTCGTCCAGGTGTCGGACGGCGGGTGGCCCGCCGGGGGAGACGTCCCCTGTGTAGTCGGTGGTCATCGGGCCTCCTCGGTGCTGCGGAGCGCGCGGTCCAGGCTGTGGACGGCACGGACGAGCCCCAGGTGCGAGAACGCCTGGGGGAAGTTGCCCACGAGCGACCCGGAGGCGCCGTCGTACTCCTCGGCGAGCAGGCCGACGTCGTTCGTGAGGCCGACGAGGAGGTCGAGGAGCCGGCCTGCCTCCTGGACGTCGCCGATCCGCGCGAGGGCGTCGGCGAGCCAGAACGAGCAGACGAGGAAGGGGTGCTCGTCGCCCCCGAGACCGTCGACGCCGGTCTCGGTGCGGTAGCGCAGCACCAGGCCGTCGTCGCGCTCGAGCTCGGCCCGCACCTGGCGGACGGTCCCGACGACGCGGGGGTCGTCCGGCGGCAGGAACCCCACCTGGAGCATCTGGAGGAGCGAAGCGTCGGTGTGGCGGGCGCCGTAGTGCTGGACGAACGAACCCAGCTCGTGGTCGTACCCGTGCTGGATGACGTCGGCCTTGATCTCGTCGCGTGCCGCGCGCCACTCGTCCAGAGGGCCGTCGAGCCCGTGGTCCTCGACGGCCCGCACGGCGCGGTCGACGGCGGCCCAGGTCATGATCTTCGAGTGCACGAAGTGCTGCTCGGGACCGCGGATCTCCCAGAGCCCGCGGTCCGGCAGGCGCCAGCGCTCGAGCTGGTTCGCGACGAGGTGCTTCTGCAGCGACCAGCTGTCGGCGCTCTCCTCGATGCCGGCGGACCGGGCCATCGCGAGGGCGCTCATCACCTCGCCGAGGACGTCGTTCTGCATCTGGTCGACGGCCGCGTTCCCGACGCGGACGGGCAGCGAGTCTGCGTAGCCCGGGAGGTGGTCGAGCTCGCGCTCCGGCAGCTCGCGCGACCCGTCGACCGCATACATGATCTGGACGTCCGCCGGGTCACCGGCGACGGCGCGCAGCAGCCAGCTGCGCCAGGCGGAGATCTCGTCGTGGTACCCCGACTCGACGAGCGCCTCGAGCGTCAGCGCGGCGTCCCGGAGCCAGCAGTAGCGGTAGTCCCAGTTGCGCTCGCCCCCGGGGTCCTCGGGGAGCGACGTCGTGGCCGCGGCCACGATCCCGCCGGTCTCGTCGTTGGTCAGCAGTCGCAGCGTCAGCAGCGACCGGACGAGCGCCTCGCGGTGGGGCCCGTCATAGGTGCACGACGCGATCCAGCCGCACCAGTGGTCGCGGGTGGCGTCGATCCGGTCGCTGAAGGACAGGCGTGGCGGGACGGGCTCCCAGGACCGCGTCCAGGTCACCGCCAGCTCCAGCACCTCGCCGGCGGTCATCTCGAACGTTTCGCAGTGCGTGTGGTCGGACGGCGGGGGCAGCCGGTCGCCGCGCAGCAGCAGCGCGTCGGCGCCGGCGACCGCGCGGATCGCGGCGCGCCCGTCGTTGGCCTCGTCGTCGGTGCGCCGCACCCACGGGACGACGGCCCCGTACCCGAAGCGGACGATCCACTCGTGCTCGACCGTGACGGTGCCCTCGAGGACCTCGAGCCGGCGGATCAGGTCGGCGCGCCCGTCGCCGACGGGCATGAGGTCGGTCACCTGCGCGGTGCCGGACGGCGAGGTGTACGTCGTGCGCAGGACGAACGTGTCGCCGTCGTAGTCCCGGGTGACGGAGGTCGCGTCCGGGACCGTCAGCAGCCAGCGACCGTTGCGCTCGTCCCCGAGCAGGGCGGCGAAGCACGCGGGGGAGTCGACCCGGGGCAGACAGAGCCAGTCCACCGAGCCGTGCCGGCTGATCAGCGCGACGGAGGACCCGTCCCCGACGACGGCGTAGTCCTCGACCGGGACGGGGTACTCGGTCCCGGGGCGGTCGTCGCCCGGCTGCCCGTCGCCGGGCTGCGCGGCGGCCGACGGTTCGGCGGCGGAGGGGTCGACGTCTGGGTGCTTCGGTGCGTGCGGCTCGTTGCTCATCGCGGACAGTCTGCCCTGTGCGGCCGACGCTCACACGCCTGGGGTCCGCCGCGACCGCCGTGTGATCGAACAGGTGTGCGAGTGTCGGTGGAGGCCCGTACGATGCTCCGGTGGACAATCGCCTCGTCATCTCCGGCGCTCGAGAGCACAACCTGCGCGACGTCGACCTCGACCTTCCCCGCGACCGCCTCATCGTCTTCACCGGGCTCTCCGGCTCCGGCAAGTCGTCCCTCGCGTTCGACACGATCTTCGCCGAGGGCCAACGGCGCTACGTCGAGTCGCTCTCGGCGTACGCCCGCCAGTTCCTCGGGCAGATGGACAAGCCCGACGTCGACTTCATCGAGGGCCTGTCCCCGGCGGTCTCGATCGACCAGAAGTCGACGAACCGCAACCCGCGGTCGACGGTCGGGACCATCACCGAGGTCTACGACTACCTGCGCCTGCTGTACGCCCGTGCCGGGACCCAGCACTGCCCCGTCTGCGGTGAGCGGATCGTCGCGCAGACCCCGCAGCAGATCGTCGACAAGCTGCTCGAGCTCGAGGAGGGCACCCGCTACCAGGTGCTCGCCCCGGTCGTGCGCGGCCGCAAGGGAGAGTACGCGGAGCTGTTCGGCGAGCTCCAGGCGAAGGGCTTCTCGCGTGCCCGGGTCGACGGCGAGGTCGTGCAGCTCAGTACGCCGCCGACGCTCGAGAAGAAGCTCAAGCACGACATCGAGGTCGTCGTGGACCGCCTCGTCGCCAAGGACGGCGTGCAGCGCCGGCTCACCGACTCGGTGGAGACCGCCCTGGGTCTGGCCGGCGGGCTCGTGCTCGTCGAGCTCGTCGATGCCGACATCGACGACCTGTCGAGGGTCCGCAAGTTCTCCGAGAAGCGCTCGTGCCCCAACGACCACGAGCTCGCCCTCGACGAGATCGAACCGCGCACCTTCTCCTTCAACGCCCCCTACGGGGCGTGCCCGGAGTGCACGGGCATCGGGTTCCGGCTCGAGGTCGATCCCGACCTCGTGGTGCCCGACGACGAGAAGACGCTGCGCGAGGGCGCCGTCGTCCCCTGGGCGCAGATCAGCTCCGAGTACTTCGAGCGCGTCCTCACGGCGCTCGCCGACGATCTCGGCTTCTCGGTCGACGTCCCCTGGCGGGCCCTGCCCAAGCGGGCCAAGGACGCCGTCCTGCACGGCCAGAACCACGAGGTCCACGTCCGGTACAAGAACCGGTGGGGCCGCGAGCGTCAGTACTCGACGGGCTTCGAGGGTGTCATCGCGTTCCTCCAGCGGCGCCACACCGAGACCGAGTCGGAGTGGTCGAAGGAGAAGTACGAGGCCTACATGCGCGAGGTGCCGTGCCCCGTGTGCGACGGGACGCGCCTCAAGCCCGAGGTGCTCGCCGTGCGCGTCGGCGGCCGTTCCATCGCCGAGGTGTGCCGACTGTCGCTGCGCGAGGCGGGTGAGTTCCTCGGGGCGCTGGAGCTCGGCGCCCGGGAGCGCGCCATCGCGAACGAGGTGCTCAAGGAGATCAACGCGCGGCTGGGGTTCCTCCTCGACGTCGGCCTGGACTACCTGTCGCTCGAGCGCCCCGCCGGGACGCTCTCGGGCGGAGAGGCCCAGCGGATCCGGCTCGCGACGCAGATCGGCTCGGGGCTCGTGGGCGTGCTCTACGTGCTCGACGAGCCGAGCATCGGCCTGCACCAGCGCGACAACCGGCGCCTCATCGACACGCTGACGCGCCTGCGCGACCTCGGGAACACCCTCATCGTCGTCGAGCACGACGAGGACACGATCCGGACCGCCGACTGGATCGTCGACATCGGTCCCGGTGCCGGGGAGCACGGCGGTCACGTCGTCCACTCGGGCGACTACGCCGGCCTGCTCGAGGCGAGGGACTCGGTGACGGGCGCCTACCTCGCGGGACGTCGTCGGATCCCGATGCCCGCGCAGCGACGGGCCGTCGACCGCACGCGGCAGGTCAAGGTCATCGGTGCGAAGGAGCACAACCTCCAGGGGATCGACGTCTCGTTCCCGCTGGGCACGCTCACCGCCGTCACGGGCGTCTCCGGGTCGGGCAAGTCGACGCTCGTGAACTCGATCCTCTACACGGTCATGGCCAACGAGCTCAACGGTGCCCGCCAGGTCGCCGGCCGCCACCGCCGGGTGACGGGGCTCGACCAGCTCGACAAGGTCGTGCACGTGGACCAGGGGCCGATCGGCCGCACACCGCGCTCGAACCCCGCGACGTACACGGGGGTCTGGGACCACGTGCGCAAGATCTTCGCCGAGACCACCGAGGCGAAGGTGCGCGGGTACCTCCCGGGCCGCTTCTCGTTCAACGTCAAGGGCGGTCGCTGCGAGGCGTGCTCGGGCGACGGGACGATCAAGATCGAGATGAACTTCCTCCCGGACGTCTACGTGCCGTGCGAGGTCTGCCACGGGGCCCGGTACAACCGGGAGACCCTCGAGGTGCACTTCAAGGGCAAGACGGTGGCCGACGTCCTCGACATGCCCATCGAGGAGGCGGCGGAGTTCTTCGCCGCCGTGCCGGCGATCTCGCGCCACCTCAAGACGCTGACCGACGTCGGCCTCGGGTACGTGCGGCTCGGCCAGCCGGCACCGACGCTCTCCGGCGGCGAGGCCCAGCGGGTCAAGCTCGCGAGCGAGCTCCAGAAGCGCTCGACGGGGCGCACCGTCTACGTGCTCGACGAACCGACCACGGGCCTGCACTTCGAGGACATCCGCAAGCTGCTCGGGGTGCTGCAGTCGCTCGCCGACAAGGGCAACACGGTGATCGTCATCGAGCACAACCTCGACGTCATCAAGAACGCGGACTGGGTGATCGACATGGGCCCCGAGGGCGGTTCCGGGGGCGGGACCGTCGTCGCCGAGGGCACCCCAGAGCACGTGGCCACCGTCCCCGAGAGCCACACGGGACGCTTCCTCGCCGAGTCGCTGCGCGAGCTCGAGGTCACGCCCGAGACCGACACGAAGGTCGAGGCGAAGACCGGCGCGTAGGCAGTGCGAGCCGGCGACAGGCGGAGCGAAGGCCGGCACGACGGTGGAGACAAGGCCCGCGCCGAGTGTCGGCGCGGGCGGGACGTCTTCGCCGGCGCCGCCTGAGGCGTCCGCGCGTCAGCTGCCGATGCGCGCCGGCGCGGGCCGGTGCAGCACGGGGAAGCTGACCGAGCGTGCGAGGAAGCAGTGGTCGTGCGCCCGACGGTGCAGAGAGGCCAGGGTCGCGTCGGGCTCCAGGGCGTCAGCGCTCGCGCCGTCGACGACGACCTTCGGTCGCAGCGTCACGTCCGTGAACTGTCCTGCCCCGGCCGACTCGACGCGCATCGTGCCGGACACGAGGTCGGAGTAGCCGCGCACCACGACGCCCGCCGCAGACGCGACGTGCAGGAACCACAGCATGTGGCACTGCGCGATGCTCGCGACGAAGAGCTCCTCGGGGCTGTACCTCGACGCGTCGCCGCGGAACGCGGGGTCCGCGGAACCGAGGATCGTCGGCCGACCGGTGAACTCGATCTCGTGATCGCGGCCGTACGTCGCGTAGCCGCGCGTACCGTGCTCGCCCGCGCCCGTCCAGCGGACCGTCCCCGCGTACTCGTGCTGCGCTCCGACCATGTGTCGCAGGCTAGCGGCCCGGCGCCGACCGCGCCCGGGCGAGGGGACGACACGGTCGGTCGGCGCCGCCGGCAGACGGCGTCGGCCGACCGCTCAGGCCTCCGACGGCGTCGGTCGACCGCTCAGGCCTCCGACGCCGGCGCGTAGATCCGCTTGTGTCCCTCGACGCCCACGAAGCGGAACGGTCCGCTCGTCTCGACCGGGTTGGTCCGGTCCGGGGCCGAGCTGTCGTGGTCCCGGTGCAGCTCGAGGTAGCGCTCGTCGGTGACCGGCGTCCTCGCGTCGAGCAGAGCGCGGGTCTCGGCCGCCCGGGTGGCGTCGCGGTAGCCCGGGCGCAGGACGGCGGAGAACACCTCGCACACCGCCCCGGACCCGTAGCTGACCATGGCGATGCGGTCGCCGTCGGCGAGCGACCCGTCGTCGAGGATCGCCGCGAGCGCGAGGTAGAGCGACGCGGTGTAGCTGTTCCCCACGCGCCGGTTGTACGTCGTCGACGTGGCGATCTGGGCGTCGACCTCGTCGCGGTCCAGGCGCGTCCGTGCGGCCTTCGCCAGGTGCCGGTGCGCCTTGGTCGCCATCCGGGTGAAGGGCTGGTGGTACGCGAACGCCGCGACGTCGTCGAACGCTGCGCCGCCGCGCGCGACGTAGTCGGTCCACGCGCCGTCCGCCGCCCTCAGGTAGGCCTCCACGGACGCCTTGCCGTCGACCAGCGCGGTGCTCCGGTGGTTGGGTCGCCAGAAGTCCATGACGTCCTCGGTGTGGACCCCGGTGACCGGCTCGATCTCGAGCAGCGCAGGGTCGGCCGTGACGAGCATGGCGACCGCTGCGGCGCCCTGGGTGGCCTCGGCCGACGACCCGACGTCGTAGCGGGCGACGTCGCTCGTGATGACCAGGACCTTCTCGCTCGGGTCACGGGCGACCAGCGCGGCGGCCATCTGCAGCGCGGCCGTGCCGGAGTAGCAGGCCTGCTTCAGCTCGACGACGCGTGCCGTCACCGGCAGGTCGAGCAGCCGGTGCACGAACACCCCGGCGGCCTTCGACTGGTCGATCCCCGACTCGGTGGCGAACAGCACCGTCCGCAGGCCGACGGTCCCGTGCCTCTCGACGATCGGCTGCGCGGCGGCGGCCGCGAGCGTGACGATGTCCTCGTCGGGTGCCAGCACGCTCATCTCGTCCTGGCCGAGCCCGACGTGGTACTTGCCGGGGTCGACGCCGTGCCGGGCGGCGAGCTCGTCGAGCCCGATGACGTGGCTGCCGGTCGCGACCGAGAGGTCGTGGATACCGACGGGGTGGTTGCTCAGCGTTCTCTCCTCGTTCCGACCGCAGGACTCCTGCGGTCCTGCGGTCCTGCGGTCGTTCAGCGCTCGAACTTGACGTGTGCGGCCATGAGCTCGCCCGGGTTCGTCTGGGCTGCGAGCAGCGAGAGCTCTCCGCACCATACGGAAGCCGCGGCGAGTGCCGCGAGTCGCCGCGCGTTGGCGCCCGGCTCGCGGTCCTCCCGACAGCCGAGCCGGTCCAGGTTCTCCTCGACGAAACCGAGCCCCTTGCCGTTGCCCACCGACCCGACGATGACGTTGGGCAGCGTGCACGAGAACTCGAGGTCGCCGTCGCGCACCTCGGCCTGCGTGATGCCCTGGGAGCCCTCGACGATGTTGGCGGCGTCCTGGCCGGTGGCGAGGTAGTACGCCAGGAGCATGTTCGCGTAGTGGGCGTTCGCGGACCGCAGCCCGCCGGCCAGGATGGTGCCCACGAGGTTCTTGCGCGTGTTGAGCCGGGCGATCGCCTCGGGGGTCGAGCGCAGCTGCTTCTCGACGACGGCGCGCGGGATCCGCATCTGGGTCACGACGTTCTTGCCGCGCCCGAGGATCCCGTTGACGGCCGTGGCCTTCTTGTCGGAGCAGTAGTTGCCCGAGATGGACTCGTACGCGAGGTCGGGCCACGTCTCGAGCATCCAGCCCATGAGGCGGTCGGACGCGAGGGTCGCCATGTTGTGCCCGGAGGCGTCCCCGGTGCTGAACTCGAAGCGGACGAACAGCAGGTCGCCCGCGATCTGGTGGTGGACGTCGATCAGGCGGGCGAAGCGGCTGGTCGACGAGACCACCTCGCGGGCCTCGTGCATGCGGTCGGCCAGCTCGAGCGAGACGCGCAGGGCGTGCTCGGCCCCCGTGGTCTCGAAGAGCACGGAGCGGCTCATCCGCTCGTCGACGACCGTGGTGCGCAGCCCGTCGTCGACGAGGCGGGTGATCCGCGCGCCGCGGCGCACCGACGGCCACAGCGGGGACTCGTACGTCGCGAGCGGGACCTCGATCTCGCCGGTGACGGCGTTGCCGGAGACTCGGATCGGTCCTACCCAGCGCAGGGGCACCGGGGCGGTGGGCGTCTCGGTCATCGGTTCTCCTCGGCGGTGGTCGGTGCGGGTGTCGCGCCCTTCGCGGTGGTGCTGCTCGGCGCGGTCGTGCTGTTCGTCGTCGTGGCGCCCGCCGTCGCGAGCGTGAGGGGCTCGATCCCGGCAGCGCGCCACGCGTGGAGCATCGGGCCCAGGTCCTGACCGGCGGGGGTGAGCGCGATGCCGCAGTCCCCGCCTCCGGCACCCGACGACTTCCCGGCCCCCGAGGCGAGGGCCGCGGCGTCGGCGAGCGCCTCGAGCTCCGGTGTCTCGATCGCGACGCCGGCCGAGGCACCGTACCCGCGCAGGGCGTCACGCGCCTCGCGGGTGGCGCGGATCGCCCCTGAGGTGTCGTCGTCGGTGAGCGCCGCGGCGAGCGCGTCGGCGGCGGCGTCGCTGCGGGCTCCGAACTCGTCCTGCAGCGCGGGGTCGGTGCGTGCCAGTGCGCGGGCCACGAGCGTCCGGCTGGAGGCGGGGGTCCCGGTCCAGCCCACCGAGAGCTCGATCGTGCTCGCGAGCGGGAGCCGGACGACCTCCAGCCCGGGCCACTCCATGTCGAGCGCGGCGGCGCGGTGGACCTCGAGGAGGTGCGCGACCCGCGCGCGGTCGGGGGCGCGGTAGTGGACCCGACCGCCGTAGGTCGCCGCCGCGAGGTCGCCGCCGGAGCCCGAGACGTCGTGCCTGACCTGGGCTGCCAGCGCCAGCCGCAGCACGGCGTCGTCGTCGGTCGCCAGGCCGTACAGCTGGCCGAGCGCGCGGACGACGGCGACCGTCACCGCGGCGCTCGACCCCAGGCCGAGCTTGCGCCCGTCGACGGCGTCGAGCTCGCTGCGGATGCTCAGGTGGTGCCCGACCAGCGTGCGACCGTGGGCGGCCGCGACCTGCTCGACGGCGGCGATCGCGCTCAGGACGGGCAGGGCGGCAGGGACGTCCCGCTCGGTGACGAGGCCGTGCTCCGCGCCGGGGAGCGGCGTGCCCGCCGGACGATCCGCACTCCCGTGCGGGCGTCCGCGACCCGTGTCCCTCGCACGGTCCCACCGCAACGTCCCGCCGATGACGGCGGACCTGATGGAGCCAGTGTCGGAACCGTCGTCGGAACGGTCGTCGGTGACGACCTCCACGGTCACGTACCGGTCGACGGCGGTCAGAACGGCCGTGCCGCCCTGCCGCAGCACCCCGTACTCGCCTGCGAGGTAGAGCTTGCCGGGTGCGCGTGCGGTGATCACAGCGCCGCGACCCGTGCGTCGGGGCCGGGGCCCGCGACGATGAGCCGGGTGACGCCGTCCTGCTCGCCCAGCGCGCGCGAGACCTCGTCGCGGTCGGCGCGGGGGCACAGCACCTTGACGTTCGGGCCCGCGTCCATCGTGGCCCACGCCCGCAGGCCCGAGGCGCGCAGCTCGCGCACGGCGTGCAGGATCCGGACGGTGGCCGGGCTCCAGTAGAGGACCGGGGGACGGCGCCCAGCATCGTCGCGTGCATCCGCAGGGCGTTGTTCTCGGCGATCTCGCCGAGCCGCACGACGTCACCGGCCCGCACCGCGTCGCGGGCCGCGTCGAGGTCCTTGGGGTTCTGCTCGGCCCACGCCGGGTAGAACGGGGAGGTCTCGACGGTCCGCCGCATCGCCTCGCGGCTCGAGACGGACTTGGGGCCGGCCTCGAGGACTGCCACGACGAGGGCCGGGTCGAGGTCGGGGGCCGGGACGGGCTCGGCGTACGACGAGTCGTCGTCGGTGCCCGCGTGCCACTCGACGACGCCGCCGAACACCGACCGCGACGCCGACCCGGAGCCGCGGCGGGCGATCCGCGACAGGCTGCGCCGGTCGAGGTCGAGCCCGTATGCGCCGGCGGCGGCGAGGGCCAGCGCGGCGAAGCCCGAGGCCGAGGACGCGAGGCCGGCACCGGTCGGGATCTCGTTGCGGGTGTCGACGCGGGCTGCTCCGGTGCGCCCGGCCGTGCGGCGCACGAGGTCGAGGAAGCGCACGACGCGGTCCTTCGCGACGCCGTCGACCTCCCGGCCGTCGAGGACGACGACGTCGCCGGGCGCGTCCAGGTCGGTCGTGACGGTCGTCGTCGTCGGGCACACGTCGAGCGTGAGGGAGAGGGATCCCGTCACCGGCAGGACCAGGTCCTCGTCGCGCTTGCCCCAGTACTTGACGAGGGCGATGTTGGGGTGCGCGACGGCGGTCGTCGCGCTCATGACGCACGCCCTCGGTCGGGCGCGGCGCCGGAGGCGGCGGGCGGGAGCACCCAGCTCCCGACGGCCCCGGCGGACTCCAGGGCGTCGACGATCCGGTCGGCGTCCTCGGGGGTCGGGGCGAGCGCGAGGACGCACCCGCCCTGCCCGCCACCGGTCAGCTTCGCGCCCAGGGCTCCGGCACCGACCGCCGCCTCGACGAGCCTGTCGAGGGCCGGGTGGCCGGCGCCGAGCTCGCTGAGCATGTCGTGCGCCGCGGTCATGCGGCCGCCGAGCGCCTCCCGGCGGTCCTGCGCGAGGTCCTCGGCCCCGGCGAGGGTGAGCGACTCGAGTCGGTCGAGGAGGACGCTGCCGCGGTGCGGCGAGCGCTCGACGAACGCCGCGACGTCCGCCACCGCCTCACGGGTGGTGCCCCGGACGCCCGTGTCGGCGACGACGAGGCTCGTGCCGAGGGCGACCGGCAGCGGCGTCGATCGGCCGGCGCGGAAGAGCAGGGCGCCCGAAGCGCGGGTCGCGCGTGCGTCCAGTCCGCTCGGGCGGCCGTGGGCGACGCGCTCGGCGACCTGGACGAGGTCGAACCGGCCTTCCTCGTCGAGCTCGGAGCCGTGCAGCTTCACCAGGGCGTCGACGATCGCGTGCGCGGCCGCGGCGGACGCGCCGAGGCCGCGGCCGACGGGGATGCCGGTGCGGACGGCCAGGTCGACGCCTGCCGGGCTGCAGCCGAGGTGCTCGGAGGTCGCGCGCGCCGCGGTCACGAGCGGGCCCAGCACGTCGGGGGCCCGGTCGAGGGGGCCGGCGTACTCCTCGGTGCGCAGCGTCGCCGCGCCGGTGGTCCGGGTGGCGACGACCGTGACGCGCAGGTGGGGGAGCGCCAGGGCGATCGCGGGCCGGCCGTGGACGACGGCGTGCTCCCCGAGGAGGATCACCTTGGCGTGGGCGGAGCCGGTCGCCTGCTCCCCGTCGGCCGCGGGGCCGGACGGCGCGGCACCGGTCACGACGGGCAGGGCAGCGGACGACGTGGCGGACGACGTCCCGGCCCGTCCGTTCTCGCCCTCGCCGTCGCCCGCGCCCTGACCGCGCGTCCCGGACCCGGCGCGCGAGCTGTCAGTGATCACGGGAGACACTGGCGAATGACGGGAAACGGGACGAGACGGCCGGCAGAGCGGTATCCCAGACGTGGTCGAACCAGGCCGTCAGCCCGTGCTCGGCGCGGACGGCGGCGAGCCCGTCGGCGTCGACGAGACGGACCGAGTCCACCTCGTCCGGGTTGAGGGCGAGCGGACCGTCCGTGCGGGCGACGAAGACGTGGTTGAACTCGTGCTCGGCCAGCCCGGTCCGCTCGTCGAGGACCTGGTAGCGCACGGTGCCGACCTCTTCGAGGTCGGCGAGGGCCAGACCGAGCTCGTCGGACGCGCGGCGGCGGACGGCGTCCGCGGGAGCCTCCCCGGCGAACGGGTGCCCGCAGGCGGTGTTGGTCCACACCAGCGGTGAGTGGTACTTCACGGCTGCGCGGCGCTGGAGCAGCAGGCGACCGCCGTCGAAGGCGAAGAGCGAGAAGGCTCGGTGGAGCGTGCCGGGCGCGGCGTGCGCCGCGAGCTTCTCCATCTCGCCGGTCGCGGTCCCGTCCGGGTCGACGGTCTCCACGAGGATCGGCGGGCTCTGGCTCACGTCGCTGGTCACTTCCCCGTCGGTCGGCTGCGCACGCAGGACACGTGCCCGTCGAGGGTACTCGCCCGGAACCCTCCCCGGGGTGCCGAACCGCCAGGTGTGGCGGGGCGCACGCCCCGGCACGGACGGCGCACGGGTGTCGGTCGTGCGACGTACCCTCTGACGCATGGCCGATCCAGCGACCTACCGTCCGCGTGCGGGCGAGATCCCCACCTCGCCCGGCGTGTACCGGTTCCGCGACGAGCACGGCCGGGTCGTGTACGTGGGTAAGGCGAAGAACCTGCGCGCGCGGCTGTCGAGCTACTTCCAGGACGTCGCCAACCTCCACCAGCGCACCCGCACGATGGTCACGACCGCCGCGTCCGTCGAGTGGACGGTCGTGGGCACCGAGGTCGAGGCACTGACCCTCGAGTACACCTGGATCAAGGAGTTCGACCCGCGGTTCAACGTCAAGTACCGCGACGACAAGTCGTACCCCTACCTCGCGGTGACGCTGGGGGAGAGGTTCCCGCGCGCCCAGGTCATGCGTGGCAAGAAGCGACCGGGGACCCGGTACTTCGGGCCCTACGGCCAGGCGTGGGCCATCCGGGAGACGCTCGACCTGCTGCTTCGGGTGTTCCCGGTCCGGACCTGCTCGCCAGGGGTGTTCCGGCGCGCGGAGCAGTCCGGGCGGCCCTGCCTGCTGGGCTACATCGACAAGTGTTCGGCGCCCTGCGTCGGCCGCGTCGACGAGGACGAGCACCGCGCGATCGCCGAGGACTTCTGCGCCTTCATGGCCGGCGACACCGCGCGGTTCGTGCGCAGGCTCGAGGAGCGCATGCGCGACGCCGCGGCCGCGACGGAGTACGAGCAGGCGGCACGGCTGCGCGACGACATCGATGCGCTCCGGCGCGCCACCGAGAAGAACGCCGTCGTGCTCACGGACGGCACGGACGCCGACGTCTTCGCGCTCGCCGGCGACGAGCTCGAGGCCGCCGTGCAGGTGTTCCACGTCCGCGGCGGTCGCATCCGCGGCCAGCGCGGCTGGATCGTCGAGAAGGTCGAGGACCTGTCCGACGCCGAGCTGGTGGAGCACCTGCTGCAGCAGGTCTACGGGGCGGCCGAAGAGCTCGATGCCGCACCGCCCGAGGGTCCGACGGGGGACGACGGCGCCGTCCCGCCGCGCCACGGCCGCGGTGCCGGGCGCGCGGATCAGCAGGTGGTCCCGCGCGAGGTCCTCGTGCCCGTGCTGCCGCCCGACCCGGACCAGGTCGCCACGTGGCTGCGCGGGCTGCGTGGCTCGCGCGTCGACGTCCGCGTCCCGCAGCGCGGGGACAAGCGAGAGCTCGCCGCGACCGTGCGGAACAACGCGGAGCACGCGCTCGTGCTGCACCGCACCCGTCGGGCGGGCGACCTGACGACGCGCAGCCGCGCGCTGAGCGAGATCCGCGAGGCCCTCGACCTCGGCTCGGCGCCCCTGCGCATCGAGTGCTACGACATCTCGACGACACAGGGCACGAACCAGGTCGCGTCGATGGTCGTCTTCGAGGACGGCGCGGCCCGCAAGGGCGAGTACCGGCACTTCGCGATCCGCGGCGCCGACGGCGACGGCGCCCGGGACGACACCGAGGCGATGCACGAGGTCATCACGCGGCGCTTCCGCCGGTACCTCGTCGAGCGTGCCGGGTCACCCGACCCGGACGCGCTCGCGGGCGACGCGGTGACGGGTGACTCCGACGGGGATGTCGACGGTGCCGCGGACGGAGCCGCTGGTGCGGGTGCCGGTGCGAGCGTGCCGCGACCGACCTCGGGCGAGGTCGGCCCGGAGCTCCCCGAGCGTCGGTCGCGGTTCGCGTACCCACCGAACCTCGTCGTGGTCGACGGCGGCCCGCCGCAGGTCGCGGCGGCGCAGCGCGCCCTCACCGAGCTCGGGGTGCAGGACGTCGCGCTGTGCGGCCTGGCGAAACGGCTCGAGGAGGTGTGGCTCCCGGACGATCCGTACCCCGTGATCCTGCCCCGCTCGTCCGAGGGCCTGTACCTCATGCAGCGGATCCGCGACGAGGCCCACCGCTTCGCGATCACCTACCACCGTTCGAAGCGGGGCAAGGGCATGACGGTCTCCGTCCTCGACGGCGTCGCCGGGCTCGGGCCGACCCGGCAGACCGCGCTGCTCAAGCACTTCGGTTCGGTCAAACGGCTCCGCGCGGCGACCGCTGAGGAGATCGCCGAGGTCAAGGGCGTGGGGGAGCGGACCGCGCGCGCCGTGGTCGAGGCGCTCGCGGGCGACGCGGGGACACCTGCTGGCATGCTGGGTCCATGACGAGCGAGCCCGACCCGATCACCGTCCCGACGGGGTGCCGGCCGCCGAGGCGGCAGCGTCGACCCCACACCCCACGGTCCGCGAGGTCTTCGTGATCACCGGGATGTCCGGTGCGGGTCGGTCGCGCGCCGCCGCGGTCGTGGAGGACCTCGGCTGGTACGTCGTCGACAACCTGCCGCCCCGCATGCTGATCCCGCTCGTCGACATGATGACGCGGTCGGCGTCGACGCTCGACCGCGTCTGCGCTGTCGTCGACGTGCGCGGCGGCGAGTTCTTCGACGACCTGCTCGAGGTGCTCGAACACCTGCAGCAGTCCGGCGTGGAGCACCGCGTGCTCTTCCTGGACGCCGACGACACGGTCCTGGTCCGGCGGTTCGAGCAGGTCCGCAGGCCGCACCCGCTGCAGGGGGACGGCCGGATCCTCGACGGGATCGGCGCCGAGCGCCGGCTGCTCGACGCGATCCGAGAACGCGCCGACACCGTGATCGACACGTCGTCCCTGAACGTGCACGACCTCGCGCGCGAGGTCCGGGACGCCGTCACGTGGGGCGCGGCGGACGACCTGCACGTGAACGTCGTGTCCTTCGGGTTCAAGTACGGGATCCCGATCGACGCCGACCACGTGATCGACATGCGCTTCCTCGCCAACCCGTACTGGGTGACCGAGCTCCGGCACCTGACCGGCAGGGACGCGCCGGTCCGCGACTACGTCCTCGGCCTGCCCGGAGCGGTGACCTTCCTCGAGCGCTACGTCCACGCGCTCGAACCCGTCCTCGCCGGCTACCTCGACGAGGAGAAGCGCTACGTGACGATCGCCGTCGGCTGCACGGGCGGCAAGCACCGGTCCGTGGCGACCAGCGAAGAGCTCGGCGCGCGCCTGCGTGACGCCGGGTACCGCGTCACCGTGACGGCACGCGACCTGGGGAAGGAATGAGGCCGCCCGGGTCCCCGGTCGTCGTCGCGCTCGGTGGCGGGCACGGCCTCGCGGCGAGCCTGTCCGCGCTGCGGCTGATGAGCGACCGCATCACCGCGATCGTGACGGTGGCCGACGACGGCGGGTCGTCCGGCAGGCTCCGCGACGAGCTCGACGTCCTGCCACCCGGCGACCTGCGCATGGCGCTCGCAGCGCTGTGCGACGACTCGGACTGGGGTCGCACGTGGCGCGACGTGCTCCAGCACCGCTTCACGTCGTCGGGGGACCTCGACCAGCACGCCGTGGGGAACCTGCTGATCGTCACGCTCTGGGAGCTGCTCGACGACCCGGTCGCCGGGCTCGACTGGGTGGGCAGGCTGCTCAACGCGCGCGGTCGGGTCCTCCCGATGTCGTCGGTGCCGCTGCGGATCGAGGCCGACATCCAGACCGAGTCCGGTCTGCGCACCATCCAGGGCCAGAGCAAGGTCGGTTCCCACCCAGGACGCATCGAGAAGCTGCGGCTGATCCCTGACGACCCGCCGGCGTGCCACGAGGCCGTGGAGGCCATCCACACCGCGGAGTGGGTCGTGCTCGGCCCGGGCAGCTGGTTCTCGTCGGTGCTCCCGCACCTGCTCGTGCCCGAGATCTCCGACGCGCTGCACCGGACCAGGGCCCGGCGGTGCGTCACGCTGAACCTCGAGAGCGACGACATCGAGAGCGAAGGGCTCACGGCGACGGACCACCTGCAGGTGCTGCGCAACCACGCACCGGACCTTCGGATCGACGCGGTCGTCGCCGACCCGACGTCCGTCGAGGACGTCTCGACGCTCGCCGACGTGACCGCCGAGCTCGGCGCCAAGCTGCTGCTGCGCCAGGTCCGGCGGGGCGACGGGACACCGCGCCACGACCCGCTCCGTCTCGCGGCCGCCTACCGGGACGTGTTCGAGGGCGTGATCGCGGACGTGCCCGACCGGGCCCGCTGACGCGCCGGGAGCGGTGCACGTCGTCGGCGGGCGGGTGGCAGGATGGTCGCCATGGCGCTCACGGCACAGGTCAAGGACGAGATCGCTCGGGTCAAGGTCGACAAGACGTCGTGCCGGCGCGCCGAGGTCTCGGCGACCCTGCGCTTCTCCGGTGGGCTGCACATCATCTCGGGACGCATCGTGGTCGAGTCCGAGCTCGACACGGAGCTCGCGGCCAAGCGCCTGCGGATCGCGATCAGCGAGCTCTACGGGCACGTCAGCGACCTGATCGTCGTGTCGGCCGGCGGGCTCCGTCGCAGCAACCGCTACGTGGTCCGGGTCGTGCGCGACGGCGAGTCCCTGGCACGCCAGACGGGCCTGCTCGACGCCCGTGGGCGTCCGGTGCGCGGGCTGCCGCCGCAGGTCGTGTCGGCGGGCGTCGCGGAGTCGGAGGCCGCGTGGCGCGGGGCGTTCCTCGCGCACGGTTCGCTGACCGAGCCCGGTCGGGCGTCTGCGCTCGAGGTCACCTGCCCGGGCCCGGAGGCCGCGCTGGCGCTCGTCGGTGCCGCACGACGCCTCGGTGTCACCGCGAAGGCCCGCGAGGTCCGGGGAGTCGACCGCGTCGTGATCCGGGACGGCGACTCGATCCACGCCATGCTCGTGCGCCTCGGCGCGGACGCCTCGGTGCAGGTCTGGGAGGCTCGACGGCAGCGGCGCGAGGTGCGGGGCACGGCGAACCGGCTCGCGAACTTCGACGACGCCAACCTGCGCAGGTCCGCCCGCGCCGCGGTCGCCTCCGGGGCGCGCGTCGAGCGGGCCTTCGAGATCCTGGGGGACGACGTCCCGGACCACCTGCTCCAGGCGGGGCGGCTGCGGCTCGAGCACAAGGAGGCCTCCCTGGAGGAGCTCGGGCACCTCGCCGAGCCCACGCTGACCAAGGACGCCGTCGCCGGTCGCATCCGGCGGCTCCTCGCGACGGCCGACAAGCGGGCGGCCGAGCTCGGGGTCCCGGACACCGAGGCGGGGCTCGGCCCCGACGACATCGACGGCTGAGGCTGCGGACCGGCTCCGGGTGCTTCGCGCGGGACCACGTGTCTCACGAGGTGAGGTGGTGCCTCGCCAAGGTCACCGGGAGGTATAGGGTTCGAGGTATCTGGTCAAGCGTCGGGGGACGAGATTCCTCGTCCCGACCGTCGTTCCGGTGCGGGCCTCTTTCCGGGGGCATGCTTGCCGGAGTTGGGCCATCCTTGGTGTCGTCAGGTGACGGCGTCGGTTGCTCGAATGGCCAGCCACAACGTACGCCGTCGTACGTATTCGTTCGGAATCTACCGTTCGCGTCGGCCACACCGGCGTGGGCTTTGGAGGGTACTGTGACCATCCGCGTCGGCATCAACGGCTTTGGCCGTATCGGCCGCAACTTCTTCCGCGCGATCATCGCGTCGGGGGCCGACATCGAGATCGTGGGGGTCAACGACCTCACGGACAACAAGACGCTCGCGCACCTGCTGAAGTACGACACCGTCCTGGGTCGTTTCCCGAAGACGGTCGACTTCGACGAGTCGTCGATCATCGTCGACGGCACGGCGATCCGCGCCCTCGAGGAGCGCGACCCCGCGAACCTCCCGTGGGCCGAGCTCGGCGCCGACATCGTCATCGAGTCCACCGGCTTCTTCACGGACGCCACCAAGGCGAAGGCCCACCTCGAGGCCGGCGCGAAGAAGGTCATCATCTCGGCCCCGGCCAAGAACGAGGACGCAACGTTCGTCATGGGCGTCAACGACGACCAGTACGACGCCGCCGCGCACAACATCATCTCGAACGCGTCGTGCACCACGAACTGCCTCGCGCCGCTCGCGAAGGCGCTCAACGACTCGATCGGCATCGAGCGCGGTCTCATGACCACGATCCACGCGTACACCGGTGACCAGAACCTCCAGGACGGTCCGCACAAGGACCTGCGTCGTGCCCGCGCGGCCGCGCAGAACATCGTCCCCACCACGACGGGTGCCGCCAAGGCCGTGGCCCTCGTGCTCCCGGAGCTCAAGGGCAAGCTCGACGGCTACGCGCTCCGCGTGCCGACGATCACCGGCTCGGCGACCGACCTCACGTTCGAGGCGGGCAAGGAGACCACCGTCGAGGAGGTCAACGCTGCGGTGAAGGCCGCCGCCGACGGCCCCCTCAAGGGCATCCTGTCGTACGTCGAGGACGACATCGTGTCCTCGGACATCGTGACCGACCCGCACCAGAGCATCTTCGACTCCAAGCTCACGAAGGTCATGGGCAACCAGGTCAAGGTCGTCTCCTGGTACGACAACGAGTGGGGCTACTCGAACAGCCTCGTCGCGCTGACCACCAAGGTTGGCAACGCGCTCTGATCGTCCCCACGGACGGTTGAGACCCATGCGTCCGCGCACCCGACCGGCCATCCGGCCCGTCGGGTGCGCGGACGTTGTCATGTGACGACGACTTGGAGAAGAACAGCATGAAGAACCTCGACGACCTGGGCGACCTGCGCGGCAAGCGCGTCCTCGTCCGCTCCGACTTCAACGTCCCGCTGGACGGCACGACGATCACCGACGACGGGCGCATCCGCGCCGCGCTGCCCACGCTCTCCCGGCTCGTCGCCGCGGGTGCGAAGGTCGTCGTCACCGCGCACCTCGGGCGCCCCAAGGGCACGCCCGACGCGAAGTACTCGCTCGCCCCGGTCGCGGCTCGTCTCGGTGAGCTCCTCGGTGCGAACGTCACCCTCGCCGAGGACCTCGTCGGGGACTCGGCGCGCGCCACGGTCGCGGGTCTCGCGGACGGCGAGGTGGCGCTCCTCGAGAACGTGCGCTTCGACGCGCGCGAGACCTCGAAGGTGGAGGCGGAGCGTCAGGAGCTCGCGGGCGAGCTCGCGTCGCTCGCCGACGTCTTCGTCTCGGACGGGTTCGGTGTCGTCCACCGCAAGCAGGCGTCGGTCTACGACGTCGCGCAGATCCTGCCCGCCGCCTCCGGCGCGCTCGTGCTCAAGGAGGTCGACGCGCTCAGCCGCGCCACGACCGACCCTGCCCGGCCCTACGTCGTCGTCCTCGGCGGCTCGAAGGTCTCCGACAAGCTCGGTGTCATCGCGAACCTCCTCGAGAAGGCCGACAAGGTCCTCGTCGGTGGAGGCATGGTCTTCACGTTCCTCGCCGCGCAGGGCCACTCCGTGGGCAGCTCGCTGCTCGAGGAGGACCAGATCGAGACCGTCAAGGGCTACCTCGCAACGGCGGCCGAGAAGGGCGTCGAGATCGTCCTCCCGACCGACATCGTGGCTGCGTCGGCCTTCGCGGCCGACGCCGACCACCAGGTCGTCGCGGCCGACGCGATCCCTGACGGGACGATGGGCCTCGACATCGGTCCCGAGTCGGGTGCCGCCTTCGCGCAGATCATCACCGAGGCGAAGACCGTCGTCTGGAACGGCCCGATGGGCGTGTTCGAGTTCGACGCGTTCTCCGCCGGCACCCGGGCCGTGGCCCAGGGGCTCGTCGACTGCACTGCGGCCGGCGGCTTCTCGATCGTCGGTGGCGGCGACTCGGCCGCAGCCGTCCGGATCCTCGGGTTCGACGAGGCCGGCTTCAGCCACATCTCCACCGGTGGCGGCGCCAGCCTCGAGCTGCTCGAGGGCAAGGAGCTCCCGGGGCTCGCCGTCCTCGCGGACTGACCCCCGGCCTGTGCCCGGCAGACCTCGCCGGGCACAGGCCACCCGCACAGACCGAGGTCACCGGCGACCCGCCGGGACCGACCGAATCGACGAAAGGCACATCGTGGCCGACCGCACCCCGCTGATGGCGGGCAACTGGAAGATGAACCTGGACCACCACCAGGCGATCTCGCTCGTGCAGAAGCTCGCCTGGACCCTCAAGGACGCGAAGCACGACTTCGCGGCCGTCGAGGTCGCGGTGCTCGCACCCTTCACCGACCTGCGCAGCGTCCAGACGCTGGTCGACGCGGACAAGCTGGAGCTCCGCTACGGCGCGCAGGATCTGTCCGCGCACGAGTCCGGCGCCTACACGGGCGAGATCTCCGGTGCGATGCTGGCGAAGCTGGGCGTGACGTACGTCGCCGTCGGCCACTCGGAGCGTCGTGAGTACCACGGCGAGGACGAGGCCGTCACCAAGGCGAAGGTCGCCGCAGCGTTCGCGCACGGCATCACCCCGATCCTCTGCGTCGGGGAGGGCCTCGACGTCCGCAAGGCCGGCGACCAGGTCTCGCACACGCTCGCCCAGGTCGACGGTGCGCTCGACGGGCTTCCCGCCGAGCAGGCGGCTCAGATCGTCATCGCGTACGAGCCCGTCTGGGCGATCGGCACCGGTGAGGTCGCGACGCCCGAAGACGCTCAGGAGGTCTGCGGAGCGATCCGCGCCCGCCTCGCCGAGCTGTACGACGCCGAGCTGGCCGGTGGCGTCCGCGTGCTCTACGGGGGCTCGGTGAAGTCGGGCAACGTCGCGGCGATCATGGACAAGCCCGACGTCGACGGCGCGCTCGTCGGCGGCGCGAGCCTCGACCCGGAGGAGTTCGCGCGGATCGCAGGCTTCAGCGCCTCCGCCTGACGCCGCACGACCGTACGAACGCTGTACCGGGCCGCCCCGGGGACGCCATTCGAACGAGGTTGGCCCCCGGGGCGGTTCGTCGCCTACCCTGTCCCACGGGCCCGCAAGGGCTCGTCGCCCGGCCCGCGCCCGCGGGCCCCGAAACCCGAGGTCGTGTCTTCAAGTGGACGTGCTGCGCATCATCCTCCAGGTCCTGCTGGTCCTCACCAGCGGCTTCCTGATCCTTCTCGTGCTCCTGCACAAGGGCAAGGGCGGCGGGCTCTCGGACATGTTCGGAGGCGGCATCACCAGCGGTGCGGGCAGCTCGGGTGTCGCCGAGCGGAACCTGAACCGGATCACGATCGGCTTCGCCCTCACCTGGGGCGTCGTCATCGTCCTTCTCGGACTCATCCAGAAGATCAGCTGACGAGCGCGTGGGCCCCGACCCACGCAGCGGTGCTGACCGGCGACGGGGCCGGTGAGCGAGACCGCACCCACGATCGACTACCAGGGGGAGCAGGACAGTGGCGTCAGGAAGTGCCATCCGTGGTTCGCGCATCGGCGCAGGGCCGCTCGGCGAGAGCGAGCGCGGCATCGCCGCACCGCGTGTCCGCGTCACCTACTGGTGCGCCAACGGGCACGAGTCGACGCCCAGCTTCGCGGCCGGCGAGGACGTCGAGCTGCCGGAGACCTGGGACTGCACCCGCTGCGGCTACCCGGCAGGTCAGGACCGCGAGGCTCCGCCCGCGCCGGAGGCCTCCGTCCCGTTCAAGACCCACCTGGCGTACGTCAAGGAGCGGCGGTCCGACGAGGACGGCGAGGCTCTCCTCGACGAGGCCCTCGCTGCCCTCCGGGCGCGTCGCGGTCGCTGAACCCGGCCGCTAGAACCAGCCGCTCTGAACCCGGCCGCCTCTCGGGCGCGCCGCGGGCGCTGAGGCCGCTCGACCCACCCGCTTCGGGGCGCGCCGAGCCGCACACTCTTGCCTCATGGGCACGCTGCGCCCGCTGGACCCAGCGGTCCGGCGGGCTGTGCCGTGTCAGGAAGGTGCAGCGCCCGCCGCGGCGGCGTCGAGCAGCCACAGCGTCCGGGACGTGCCCTTCGCGCCGCCGGCGGGAGCGTCCGAGACCGGGGCGTCCCCGAGGGCGGCACTGACGGCGTCCGCCTTCTCGGCGCCGGCCGCGACCACCCAGACCTCGTGCGCCGAGCAGATCGCGTCGAAGGTCAGGGAGACACGTTCCGCGGGCGGCTTGGGGGAGCCGTGCACCCCGACGACGGCCGTGCCCATGACCCCGAGCGCTTCGTGGCCGGGGAACAGCGAGGCGACGTGGGCGTCGGGGCCCATGCCGAGCAGCAGGACGTCGAACGCCGGGACCTCGCTGCCGTCGCCGGCGTGACGGGCCAGCTCCGCGCGATAGGCGGACGCCGACTCCTCAGGTGTCGCGACGGCGTCCGACAGGGGGAGCATCGGGTGGACGTTCCCCTCGGGGAGGGGAGCGAGCCGAGCAGGGCGTCGCGTGCCTGCGTCTCGTTGCGGTCCGGGTCACCGTCCGGCAGGAAGCGCTCGTCGCCCCACCACAGGTGCACGGCCGACCAGTCGACGGCGGCGCGCACCGGGTCGGTGGCGACCTCCGCCAGCGTCTTGATCCCGACGGTGCCCCCGGTGAGGACGACGTGGACCGTCTCCCGTACCGACTGGACGTCGAGGATCCGGGTCAGCAGGCGCGACGCGGCGGCTCTCGCGAGGACGTCGGCGTCCGGGTGGACGACGACGAAACGCTCCGACATCAGGCGACCTCGTGGAGGGCGTCGAGGAGGACCTCGCCGAACATCTCGTCGGGGTCCAGGCGCCGGAGCTCCTCGGCGAGGCACTCCTGCAGGCCGCGGATCGGCAGCGAGATGTGCCGCTCGGGCTTGCCCGGCTCCGAGAGGGTGGTCGTCTCGCCGTCGGGGCGGTCGATCACGATGGGTCCTCCACGGCGTTCCAGCACGACCCGCGTGATCCCGGGTGCACCGGGGGTGCTGCCGACGCTCGACGGGCACTGCAGCTGGTGTCCGAGCCACGCCGCCAGGAGCAGGACGGACGGGTGACCGGCCTGGCCCTCGACGCGGACCGAGGTCACCGAGTCATAGGGCGGCTGGTCGAGCGCCGCGGCGATGATGCCTCGCCACAGGGTGATGCGGGTCCAGGACAGGTCGGTGTCGCCCGGCACGTGGTGGTCGCGCAGGCGCTCGATCGCGGTGCGGGGCGCGGGCGCGTAGAGGGCGTCCGTGATGCGACGGTTCGCCATGCGACCGACCCGGTCGGCGCCGGGGTTCGCCGGCGGGGTGCCCGGCCACCAGGCGACGATCGGCGCGTCGGGGAGCAGCAGCGGCATGACGAGCGTGTCCCCGTGGTCGCCCAGCTCGCCCGACGGTCGCAGGACGACGACCTCGCTCGCCCCGGCGTCGCCGCCGACCCGGATCTGCGCGTCGAGACCGGGGCCCTCGGACGTCGACGGCGCCAGGACGACGATGCGGCACGGGTGCTCCCGGCTCGCGTCGTTGGCCGCGGCCACCGCGTCCTCGAGCCCCTGGTCCTCGGTGATGATGACGAGCGTCAGCACCCGGCCCAGGGCCACGGCGCCGCCCTCGTCGCGCAGGTTCACCAGACGCTTGGCGACGTCGTTGGTGGTCGTCTGGGGCAGGTCGATGATCATCGGTCGGTCCTGTTCTGCGTGGGGGACGGCGCCGTGTGCGGGCGGACGACAGGGTTCGGGCGGGTCATGGTCGCCGCCAGGCGCGCCCGTCGCGCTCCATCATCTTCTCCGCGGACTCCGGGCCCCAGGTGCCCGCCCGGTACGGCTCCGGCTTGCCCGTGGCGGCCCAGTGGGCCGTGATGGGGTCGAGGATCTTCCAGGAGAGCTGGACCTCTTCGTGGCTCGGGAACAGTGGCGGGTCCCCGAGCAGGACGTCGAGGATGAGCCGCTCGTAGGCCTCGGGGGACGACTCGGTGAACGCGTGCCCGTAGCCGAAGTCCATCGTGACGTCGCGGACCTCCATCGCCGTGCCCGGGACCTTGGCGCCGAACCGGATCGTGACGCCCTCGTCCGGCTGCACCCGGATCACGAGGGCGTTCTTGCCGAGCTCGGACGTCGCGGACGACTCGAACGGCAGGTGCGGCGCGCGCTTGAAGACGACGGCGATCTCGGTCACGCGGCGGCCGAGGCGCTTGCCGGTGCGCAGGTAGAACGGGACGCCGGCCCACCGCCGGTTGTCGATGTCGACCCGGATCGCGGCGTACGTCTCGGTCGTGGAGGCCTTGTCGAAGCCCTCCTCGTCCAGGTAGCCGACGACCTTCTCGCCGCCCTGCCAGCCCGACGCGTACTGCCCGCGGGCCGTGTGGTCGTCGAGGTTCTCCGGGAGCCGGACGGCGGAGAGCACCTTGATCTTCTCGGCGCGCAGCTGGCCCGCGTCGAAGGAGACGGGCTCCTCCATCGCCGTCAGGGCGAGGAGCTGCAGGAGGTGGTTCTGGATGACGTCGCGGGCGGCGCCGATGCCGTCGTAGTAGCCGGCGCGCCCCCGATGCCGATGTCCTCGGCCATCGTGATCTGGACGTGGTCGACGTAGTTCGCGTTCCAGATCGGCTCGTAGAGCTGGTTCGCGAACCGCAGGGCGAGGAGGTTCTGGACCGTCTCCTTGCCCAGGTAGTGGTCGATGCGGAACACGGACTCGGGGTCGAACACCTCGGACACGACGTCGTTGAGCTCCTCGGCGCTCTCGAGGTCGTGACCGAAGGGCTTCTCGATGACGACCCGGCGCCACGCGTCGTCGGTCGACTCCGACAGCCCGGACTGGGAGAGCTGCTTGCACACCACCGGGAACGCCGACGGCGGCACGGACAGGTAGAACGCGTGGTTCCCGCCGGTGCCGCGCTCGGCGTCGAGGGTCTCCACGGTCTCGCGCAGCCGCTCGAACGCGTCGTCGTCCCCGAACTCGCCGCGGACGAAGCGGATGCCCTCGCACAGCTGCTGCCAGGTGCCCTCGTGGAACGGGGTGCGGGCGTGCTCGCGCACGGAGTCGTGCACGATCTTCGCGAAGTCCTGGTCCTCCCACTCGCGCCGCGCGAAGCCCGTGAGCGCGAAGCCCGGCGGCAGGAGCCCCCGGTTCGCCAGGTCGTACACCGCCGGCATGAGCTTCTTGCGTGCGAGGTCGCCGGTCACCCCGAAGATCACGAGGCCGCACGGGCCGGCGATCCTGGGCAGCCGCAGGTCCCGCGGGTCGCGGAGCGGGTTGGAGCCGGCGTTGATCTGGGCGGGTGTCACCGAGGGGTCTCCGATCGGAGGGCGGGCGGGGCGAGCGGGATGGCGGTCAGGAGTCCTTCGCGGCGGAGAGACCGTCGTCGATGGTGCTCAGGAGGTCGGTCCAGGCGTCCTCGAACTTCGCGACGCCCTCGTCCTCGAGCTGCTGGGTGATCTCGGCGAGCGAGATGTCGAGCTGCTCGATCGTCTGCAGGACGGAGCGCGCCTCGTCGTAGGCGCCCGTCACGGTGTCGCCGTCCACGGTGCCGTGGTCGGCGAAGGCCTCGAGCGTCGCCTCGGGCATCGTGTTGACGACGCCGGACGTGACCAGCCCGGTGACGTACAGGGTGTCCGGGTAGTCGGGGTCCTTGACCCCGGTGGAGGCCCAGAGGGGCCGCTGCGGGATCGCGCCCGCCTCGGCGAGAGCCGTCCAGCGGTCGGAGGAGAAGACCTCCTCGTAAGCCTCGAACGCGAGCTGGGCGTTGGCGACGGCCGCGCGTCCCCGCAGGGCGAGCGCCGCATCGCTGCCGACCTCCTCGAGCGCCGCGTCGACGGCCGAGTCGACGCGCGAGACGAAGAACGAGGCGACGCTGGCGAGACGGCTCAGGTCGTGTCCGGCGTCGCGGGCGGCCTCCACCCCGGCGAGGAACGCGTCCATCACCGCCCGGTAGCGCTCGAGCGAGAAGATCAGCGTCACGTTCACGCTGATGCCCTGCGCGAGGGTCCGCGTGATCGCGTCGAGGCCCTCGACCGTCGCCGGGATCTTGATCAGGACGTTCGGCCGGTCGACGGTCCGCCACAGGCGCTCGGCGGTCTCGACCGTCTTCTCGGTGTCGTGCGCGAGCCGCGGGTCGACCTCGATGGAGACCCGGCCGTCGACGCCGTCGGTCGCGTCGTACGCCGGGCGAAGGACGTCGGCGGCCTCCCGGACGTCGTCGGTGGTGATCGTCTCGACCGCGGCGTCCAGGCCGGCACCGGAGCCGGCGAGCTCGCGGAGCTGCTCGTCGTAGGCGTCTCCCTGGGCCAGGGCCTTGGCGAAGATGCTCGGGTTCGTGGTGACGCCGACCACGTCACGGCTGCCCATGAGCTCGGCGAGGTTGCCGGTGCGCAGCCGCTCGCGCGAGAGGTCGTCCAGCCAGATCGAGACCCCGGCCGCGCTGAGCTCTGCGGTCGGACGGTCGGAGGCGGTTCCGTCGGTCATCATCGTCCTCTCGTCGTGGTGCTCTGCTGTCCTGCGATCGTGCGATTCGTCCTGCGGTCCTGCGGTCCTGCGGTCCTGCTGCTCTGCGGCTCGTCGCGTGGTCCGGGACGAGCGTCCCACCGGCCCGGACCACGAAGGGCCCGGGCCGGTGGTCGTGCGGTCGCGCCTACTTCTGGTCGCCGGTCCCGCCCTCGGTGGCCCGCGGGCCACCGCCCGGAGCGACGTCGCCGCCGGCGACGGCAGCGATCGATTCCCGCGCGGCCGACGCCACGGCCTCGGCGGTGAACCCGAACTCGCGGAACAGGACCTTGGCGTCGGCCGAGGCGCCGTAGTGCTCGAGGCTCACGACACGACCGGCGTCGCCCACGATGTCGTGCCAGCCCTGCGCGACGCCGGCCTCGACCGACACGCGGGCCCGCACGGCGGCGGGCAGCACCGACTCGCGGTAGTCGGCGTCCTGCTTGTCGAACCACTCGCGGCACGGCATCGACACGACCCTGGCCGAGACGCCGTCGGCGGCGAGCTGCTCGCGCGCCTCGACGGCGAGCTGGACCTCGGAGCCGGTGCCGACGAGCACGACGTCCGGCGTGCCCTCGGTGTCGGCGAGGACGTAGGCGCCGCGCGCCACGCCGGAGGCCGGGGCGAACCCGCCCTCACCGCGGTCGAACGTCGGGACGCCCTGCCGCGTCAGGATGATGCCGGCGGGGTTCGAGGTGTTCTCGAGCACCGTGCGCCACGCCCAGGTGGTCTCGTTGGCGTCCGCGGGGCGCACGACGTCGAGGCCGGGAATCGCACGCAGCGACGCGAGGTGCTCGACCGGCTGGTGGGTGGGGCCGTCCTCGCCGAGACCGACGGAGTCGTGGGTCCAGACGAACGTCGACGGGATCTCCATCAGCGCGGCGAGACGGACGGCCGCGCGCATGTAGTCGGCGAACTGGAGGAACGTGCCGCCGTAGGGACGCGTGAGCCCGTGCAGCACGATCCCGTTGAGGATCGAGCCCATGCCGTGCTCGCGGATGCCGAAGTGCAGGGTGCGCCCGTAGGGGTTGCCCGGGAACTTCTTCGTGGCGTGCTCGAACGGGATGAACGACGGCTCGCCGTCCATCGTCGTGTTGTTCGAGCCGGCGAGGTCGGCGGAGCCGCCCCACAGCTCCGGGAGCACGCCGGCGAGGGCAGAGAGCACCTTGCCGGACGCCGCACGGGTCGCGAGGCCCTTGCCGGGCTCGAACTCGGGGAGCGCGTCGGTCCAGCCCTCGGGGAGCTCGTGGGCGCGCAGCCGCTCGAGGAGCGCCGCGCCGTCGGGGTTCGCGGTCTTCCAGGCGGTGAAGGCGGTCTCCCACGCCTCACGCTCGGTCGACTGGCGGTCTGCGACGGCACGCGTGTGCTCGAGCACCTCGTCGCGGATCTCGAACGACTTCTCGGGGTCGAGCCCGAGCGCGACCTTGAGGCCGGCGACCTCGTCGGCGCCCATCGCCGACCCGTGGATCCCGCCGGTGTTCTGCTTCGTGGGGGAGGGGTAGCCGATGATGGTGCGCAGGTCGATGATCGACGGGCGGTTCGTCTCGGCCTTCGCGGCGTCGAGCGCTGCGGCCAGCGCGTCGAGGTCCTCGTCGTACCCGGTGCCGTCCGCGGTCCAGTCGACCTTCTGGGTGTGCCACCCGTAGGCCTCGTAGCGGGCCATGACGTCCTCGGTGAACGCGATGTCCGTGTCGTCCTCGATGGAGATCTTGTTGTCGTCCCAGATGACCACGAGGTTGCCGAGCTGGTGGTGGCCGGCGAGCGAGGACGCCTCGGAGGTCACGCCCTCCTGGAGGTCGCCGTCCGACGCGATCACGTACACGTGGTGGTCGAACGGGCTCGTGCCGGGGGCGGCGTCGGGGTCGAGCAGCCCGCGCTCGCGCCGGGCGGCCATGGCCATCCCGACGGACGACGCGAGCCCCTGGCCGAGCGGACCGGTGGTGATCTCGACGCCCCGGGTGTGGCGGAACTCGGGGTGGCCCGGGGTCTTGGAGCCCCAGGTGCGCAGGGCCGCGATGTCGTCCATCTCGAGGCCGTAGCCGGCGAGGAAGAGCTGGAGGTAGATCGTCAGGGACGAGTGGCCGCAGGAGAGCACGAACCGGTCGCGGCCGATCCACTGGTCGTCTGCAGGGTCGTGCCGCATCGTCTTCTGGAACAGCAGGTACGCGGCGGGTGCGAGCGAGATCGCCGTGCCCGGGTGCCCGTTGCCCACCTTCTCGACCGCGTCTGCGGCGAGCGCCTTGATGCTGCGCACGGCCTCGTCGTCGAGAGCGGACCAATCCAGTGGCGAGATCGCCGGGTCGAACGTGTTCACCGAACCTCATTTCCCGTCCCCGGGCGTGCCGGGAACCGTCTGCGTACTCCGGGTGTCGACCGCGCTCGTAGACCGCTCGTAAGGGACGACCCACGGCGCGGGTGACCGTGGACCCAGCCTATACATCGGCCCGTCGTCACGTTCCCGGTGTTCGGTCCGTGGTCCTGGTGCCGCTCCCGTGCCGCTCCCGTGCCGCTCCCGTGCCGCTCCCGTGCCGGTTCTCGTGCGGTTCCTCGGGCTGGTCCGCTCCGCCACCCGGAGCGGGCGGCCCGTGTGGCGTGTGACGTTCGTCGTCCTCCGGAGAGGGGAGTGGAGGCGCTGGATCGCACGCCGTGGCCGTAGCATGTGGGGACGGACGGCGAACTCACCCACGCCTGTACGCCACCCCGGCGCGCGGGCGCGGTGACGGGCGAGCCGGTGGCGAACCGACATCCACGAGGAACGGAACCCGAGCGAGTGCACACGACGAGCGAGCGGAACACCCCGCCGCGGGACGCGGCGACGGGTCGCCGGGCCGACGTGACCTCCGGTTCCCCTCGGACCCCCGAGTGGCGCGGCCGGCTCGGCGCGTACGTCGCCCTGACGAAGCCTCGGATCATCGAGCTGCTCCTCGTGACGACGCTGCCGACGATGATCCTCGCCGAGGGCGGCATGCCCGGCCTGTGGCTGGTCCTCGCGACCCTCGTGGGCGGCACCGCCGCCGCGGCGTCGGCCAACGTGTTCAACTGCTACCTCGACCGCGACATCGACGCGGTCATGAACCGCACGAGCCGCCGTCCGCTCGTCACGGGCGAGGTGACGCCGCGGGCCGCCCTCGTGCTCGCGTCCGTCCTGGGGGTCTTCTCGCTCCTGTGGTTCGCCCTGCTCGTCAACGCGGCCTCGGCCTGGCTGACGTTCGCCGCGATCGCGATCTACGTCGTCGGCTACACCATGCTGCTCAAGCGGCGCACGTCGCAGAACATCGTCTGGGGCGGGATCGCCGGCTGCATGCCCGTGTTCATCGGCTGGTCGGCCGTCACTGGCGGCCTCGACTGGGCGGCCGTCGCGCTGTTCGGTGTGATCTTCTTCTGGACGCCGCCGCACTACTGGCCGCTGTCGATCAAGTTCACCAAGGACTACCGCGATGCCGGGGTCCCGATGCTCCCGGTCGTGGCGAGCTCGACCCGGGTCGCGGGCGAGATGATCCTGTACACCGTCGCGATGATCGCCTGCTCGCTCGCCCTCGTCCCGCTCGCCGGGATGTCCTGGGTCTACACCGTCGTCGCGATCGGTCTGGGGGCGTGGTTCCTGACGAGCTGCGTGCTGATGCTGCGCCGGGCGCAGGACCCGGCGCGGGGCAAGCTCCGCGCGATGAAGGTGTTCCACGCCTCGATCACCTACCTGACCGCGCTGTTCGTCATGGTCGCGGTCGACGTGTTCCTCCCGTTCTGACCTGCGGGCGCGGCGGTGACCTCTCTCGATGACGACGAGCGCGCGGGCGACCGCACCCCGCTGGACCGTGCGCGGGACGAGTACCTCGCCCACCTGACGATCGAGCGCGGCCTCTCCGTCAACACCCTCGCCGCCTACCGTCGAGACCTCGACCGCTACCTCGCGCACCTCGGGTCCGCGGGACGCCGGGACCCCGGCTCCGTCACGCCCGACGACGTCACGGCCTTCACGGCCGCCGTCCGCACGGGCAGCGACGGGCGCACCCCGCTCTCCGAGGCGTCGACCGCCCGCGCGGTCGCGTCCGTGCGCGGCTTCCATAGGTTCGCCCTCGCCGAGGGGACCGCGGACGCGGACCCGTCGGCCGACGTCCGCGCCCCCAACCGGGCGAGGCGGCTGCCGAAGGCGATCTCGACGGACGAGGTCGCACGGATCCTCGACGCGGCCGGCGAGGGCGAGGGTCCGGGCCCGCTGCGCGACCGCGCGCTCCTCGAGCTCGTCTACTCGACGGGCGCCCGCATCTCCGAGGCCGTCGGCCTCGACCGCGACGACCTCGACCTGGACCGGGGGAGCGCGCGACTGTTCGGCAAGGGGCGCAAGGAGCGCGTGGTGCCGCTGGGCTCGTACGCCCGGCGCGCGGTCGACGCCTACCTGGTGCGGGGTCGCCCGGAGCAGGCGCTGCGCGGGACCGGCACGCCCGCGGTGTTCCTCAACTCGCGCGGCAGCCGGCTGTCCCGGCAGAGCGCCTGGGCGGTCCTGCGGTCCGCGGCGGAGCGGTCCGGGATCGAGCACCCCGAGCGCATCTCGCCGCACACCCTGCGGCACTCGTTCGCCACGCACCTCCTGGCCGGCGGCGCCGACGTCCGGGTGGTCCAGGAGCTCCTCGGCCACGCGTCGGTGACGACGACGCAGATCTACACGCTGGTGACCCCGGACGCCCTGCGCGAGGTGTACGCGTCGTCCCACCCGCGAGCGCTCGGCTGAACGTCCGGCCGATGAGCGGCACGCCGTGCCCGCCACGGTCGTGTCCGGTGCGGCTGCGGTAGCGTGACGGGCGTGAGCAGCCCGAGCGAGACCAGGACCGAGCAGGAGCTCTCGAGCTCTGCTGCACCCGCAGCGCCCGGAGTGCCGACGACCCCGGGCCGACCCGACGCGGCCGGACGCACCATGCCCGAGTTCGCGGTCCCCGCGCCGCTGGCCGAGCACGGCCCCGCTCGCATCATCGCCATGTGCAACCAGAAGGGCGGCGTCGGCAAGACGACGTCGACCATCAACCTGGGCGCCGCTCTCGCGGAGTACGGGCGCCGGGTGCTGCTCGTGGACTTCGACCCGCAGGGGGCCGCGTCGGTGGGCCTGGGGGTCAACCCGCACGAGCTCGACCGGACCGTCTACAACCTCCTGATGGAGCGCGGCGCCGCGGCCCGCGACGTGATCGTCGAGACCGCCGTCGAGGGTCTGGATCTGCTCCCGGCGAACATCGACCTGTCGGCGGCCGAGGTCCAGCTCGTCGGCGAGGTCGCCCGTGAGTCCGTGCTGAGCCGGGTGCTGCGCCCCGTGCTCGACGACTACGACGTGATCCTCGTCGACTGCCAGCCGTCGCTCGGCCTGCTCACCGTGAACGCGCTCACCGCGGCGCACGGTGTCGTGATCCCGCTCGAGTGCGAGTTCTTCGCGCTGCGCGGGGTGGCCCTGCTCGTCGAGACCATCGAGAAGGTGCGTGACCGGCTGAACCCGCGCCTCGAGGTCGACGGGATCCTCGCCACGATGTACGACTCGCGCACGCTGCACTCGCGCGAGGTCGTGGCACGCGTGCACGAGGCGTTCGGCGACCAGCTGCTCCACACGATCATCTCGCGCACGGTGAAGTTCCCCGACGCCTCCGTGGCCGCAGAGCCCATCACCGTCTACGCCCCGAACCACGCCGGCGCCTCCGCGTACCGGCAGCTGGCGCGCGAGCTCGTCGCACGCGGCGACGCGGCATGACCGTGCTGTGGGCGCGGCCGGTCCGGTGACCGTGGCTCCCACGGTCGGGACGGCAGCGACCGTGGCGGACGACGCCCCGACCGCTCCGGTGACGGCGTCGCCGGAGGACGCGGAGAGGGGCGGGCGCCGCCCGTTCGAGGTCCACCTGGAGAACTTCTCCGGTCCGTTCGACCTGCTGCTGTCGCTGATCGCCAAGCACCGCCTCGACATCACGGAGGTGGCGCTGGGGGCGGTCACCGATGAGTTCATCGCGCACATCCGCCGCGCGGGGCTCCTCGACCGCAACCTCGGTGAGGCGAGCGAGTTCCTCGTGGTCGCTGCGACGCTCCTGGACCTCAAGGCGGCGCGTCTGCTCCCGTCCGGGGTCGTCGACGACGCGGAAGATCTCGAGCTGCTGGAGGCTCGCGACCTGCTGTTCGCGCGGCTGCTGCAGTACCGCGCGTACAAGCAGGTGGCGGACCTCGTCTCGGAGCGCCTCGCCGCCGAGGGGCGCAGGTTCCCGCGCCAGGTGCAGCTCGAGCCGCACCTGGCCGCCATGCTCCCGGAGCTGGTGTGGCAGGTCGGGCCCGAGGAGCTGGCGCGGGTCGCTGCCCGGGTGCTGGCGCCGCGGGAACCGGCGCCGGGCGTCGATCTCTCGCACCTGCACGCACCGGCGGTCAGCGTGCGCGAGCAGGCCCGGATCGTCGCGGAGCGGTTGCGCGAGCACGGTCCGGCGAGCTTCCGGACCCTGGTCGCCGGGGTCGAGCCGCCCGTGGCGGTGGCGCGGTTCCTGTCGCTCCTCGAGCTGTTCCGCCAGGGCGTGGTGGGCTTCGACCAGGTGGAGCCGCTCGGCGAGCTCACGGTCCGGTGGTCGGGGTCGGACGACGCGGCCCAGGTGGGCGACGACCTCGCCGAGCTCGACGCGACCGAGTTCGACGGTGACGAGCCGGACAGCACGGGATTCGCGGGCACCGGCGACAGGCCTGGCGAGGGTGCCGGGGCCACGAGCGAGGAGGACGCATGAGCGACGCCGTCGAGACGACCGACGTCCCCGCGGACGTCGCGGGCGGTGACGGCCCGGTCCCGAACGGGCCCGCTCCCGAGGCCCCCGCGGACGGGCCAGGCGCCGACGCGCAGACCTCCGGGGCGGTCGTCGAGGCGGACGAGCTCGCGTTCGACGTCGAGGACCTGCCCGGGGTGCGGCCGCCGCGCTGGAGGCGATCCTCATGGTCGCCGACGAGCCGATCCTGACGACGAGCCTCGCCTCGGCCGTGGCGCTGCCGGTCGCCGAGGTCGCTGCGCTGCTCGACGATCTCGCTGTGGAGTACCGGGGCGAGCACGGTGGGCGTCCGCGCGGGTTCGAGCTGCGCGCCACGGCCGGCGGGTGGCGCTTCTACACGGGCGTCCCGTTCGCGGACGTCGTCGGCAGGTTCGTGCTGGAGGGTCAGACGGCGCGGCTCACCCAGGCGGCGCTCGAGACCCTCGCCGTGATCGCGTACCGGCAGCCGGTCACGCGTGGCCAGGTCTCGGCGGTGCGTGGGGTCAACGTGGACGGGGTCGTGCGCACGCTGACGACCCGTGGCCTCGTGGCCGAGGTGGGGCAGGACCCCGACACCGGCGCGATCCGGTACGGGACTACGGGATACTTCTTGGAGCGCATGGGGTTCTCGTCGCTCGACGAGCTGCCCGCGCTCGCGCCTCACCTGCCCGACGTGGGCGCCCTCGACGAGCTCGGGGGCTCGCCGACCTCGGTGGTGGGCAGCGCGAGCCCAGCAGCGCGCCGGACTCGTCGACAGCCGCGACGGGCCCGGCGACACAAGCAGCGACAGAAGCAGCGACGGACTCAGCGACAGACGCACCGCAGGGCGAGGCCCTGGACGAATCGACGAAGGAACACTGATGAGCACCTCCCAGCCCCGCAGGGGATCAGGCCGACCCGACCGGTCGTCGGGTTCGACGGACGGCGGGGTCAGCAAGCGACGTGGTGCGCCGCGGCCCGCGGACAAGAAGGGCGCGCCCGGCGGCAGAGGCGGCAAGCCCGGCAAGCCCGGTAAGGGCGGCGCTGCTCCGAAGAAGCGCGTCCCGGCGCGCCGCGCCAAGATCGAGGAGGCGCCCGCGCGCGACGTCCACGACCCGGAGGGCGTGCGGCTGCAGAAGGTCCTCGCCGGAGCCGGCATGGGGTCGCGCCGCGCCTGCGAGCAGCTCATCGAGGAGGGACGCGTCCAGGTCGACGGCGTCACGGTCCGCGAGCTCGGCGTCCGGGTGGACCCGGACTCGGTCGCGATCCACGTCGACGGGATGCGCGTCCAGCTCGACACGTCGCTCGTCACGATCGCGCTCAACAAGCCGCGCGGCGTCGTCTCGACGATGGACGACCCGGACGGGCGCCCGGCCCTGACGCAGTTCGTCCAGAACCGGTCGGAACGTCTGTTCCACGTGGGTCGCCTCGACGCGGACTCCGAGGGCCTGCTGCTCCTGACCAACGACGGCGAGCTCGCGAACCGGCTCACCCACCCGAAGTACGAGGTCGCCAAGACCTACCTCGTCACCGTCGACGGCAAGGTCAAGGGCTCGCTCGCCAACACCCTGCTGCACGGCGTCGAGGTCGAGGACGGCACCGCCAAGGTCGACGCGTACAAGCTCGTGGACACCACGCCGACGCAGAGCCTCATCGAGGTCGTCATCCACGACGGTCGCAACCGGATCGTGCGCCGCATGTTCGACGCCGTCGGGCACCCGGTGGACCAGCTCGTGCGCACGCGCGTCGGGTCGATCCGCCTCGGGGACCTGCCGCCCGGGCGCACGCGCGTCCTCGGCAAGGCCGAGCTCGGCACCCTCATGGCCGACCTCGGGCTCTGAGGGGTACCGGTGGCAGTCCGGGCGATCCGTGGTGCGACGCAGCTCGACACCGACGACCGAGACCACCTGCACGCGCGCACCACGGAGCTCGTCGAGTCCGTGCTGAGCGCCAACGGGATCGGGACCGACACCCTCATCTCGCTGTTCTTCACGAGCACGCCCGACCTCGTCTCCGACTTCCCTGCCGCGGCCGCCCGGGGCATGGGGCTCGGGGACGTGCCGCTGATGTGTGCGGTCGAGATCGACGTGCCGGGCGCTCTCCCGCGGATCGTGCGTGTCCTCGCGCACGCCGACGTCGAGGTGCCGCGCTCCGCCGTCCGGCACGTCTACCTGCACGGGGCGACGGCCCTGCGCAAGGACATCGCCCAGTAGGGCGCGGGCGACGCGGCGACGTATCCTCACCTGCGCGGGTGGAGCCCGCGCGACCGGACCGAACCTGGAGATGACGTGACCTCACCCGACAGCCCGACCGACGTGACCGCCCCGACGGAGGGACAGGCGTCGACCGGCGCCGTCACCGTCGCGATCGACGGACCGTCCGGCTCGGGCAAGTCGAGCGTGTCCAAGGCGGCGGCGCAGCGGCTCGGCCTCGCCTACCTCGACACGGGCGCCATGTATCGCGCGGCGACCTGGTGGTGCCTCGACCAGGCGGTCGACCTCACCGACGCCGACGCCGTGGCCGCAGCCGTGCGCGCGATGCCCCTCGTCATGGGCGTCGACCCCGCGGCCCCGACCGTCCACGTCGGCGAGACGGACGTGGCCGGGCCGATCCGCACCACGGAGATCTCCACCGCGGTGAGCGCGGTCGCCACGAACCTCGCCGTGCGCGACGAGCTGCGCCGGCTGCAGCGCGCCGAGATCGACGCCCAGCGCGACCCGTCCTCGCTGTCGCAGGGCCGGGGGATGGTCGCCGAGGGCCGGGACATCACCACGGTCGTCGCGCCCGACGCCGACGCGCGGATCCTCCTGACCGCCAGCGAGGAGTCACGCCTCGCCCGCCGCGCCCGCGAGCTCCACGGCGACGCCGACGCCGCCTCCGTGGCAGCGACCCGCGACCAGGTCGTCCGCCGCGACGCGGACGACTCGACCGTCTCGCAGTTCACGGTGGCCGCCGACGGCGTCGTGACCGTCGACTCGTCGGACCTCGACCTCGAGCAGACCGTCGACGCCGTCCTCGCCGTGATCGCGCAGGTGACGGGCACCCACGAGTGACAGGCCCACGCAAGGGGCGGTTCCCGAGCGCTCTCGACCTGTACGGCCCCGACGGACCCCCGGCCGGCGGGCCGCGCTGGTCACGGCACGTCGGCAGGTTCGGAGCCCGCGTCGTGTGGGACACCCGCGTCACCGGAGCGCACCACGTCCCCGCCGCCGGCCCCGTGATCCTCGCCGCGAACCACACCGGCGTCGTCGACGGACCGCTGCTCCTCGGTGTCGCGCCCCGACCCCTGCACATCCTCGTCAAGGACGAGATGTTCCACGGCTTCGTCGGCTCCGTGCTCCACCGCGCCGGACAGATCCCCGTCGACCGCACCTCCGGACGCGCGGCCCTCGGCTCGGCGCTGGCGGTCCTGCGCCGTGGTGACGCGGTCGGCGTCTTTCCCGAGGGCGGCCGAGGGCGCGGCGACGCCTCCTCGGGGCGCGCCGGGGTCGTGTGGCTCGCCCTCGCGGCCGGGGCCCCGGTCGTGCCCGTGGCGATCCTCGGGACCCGCCGCACGGGGGAGTCGACGAGCCGGCTGCCGGGCCCGCGTCGCCGGATCGAGGTCGAGATCGGGGAACCCCTCGTGCTCGAGCGTGCGCCGGGGACCACCGGTCGCCAGGCGCTCGTCGACGCGAACGAGACGGTCCGGGCGGCGCTCGCGGGCCTGGTGACCAGAGCGTCGGCGAGGACGGGTATCGACCTGCCGGACGACGTCCGACACCCTGGGTAGCGCGCCTCGACGAAGACTCGGGAAGCGGCGGACGACCCGGTGGAACGGCGGTGCGGACCGGTCCGCCGAGCGGTCCTGCGGGGCCCGCGAGGGCCTGCGTTCGGCGTGGGCGGCGATGCCTGGGAGAATGGGTGCCATGACCCACCCCGACGACGTCTCTCCGGACGCCTCTGTGCCTTCTGACAGGCCTTCTGACGCGCCACTTGCTGCATCCGGCGACATGACCGAGACCGACGCTTCGCACGACCTGGACGGCGCGGACGACGCGGCCGGAACTATGCCCGACGCGACCCCCGAAGGGGTCGGCGCGATCGACGCCGACACCGACGACGCGGACCGCGAGCGCGCGCTGCGCGCGGGCCTCGAGGACTACGAGCTCGGCGACGAGGACCTCACGCTCCTGGACCGCGAGCTCGACGAGGACGACGATGCCGCGCCCGAGGCGCCGCTGCCCGTCCTCGCGGTCGTGGGCCGCCCGAACGTCGGCAAGTCGACGCTCGTCAACCGCATCCTCGGGCGCCGTGAGGCCGTGACCGAGGACAAGCCCGGCGTCACGCGCGACCGCGTGAGCTACCCGGCCGAGTGGGCCGGGAAGAACTTCACGCTCGTCGACACCGGCGGCTGGGAGGTCGACGTCGCCGGCATCGAGGCGCGCGTCGCCGAGCAGGCCGAGGTCGCGATCGAGCTCGCGGACGCCGTCGTCTTCGTCGTGGACGCCGTCGTCGGCCCCACGGCGACGGACGAGCGCGTCGTGCGGCTGCTGCGCCGCTCAGGCAAGCCGGTCGTGCTGTGCGCCAACAAGGTGGACGGGGCGTCCGGCGAGGCCGACGCCCAGACGCTGTGGAGCCTCGGGCTCGGCGAGCCGTACCCCGTCTCCGCCCTCCACGGGCGCGGCACGGGCGACCTGCTCGAGGCCGCCGTCAAGGCGCTGCCCGAGAAGAGCGCGCACGGGGAGCTGCGTCCCGAGGGTCCGCGACGCGTGGCCCTCGTCGGCCGCCCGAACGTCGGCAAGTCGTCCCTCCTGAACAAGGTCGCCGGCTCGGAGCGGGTCGTCGTCGACGAGATCGCCGGCACCACCCGCGACCCCGTCGACGAACTCGTGCTGCTGAAGGGCCAGCCCTGGTGGTTCGTGGACACCGCCGGGATCCGCCGTCGCGTCCACCAGACGCGCGGCGCCGACTTCTACGCGTCGTTGCGCACCCAGGCCGCGATCGAGAAGGCCGAGGTCGCCGTCGTGCTCCTCGACGCGAGCGTCCCGATGACCGAGCAGGACACCCGGGTCATCTCGCAGGTCGTCGACGCCGGGCGCGCCCTCGTGATCGCGTACAACAAGTGGGACCTCATGGACGAGGACCGCCGCCGCTACCTGGAGCGCGAGTTCGACCGCGAGCTCGTCCAGGTGCAGTGGGCGCCCCGCGTCAACGTGTCGGCGCGCACCGGCTGGCACACCGACCGGCTCGTGCCCGCGCTCGAGCGCTCGCTCGGGTCGTGGGACAAGCGGATCCCGACCGGGCGCCTCAACGCGTTCCTCGGCGACCTCGTCGCCGAGCACCCGCACCCGCTGCGCGGCGGCAAGCAGTCGCGCATCCTCTTCGCGACGCAGGCGTCGACGCGGCCCCCGCGGTTCGTGCTCTTCGCGACCGGCTTCATCGAAGCCGGGTACCGCCGCTTCGTCGAGCGTCGCCTGCGCGAGGAGTTCGGCTTCGAGGGCACGCCCATCGAGATCTCGGTGCGCGTGCGCGAGAAGCGCAAGCGCTGACCCGCCGGCGACAGCCCGCGGGTTCGGGAGAACCCGCAGGTGTGGGGTAGTATTTCCGACGGTTCGCAAGGACCACCGGGACCCGTTCGCGGGTCCTCGGGCTGTGGCGCAGCTTGGTAGCGCACTTGACTGGGGGTCAAGGGGTCGCAGGTTCAAATCCTGTCAGCCCGACAGTGAGGCCGCAGGTCAGAGAGATTCTGACCTGCGGCTTTGGTCGTGTCTGGGGTGATCTGCGGTATGGGCGCCCGGGGGTCGCGACGGTCGTTCGGTCGCCGAGCGTGTTGTTCGCGGGCTGCTCGACGCTCCGGAACCCCGCTAGCGACACACTCGGGCTCCGGGCGCGCCCCGGAGCACCGTGCCGGCGAGCTCCGAGCACAGCCGGCAAGACGCCCACCGAGACCCGGTCGCCTAGGCTCGCCGCATGCCTACCGTCCTGCTCGTCCGCCATGGCCGCACCACCGCGAACGCGCAGGGCGTCCTCGCCGGGCGCACGCGGGGTGTCCGTCTCGACGCCACGGGCCGGGAGCAGGCCCGGGACGCTGCGCTCCGCATCGCCGGCGTGCCGCTCGCGGCCGTCGTCACGAGCCCTTTGGAGCGCTGCCGGCAGACGAGCCGCTTCATCGCCGAGCACCAGGCGGCTGCTCCGGAGGTGGTCATCGAGCGCGGCATCACCGAGTGCGACTACGGGCAGTGGCAGGGGCGATCGTTGAAGGACCTCGTCGACGAGCCGCTCTGGTCGGTCGTCCAGCGGCAGCCCTCGGCAGCGGCGTTCCCCGGTGGGGAGTCGCTCGCGGCGATGCAGGCTCGCAGCGTCTCCGCGATCCGGCGGCACGACGCGGCGCTCGGCGCTCGGCACGGGGCGGGTGTCGTCTGGGCGGCCGTCGCGCACGGTGACATCATCAAGGCGGTGCTGGCGGACGCCCTCGGGATGCACCTCGACCTGTTCCAGCGCATCACGGTGGCGCCGGCCTCGATCTCCGTCGTCCGGTACGGCGAGCACCGGCCGGACGTCGTCGCGACCAACACCCACGCCGGCGACCTGTCGTGGCTCGGCGGTACGACTCCGCAGGGCGATGCTCCGGTCGGGGGCGGTGACGGCGGGCGCGGTCGCTCGTAGAGTGGGCGCATGCCCACACTCGTGCACGAGTTCGACTGGCCGGACCGGGTCGTGATCGGGACGGTCGGGATGCCCGGAGAGCGCACCTTCTACCTGCAGGCGCGCACGGGCACCCGGCTGGCCAGCGTCACCCTCGAGAAGGAGCAGTCCGCCGTCCTGGCGGAGACGATCCGGCGGCTGCTCGAGGAGCTGAAGGGGAGTCCGACAACCCGCACAGCGTCCCCGCCCAGGTGCCGGTCGAGCTGATCGACGACGAACCGCTGGAGCAGCCCGTCGAGCCGGAGTTCCGCGCCGGCGCGATGCGGCTGAGCTGGGACCCGCGCACCGCTCAGGTGGTGGTCGAGGCGTATCCGGTCGTCGAGGACGACGGTGAAGAAGACCCGGACGACGAGGACGAACCGGCCGAGGTGCTCCGGGTCAGGATGCCTGTCGGCTCCGCGCTGGCGTTCGCGCAGCGCGCCAGCGACGTCGTGCGCTCGGGTCGCCCGATCTGCCCGCTGTGCGACCGGCCGATCGACGACGACGGGCACGAGTGCCTCCTGTCCGACGACGCGTGACGACCCCTGCCGCATCCCCGGATCTCGACGACGCCCCGCTGGAGGTCCTGGGTCGGATCCGGGTGGCGTCGAACGCGACGTTCCTCGCGCGGGTCGGAGACGTCGAGGTCGTCTACAAGCCGGTCGCCGGCGAGCGGCCGTTGTGGGACTTCCCGGACGGGACGTTGGCGGGCCGCGAGGTCGCCGCGTACCTGGTGTCCGAGGCGACCGGGTGGGGCGTCGTGCCGCGCACGTGGTTGCGCGACGGCCCGATGGGCCCGGGCATGGTGCAGCTGTGGCAGGACGTGGATGGGGATCAGGATCCGGTCGACGTCGTGCCGACCCGCGACGTCCCGGGCGAGGGCGTGCGGACGGTCCTGGAGGGCGTCGACGAGGATCAGCGGCCGGTGTCCGTGGTCCACGAGGACTCGCCGGCGCTGCGCCGGATGGCGGTGCTCGACGTGCTCGTCAACAACGCGGACCGCAAGGGCGGGCACGTCCTGCCGCTGCCGGACGGGCGCCGCGTCGGGGTGGACCACGGCGTGACGTTCCACGTCGAGCCGAAGCTGCGGACGGTGCTGTGGGGCTGGGTCGGCGAGCCGCTGGACGACGACGAGCTCGCCGGGGTCGCGCGCGTGCGGTCGGGCCTTCGCGGCGACCTGGGTGTGCGACTGGCGGAGCTCCTCACCGACGCTGAGGTCGAGGCCCTCGACGAACGGGGCGCGGTCCTGGCGCGCGAGGCGCGGTTCCCGCGACCGGCCGGGGGCATGCCCGCGGTGCCGTGGCCCCTGTTCTAGCAGGCCTCGTCCGCGACCGTCACCAGGAGTCGACGGTGACGTGCATCGCCTGGAGCCGGTCGTGGATCTCGTCGACTCCCGCGCCGGAGCGCATGACGACCTGGAGCCCGAGGAGGTAGGTCGTGAGCAGGTCGGTGCGCGCGGCGGCGAGCGCGGGGTCGACCTCCTCGCCGGTCGGGACCCGATCCACCAGGACGCGGATCTGTCCGCGCATCTGCTCGCGGTAGTCGGCGGCGAAGTCGTACTCGGGGAGCCTTCCCCGCAGCTCGTTCGACGCCATCACGAGGAGGCATCCGTCACGGCCGTGCGCCGAGACGGCGTCCGCCTCGAAGAGGCGGAGGAACCGGTGGACGCCGCGCGTGCCCGGGCCCGCCTCGGCGATGAGGGCCGCGAACATGGCGATCCGCTGGGCCAGGTAGCGCCGCAGCACCGTGGCGAAGAGCTGCTCCTTGGTGCCGAACGTCCGGTAGAGGCTCGGCTTGTGCACGCCGCTCGCGTCGACGATGTCGGACATCGACGTCGCCCCGTAGCCCTGGCGCCAGAACAGCGAGGTGAGGCGCTCGAGCACGGCCTCCTCGTCGAACAGCCGCGGCCGTCCGAGCGGCGCTCTCGTGGTGCTCATGGTCCGAGTCTAGGCATCGAAGGCTGTTTGGAACCAGTGGGTAGCAAACTCGTCCCGCTTAAGATACCGTTCGGTACTGAAAGCAGATCGCAGCCGTCACGTCGACCCGTGGCGGACGAGAGGAGCGGAACGACATGACCGACTTCCCGATGCACGACGAGAGCACCGCCCCCGAGGAGAGCAAGTCGTTGCTCGCCGGGTCGAAGAAGCAGAACGGGATGATCCCTGGGCTGCACGCCACCATGGCGGAGGCGCCGGGCCTGCTCGACGGCTACCTGCACCTGCACCAGCTGTTCCTGGACTCGAGCTTCGACGACGACGAGACGACCGTCGTCTGGCAGTCCATCAACGTCGAGCACTCCTGCCACTACTGCGTGCCGGCGCACACCGGGATCGCGAAGCGGATGGGCGTCGACGACGCGATCACGGACGCGCTCCGTGACGGCACGGCTCTGCCGAGCGAGCGTCTCGAGATCCTGCGCACCTTCACCCTGGCGATGGTCCGCGGACGCGGAGACGTCGACCAGGCGGTGCTCGACGACTTCCTGGCCGCCGGCTACACCAAGCGCCAGGTCCTCGAGGTCGTCCTGGGCGTCTCCCAGAAGGTGATGTCCAACTACACGAACCACCTGGCGCGCACGCCGGTGGACGAGCCGTTCCGCAAGTACGAGTGGAACGGCACTGCCGCGACCGTGTGACGGTCGCTGCGCACGGATGCCCGGGTCGGACGCTCGTCCGGCCCGGGCATCGTCGTGTCCGGGGTCAGCCGCAGTCGTCGCAGACGCCCGTGGCGGGCAGCGCCATGAAGCATGTGGGGCACAGGTCCACGGGGCGCTCGGGTGCCGCCGCTCGGCGCGCGGGGGCCGCGGTGCTTCGGGCCGACGCGCCGCGGGCGGCCGAACCGCGGGCGGACGACGCACGCGCGGGTCGTCGCGGGCCAGCGGTCGCGCCGGGCGGGGTCGTGACCTCGAACCCGCGCTTGCGCAGGATCTTCGCGGCGCCGTCCGCCCCGCCGCTGAACTCGTCCGGCGGTGCGAGCCGACCGGTCGCGTACCGGTGGGCGACACCGAGGATCGCCTTCGTGTCGTAGGAGCGCCCCTCGTGCACCACGGCGTACCCAGCAGTCGGCGCGAAGCCGTAGAGCTTGAGGAACGTGTCGCCCCCGCGCCTGTCGCACTCTGCGATCGCCTGGAGGATGTGCGAGGGGGTCACGCTCGAGAAGGTTGCCACCCGACGAGCCTATCCCCGCGCGCGGGGGCGTCCGGGGCGCCCGTCGTCGGGCACAATCGCCCGATGGAGATCGAGACGGTTCACCCGGAGCTGCGTGCGGCGGTCGCCAGGTTCCCGAGGCTGCCGGTGCAGCACGGGGCTGCCCGCGCGATCGTGCGCCTCGCGACGCGGTACCTGCTCCCGGCCGCGAAGGTGCCCGGGGTCGCCGTCCGGGACGTGGCGGACGACGGCGTCCGGTTCCGCCTCTACGTCCCCGAGCGGCCATGCGGGGCGGCGCTCGTGTGGGTGCACGGGGGAGGGATGGTGATCGGAGCGCCGCGGCAGGACGAGGCGTTCTGCGCCGAGACCGCGGTGCGGCTCGGGGTCACGGTCCTGTCCGTGGACTACCGGCTTGCGCCGGAGCACCCGCACCCGGTGCCGCTGCGCGACTGCGCGCGGGTGTGGCGGTGGCTCCAGGGGCACGCCGTCGAGCTCGGGGTGGACCCGGCGCGGGTCGCCGTGGGCGGCGAGAGCGCCGGGGAGGCCTCGCCGCGGCGCTCGTCAACGCGCTCCGCGACGCGGGGGGCGTCCAGCCCGTGGCCCAGTGGTTGGTGTATCCGATGCTGGACGACCGCACCGCCGCCCGCGAGGACCTCGACGCGGTGGGTCACTTCGTGTGGGACAACGCCGCGAACCGGGTCGGCTGGGCCGCCCTGCTGCGCGGGGTCGCCGCGGTGGGGGCGGACGACGTCCCGGCCGAGGCCGCGCCGGCGCGACGGGGCGACCTGTCGGGGCTCCCGCCGACGTAGCTCCTGGTGGGGGAGATCGATCTGTTCCACGACGAGGACGCGCAGTACGCGCGCCGGCTCCGGGAGGCCGGTGTCGACGTGACGCTCGACGTCGTGCCGGGGGCGCCGCACGGGTTCAAGAGCCTCGCGCCGGACGTCCCGGTCGTGCAGGACGCGGTGCGCCGCGCCCGGGACTGGTTGGCGGCCACCACCGCCTGAACAGCCCTTTTCCGGTGAGCGGAATCCGCATTCCGAAATAGTTGTGTGCCACGCCACACGGTGCTACGGTCTGCGATCAAGCCCACGGCGGGCCCCCGATCCGGGGGCTATCTACCAGGTGAACCAGCAACACTCGCCTGCAGCGCCCGACGGCTCCGACCCGCACCACAGGGGTCGGCGGGCGCAGCCCGACATGTTGGAGTCTCAACGTGGATACTCTGCCTGTTGCACGAACTGCTGAACCCACCACTCACCACCTCGACCGGGCCGTCGCGCTCGCCGTCGAGAACGTCGCCCGCGCCGGCGGACCCTTCGGGGCCGTCGTCGTCACCGCCGACGGACAGGTCTTCGAGGGCGTCAACCGCGTCACCTCCTCGAACGACCCCACCGCCCACGCCGAGGTCCAGGCGATCCGCGCCGCCTGCACCGCGCTCGGCACCTTCGACCTCAGCGGCGCGACCCTCTGGTCCAGCTGCGAGCCGTGCCCCATGTGCCTCTCGTCGGCGCTCTGGGCGCGCGTCGAGGCCGTGCACTTCGCGGCCGACCGCCACGACGCCGCGGCCGCCGGTTTCGACGACGCCGTCTTCTACGACTTCTTCGACACAGCGCCCGCCGACCGCGCGATGCCCGTCCGCCAGGCCGCCGCGGGCGCCCCCGTCGCCCCGTTCGACGCCTGGCGCTCCCACGCCGCGCGCGTCGACTACTGAGGAGGCCGGCCATGACTCTCATCAACGACGAGCGCGAGCACACACCCGAGCCCCTCGAGGACCCGAAGCCCCCGCGCCTGAAGATCCTCGACACGGTCTTCAAGCTCACCGAACGCGGCACGACCGTCGAGCGCGAGCTGCGCGGCGGCCTCGTCACCTTCATCGCGATGGCGTACATCGTCGTCCTCAACCCCCTGATCCTTGGCGGCTTCTCCGCCGACACCGCCCCCTGGACGTCGAGGGCGGCTGGCTGCCCGCAGCGCAGGTCGGCGCGATGACGGCGCTCGCGGCCGGAGTCCTGACGATCGCCTTCGGCCTCGTGGCGAACCTCCCGTTCGCGCTCGCGGCCGGGCTCGGGATCAACTCGTTCCTCGCGGTCACGGTCGTGGGGGAGGTGACCTGGCAGGAGGCGATGGGGCTCGTCGTCATCAACGGCGTGCTCATCGTGGTGCTGGCGGTCACCGGTCTGCGCGAGGCGATCTTCAACGCCGTCCCGCGCCCGCTCAAGGCCGCGATCACCGTGGGGATCGGCCTGTTCATCGCGTTCATCGGCCTCGTCGACGCGGGCTTCGTCACGCGCACGCCGGGCGGTCCGCCGGTCCAGCTCGGTGACGCGGGCTCGATCGCCTCGGTCCCGACCGCGATCTTCGTCCTCGGCCTCGTCACCATGGGGATCCTCATCGCCCGCAAGGTGCGGGGCGGTCTGCTCATCGGCCTGATCTCGACGGCCGTGGTCGCCGTGGTCGTCGAGGCGTTCATGCACATCGGGGCGCAGAGCGCCGACAACCCGCACGGGTGGCACCTCAACGTGCCCACGGCGCCCAGCTCGTTCTTCTCGGTCCCGGACTTCAGCCTCTTCGGCGAGTTCAGCTTCGGGGCGTTCGAGCGCATCGGTCCGCTCGCGGCCACGATGCTCGTGTTCACGCTGTTCTTCACGAACTTCTTCGACGCGATGGGTTCGATGACCGGCCTCGCCACCCAGGCGGGCCTGGCCGACAAGGACGGCAACTTCCCGGGCATCAAGCGGGCGCTGGTCGTCGAGGGCGCCGGCGCGATCGTCGGTGGCGGCACGTCCTCGTCGTCCAACACGGTGTTCGTCGACTCCGCGGCCGGTGTCGGGGAGGGCGCCCGCACGGGCCTCGCCTCGGTCCTGACGGGCGCGCTGTTCCTCGTCGCGATGTTCCTCACCCCGCTGACGGCGGTCGTCCCGCTCGAGGTCGCCGCCAGCGCCCTCGTCGTGGTCGGCGCGATGATGGTCGCCCAGATCAAGGAGATCGACTTCTCCGACTTCTCGGTGGCGCTCCCCGCGTTCCTGACGATCGTCGTCATGCCGCTGACCTACTCGATCGCGAACGGCATCGGCGCCGGGTTCATCACCTGGGTCCTGATCCGCTCCGCCTCCGGCCACGCACGCAGCATCCACCCCCTGCTGTGGGGCGTGGCGGTCGGGTTCACCGTCTACTTCGTCCGCGGGCCGGTCACGGCTCTCATCGGCGGGTAGGCGACCGGGCGCCGTCCGGCACCACCACAGGTGCCGGACGGCGCCCCGCACCACCCGCTCCCCGCCAGCGGCTCTCGCGGGGGTGGGGTATCACTGAAGAAGGTCTGACCGAACCATCCAGGCGCGGAATCAAGCCCCGCCCGGGACCGCCGAAACACGGCGCAACATCCCGGAAGCGCGGGGGACTCACCGCACCGGTTCACTGAGGCCCCGGGTTCCCGGGGTCCGGTGTCCCGGACCAGTGCGGAAGGCAGGATCCATGCTCGACATCGTCAGCTCGCTCGGGCCCTGGCTCGCCCCCGGCGAGGCACCGTTCGCCGTCGCGACCGTCGTGGCCGTGGGCGGCTCCGTGCCGCGGCCGGTCGGCACGTCGATGGCCGTGCGCGGCGACGAGATCGTCGGGAGCCTGTCCGGCGGGTGCGTCGAGGCCGCCGTCATCGAGGCGTGCCACGAGGCCGCCCTCACCGGCCGCGCGCACCGCGAGAGCTTCGGCTGGTCCGCCGACGACGCGTTCGCCGTCGGGCTCACGTGCGGCGGCACCCTGGACGTGCACGTCCAACCCGTCGACCCCGGCGCCGGTCATGCCGCGCTCGACGCGCTGCGAGCGGTCGCCGCCGCACCTGCGGACGATCCCGCGGTGCTGGTGCGGCGCATCGCCGGCGACGTGGCGGACGACGGCCCGCGCCCGGGTGGGCCCGTCGCCGTGCTGCTGGGGACGGCCGCCCGCGGCACCGACGGCGCCGAGCTCGACCGGCGGCTGCGCCCTCCTCGACGACGACCGGGGCTGCCCGGCGCGGCGGCCCAGGTCGCAGCGCTCGTGCGGACCGGGACCAGCGGGACCCTCCGGTTCTCGGCGCACGGCGGGGGCCCGGTGCCGCAGGACTGCGACCTGACCGACGACGCCCCCGTGACGCTCCTGGTCGAGACCCGGCTGCCGGCGCCGCGCATGATCGTGTGCGGCGCGAACGACCACGGCGCCGCGCTCGTCGCGGCGGCGCCCCTGCTCGGCTACCGGGTGACGCTCGTGGACGGGCGCCCGCTGTTCGCCGACCCGCGCCGGTTCCCCGGCGCCGAGGTCGTCGTCGCGTGGCCCGACCGGTACCTGGCGGCCGAGGTCGACGCGGGACGGGTCGACGAGCGCACCGTCGTCGCGGTCCTGTCCCACGACGCGAAGTTCGACGTGCCGCTGCTGGCCCTTGCGCTGCGCAGCGACCTCGCGTTCGTCGGCGCCATGGGGTCACGCCGCGCGCACGCCGACCGCGTCGCCGCGCTGCGCGACGCGGGTGTCACCGGCGCCGAGCTGGCGCGGCTGCGCTCACCCATCGGCCTGGACCTCGGCGGGGTCACTCCCGCGGAGACCGCGGTCGCGATCCTCGCGGAGGTCGTCGCAGGCCATCGGCACCGTACCGGCCCCGGCATCGACGGCAGCAGTTCTCCGGGCGGGACCCGCACGGGCTTCGCGCCCCTGAGCGCGACCGACGGACCGATCCACCCGACCAGCACCCCGACGGACGGAGACTCCTCGTGGACATGAGCACCGTGACCGCGGTCGTCGGCACCGACGACCCCGACACCTGGCGCGACGGCGACGCGTGGCTCGCGGGCGGCACCGTCCTGTACTCGTATGGGTCCGAGCGGCTGACCCGCCTCCTCGACCTCTCCGCCGCGGGGTGGGCGCCGCTCACCGCGACCGCCGACGGCCTCGAGATCGCCGCGACCTGCACGGTCGCCGACCTGTGGGCGCTCGGCGACCCCGGATCCGCCGTCCGGCGCGAGCAGGCGACCTGGAGCGCGCTCGACCTGGTGCGCCCGTGCTGCGACTCGTTCGTGGCGAGCTTCAAGATCTGGAACATGTCCACCGTCGGCGGCAACATCTGCACGTCCCTTCCCGCCGGGCCGATGACGTCGCTCACCGCGTCCCTCGACGGGGTCGCGCACCTGTGGGCACCCGGCGGCGGACGGCGCGACCTGCCCGTCGCCGACCTCGTCACGGGCGACATGCGCAACGCCCTGCGGCCCGGAGAGCTGCTGCGGTCCGTCCGCCTGCCCGCGACCTCGCTGCGGGCCCGCACCGCGTTCCGGCGGCTGTCCCTGTCCGAGCGTGGCCGCTCGGGCGTCCTGGTCATCGGCAGGCTCGACCGGGCGGACGACGGCGGCGCCCTCGTCGTGACCGTGACGGCCTCGACGAAGCGCCCGGTGCAGCTGTGTTTCACCCCTGCCGACGCAGGACCGTCGGGCCTGCCGGACGCCGCGGCGCTCGCCGCCGCGATCGCCGCCGCGATCCCCGCCGACCTCTACCACGACGACGTCCACGGGCACCCCGCGTGGCGCCAGGACATGACCTACCGGCTCGCCGAGGAGGTGCGGTCCGAGCTCCTGGACGACGCGCCCGACCTGTCGACCGGCGAGACGACCGGAACGGAAGGACCTCGATCATGACGACGCAGACCCCTCGGGCCACCCGGCCGCACCCGTGGTCGACGGCCGCTCCCTCGACGCGCCCCCTGCGCCAGGCCAGTGCCTGCGCACCTACCTGCGCGAGCACGGGTCCCACGGCGTGAAGAAGGGCTGCGACGGCGGCGACTGCGGCGCCTGCACCGTGCACGTCGACGGCGTCCCGGTGCACTCGTGCATCTACCCCGCCCACCGCGCAGCCGGACGCGAGGTCACGACCGTCCAGGGCCTCGCCGCCGCGACCGGCCACGCGACCGCCGAGGACCCCGACGCCCTGCACCCCGTCCAGCAGCAGTTCCTCGACGCGCAGGGCTTCCAGTGCGGCTTCTGCACCGCCGGGTTCGTCATGACCGCCGCGACGTTCGACGACGACCAGCGCGCCGACCTCGACCGCACCCTCAAGGGCAACCTCTGCCGCTGCACCGGCTACCGCGCCATCGAGGACGCCGTCCAGGGGCGCGCGACCGGCACGTGCGCGACCGGCCACGTCGGCGAGGACGTCCCCGCGCCCGCCGGCCGCGGCGTCGTCACCGGCACCGTCCGCTACACCCTCGACGTCGACCCCGCCGACCACCCGGGCCTGCTGCACATGAAGCTCCTGCGCTCGCCCCACGCCCACGCGCGCATCCTCGACATCGACACGTCCGCGGCGCTCGCGGTCGAGGGGGTGCACGCGGTCCTGACGCACGCCGACGCGCCCGAGGTCCGCTTCTCGACGGCGCAGCACGAGCTCGTCGAGGACGACCCGGCGGACACGCGGGTGCTCGACGACGTCGTGCGGTTCCGCGGCCAGCGGGTCGCAGCCGTCGTCGCCGACACGGTGCGGGCGGCCGAGGAGGGCGTGCGCAGCCTCGTCGTGACCTACGGCGTGCTGCCCGCGGTGGTCGACCCCGAGCGCGCCACCGACCCCGACGCGCCGACGATCCACCCCGAGCTGGAGGAGCCCCTGGGTGAGGACGCGGTCCCGGACGCGCACGACGCCGCCGGGGCGCCCGCGGGCGTCGACGGCATCACGCCCGGGCCGGAGCGCAACGTCGTCGCGCGGCTGCACAGCGAGATCGGTGACGTCGAGGCCGGGCTCGCGCGGGCCGCCGTCGTCCACGAGGCCACCTACCGCACCCAGCGCGTCGCGCACGCCGCCCTCGAGACGCACGCGTCCATCGCCTCGCTCGACGACGACGGGCGCCTGGTCGTCCGCTCGTCCACGCAGACCCCGTTCCTGACGCGGCGCGCCCTGTCCCAGGTGCTCGACCTGCCGATGGACCGCGTGCGCGTCGTCTGCGAGCGGGTGGGCGGCGGGTTCGGCTCCAAGCAGGAGATGATCACCGAGGACGTCGTCGCGCTCGCCACCCTGCGCCTCGGCCGGCCCGTCCAGCTCGAGCACACCCGCACCGAGCAGTTCGTGGGGACGACGACGCGGCACCCGTTCCGCATCAAGGTCCGGGCCGGTGCGGCGGCCGACGGCACGCTCACCGCGCTGCACCTCGACGTGCTCACCAACACGGGGGCGTACGGCAACCACGGGCCCGGCGTCATGTTCCACGGCTGCGGCGAGTCGCTCGCCGTCTACCGCTGCGACAACAAGAAGGTCGACGCCCGGTCCGTCTACACGAACACGGTCCCCGCCGGCGCGTTCCGCGGCTACGGGCTCTCCCAGACCGTGTTCGCCGTCGAGTCCGCGATCTCCGAGCTCGCCGAGCAGCTCGGCCTCGACCCCCTCGAGATGCGCCGCCGCGTCATGGTGCGTGAGGGTGACCCGATGCTGTCGAGCTTCCCGGAGCCGGAGGAGGACGTGCTCTACGGTTCCTACGGCCTCGACCAGTGCGTCGACCTCGTCGCCGACGCCCTCGCCCGGGGTCGCGAGCGCGACGCCGAGCACTACGGCCGCACCGGGGACAGGTCGGGCACGGGTTCGGGCGCAGGATCAGCCACGGGATCGGGCAGCGAGACGGGCACCGACCCGGACCGCGGTGCCGGTATCGACCTGGGACCTGACTGGGGGATCGGCGAGGGCACGGCACTGTCCATGATCGACACCGTGCCGCCCCGGGGCCACATCTCCGACGCGACCGTGCGGCTGCTGCCCGGCGGGCGCATCGAGGCCCTCGTCGGCACCGCCGAGTTCGGCAACGGCACCACCACCGTCCACGCCCAGCTCGTCGGCACGGCCCTCGGCCAGGGGGCCGACGCCGTCACCGTCGTCCAGTCGGACACCGATCTCGTCACCCACGACACCGGCGCGTTCGGCTCCACGGGCACCACGGTCGCCGGCAAGGCGTCGCTCGCCGCCGCGGAGGAGCTCGCCCGCCGCGTCGTCGCCTACGCCGCGGCGCTCGCGGGGACCACACCCGACGAGTGCCGGCTCGTGCCCGGGGGCGTGGACTGCGGGGACGTCGTCCTGACCCTGGACGAGGTCGCCCGCGACGCCGTCGCGCACGGCGGCAGGCTGGAGGCAGCGGGCCGGTGGGGCGGCACGCCGCGCTCCGTCGCGTTCAACGTCCAGGGGTTCCGCGTCGCGGTGCACCGCGGGACGGGCGAGATCAAGATCCTGCAGAGCGTCCAGGCCGCCGACGCGGGCGTCGTCGTCAACCCACGCCAGTGCCGCGGGCAGATCGAGGGCGGCGTCGCCCAGGCTCTCGGCGCAGCCCTGTGGGAGGAGGTCGTGGTCGACGACGAGGGGACGACCCAGACGCAGATCTTCCGCGCCTACCACCTGCCGACGTTCGCGGACGTCCCGCGCACCGAGGTCTACTTCGCCGAGACGAGCGACACCACCGGTCCCGCCGGGGCGAAGTCCATGAGCGAGAGCCCGTTCAACCCCGTGGCTCCCGCGATGGCGAACGCGATCAAGGCGGCGACCGGCGTGCGGTTCACCGAGCTGCCCCTCACGCGGGACAAGGTCTACCTCGGGATGAAGGCCGCGGGCCTCACGGGGTGACGCGGGTCGCCGCGCGTGCGGTACCCGCTCGATCTGCCGTGCCCGCTCGATCTGCCGTGCCCGCTCGATCTGCCGTGTCCACTGTGCCCGCCCCGGCCGCGGACGTCGTCCGGCCCGCGTCCGCGTGGCGGCGACCCGCGTCCACGAGGAGGTCCACCAGCGCGAGCGCCGGCGGCGGCGGACGGTCGCCGTACGTGACGGCGAGCACCCGCCGGTGGGCATCGCCGACCGGCAGCACCTCGACGCGCGGGTCGGTGTGCGCCTCCAGGGCGAGCGCGGGCAGGAGGCTCACGCCGACCCCCGCGGCCACCAGCGCCTGGACCGCGACGTAGTCGTCCGTCTCGAACGCGATGCGCGGCGCGAACCCGGCGCGCTCGCAGCGGTCCACGAGGTCGGCCCGGCAGCGCTCGCAGCCGGCGATCCACCCGGCGTCCGCGTAGCGCGCCAAGTCGGTCCCGACCGACGCCGCGGCGCCGCCGCCGGTGGGCTCGCCCGTAGCAGCCCCACGCACTCTCTCCGCGGGTTCGGGCTCGGGCTCAGCGGCCCTGCGCACCAGCGACATCGGCTCGGTGAGGACCGCGGAGACCGCCAGCCCGGAGAGGTCGGCAGGGGAGTGGTCGTGCTCGAACACGAGGGCGACGTCGACCTCCCCGCGGCGCAGCGACCCGATCGCCTCGGGCGGCTCCGCCTCCACCAGCTCCACCCCCAGCCCGGGACGGTCCCGCGCGAGGCGCGCGACGACGTCCGGCACCAGGGTCGCGAGGGCCGACGGGAACGCCGCGAGGCGGGCGCGACCCGCCTCCAGGCCGGCGAGCGCCCGCAGCTCTTCCTGCGCGGACTCGGCGCGTCCGAGGATCTCCTCGGCGCGCGTGACCAGCAGCCGGCCCGCGTCGGTCAGGCGCACGCCGCGCCCGTGGCGCTGCAGGAGAGGGACGCCGACCTCGGACTCCAGACGCGCGAGGTGGTGCGAGACGGACGCCTGCGCGAGGTACAGGGAGTCGGCCGCAGCCGTGACGGATCCCTCACGGGCGACGGTCACGAGGATGCGGAGCCGGTGCAGGTCCATCGCACAATCATAGATGTCATCGATGAGTCCAACGAATACTGGGTATGGATCGATCAGTTCATCGTTGGGACCGTGGAACGCATGACCGCACTCGCCGAGCACTCCGTCGAAATGCCTGCCGACCTGCACGCCGACCGCACCCCCGAGCGCAACCTCCGGCGTCCGGTGAAGCCTGCGGCCGAGCGCCCGGACGACGACCACACCCGGCCCCCGAGCATCGCCGACGTGCTCGACGCCCGTCGGCTGCTCGCCGCGCACCTCGACGAGACGCCCGTGCGGACCTACCCCGCTCTCGACGCCGCGGTCCACGACGCGGGAGCCACCGACATCGCCCTGACGATCAAGCACGAGAACCTCCAGCCCACCGGGGCGTTCAAGGTCCGCGGCGCACTCAACCTGCTCCTGCGCTCCACCGACGCCGAGCGCGCCCGCGGCGTCGTCGCCTACTCCACCGGCAACCACGCGCAGGCCGTCGCCTACGCCGCACGCGCCACCGGCACCGCCTGCACGATCGTCATGCCCCAGGACCCCAACCCCGCGAAGGCCCAGGCCGTCCGCGAGCTCGGCGCCGAGCTCGTGCTCCACGGCACGACCTTCGACGACGCCGCCACCCACGCGACCCACCTCGCCGAGACCACCGGAGCGCGCCTCGTCGGCGCCGCCGGCGACACCCGCATCCTCGCCGGCGTCGCCACCGCCTACCTCGACCTCCTCACCGCAGCCCCCGACCTCGACGTGCTCGTCGTCCCCGTCGGAGGCGGCAGCGGAGCCGCAGGCGCCTGCACCGCGGCAGCCGCCGTCGCCCCCGGCTGCGAGATCATCGCCGTCCAGTCCGAGGCCTCGCCGTCCGCGCACGCCTCCTGGCGCACCGGCACGATCCAGCGCCTGCCCAACACCTCCCGCGCCGAAGGCCTCGCCACCGGCACCGGCTTCCCCCTGACGCAACACGTCATGCGCACCCACCTCACCGACTTCCGCACCGTCACCGACCAGCAGATCCGCCACGCCCAGTGGACCCTCCTCACGACGGCACGCACCGTCGCCGAGGGCGCCGGAGCCGCGGCGCTCGCGGCCGTGCTCGCCGACCCCGCCCGCTTCGCCGGCCGACGCGTCGGAATCGCCGTCACCGGAGGCAACGCGAGCCCCGACGAGCTCCGCGAGGTCGTCGCGCTCGCCACCACCGCCCGCTGACCGCGGCCCACGCCCCCGCGTCGCGGCCCCCGCGCCGGGGGAGCACCATAGGCCCATGGCCCGCTACCTCGACGTGCACCCCCACGACCCGCAGCCCCGCGCGATCGCGCAGGTCGTCGCCATGCTGCGCGACGACGCGCTCGTCGCCTACCCCACCGACTCCTGCTACGCGCTCGGCACCCGCATGGGCAACACCCACGGCACCGACCGCATCAAGGCCGTGCGCCACCTCGACGCCAAGCACCACTTCACCCTCGTGTGCAGCGACTTCCAGCAGCTCGGGCAGCTCGTCAAGATCGACAACCACGCCTTCCGCGCCATCAAGGCAGCCACCCCCGGCCCCTACACGTTCATCCTCCCCGCCACCGCCGAGGTCCCGCGCCGCCTCGCCCACCCCAAGAAGCGCACCGTCGGCGTCCGCATCCCCGACAACCGCGTCGTCCACGCACTCCTGCGCGAGCTCGGCGAACCCCTCCTCTCCAGCACCCTCCTGCTCCCCGGACACGACGACCCGCTCACCGACGGGTGGACCGTCAAGGAAGAGCTCGACCACCTCGTCGACGCCGTCATCGACGCAGGGGAGTGCGGCACCGAACCCACCACCGTCGTCGACTTCTCCGACGGGCCCCCGAGATCGTCCGCGTCGGCGCCGGCGACCCCAGCCGCTTCCAGTAGGCCGCCCCGCGAACATCCTGGGCACCGCCTGGCACCCGCCCTGTGACCGACCTCTCACAGTCACCCCGCACGACCAGGGCACCACGACCTAGCCTGGGGCCATGAGCACCCAGCCGAGCGGACTCACCCACGCCCAGCAGAAGATGACCGACGGCGGCGTCCACCCCACCGCCATCGACGTCTTCTCCCGCTTCTACGAGCTCCTCGCCTCCGGCGGGACCGGCACCATCGCCGAAGCAGACGTCGAACCCCTCACCGACGTCCCACGCCACGCAGACCTCGACATCGACCCCGACGCCGCCCGCGAGGCGCTCGCGGCGACGGCGATCATCAAGCTCAACGGCGGCCTGGGCACGTCGATGGGCATGGCGCGGGCGAAGTCGCTGCTCACGGTCCGCGACGACCGTCCCGACAGTCCCGACAGCAGCGACAGCAGCGACAGCGCAGACGCCGGACTGACGTTCCTCGACGTGATCGTCGGCCAGGTCCGCTCGGCGCGCGAGGCCACGGGCGCGCGCCTGCCGCTGGTGCTGATGAACAGCTTCAGCACCCAGGACGACACGCTCGAGGCGCTCGCGAAGTACCCGGACCTCGCCGTCGACGGGCTCCCGCTCGACTTCCTGCAGAACCGCGAGCCCAAGCTCCGCGCGGACGACCTCGAACCCGTCGAGTGGCCCGCGGACCCGTCCCTGGAGTGGTGCCCGCCCGGCCACGGCGACCTCTACACGGCGCTGCACGCCTCGGGCGTGCTGCGCGCCCTCCTCGACGCGGGCTACCGGTACGCGAGCGTCTCGAACTCCGACAACCTGGGCGCCGCGCCCGACGCGGAGATGGCCGGCTGGTTCGCGGGGTCCGGCGCCCCGTACGCGGCCGAGGTCGCTCGGCGCACGCCTGCCGACCGCAAGGGCGGGCACCTCGTCGTGCGCACGGAGGACGGACGGATCGTGCTCCGCGAGACCGCGCAGACGGCGGACGCCGACCAGGACGACGCGAGCGACATCGACAAGCACCGCTACTTCAACACGAACAACCTGTGGTTCGACCTCGAGGCCCTGGCCGCCGAGCTCGACCGGACCGACGGGGTGCTCGAGCTCCCGCTGATCCGCAACGACAAGACCGTCGACCCCAAGGACTCGTCGTCCACGCCCGTGGTCCAGATCGAGTCCGCGATGGGGGCGGCGGTCGAGGTCTTCGACGGTGCGGTCGCGATCGAGATCGACCGGTCCCGGTTCCTGCCGGTCAAGACGACCAGCGACCTGCTGCTGCTGCGCTCCGACCTCTACGAGCTCGGCGACGACTACCGGCTCACCGCGCGTGCCGACGCTCCGCTGGTCACGCTGGCCTCCGGCCCGTACAAGCTGGTCGGTGACTTCGACGAGCGCTTCCCGGCCGGCGCCCCGTCGCTCGTCGGCGCCGCCTCGTTGGAGGTGGCGGGGGACTGGACCTTCGGGGACGGCGTCGTCGTCACCGGTGAGGCGCGGCTCGGCGACGAGGGTGGTCGGGTGCCGGACGGCGCACGGGTAGGTCCTGGGGGCGTCGTCGCCTAGCAGCGACGTCTGCTGGCAGCAGCGCCGCAGCGGCAACGCAACAAGAGCAGCAGCGTTGCCGCTGAACGTGCGCGCCGTGCAGGCCGTGTGGTCCCGTCGAGTGCCCGGGACCGCCGCCCGAACCGACCGCTCAGTCGCTGCGCTCGACGACCCTGACCTCGCCGCGGACGGCCGTCGCCCGGCCGAGCGTCGTCTCGGCGAGAGCCGCGTCGAACGCGGGCACATGAGCGGGCGGGACGAGCACGGGCAGGTGCGCGACGTCGTCGTACACCGGGGCCAGGACCGTCCCGCCGTGGTCGGGGACCCAGGCGTGGAGGAACGCCGAGATGCGGCCGGCCTCGGCGTGCGGAGCGTCGACCGTGAGCTCCTGCACCCGGACCCGCCGCAGGATGCGGGCCGCGTCGAGCGCGGTGGAGACCGCCCCCGAGTAGGCGCGCACGAGGCCTCCCGTCCCGAGGAGCGTCCCGCCGAACCAGCGGGTCACGACCACCACGACATCGGTGAGCCCGGACTGCTGCAGGGTGGTGAGCATGGGCGCCCCGGCGGTCCCGGACGGCTCTCCGTCGTCCGACGAACGCTGCATCGCGCGCTCCGCGCCGACGATCATCGCGACGCAGTGGTGGCGCGCGTCCCAGTGCTCCTTGCGGACGGCAGTGATCACCGACTCCGCGTGGGTGACATCGGTGACGGGGGAGAGGTGAGCGAGGAACCGGGACTTCTTGACCACCGTCTCGACGGTGACGGGACCCGCGACCGTCGGTGCGCGCGGAGCGGTGAGCGCCGACCCGGCAGCGGGAGGTGGCGCGTCGGGGGACATCCGTCGAGCGTACGGTTCCCGAGCGTCGATCGGCGCGCCTCATGGAATAAATAGTGTGCCAAGCGGATGATAACCACTATGGCCACCACCGACGACGAGCTCGCTGCACGACCGCCACGGACGACGCCGGTGTCCATCCCTCGGACGTACCCGCGACCGACCGTGACCCGGGCGGAGGCCGAGACGGTCTGGCGTGACCTCGCCGCGGCCGCGATGCTGCCCGACGCGAAGCCCGAGACGGCGCGCCTCGCGGTGGTGGTGGCGCTGACCCGGGCCACCGGTGCGCGGTACGGGGACCTGCTGCGCTGCACCGTCGACTCCCTCGCGCTCCACCCCGAGTCCGCGCGACCGGAGCAGGGGAGCGTCGTCGTCCTGCACGGCAAGCACCGTACGCCGCGCGATCATCGGCTCGACGGCGGCGAGGTCGTGCTGCTGCGGCACTGGCTGGCGGTCCGGGCCGAACTCTGTGCCGGGCTGGAGGGGAACCCACCGCGCGCCCTGCTGCTGACGGTCCACCACACTCACGACAACGGGACCACCGTCTCGCGCGGTCTCCCGATCACGAAGCAGGGGCTGGTGCTCTCGTGGCGCCGCTACGTGCAGCGGACCAACGCCCGCTGGGCCGGCGTTCGGCCGCCGCTGCCCACCAGGTTCGAGCAGGTGCGCCGTGCCTGGTCCGTCGAGCCGGGGCCCGACGACGCCTCGGTCAGAGCCGCGGAGCCCGCCGGCCGCGGCCTCGAGCACGGCAGCGACCGCGGGCAGGGGAGCACGTCGTCGGACGCACCGCGGGGCCCGGCGAACCCGCCGGGCCCCGCGTGATCAGCGCTGCGCGCCGCGCTCAGGCCTCGTCGAGCGCCTGAGCCTCGGCCAGCTCGGCCGAGTCCTTCTCCCCGTCGACACCTGCGGTGCTGAGCTCGCCGCCCACGGACTCCAGGTGCGCGCGCACGAACCAGTGGAAGAGCTCGAGCTCGTGCAGGTGCCCCACCAGCAGGTCGTTCGTGACGTCGTCGAGGTCGGCCGTCGCGGTGGCCGCCTCGCGGTGGTCGGTGATGACACCGACGTAGACCGTGTCGAGCGCTCCGAGGTGCGCGATCGTCGACGCGCGACCGAGGGAGTAGTCCTCCCAGGTGCGCGCCGCCACCAGCGCGCCCGGCGTCCCGGCGGGCGCGACACCGAGGGTCGCGATCCGCTCGGCGATCGCGTCGACCATGGCCCGCACCGTCTCGACCTGCGGGTCGATCATCTCGTGGACGGCGATGAAGTGGGGGCCGACGACGTTCCAGTGGATGTGCTTGAGGGTCAGCTGCAGGTCGTTGAGCGCGTGCAGCCGCTGCTGCAGGATCCCGGCGACCTTCGCGCCGTCCTCGGGGGTGAGCGACGGGACGGTGTACTTCGGCAGCGTGGCCATGCGTGTCCTCCTTCGATCGGTGGGAGGCAGGTCGGATCGCTTGTGCCTCCGTCACGCCGATCCTCACGCGATCGCCGACGACTCGCAGCGCGTCCTGCGGTGTTCAGCGGGCGGCGAACACCGTCACGCCCGGAGCTGCTCCGCGTGCACGCCGGCGACGGCTGCCGCCACGAACGCCGCGGGGTCGGCGTCGAGCCCGCGCCCCATCGTCGAGAGCCCGACGGGGGTGTCGCGGAGCGCGTCGAGGAGGTCCGTCCCTGCCTCGATCTCGACCGAGCGGTGTCGGCCTGCCGGCTCGGTGAGGGTGCCGGCCTGCGCGGCGACCTTCGCGTCCAGCCGGTCGGGCCACGCGTCGTGCGCGGCGAGCTCGGCGGTCGCGCGGGGGACGACGACGTCCGCGGGCACGAGCGCGACGCGGCCGTAGGCGGTGGTCGAGTGGTGCGAGACCCCGAGGTGGCGGTCGCGCAGGTCGGCCCCGGAGACGCGGAGCGACGCGACCGGCCGCCCGCCGAGTGTCCCGACGGCGTTGACCACGTCGCCGACGTGGACGCCGGAGAAACCCCAGCGCGTCCCGGTCCCGAGGTTCCCGGGGCCCTGGGCGACAACGACGAGGTCGGCGCCGACCACGTGCCGGGCCGTGAGCAGCCCGGTGTGGACCGTCACGGCCTCGTGGTCGCCGCCGAACGACTGGCCGACGGTGATGCAGGCGTCGATCCACCCTGCGCCGCGCAGTCCGTCGACCGCGCGCGAGAACGCCGCCGGGAGCGTGCCGCCGTCCGTCATCACGTAGGCGACGCGGGGTGCCGGGCGGCCGGCCTCGGCGGCCGAGTGGCGCGCACCGGCGACGATCGCGGGCAGCGCGGAGTGGAGGTCGGCGACGACCACCGGCAGCCCGTCGAGCGAGTCGGCCTCGGCCAGGACAGCGTGGTGCGGCGACTCCTGCTCGTCGGCGCCGAGCACGAGGGTCTGCAGCGGCGTGTATCGGGCCTTGACCAGGTGGCCGGGGCCCGGCGGCGGGTCGGCGGGCAGCGCGTCGGGCACCGCGACAACCAGCGCGTAGCCGCCGGTGCCCAGGCCGCGCGCGAGGGCGGAGACGTTGAGCGTGACCCGGGCGCCGACGTCCGGCACACCGACCACGTCGGTGTAGGCGAGCGCGCGGACCGTCCCTGGGACGGCGTCGGGCGTCGCGGCGTCGCCGCGCGGGCGGACCTCCACCGTGAGCTCCAGCGCGCCGCCCCAGCGACGCCCCTGCGACACGACGGTGCCTTCTCGCCACGTGATCACGCCACCCACGCTACAGGCCGATACCGTGGACCCCGATGCCCCAGAAACCACAGGCCCACGAGCGGATGCTCAACCTCGTCATCGCCCTCGTGAACACGAGCGGGACCATGACGAAGCAGCTCGTGCGCACCAAGGTCAAGGGATACGACGAGGCCACGTCGGACGAGGCGTTCGAGCGGATGTTCGAGCGGGACAAGGTGACGCTCCGCGGGCTCGGCATCCCGGTCGTGACCGTGAACGACGACGGCCACGCGGACGACATCGCCTACCGGGTCGACCTCGCGGCGTACTCGCTCGGCGAGCTCGACCTCACGCCCGCGGAGCTCGGCGTCCTGTCCCTGGCCGCGCAGTTCTGGCAGGACAAGAACGTGCGGACCGACATCTCGCGAGCGCTCATCAAGATCCGGTCGGCCGGCATCGAGGACGCCGCGAACGACGTCGTCGCGGGCCTGGCCCCCAGGGTCCGCGCGGTGGGCGGCTCGTACGAGCCGATCCTCGACGCCATCGCCGCCCGCAGCGCGGTGACCTTCACCTATCGCACGGCGAGCACGGGGAGGTCCGGGTCCGGACGGTCGAGCCCTGGCGGCTCGCCGCACGCGGCGGGGGCTGGTACCTGCTCGGGCACGACCGCGACCGCGGCGCCGCACGCGCCTACCGGCTCAACCGGGTGGTCGGTGCCGTCCGCGCGGTGGGCGCACCCGGAGCGGTCGAGATCCCGGAACAGGTGGACGTCGACGCGATGCTCGGGCTCGCCGGCACCACGGGGCCCGAGCGCACGGCGCGGCTGGCGCTGCGCCCCGAGCGAGCGGGCGCGCTGCGGGCGCGGGGAGCGACGCCGGCACGGCCGGCGACCGCGACCTGCTCGACCTGCCCTTCACGTCCGTCTCGCGCCTGGCCGACGAGGTCGCGGGCTACGGCGACGCGGCCGTCGTGCTCGAGCCGGACGACGTCCGCGCAGCCGTGCTGGAGCGGTTGCAGACCGCAGCAGATCTGGGAGGCAGCCGTGGCTGAGCGCGCGGACGACCGGGTGGTCCGGTTGCTGGGCATCGTGGCCTACCTCGAGCAGGTGGGTGCGGTGAGCGTCGACCACCTCGCCGAGCGGTTCGGGGTCACGAGCGCGCAGGTCTTCGCGGACATCGACGCGCTCTGGGTCACCGGGACGCCCGGGTACTTCCCCGACGACCTGATCGACTTCGACGCGTACTCGCTCGAGCAGGGGATCGTGCGGCTGACGGCGGCCCGCGGGCTCACGCGGCCGCTGCGCCTCGGGCCCCGCGAGGCGATCGCCCTCGTGGCCGCGCTGCGCGCGATGGGCGACGTGCTCCCGCCGGACGACGACCGTGCCCGCGTCCTGGGCACGGTGCTGGAGAAGCTCACCGCCGCGACGGGGGAGGCGGCCGACGCGCTCGACGTCCGGCTCGCGCCGCCGGGCGCCCCCGGGGTCCTTGCCACGGTCAGCTCCGCGATGGCCGCGGGCCACCGCCTGCGCATCCGCTATGTGACCGCCGCGGACGTCGCGTCGGAGCGCGACGTCGACCCCGTCGTCGTGCACACGCAGGACGAGCACGCGTACCTGGTCGCGTGGTGCCACCGGGCCGACGCTCGGCGCACGTTCCGCATCGACCGGATCCTCGCGGCCACCGAGCTCGACGTCCCCGTCGAGTCCCACGAGGTCGCGCTGGACGTGGACTACACGCCCGGTGACGAGGCTCCGCTCGCGACGATCTTCCTCGACGGGTCGGCCCGCTGGATCGCCGAGCAGGTCCCCGTCGAGAGCGTCACCGATCTGGCGGACGGCGGCGTCGAGATCGTCCTGCGCGTCACCAACCCGACGTGGTTGCGCCACCTGCTCCTCGAGCAGGCGCAGCACGTGCGGTCGGTCGCGCCGAGCGCGCTCACCGACGAGATCGTGGACTCCGCGCGGGCCGCCCTCCGCGCGTACGCCGACCACCCCGCGACCGGGTCGCCCGCGCCCGCACCGGCCGCACCGACGGACGCCTAGGCTGACGGCCATGTGGTGGATCATCTGGGTCGTGCTCGTCGTCGCGGCCGGCGTCGTGCTCTTCGTGCTGCTGCGTGACGTGTGGCGCAGGGCGAAGGCGGTGGGCAGCGAGCTCGCCCGGGCCCAGTCCGTCGCGTCGCAGCTCTCGGCTCGCGCCGCCGAGCTCCAGGCGCTGGCCGACGCGTCCCCAGCGATCCGACCCGTCGACCTCGAGGACGTGGACGCCGCACGCGCCGCGGCCGACGCGAGGCGCGCCGAGGACCGGATCCGGAAGGCCGAGTCCCGGGCACGCCGCGAGGTCCGGGACGCCGCGGTGCGCGACCGGTGGATGCGCGACGGCATCTGACCGATGCCTGACCGTCCGGTGCCCGGACACCGGGCGTGCGCCTCGAGCACGTAGGATCGGCACGTCGGCGTCGCACCTGGTGAGCGTCGCAGACGCTGCCTGACGTCGGCGCACGCCGGCTGAAGCTCATGACGATGCGCAGGACGTCCGGCAGGACGAACTGCACCCAGACCGATCGACGGACCGAGGAGAGACCCTGTGAACGCCCTCAAGCCCTGGCACATCCTCGTGCTGGTCGTGGTCGTGCTGCTGCTCTTCGGGGCGAAGCGGCTCCCGGACCTCGCACGCAGCGTCGGCCAGTCGCTCAAGATCTTCAAGTCCGAGGTCGACGACATGCGCGGCGACGACAAGAAGTCGGGGCAGACCGTCGACGGCAGCGTGGACGGGAGCTCCGCACCGGGCGCAACGTCTGGGACGGCCCAGGGGACGCCGCAGTCCGGCGGGCCGACCGGGCAGACCCCACCGGGCGGACAGCCGGCGAGCGGCGGACCGACGACCGGCCCCTCGGCCACGCCGCCGCCCGGCACCACCGACACCACGCCGCCCGGTCTGTGGGACCCGAGCTCGCAGAGCGGCCCGGGCACGGGCGACTCCTCCTCGAAGGGCTGACACGTGGCGCGCAAGCGCTCCGCCCCCGAGGGCCGGATGCCCCTGCGTGAGCACCTGCTCGAGGTCCGCAAGCGACTCTTCCTCGCCGCGCTCGGGATCGTCCTCGGTGCTGTCGCCGGGTGGTTCCTCTACGACCCGGTCTTCACGCTGCTCCAGCAGCCGCTGCTGGACGCCGCGGCGGAGAACGACACCCTGACGACCACCAACTTCGGCGGCATCGCGACCGCGATCGACATGCAGATCAAGGTGTCGTTCTTCATCGGCATCCTCATCTCGACCCCGTGGTGGATGTACCAGATCTGGGCGTTCGTGAACCCGGGCCTCACGTCCAAGGAGAAGCGGTACGCGTTCGCGTTCCTCGGGGCGGGCGTGCCGCTGTTCCTCGGCGGGGCCGCGCTGGCCTGGTGGGTCCTGCCGCACGCGGTGAAGATCCTCACGGACTTCGTCCCGCCGGACTCCGCGAATTTTATCGACGCCCAGCTCTACCTGTCGTTCGTCATGCGGCTGGTCCTCGCGTTCGGGATCGCGTTCCTCCTGCCCGTGATCATGGTGGCGCTCAACTTCCTCGGTGTCGTCCGCGCCCGGACGTGGGCGACCGGGTGGCGCTGGGCGATCCTCATCGCGTTCGTCTTCGCCGCGGTGATGACGCCGACCCCCGACGCGCTCACGATGATCTGGGTCGCGCTCCCGATCTGCGGGCTGTACGGGATCGCGCTCGGGATCTGCGTGCTGCACGACCGGCGGGTCGACAGGCGCTCGGATCCTGACGAGGTCACCGGCACCGGCACCGGCACCGGCACCGGCGAGCGCACGGGTACCGGGGCGGACCGGCCCGCGTGAGGCTCGGGGTCGTCGTCAACCCGACGGCCGGCGGCGGCCGCGGGCTGCGTACGGGCCGCGAGGCGATCAGGCTGCTCGACGCGGCAGGCCACGACGTCGTGAACCTGTCCGCGACCACGGCCGCGGGAGCGCTCGGGAACGCTCGTTCCGCCGTCCGACACCGGTCGACGGGTGCCGGCACGGGCACGGGTACCGGCGCGGGGGAGCGTGGCCCGGTCATGTCCACGCCCGCTCCGGTCGGCGCGCCCGTCGCTGCTCCGATCGACGCGCTGGTGGTCGTCGGGGGCGACGGGATGGTCCATCTCGGGGTCAACGCGGTCGCGGGGACGGGTGTCCCGCTCGGGATCGTCGCGACGGGTTCGGGCAACGACTCCGCGAGCGTGCTCGGCCTCCCGGTGCGGGACGTCCCGGCGTCGGCCGTGGCGATCGCCCGTGGGCTCGAGGGCGGGCCCCGCGTCGTCGACGCCGGGCACGTGAGGTCCGCCGACGGTCGTGAGACCTGGTTCTGCGGCGCGCTGTCGGCCGGCCTCGACGCCGCGATCAACGCGCGCGCGAACGCGCTCACCTGGCCCGGTGGGCCGGCCCGGTACGTGCGCGCCGCCGCGAGCGAGCTGCGGGGCTTTGTCCCCTACGGCTACCGGATCGTCGCGGACGACCGCGTGTGGGAGTCGCCGGGCACGCTCGTCGCCGTCGCCAACGGGCCACGCATCGGCGGAGGCATCAGGATCGCGCCCACCGCGGTGATCGACGACGGGCTCCTCGACGTCGTCGTCGCCGCCCCGTTCGGTCGCCTGCGCGTCGCCCGGATCTTCCCCGGCCTGTACCGCGGCCGGCACCTCGCCGTCGAGGGCGTCCAGACGTTCCGTGCGCGCCGCGTCACGATCGAGCCCACGACGGCAGGCGCGCCCCCGCCCGTGGCCTTCGCGGACGGCGAGACGGTCGGCGCGCTCCCGGTCACCGTCGAGGTCAGGCCCGGGGCGCTGCACGTGCTGGCGCCGCGGAGCGGCTGACCGAGCCGCTCGCTGCGGGCCTCCCGGACCGGTCGGCGCGCCATCGAGAGGAACGGCGGCCAGCGCCTCGCGGACCATAGGGTGGCGGCATGGCGGAACGCAGCAGTCGTCGGGAGCAGTCCGAGAGTCTTTCACCGGCCGAGCGGTTCGCGGCCGCCGAGGACAGGGCGCGTGCGGAGCGGACGGAGCTGGGTTCGTTCCGCCGGTCGCTGGGCTTCGATCTCGACCCGTTCCAGGTCGACGCCTGCACCTCCCTCGAGGCGGGGCGCGGCGTCCTGGTCGCTGCGCCGACGGGTGCCGGCAAGACGGTCGTGGGGGAGTTCGCGATCCACCTCGCCCTCGCCGGCGGCCGCAAGGCGTTCTACACGACCCCCATCAAGGCGCTCTCCAACCAGAAGTACGCCGACCTGGTCCGGCGCTACGGGCCCGACGAGGTCGGCCTCCTCACCGGTGACACCGCGATCAACGGCGACGCGCAGGTCGTCGTCATGACCACCGAGGTCCTGCGCAACATGCTGTACGCCGGGTCCTCGGCCCTCGACGGCCTCGCGTTCGTCGTCATGGACGAGGTGCACTACCTCGCCGACCGGTTCCGCGGCCCGGTCTGGGAGGAGGTCATCATCCACCTGCCGGACGACGTCCAGCTCGTCTCGCTCTCGGCGACCGTCTCGAACGCGGAGGAGTTCGGCGACTGGCTCGAGATGGTGCGCGGGGACACCGCCGTGGTGGTCAGCGAGCGCCGTCCCGTGCCCCTGTGGCAGCACGTCGTGCTGGGGTCGCGCGAGGCTCGCGGGGCCCCCGACATGCACGACCTGTACGCGGAGGACGTGGACCCGACCGACCCGGGGACGGACCCGCCGATCAGCCCTGATCTCGTGGCGGCGTTCCGCGCGGGGCGGGGCGACCGGCCGGGTCCGGGCGGCGGGCGGTACGGCTCGGGGGACCGCGGGTACCGGGGCCCCGGGGGCGTCGAGCCCGCGGCCGTGGTGCGCCGGGCCGCGGGGGCTCCGGTGGGGGCGGCCGGAGCACCGACCGTCGGACGGGCGGCAGCGGCGGCCGACCGGACGGTGGCGCGCGCGGAGCGGTCGGCCGGCGGTCTCCGGCGCGGTTCGCGGTCGTGGACGCGCTGCACGAGGCCGAGCTGCTCCCCGCCATCTACTTCATCTTCTCGCGGGCGGGCTGCGAGGGGGCCGTCACGCAGTGCCTCACGGCGGGGCTGCGGCTGACGTCTGCCGCCGAGGAGGCCGAGATCCGCGCCGCGGTCGAGCAGCGGGCCCAGACCTTGCCGGCCGAGGACCTGCAGGTGCTCGGGTTCCACACGTGGGCGGAGTCCCTGGCGCGGGGTGTCGCGGCGCACCACGCCGGGATGCTGCCGATCTTCAAGGAGACGGTCGAGGACCTCTTCAGCCGCGGCCTCGTGAAGGTCGTGTTCGCGACCGAGACCCTGGCGCTCGGCATCAACATGCCGGCGCGCTCCGTGGTGCTGGAGAAGCTCGTCAAGTGGGACGGGACCTCGCACGTCGACGTGACCCCGGGGGAGTACACCCAGCTGACGGGTCGCGCGGGACGGCGGGGCATCGACGTGGAAGGCCATGCCGTGGTCGTCGAGCACCAGGGGCTCGACCCGGTCGCGCTCGCCGGGCTCGCCTCGCGACGGCTGTACCCGCTGCGGTCGAGCTTCCGGCCGACGTACAACATGGCGGTCAACCTCGTCGAGCAGGTGGGGCGTGCGCGGGCGCGCGACGTGCTCGAGACGTCGTTCGCGCAGTTCCAGGCCGACCGCGGGGTCGTGGGGCTCGCCAAGCAGGCGCAGGCCCACGCCGAGGCACTGGACGGGTACGCGGAGGCGATGCGCTGCGATCGCGGCAGCTTCACGGAGTACGCCGACCTGCGGCGTCGTATCGGTGCCCGCGAGAAGGACCTGTCGCGCTCCGAGCGCAAGGACCGCCGGGCGGAGACCGTGGCGGCCCTCGAGCGGCTGCGCCCCGGGGACGTCGTCGAGGTCCCGTCCGGCCGGCGCTCGGGACACGTGGTCGTCCTCGCGCAGGGCGACGGCGGCTTCGACGGTCCGAGGCCGTCGGTGCTCACCGAGGACAAGCAGGTCAAGAAGCTGACGGTCGCCGACGCCCCGAACGGCATCGAGACCGTCGCCAGGCTGCGGATCCCGAAGAAGTTCAACCCGCGGGCCCCGAAGGAGCGCGCCGCGCTGGCGTGGGACCTGCGCGGCGCCGTCGCCGAGGCCGAGAGCGCGCGGGACGGCGACAGCAACGGCGGTCGTCCCGGTGGCCGGCGCGGACGCACGCGCGCCGCGGCGCACGACGACCGCGAGATCGCGCGCCTGCGCGCGGCGATGAAGGCGCACCCCTGCCACGCGTGCCCCGAGCGGGAGGACCACGCCCGGTGGGCGGAACGGTGGCAGACCCTGAAGAAGGAGCATGACGCGCTGCTGCGTCGCGTCGAGGGGCGCACGGGGTCGATCGCCAGGGTCTTCGACCACATCTGCGACGTGCTGATGTCGCTGGGATACCTGGAGACGGTGGACGACGAGGGTGGGCCGGCGACGCGGGTCACCGACGACGGTCGCTGGCTGCGTCACCTCTACGCCGAGAACGACCTGCTGCTCGCCGAGTGCCTGCGGCGCGGCGCATGGACCGGGCTGGACGCTCCCGGGCTCGCCGCGGCCGTCTCGACGATCGTCTACAGCGCGCGTCGGGACGAAGGTGGTGAACCCCACATCCCCGGCGGTCCGCAGGGGCGGCTCTCGACCGCGCTCGACGCGACCGTGCGCGTGTGGTCGGAGGTCGAGGACCTCGAGGCCGCGCACCGCGTCGACACCGCGTCGCAACCGGACCTCGGCCTCGTCTCGGCGGTGCACCGCTGGGCCACGGGGCGGTCCCTGGACCACGTGCTGCGGGGGTCCGAGCTTGCCGCCGGCGACTTCGTCCGCTGGTGCAAGCAGGTCATCGACGTGCTCGACCAGCTCTCCAAGGCTGCCCCCGACCCGAAGATGCGCTCGACCGCGCGGACCGCGATCGACGCGCTGCGGCGGGGCGTGGTGGCGTACTCCAGCCTCTGACGGTAACCCGACTGCGCCATCGGCCGGTCGACCCCCTATCGTTCGGGTCGTGACGACGATTCTCTACCGGGGCGGGACGATCCACTCGGCCGCCGACCCCTTCGCCGAAGCCCTCCTGGTCGCCGACGGGGTGATCGCCTGGATCGGGGCGAACGACACCGCCGACGGGCTGGCGCACCGAGCCGACCGCGTGGTCGAGCTCGACGGCGCCCTCGTCGCGCCCGGCTTCGTGGACTCCCACGTGCACACCCTGGAGACGGGGCTGGCGCTGACCGGGGTCGACCTGTCCGCGAGCGCGGGCGTGACCAGCCTCGGCGAGGCGCTGGCCGCCGTCCGACGCGCGGTCGACGCACGCCCTGCCGCAGCGGCGGACGACGTCGTGCGGGCCTTCGGGTGGGACGAGACCGAGTGGCCGGAGGGACGTGCGCCGACGCGGCACGAGCTCGACGACGCGGCGCGAGGTGCCAAGGTCTATGCGGCGCGGGTCGACGTGCACTCCGCGGTCGTGTCGAGCGCGCTGGCCGACGGCGCCGGCCTGGCCGGTCTCGAGGGCTGGACGGACGAGGGCTGGGTCACGCTCGACGCGAACGAGGCTGCCCGCGACGCGGCGCGGGACCTCCCGCCGGCGCGTCGCAGCGAGCTGTACCGGATCGTCCTCGAGCACGCGGCGTCGCGCGGGATCGTCAGCCTCCACGAGAACAGCGCCCCGCACATCGACACCCGCGCCGGTCTCCGGGAGCTCATGGACGACACCCGTGACCCGGCGTCGGGGCTGCCCCTCGTCGTCGGCTACCGCGGAGAGCTCTGCGCCACGGCCGACGAGGCGCGAGCGCTCCTCGAGGAGCTCCCGGGTCTGCGGGGCATCGGCGGCGACCTCGACGTCGACGGCTCGATCGGCTCGCGCACCGCGGCCCTGCGCCACAGGTACACCGACCTCACCGACGCGGCCTACGGGGCCGGCGGTCCGGACGGGCGCGGTCTGCTCTACCTCGACGCCGAGCAGGTCGCGGCGCACCTCGTCGCCGTCACCGAGGCCGGGTCCCAGGGCGGGTTCCACGTCATCGGCGACCGTGCCATGGACACGTTCGTCGAGGGTCTGACGGCGGCCGGCGAGCAGGTCGGTCACGGCCCCCTGCGCGCTGCGCGGCACCGCGTCGAGCACGCGATGATGGTCGACGCCAACGCCCTCGGCTCCCTGCTGCTGCTCGGCGTGTGCCTCAGCATCCAGCCAGGGTTCGACGCCGCGTGGGGCGGGCCCGACGGGATGTACGCGACGCGGCTGGGCTCGACCCGCATCGGCGGCATGAACGCGTTCGCCGACCTTGCCGGCGCCGGGATCCCGATCGCGTTCGGCTCGGACGCGCCCGTGACGCCGCTGGACCCGTGGGGCGCCGTGCGCGCGACGCTCGAGCACGCAGACCCGGAGCAGAGGATCTCGGCCCGCGCCGCGTTTCGTGCGCACACCCGCGGAGGGTGGCGGCTCGCGCACCTCGACGACAGCGGGGCGGGGGAGATCAAGGTCGGGGCCCCCGCGCACCTGGCCGTGTGGCGTGCCGAGCACCTGGCCGTCCAGGGCGGCAACCAGCGTCGCTCGTCGTGGAGCACGGACGCCCGGGCCGGCACCCCGCTGCTGCCCGCGCTCGGCGGCGACGAGCCGGAACCGACCTGCCTGCAGACGGTGCGCGACGGCGTCGTCGTCCACGACACGCTGGGCTGACGCTCTGGCAGGTGCTGCCGGTGCTGATCACCGGTCGGCGCTGCGAGCGCCGGCAGGGTCCTGCGAGCGCCGTCAGCCGGGTCGTCTCCCGTGGTGACGGGGGCCGCCTCTTGACAGGGGTGAGAGCGCTCTCGCTATAGTTCACGCGCCCCACAACGGCGTACGTCCCGGGTGTTCCACCGATCTCGGGCAGCACTCGCTCGTCAGTGTCGTCGAGCCCGTCGTCCGACCCGGACCCGGGTCTCCGGCGTCTGACGGCGATCCCCAGCACCGAGAGCAGAGCCATGACTGACACCGTCGTCAGCACGACCCCCGCACCTCCCGACCGGTCCCCGGTACGGCCCGAGCGACGCCGCCGTCCGCCGTGGTTCGGGGCCCTGCTGCGTCGCCTGCACTTCTATGCCGGGATCCTCGTCGGGCCGTTCATCCTGGTCGCGGCGGTCAGCGGCGCGCTGTACGCGCTGACCCCGGCGATCGAGGACGCCGTCTACGACCACGAGCTGCACGCCCCGGTGACCGGGGCGACCGTCCCTCTCGACGCGCAGGTCACCGCCGCCCAGGAGCACGTCGGCGACGGCGCGACGATCAGCGCCGTGCGACCGGCCCCCGAGCCGGGGGACACGACGCGCGTCCTGTTCCACGAGGACGGCATGGCGTTCGGCGAGTCGCGGGCCGTCTTCGTCGACCCTGGCACGGGGGAGGTCCGGGGCGATCTGGCCGCCTCGTTCGGCGACGGTCTCCCCGTGCGCACCTGGGTCGCCGGCCTGCACTCGGGCCTGCACCTCGGCGACCCCGGTCGCTTCTACAGCGAGCTCGCTGCGTCGTGGCTGGGCATCATCGTCGTCGCGGGGCTCGCCCTGTGGCTGGTGAGGATCCGCAAGACCCGCCGCAAGGCCGACCTGCTGCGGCCCGCCGTCCGCGCGAAGGGGTACAAGCGGCTCTTCTCCTGGCACGCGTCGGTGGGCCTGTGGGTGGTGATCGGCGCCCTCGTCCTCTCGGCCACCGGGATCACGTGGTCGCAGCTCGCGGGGAAGAACGTCAGCGAGCTCCGCACCGCGCTCGACTGGCAGACGCCCCGGATGGACACGACGCTCGCGAGCGACGACGGGGCATCGATCGACGCGACCGAGGACACTGGGGACACCGAGGGCACGGTGGACGCAGCCGCGTCGGAGGTGGACGCGGAGCATGCGGACCACGTGCGCGGCACCACGTCGAGCCCGAGCGACCCCGCGATGTTCCCCTTCGTCCTCGCGGCGGCCCAGCGCGCGAACATCGACTCCACGTACGTCGAGATCGTGCCGCCGGCCGACGCCGAGACCGCCTGGGTCGTCTCCGAGATCAAGCGCACGGTGCCCACCGCCGCCGACGCCGTCGCGTTCGACCCCGAGACCATGCTCGAGGTCGACCGGTCCGACTTCGCCAACTTCCCGATCTCGGCGAAGCTCGCGCGCTGGGGGACCGACCTGCACATGGGTGTCCTCTTCGGCGTCGCGAACCAGGTCGTGCTCTTCCTGCTCGCCGTCGGCATCGGTGCTCTCGTCGTCCTCGGCTACGCGATGTGGTGGAAGCGCCGGCCGCCCCGCGGGTCCGGTCGCGTCGGGGGACCGGCACCCGAGCAGGGTGCGCTCCGTGACGCGCCGTGGTGGGGGCTCGGCGCCGTCGTCCTCGGTGCCGTCGTCCTCGGTGCCGTCGTCCTCGGGCTGTGGTTGCCGCTCGTCGGCTTCACGCTCGTCGGCTTCGTCGTGGTCGACGTCGTGGCCGGTGCCGTCGCCCGTGCCAGTCGTCACCGGAGCGACGCCGTTCGGCACTCCACGCCCTGACGGTTCCGGGTCGGCCCGGTCCAGCGCCCGGGTGGTTCGAGCGCGGCGCGGAGCGTGCCGTAGCCTGCTCGGGTGCTGACACCCCCGGGCCGCGCGACCAGCCTCGCTCTCGCGATCGCGGGAGGTGCTGCGACGGCGCTCGCCTTCCCGGACGTGGGTTGGTGGCCGACGGCGTTCCTCGGCATCGCCCTGCTGGTCCTCGCCCTCGGCCGTGACAGTGCCCGATGGAACGCGCTCGTCGCCGCGGTCTACGGCCTCACGTTCTTCCTCCCGCACATCTGGTGGGCGCACGAGGCCACCGCCGTCGTCCCGTGGCTCGCGCTCGGCACCCTCCAGGCGTCGTACCTCGCGACGCTCGGTGCGGGAGTCACCTGGGCTCGGCGGGCGCCCTGGCTCCGAGATCGACGGTGGGCCCAGGTCGTCGTCTTCGCCGTGCTGTGGGTCGCCGTAGAGCAGTGGCGCTCGATCTGGCCGTTCGGCGGGTTCCCCTGGGGCAAGCTCGCCTTCTCGCAGGCCGACTCGCCGCTCGTCGGCGCCGCGTGGCTCGGTGGCGCGCCGCTCGTGTCGTTCCTCGTCGCGGTCGTCGGCGGGATCCTCGCGGTCGTCACGCTCGCCGTCCTGGCGCGCTCCACCCGCGTCGCGCCGCTGCTGGTCGGTCTCGGCGTCGCCGGCGCCCTCGTCGTCGCGCCCCTGCTCGTACCCCTCGACACGGAGGCACAGTCCGGCACGCTCGAGGTCGGCGCCGTCCAGGGGAACGTCGGCGACCCCGGCCTCGGAGCGTTCGCGAACCGCGGCGAGGTGCTCCAGAACCACGTCGACGGGACCTACGCGCTGCTCGACGAGGTCGACCCGGGTGACCTCGACGTCGTGCTGTGGCCGGAGAACGGGTCGGACCTCGACCCGCAGACCGCCCTCGACGTGGCCGACGACATCGACGCCGCCGCGCAGTCCGTCGACGCGCCGATCCTCGTCGGGGCCCAGGAGTTCCCCGCCGACGGCGGCCGGTACAACGTCGCGCTGCTGTGGGAGCCAGGGGTGGGCGTCGTCGACCGCTACGCCAAGCAGCATCCGGCGGCGTTCGGGGAGTACATCCCGATGCGCGGGTTCGTCCGACTGTTCACCGACCAGGTGGACCGGGTCACGAACGACATGATCGCCGGGACGGAGGTCGGCATCATCGACCTCGACGTGCCACGGCTTGACCGGACCGTGCCGCTCGCGACGCTCATCTGCTTCGAGGTCGCCTACGACGGCCTGATCCAGGACGCCGTGCGCGCCGGGGAGAGGTGCTCGTCATCCCCACCAACAACGCGTCCTTCGGGTTCACTGCGGAGTCGACGCAACAGCTCGCGATGTCGCGCCTGCGCGCCGTCGAGACCGGCCGGGCGACCGTGCAGATCTCCACCGTCGGGGTCAGCGGGATCATCGCACCGGACGGCACGCTGCTCCAGGCGACCGAGCTGTTCACGCCCGACCAGCTCGTCGCGCAGCTCCCGCTGCGCACCAGCCTCACGCCGGCGGTCGTCGCCGGCCGCTGGGTCGAGCGCGCACTCTGGGCCGCGGCGATCGTCCTCGTCGCGATCGGCGTGGTCACAGGCCGCCGGCGCCGGACGCTGACGCCTCGGTGATCCGCACCGGCGACCCGGCCCGCGACGCCGCGGCGTGCGTCGGGGTCTGGATCGCCGCGATCGAGGCTCGGGACGGACATCGAGCCCCAGGAGCGGTGGCGGACCGAGCGCGCAGCGCGTTCGGGCACGGGGCCGTGCGTCTCGGTGTCTCAGGAGCGCCGATCGCCGGCTTCGCCCTGACCCTCGGCCAGGGCGCGGCGGTGCTCCCGGGCCCGGGGACGGCGTCCGACACCGGGGAGAGGCCACCGGTGACCAGGCGCACCGCGCTGCTCAACTACCTCGCCGTGCACCCGTCCGCCGCCGGCCGCGGTCTGGGCCGGGCCCTGCTGGACGACGCGGTCGAGTTCGCGCGGCAGGACGGCTACGACGAGATCCGGCTGGAGGTCCGCCCGACGAACGCGGGCGCCGTCCGGCTCTACGAGGCGGCGGGATTCGCGCGGTCACCGGGGGAGAGGCCCCACCCGCTCGACGGCGGACCGATCGTCGAGTACCGGCGCACGCTCTGACGCGACACGGAGCGTCGACCACGACCTCCCGACGACGCGAGAAGGGCCCGCACCGTCGACCGGTGCGGGCCCTTCTCGTCTGTTCGTCGTGCTCAGGCGCTGCGACGCAGCTTGCCCGCGCGGAGCAGCTCGAGACGCTCGTCGAGGAGCTCTTCGAGCTCCTTCACCGTGCGGCGCTCGAGGAGCATGTCCCAGTGCGTGCGCGGCGGCTTGCCGGCCTTCGGCTCGGGACGCTCGGCGTCGCGGAGCAGGGCCTCCTCGCCGCAGCGGCACTCCCAGACCGGGGGGACCTCGGCCTCGGTGGAGAACGGGAGGATGATCGTGTGCCCGTTGGGGCAGTCGTAGTGCGCCTGGAAGCGGGGGCGAAGTCGACGCCCTCGTCCGTCTCCATCGACTTGGAACCGATGCTCATCCCACGCAACGAACGGTCTGGCATGTGATCCTCCAAGGGGTAGCGGACGTGTCGTCTACCGGAATGCAACCACCACGGACAAACCACTGTTCCATGGAGTCGTGAAGGTCCGGTGAACGTGTCGCTCACCACCGGACGGCGCACCATCGCGCGCATACAGCGTTCCAGGTGGCGATCGGCGCCGCAAATCGGCTGGTGGCACGCGCGCAGGTTGCGGGGCGGGTGAGGGCCCGTGGCCGGCGCGGTGGACGGACGGGGCCTGCAGCCCGGTCCTACGGCACCGCGGACACGTCGACGCAGACGACGCCCGTGTTGCCGTCCTGATCAGCGACGACGGTCAGTCCGGGCGCGTCGCTGTCGTCGACCACGGTCCCGCCGGCCGCCACGGCGGCGGCGATCCGCGCCTCGGCGACCTCGGGCGCGACGTACACCTCGACGTGGAACCGCTGGCGCGCCGCCGCGTCCTCGTCGAGGTCGCCGAACCACAGGTTCGGTACGCGCCCGGTGGCGTCCCGGATCTCGTCGCTGGGGGAGCCGTGTCCCTGCGACTCGGCCTGCCCCGTCAGCAGGGCGGCCCACACCGGCGCGACGGTCGCCGAGCGCGCGTCGAGCCCGAGCTCGATGACACTGACCGACCCCGGCTGTGCGACGAGCCCGTGAGCCGCCGCGATCTCGGTGATCCGGCGCGCGAGGTCGACGTCCTGCTGGGTGACCCACTCGACCACGTGCTCCGTGCCGTCGTCCTCGCGGTACACGGCGTCGTCGCTGCTGAGCTTGAGGTCGACGTAGGTGCGACCCATCGACACCCGCGGGTGGTGCCCGAGCTCGTCTCCCGCGTCTGCCACGGCGGCGACGAACCGTGCGCCGGCGTTGAAGCCCTCGACCCCATAGCGCGCATGGAGGCCCTGGGCCAGCTTGCGCCACTCGGTCAGTCCGGCCGCTGCGATCTGATCGCCCTTCAGCATGTCCATCCTCGGGACGCTAGCGCTCCTGCGGTCCGCTCGCTCCGGATCGCTGGTCCTCACCGCTCGGGGCGGTCCGCGTACCGGGACACGACGACGTCGCCCGGGAAGGTGCGGGTCTCCACCAGGGTCAGGTCCACCCAGCGGTCGAGGGAGGTGAAGAACGGAGTACCACCACCCACCAGAACGGGCGCGGTCGCGAGCACGTACTCGTCGATCAGGCCGGCACGCATGGCCGTCGCGGCGAGGGTCGCCCCGCCGATGTCCATGTGACCCTCGCCCTCGGCCTTGAGCCGAGCGATCTCGGCGACGGCGTCACCGACGACCAGGCGCGCGTCCCCGTCGAGCGCGCTCAGTGTGGAGGAGAACACCACCTTCGGCATCGCCCGCCAGCGACGGGCGTACTCGGCGTGCTGTGGAGTGACGCCCGGCTGCTGGTCGGCCGTCGGCCAGTGCGAGCTCATCGCCTCCCACAGGCGACGCCCGTACAGGGCCAGATCTGTCGCGGCCACACGGTCCGACCACCACTGGAACAGCTCGTCGCTCGGGACGCTCCAGCCGAGGTCGTCGCCGGGACCGCACACGTAGCCGTCCAGGCTCACGTTCATCGCGAAGTTCAGCGTCCGCACGAGATCAGTCTCGCGCGGGCAGGCGACTGCCGCACTGCAGCAGGCCGCGTGTCGACACCGAGATCGACGACAACATTGAGCAGCGTGACACGAAGGACCTTGGCGTCAAGGTCGAGTACCCGCACGGGGCAATCCCGCTCACGGGTCGGAAACCTGGAGTGGCCGCGCAGGTGGCCGAGGCCGTCGCCAGCAGCTCATGTACGCACGGCCGGACCTGACGAAGCGGATGCACGTCGGGCTCGACGCCCACGAGATACAGCTGGTCTCGCTCGAGGGGGTCGCGCAGTCGCTCCGAGCATGACGTAGGGCTCCAGACGGGGCCCTACTGCGTTTGGCTAGGAGCTGCGTCGTTCGGGACGGAGAGCGAAAGCGAACATGGCCGCGGCGAAGACCGGAGCAATGTAGTAGCGACTCGCGTACTGTCCCGCCACAAGCACCCTGAACGGCTCACCTTCCGGCTGTCCGGGAAATGGAAAGATGAGCACAACCAGAACTGTGACGACGAAGACCGAGATCGCTGCGGCCAGTGCGAACGCCCGGCCTAGGCGCACGCCAAGCCACACCATGAGGCCAGTGACGAAGGTGAGGCCGAGGGTCAAGAGCAACGCTGGAGACCCTTGGCGAAAGGCATCGCCCTCAAAAGCTTGGGGAGACGCCATCCACAGGAGAATCGACGTCGTGAGGTACCAGACCAGGCCGGCAAGGATTCCGAGAGAAATCGCCGCAGGCTGGTGGAGTCGGGAACTCTCACCCAGTTGCAAGGTCGACCTCTGATCGGCGGTCATGATTCAGAACCTCGCCAAGTCCGTGGAATGTGACGCTCGCAACGTATAGGTCCGAGCCGTCGCTCGCCACAAGTTACGCCGATAATGTACATTATGTCATTTCACCCTCATCGCACGGCCCTGCGCTGCCCGCGGCGGGTCCCCTTCTGGCGCTGTGCGGTCGACACTCACGCCCGGCAGCGCGCGGACGACACGCTCCGCGTCGTCGCCGTGTCGCAAGGACCGCGGACGCCCCGGCGGGTTTGTCGCCGGCCGACGTCATGTACGACGTCCCGACGATCCTGCAGCCGACAGCTCGACGTCGCGCTCGGCCGTCCACGATCCTGTGACCGCTGAGCCGTCTCGTCGATCGCCGTTGCCTTCGTGCGTCGACCCGTTCGGCCGCGTCGCGCGTCCGCGCGCCGACGCGATGCTGCAGCCCGCGTTCGCCCCGCCCGCGGCGTAGCTCCTTCGAAGCGCCGGTCCGTCTCTACCGGTCCGTCTCTACTGGCCCGCCCCCGCCGACCCCTGGCCGCCCAAGACGCTTGCGACCCAGTCAAACCTGCAACCGCACATTCGTCGGTTCGTGTGTTGCTGAGATCGCCGATGCGCGTGAGAATCGGATACGGACATTTACCCCAAACCATTCTGTTTGGGTCAACAGCATGGTTCGGCGTTCTGTCGCTGGCCACCGCTACCGTGTTCGCACACCTGTACGACCAAGGAAACACTGCCCTTCCCGTAATCCTCCCCGACCCAGAGGCGACCACGACGATGGCACGACCACCGCAGCTGCACCGCATCAGCGTCCACGACGCCGTCGCGGGGTACGTGCGTCTGGTCGAGCGGGAGACCGCTCGGGGCATCCTCTCCCCCACGACCTGCTCCGCCTACGTCCGGGACGTTCGAGAGCTCGAACGCCTCGTGGGCCCCGACGTGGCGCTCGACGACCTCGAGGGCGAGGACCTCGACGACGTCCTCGCCCGCTATCAGGCGACACCCGACCAGCGCCGCAGCAGGAGGCCGTCCGCTGCCGGCCGATCGACAGCGACCGTCAACCGGTTCCGGCAGTCCCTCACCCGCTTCTTCGCCCACGCGGTGCGCCAGGGGTGGGTCCAGGCCGACCCGTTCCGGTGGGCCGCTCCCCCGGCGCGGGTGCGCGGGGGCCTACGGATCGCCCGTACCGCGCTGTCCGCCACCGCCGCACAGTCCTTGCTCACGACAGCAGGGACGCGGCCGCCGCCGCGCGACGACCACGACCTGCGCGTCCGCGACCGGCTCGTGGTGGCGCTGCTCCTCGTGCTCGGACCGAGAGTGGGCGAGCTCGTCGGAGCCGACCTCGACGACCTCGTCCGAGAACCTGGCCACGTGCGATGGCGTGTCCGGGGCAAAGGCGGCTCCACGCGGACCCTCGGGCTCTCTCCCCGCTCGTGGACGCGCTCGACGAATACCTCGCCGGACTGCGCGGCGACCTGCTCGCACGCGGACCGGGCGACGACGACGCGCGCCGCGCGCTCCTGCTCTCGTGGCGCGGGCGCCGCCTCGACGCGCAGGGCGTGCGGGCCGTCGTCCGACGCGGTGTGGCAGCGATGCCGGGCGACTACCGGCGGGAGGCGACACCCCACGCGCTGCGGCACACCAGTGCGACGCTCCTGGTCGCTTCGGGCTGGGACGTCAAGGTCGTGGCCGAGCTCCTGGGGCACCGGTCCATCGCCACGACCGGGGTCTACCTCGACCGGATCGACGGCGAGCTCGACGCGGCGATCCGCGCCCACCCGCTCGAGCCAGGCCCCCGGTCCACCAGCACGTCGACCGGCGTCGGCGCAGCGAGCAGCACGTCCAGGAGCACCGAGCCACAGGAGGTCACGGACCGACCCGTGACGCCCCCTGGGTGAGACGCAGCGGGACGACGAGCCACAGCACCGTGATCATCGCCAGCGTGGCACCGCCGGCCCACCAACCCGCGGCGCGTCCGACCACGACGTCGAACATGAACATCACGCACCCGGAGATGACCAGCGAGAGGACGGCGAGCCCCGCCCGGGCCAGCCGGTCCGCGACGGTGACCAGCTCAACCTTGCGGTGCCGCCGGAACAGGATGCGGTGCAGGCTCACGGGAGCGACCACCAGACCTGTCGCCAGCGCGGCGAGGAGCACCAGCACCAGGTAGACGGTGCGCTGGTGGTCGTCGAGATCGGAGAACCGCGCCGAGAACGGGATGGTCAGCAAGAACCCGGTGAGGATCTGGATCCCGGTCTGCGTGACGCGCAGCTCCTGCAGCAGCTCGTTCCAGTTGCGGTCCATCCGCTGCTCGCGGGACTCGTCCCGACCGTCCGTACCCACTGACTCTCCCTTGCCCTGACCCACCGTCTCTCCCTCGCCCGACCTGACCGTCCACTGTCGCCGCGCGTCTGCGCGTCCCGATCGTGCGCCACGCACGCCGGATCCGCACCCGCTCGCACTGTCCCGTTGCGAGGACGACCCGGCGGGGTCATCGTCCGAGGTGGCGAACGACTCGAGGCGCGACACGGACGTGCCGCGCGACCCGGAGGTGGGGACCATGCCTGGACGTCGGCCCGGACCGAGCGTGAAGGACCCCGAGCTGTACGAGAAGCTGCGGGACGAGGGATCCTCGAAGGAGAAGGCGGCACGGATCGCCAACGCCTCAGCCGCGACGTCGCGCACCGAGGTCGGCGCGCGGGGCGGGTCGAGCCCCGCGTACGAGGAGTGGACGGTCGCGGACCTGCGCGCACGGGCCGCGGAGCTCGACGTTGAGGGTCGCTCGTCGATGCGCAAGGCCGAGCTGATCGAGGCGCTCAGGTCACGGTGACCGGGCGGACCGTCGGTCCGTGACCGGCCCGTCCGCCGGTCGGTCACCAGGCCGATTCTCAGGCCCGTCCTCAGGCCCGTCCGCAGTGCCCTCGCGAGGTGCGGCACCGACAGCCTCGCGATCCGCAGCGCCTCGCGGTCCGCGCGGCGCCGACGGCGCCGGGACCAGTAGTCTTCGTCGCGTGAATCTCTTCCGCAGCGCGCAGCCTGAGCCCACCCGATTCCTGAAGACGCCGTTCGGCAGGTTCCTGACCCGTTCGGCGGTCGTCGCGGCCGCGACACCGTTCGTGGTGGCGGGCGGCATCATGATCAGCGACTCGATCCAGCGACGGCGGCGACCGCTCACCGGGAAGTTCCCCATCACTCCCCCGGCCGAGAGCGTCGTCGGCGAGAGCACCGTCACGGTGTACGCCTACGGCGAGGACCTCTACGCCGACATGCTCGCCGCGATCCGCGGGGCGAAGCACACCGTGATGCTCGAGACGTACATCTGGAAGGACGACAAGGTCGGCCGCGAGTTCAAGGCGGCGATCGAGGACGCAGCGGCGCGCGGCGTCGACGTCTTCGTCGTCTACGACGGCTTCGCCAACCTCGTCGTCCCGCGGGAGGCGCTCACGTTCTCCGAGTCGATCCAGGTGATCCGGTTCCCGGTCTTCCGCGCCGGGGGCTGATGCTCAACGTCCGCAAGTCCGGGCGCGACCACCGCAAGATCCTGGTGGTGGACGACGAGGTCGGCTTCGTGGGTGGCTACAACATCGGCGCGGCGTACGCGAACACGTGGCGCGACACGCACGCGAGGGTCACGGGCCCCGGTGTCTGGGAGCTCCGGAACGCGTTCGTCGACTTCTGGAACGTGTACCGCAAGCACCCGCAGCCGGCGCTGCCGGACCCGGGCTCGAGCGTGTGGGACCCGGCGATCCGCGCCGCACGGAACGAGCCGGTGCGGCTCGTGTTCCCGATCCGCGGTCTCTACCTGGACGCGATCGACCGGGCGACGAAGTCGATCTCGATCACCCAGGCCTACTTCATCCCCGACCAGGAGATCCTCGCCGCGCTGCTCATGGCGGCGGCGCGCGGTGTGGACGTCCGGGTGATCGTCCCGGAGCACTCGAACCACGTGGTCGCGGACTGGCTGTCGCGCGGGCACTTCACGGCGCTCCTCGAGGGCGGCGTCCGGATCTTCCTCTTCCGCGACGCGATGGTGCACTCGAAGACCGCCACCGTGGACGGTCGCTGGACCACGATCGGCACCGCGAACATCGACCGGCTCTCGCTCACCGGCAACTACGAGGTGAACCTCGAGGTGGTCGACGCCGGGCTGGCCGAGCAGATGCAGAAGGTCTTCGCTGCCGACCTCACGAACTGCCGCGAGCTGACGCTCGTCGAGTGGGAGAAGCGCACGATCGTCGCCAAGCTCTCCGAGACGACTCTGATCCCGCTGCGCCCGCTCCTGTAGTCGACGGTAGGTCAGTCCCCCGCGTCCGCGATCTCTTCCTCGGGGCGCGGCGGGACCGTCTCGTCCTCCTCGAGGAGGTGGACCTCGGCGTACTCGGGGTGCTGGGCGAGGGTGTCGTCGGGAGAGGTCCCGTCAGGGTCTGCCGGTGTTCGTGCCATGTCGACCTCCACTCGGTGGTTTCAGACGGCGCGGGGTCGCGTCCGACGGCGCGCCGCCAGCTCGTCCCCGGGAACCTCGACGGCCGCGGAGTCGTCCTCCGCGTCGAGACTCTCGGTCGGCAGCTCGGCGAGGGTCCCCTCGACCTCGCGCCAGACCCGACCGACCGCGATACCGAAGACTCCCTGCCCGCCCTGGACGAGGTCGATGACCTCGTCGGCCGAGGTGCACTCGTAGACGCTGGCGCCGTCGCTCATGATGGTGATCTGCGCGAGGTCGTCGACACCGCGCTCGCGCAGTGCCGTGACCGCGGTGCGGATCTGCTGGAGCGAGACCCCCGTGTCGAGCAGGCGCTTGACGACCTTGAGCACCAGGACGTCGCGGAAGCCGTAGAGCCGGTGCGTGCCGGAGCCGGCAGCGCCGCGCACGGAGGGCTCGACCAGCCCGGTCCGCGCCCAGTAGTCGAGCTGGCGGTAGGTGATCCCCGCGGCCCGGCACGCGGTGGGTCCGCGGTAGCCGGTGCTCGCGTCGTGACCGCTGACCTCGTCGCCGAACAGCAGACCCTGGGCACCCGGATCCGTCGACGAACGGCCGACGCTCGAGTTCCCGATCGTGCTCACGGTGCCTCCCAGGGCTCTGTCCTACGGGCGACGACGTCGCGGTGGCGACCGTCGTACATCCTTCAACCTCTGCCTCAACCTTAGAACCTACCGGTGCCGATCGACCGTGGGACGCGCCGACGCGTGCTCCCGGACATCCTCCGTCATGCGAAGTCCTCGGGGCCGGCGCCGTCGAGGAACAGCTTGAACGCTTCGATGTCGCGGCGCTGCGCGGCCGAGACGACCTCGACACCGGACGTCGCGACGACCTCCGCGGAGCAGAGCACGGTGCAGCCGCTGCGTACCGCGACAGCGATCGCGTCCGAGGCGCGCGAGTCGACCCTGCGGCCGTTGCCGAGGACGATCTCCGCGAAGTAGATCCCGGAGTCCAGGGCGATGATCTCGACGTGGTCGATGCTCGAGCCCGATGCGGCCAGCAGGTCGCAGAGCAGGTCGTGCGTCATGGGGCGGGGTGGTGTGCGGCCGCTCTGGGCGGTCGCGATCGCGTTCGCCTCGCGGGGGCCGATCACGATCGGCACCACGAGCTCGGACGCGTCGTCGAGGAGCAGCACGACGAGATCGTGCTCCGTGGTGCCTCTCCGGACACCGAGCACGTCGACATGGACCATGGGGGCGTCGCCGCTCACCGACCCACGGTACGACGGTACGGGCGGCACCGTCAGGTGAAAGGACGTCACGACCGGGCTACGACGACGTCAGGTCGGCGACGCCCTCCCGGACCCAGGTGGTGTGGAGGCGGGTCAGGAGCTCGCCGACCTCCGTCGCCACCGACTCGGCGTGCGCGCGCGAGGAACCCGACTGCTGGCCGCGCCAGGGTGCCGAGACCTGGTGCACGAGCCCGACGTGGCGCTCGGCGGCGGTCCGCAGCGACCTCAGGTGACGTGCCTCGATCCCGTACTCGGCGAGCGACCCGGCGATCACGACCACGTCGGCCGACCAGGTCTCGAAGTACCCTGCGGGCGACGGCTTCAGGACGCCTGCCGCGACGAGCGACTCGACGAGCTCGGCCGACGCCCCGGTGGTCGAGATCAGCGAGTCCCGGGTGAACCGGGTGGCAGCTTCGCCGGACTCGTCGGTGGAGGCGAGCCGGGGCCCGGGGTGGGCGGTCGCGGTACCAGCGTCGAGGTCCGCGAGCCGGTCCTTGATGACTTTCAGCGGCAGGTAGCGGTCGCGCTGCTCGACGAGGACGAACCGGAGCCGTTCGACGTCCGACGCGCTGTACTGCCGGTACCCAGAGGTGCCGCGCACGGGTTCGATCAGTCCCTGCTCCTCGAGGAACCGGAGCTTCGAGTGGCTCACCCCGGGGAACTCGGGGCGCAGCGCACGCAGGACGTCGGAGATGCGCATCGAGGGGCGCCGCGAGATGCCTTGTGGCCAGGGCTCCCGTGCGTCGTCGGGCTCGACGGCCCGCGCGTGGTCCGCCGACGTGCTCACGCGGTCCCCGACGCTCCGCCGGCCGCGTCGACCCGGGCCTGGGGACTGCCGTGGAACGTGAGCCGGAACTTGCCGATCTGCACCTCGTCGCCCGAGGTCAGCACCGCGGCGTCGATACGGCTCCGGTTGAGGTATGTCCCGTTCAGCGAACCGATGTCGCGGACCACGAACCCGTCGCCCTCACGGACGAACTCCGCGTGCTTGCGCGAGACCGTGACGTCGTCGAGGAAGATGTCGGCGCGCTCGCTGCGGCCAGCGACGGTCCGTGGGGCGTCGAGGAGGAACCGTGACCCCGACCCGGGTCCACGCTGCATGATCAGCAGCGCCGAGTGCGCCGGCAGCGCCGAGATCGCGGCCAGCTCCGCCGACGACAGGTCGCCCGGCTGTACTGGCTCCTCGACGGGAGCGGGCTCGATCCTGCCGAAGCGGATGGTCGTGTCGTTGCCCGCGCGCTGCGGGTCGAACTCCTCCGGGCTGGTCATGTCGCCTCCTCGGCACTGACCGACGGGCTGACCGTCGGTGGTGTTCTGACGCCGCAAACTACTACACCTTATGTCCCCCGGCGGCGTGTGCGCACGCCTGGGGCCACGGTCGGCGTCAGGAGATCCCTGGCTCGGGCACGGGCGTCGCGAACTCAGGGTCCGAGAGCTCCCGGACGCTGTCGATCTCGAGCTCGTCGAGCTGTCGGATCGTCTCCTGAGCCCCCTTGTTGCGGACCGCTGCCATGGCTCCACCGACGATCTGCAGCGCCGTCTCGAGCGTGGCCGGGTCCCCGATCGCCTTCCATCGGTACGGCGAGTCGATCTGTGTGTCGTCGATCATGAGGGCGGCGCCGTCGCGGGTGAACGACGTGCTCGTGCCGACGCGGACCCCGTTGACCTCGACGACCTCGGCGCCCGCGTTCCGCAGCTCCTCGAGGATGTTGAACATCGTCGCGGCCGGGATGGGCTCGCCAGACTCGATGATCGTCAGATCGATGCCCGGGCCCTGGGCGGGGAGCCGGCCCGCGAGGATCCCCTCCGTGACGGCCTGCTCCCGAGCGAGCTCGAGCGCAGCCTGCTCGCCTGCCGCGCCCGACCGGAGCTCGTCGCGCGTGGTCTCGAGATCCCGGACCTGCTCCTCCAGAGCCTCCGAGCGGGTCGTGACGTCGTCGAGCAGCGGTACGAGCTCGGACTGGCGGAGGTTCGACAGGTCGTCGCTCTGGTTCGCGCCCACCTGGACGACGAGGGCGAACCCGACGGCCGCGCACAGCACGCCCGCGAGGATCTGCGCTCGCGACCGGTGCGGTCGCAGCGCTCGCCAGAGACCTGTCCAGCCGCCGGGGTTGTCGGCCGACGACGCGGGTTCAGCAGGTGCGGAGGTCGCGCCGGACGGCGTCGTCTCGGCCAGCTTGGTCGGTTCGGTCGGTTCGGCCGTCTCCGCCGGCTCGGCCGACGCCCGACGTCCTGGTGACGCGGCGGGTTCTCCCGGCGATGCAGGAGCTGCCGACGTCTCGGGTCCTGCGGGTGCGGTGGACGGTGAGACCTCGGTCGAGGTCGTGTCCTCGTCCGACGTCTCGCCTGCGGCAACAGTCTCGTCCGTCGACTCGATCTCGTCCTGTGCGTCGGGCGCAGCGGGTTCGGTCTGCGGTCCGCCCGGCTCGGCGTCGGTCTCGACGGCGTCGACCCCGGACTCCGGTCCAGCAGGCACGGCGACTGGGCCGTCGGTCGTGGACGCGTCGTCCGCGGTCACCGGTACGTCGGGTTCGGCGGCACCGTTGTCCGCGGTGCGCGGGTGATCGTCGGCGGGCAAGGCGTCCCCCGCCGCGCCCCCTCGGTGCTCTTCTCGGCGCCCTGTTCGGTGTGTGGCTCCGTGCCGGTCTGGTCGACCGTCTCGGCGACCTGCTCGCCGACGTCCTCGGCGGGTGCGGCGGGGTCGGGGTGCGTGGCCGGGTCGTCGTTCCGGTGGTGCTCGTCCATCGTCACGCCTTGAAGAGGTGGCGACGGATCGCGGCAGCGTTGGAGAAGATGCGGATGCCGAGGACGACGACGACCCCGGTCGACATCTGCGAGCCCACGCCCAGCTGGTCACCGAGGAACACGATCAGCGCCGCGACGACGACGTTCGACAGGAACGAGACGAGGAACACCTTGTCGTCGAACATCCCGTCGAGCTTGGCGCGCAGCCCGCCGAAGAGTGCGTCGAGCGCCGCGACGACCGCGATGGGCAGGTAGGGGGCGACGACGGGGGCACGGCAGGCTGGAACGCCAGCCCGATGACGACACCGATGACGAGCCCGACGACGGCGATCACTGGTCGACTCCCTGCTCTTCGGACGGCTGTGGCGTGGCGTCGGGCACCGTGGTCGTGCCCGGGACGGACGTCTCCGCCGACGCGCCCTGCGTGGTCGTCGGCGATTCTACGGGTTCGGCGTAGTAGAGATCGGCAGGGCTCCCGGCCGGGACGTCGAGCTCGCTCTGGCCGACGACAGAGGTCTGGATACCGAAGTTGGAGAGCGAGACCATCCACTCCCCCGCGTCCGAGCGGGCGAGTCCGCTCTGCAGGTCTCCGGGGTCGCCGATCGCGACGATGACGTAGGGGCTGTTGATGGGCTGCAGGTCGACGAGGACGGCGTCTCCCGCGCTCCGGATGGCGCTCATCGAGGTGAGCCGGTGGTCGTTGACGGCGATGGCCTCGGCGCCGGCGGCCCACAGGGAGTTGACGACGATCTGGAGGTCGAGGTCCTGGACCCGGGTGTCCGGGTCGACCTCGGCCCCGGCGAGCGTCGAGGCGTCGCGGAGCGTCACGACCGCTCCCGGCCCGGAGACCGCCGTGGCGCCCGACTGCACCCCGTCCCGGCGCAAGGTCTCGAGGAGCGCCGGGCTGACCTCCTCGAGCGCCGAGGACCGCAGCGCGTCGACCTCGGAGCCGACGGCGTCCACCTGCGCGGCGAGCGCATCGGCCTCCTCCTGCCGTTCGGCGATCTGCTCGTCGAGGAGCTGGCGTGCCTCGACGGCCGCCGGCTGGGGCTTGCGGAGCTCGACGGCGGCGGTGACGGTGACGGCACCCAGCAGCACGGCGAGGAGGGCCATCCAGGCCTTCGTCAGCGTCGAGCGCGGGACGGCGTCCGCGGACTCGCGTCGCGCCGCGGCGGCGGCGTACCCGGGGTCGAGCGGGCGCTCCATGACCTCCTTCAGGAGGGTCATGGATGCGTCCTTCGGCGCGGAGGGCCGAGCCTCGCCGTCCGGCCGGCTCACGGCGTCGTCCCTGGATCTCGAGCAGTGTCTCGTGCGGGGTCTCCTGAGGGCGGCGCCGTCGGCGACGCAGCCGGCGGTACCGGCGCCGGTCCTGCAGTGCTCGGCGTGCCCACCGACCTGAGCGGGGCCTCGGCGCGCCGCAACGCCTGGACCTGGCGTACGTACTGCACGCCAGCGATCCAGTAGAGGCCGACGCCCCACCAGCTGAAGGCCCATCCGACGACGGCGGCGGTCTCCCCGACCCACCCGGGGGCCTCCGCGAGCAGGAGCAGCGGGAACGCGTACAGGAGCGCGAAGGTCCCGGCCTTGCCCACGAAGGTGACCGGGAGCGGGCCGTGCCCGCGTCGGGTGAGGGCAGGCAGGGTCGCGAGGAGCAGCACGTCCCGCGCCACGATCACGACGAGCAGCCACAGGGGCACGATGTCGCGCCAGGCGAGGCCGAGCAGGGTCACGAAGATGAAGAGCCGGTCCGCCGCCGGGTCCAGCATCTGCCCGAGCCGGCTGGTCTGGTTCAGTCGCCTCGCGAGGACGCCGTCGAGCCAGTCGCTGGCACCCGAGACCAGGAGGACCGCGAGGGCCCAGAGGTCCTCGCCCTGGATGATCAGGACGGCGAAGACGGGGACGAGCAGGATCCGGGCGAAGCTGATGAGGTTCGGGACGGTGAGGACGCGCGAGCTCACCTCGTCCCGTGCCGCTGCTTCTGCCACCAGCCCATCACCTGCCGCCACCTGCCGACTCGTCCACCGCGAGACCGGACCCGGTCGTCACGTCTCCCCGCGAATGCTCCCACGGGCCCGAGCGGGCCACGAGCACCCCCGCGCGTCCATCCTACGGACCGTCGCCGCCGGTCACGTCCGCCGCAGGAGCACACCAGCACGACGCGTCGTGCTGGTCGCACCGCGTGTGTCCGACCTCACCGGACGCGCCGCAGCGCCCCTGTCGCTCCCCGGCTTCCCCGCGTACGATGGGGACATCCCTTTGGAGTTCGTCGCTGTTCCCGCGTGTTCGTGTGCGCGTGACCGAGAGTCACGCATGTGTGTTTGTCCGGGAGTGCGACCTGCGGAGATCCGTCCTGGTGACCGCACCCCGGCTCCGACACCTCCACGAACGGTTCATTCTTCGATGACTGACGTCCGTGCGCCTGAGCGCGCCACCGACCAGACCACACTCCCCACCGACACCGCCGGCGAGACCGCGACCGACGCCCCCGTCGGCCCCACCTTCGCGGACCTCGGCCTCCCGGCCGAGCTGCTGAGCGCGATCTCCGACCTCGGCTTCGTGACGCCGTCCGCCATCCAGGCGCAGGCGATCCCCACGCTCCTCGGCGGCCGCGACATCACCGGCATCGCCCAGACCGGCACCGGCAAGACCGCCGCGTTCGGCCTCCCGCTGCTCGCCGCGATCGACCCGAAGCTGCGCGCCGTCCAGGCGCTCGTCCTCGCCCCGACCCGCGAGCTCGCCATGCAGGTCGCCGAGGCCATCGAGACCTTCGCCGCGCGCATGCCGGGCGTCGAGGTCGTCGCCCTCTACGGAGGCGCGCCCTTCGGCCCCCAGGCCCGCGCCCTCACCCACGGCGCACAGATCGTCGTCGGCACCCCGGGCCGCGTCATCGACCACCTCGAGCGCAAGACCCTCAAGCTCGACGCGATCCGCTTCCTCGCCCTCGACGAGGCCGACGAGATGCTCCGCATGGGCTTCGCCGAGGACGTCGAGACCGTCTTCTCCCAGGCCCCCCGCGAGCGTCAGGTCGCACTCTTCTCCGCGACCATGCCCCCGCAGATCCGCCGCGTCGCCCAGCACCACCTCAACGACCCGGTCGAGATCGCCGTCGCCCGCCAGGCCACGACCGTGACCAGCGTCCGCCAGACCTACGCCGTCGTCCCGTTCCGCCACAAGGCCGGCTCGCTCGCCCGCGTCCTCGCGGTCTCCGAGGCCGACGCCGCCATCGTGTTCGTCCGCACCCGCGCCGCAGCCGACGAGGTCGGTGCCGCACTGGTCGAGCGCGGCATCACCGCCGCCACCATCTCGGGCGACGTCGCGCAGAAGGACCGCGAGAAGATCGTCGAGCGCCTCCGCTCCGGCCAGGTGGACGTCCTCGTCGCCACCGACGTCGCCGCCCGCGGCCTCGACGTCGACCGCATCGGGCTCGTCGTGAACTTCGACCTGCCCAAGGAGCCCGAGGCCTACGTGCACCGCATCGGCCGCACCGGCCGCGCCGGCCGCTCCGGCACCGCGCTCTCGTTCGTCAACCCGCACGAGCGTGGCCGCCTCAAGCAGATCGAGCGCATGATCCGCGTCCAGCTCGAGGAGATCGAGATCCCGTCCCCCGCGGACGTCTCGGCCCACAAGACCAAGAACCTCCTCGCGAAGCTCCCCGAGCGCATCGCCGCCGGTCGCCTCGCCATGTACACCGAGCTCGTCAAGGCGCACCTCGCCGAGCACGACGGCGACCCTGTCGAGATCGCCGCGGCGCTCGCGGCGCTCGCGGTCGGGGACGACGGCCCGCAGGCCCGCGAGGAGCAGGAGCGCTTCGAGGCGGAGCGTGCCGAGGCTCGTGCCGCCCGCCAGTCGCGGTCGAGCGACCGGGACCGCGAGGACCACCGCGCGCCCCGCCGCGGCCCCCGCGACGACGCCCGTCGCGAGCGTCGTGAGACCGGCATCCGTCGGGACTCCCAGGGCACGCGCTACCGCGTCGCCGTCGGCCACTCGCACGGCGTCGAGCCGCGCGGGATCGTCGGAGCCCTCACGAACGAGGGCGGTCTGCAGGGCAAGGACCTGGGCAAGATCGACATCTTCTCGAGCTTCTCGCTGGTCGACATCCTCACCCCGATGAGCCCGGAGACGCTGGACCGCATCGGCCGCGCCCGCGTGGGCGGCAAGGCGCTGCGCATCAGCGAGGACCGCGGCGCCCCGTCGCACCCGCGCACCCCCGCGACGGCGGCCGGGACTCGTACCGCGGCCACGGCCCGTCGGGCCGCACCGACGGCGGGCGTCCCTCGCGGGACAGCCGCGGTGGCGAGCGCTACGGCGACCGCGCCCCGCGCTACAGCGCGGCGCGCTGACTCCGCGCTGACTCCGCGCCGGCCGTGCTGACTGCGCGCTGACCTCGGGCCTCTCCGCGAGAGCCCCGCAGCCGGTCAGCACGACCGGCGACAACGCCCGGTCACCCCGCGAGGGGTGGCCGGGCGTTCGCGTGTCCCCTGCCCGGGCCAGGTGCCGGCGGGCTCAGCTGTTGTCGGACGTCGTCCCGCGGGTCGGTTCGCGGCCCTCGCCGTGCGCCTGCGCGAGGGTGGCGACACGGCTCGCCTCGTCCCTGCCGTGCTGCCCGTCCGCCTGCTGGACGGCGACCACGGAGAGGGTCTCGCCGTCCGACAGGTCGAGCTGGAGCCAGGCCTGGTCCGGGCCGAACCGCACGGCGACGACCTGGGACCACTCGAGGCGCCGCGTCACGACGACGTTGCGGACCGTGATGCCGTTCGGGTCGACGTCGGCGCGCACGCCGCCCAGGCGCCACAGCAGGAGGACGACGAGGGCCGCGAAGAGCAGGAGCGACGCACGGTTGCCCCAGGAGGCCAGCTCGCCGGTGGCCAGCACCACGACGGCGCCGCAGACCACCACGGTGAGTACGCCGACCGCGATCGCCATCCATCGACCGAAGCGGGGCCTCACCGTCGCGTACGGGTCAGCGTGGGCCATCGGCCTCACCTGCCCCGGGAGCGCGAAGGAACTCGTGCACGTCAGAGACGGCAGGCGTGGATCGAGGTGACGAGGATCGCGCGGGCGCCGACGTCGTAGAGAGCGTCCATGACCTGGTTGGTCTGCTTGCGCGGCACCATCGCGCGTACGGCGGCCCACTCGCTGTCGTGCAGGGGCGAGACCGTCGGAGATTCCAGACCCGGCGTGAGCGCGACCGCGGTGTCGACGAGCGAGACCGGGACGTCGTAGTCCATGAGGACGTACTGGCGGGCCGTGAGCACGCCCTGGAGCCGGCGGGTCAGGACGTCGAGGCCCGGGGCCTCGGAGGCGCCGTGCCGGGTGATGAGGACGGCCTCGGAGAGGAGGATCGGCTCGCCGAAGACCTCGAGGCCTGCGGCACGGAGCGTGGTGCCGGTCTCGACCACGTCGGCGATGAGGTCGGCGACCCCGAGCCGCACCGAGCTCTCGACGGCGCCGTCCAGGTGGACGATCTCCGCGGGCTCGACGCCCTGGTCGGCGAGGTAGCGCTGCACCAGGAGGTTGTAGGAGGACGCGATGCGCTTGCCGGCGATCTCCTCGACCGTCGTGATGGTCCCGGCGGGTGCGGCGAACCGGAAGGTCGACCCGGCGAACCCGAGGGGCAGGTGCTCCTCGGCGGCGGCCCCCGAGTCGAGCAGCAGGTCGCGCCCGGTGATCCCGACGTCGACCGTCCCCGCCCCGACGTACACGGCGACGTCGCGCGGACGCAGGAAGAAGAACTCCACGTCGTTGTCCGGGTCCGCGAGCACCAGCTCACGGGTGTCCCGGCGTTGGCGGTAGCCGGCCTCGCGCAGCATCGCGGAGGCGGGCTCGGAGAGAGACCCCTTGTTGGGGACGGCGATGCGCAGCACGGTTCCTCGTTCGTTCGTCGGCACTGGTCGGGCTCTGTTCGGGCTGTGGTCGGACTCTTCTCGACGGTGCCCGGCGGCCCCACCTCACGGCAGGCGCCAGGGCGTCACAGGTAGCGGTAGACGTCCTCGAGGCTCAAGCCCTTGGCGACCATCATGACCTGCAGGTGGTAGATGAGCTGGGAGATCTCCTCGGAGGCCTCGGCGTCGCTCTGGAACTCGGCGGCCATCCATACCTCGGCGGCCTCCTCGACGATCTTCTTGCCGATGGCATGGACCCCGGCGTCCAGCTCGGCGACCGTGCCAGACCCTTCCGGGCGGTCGACGGCCTTCTGGGCGAGCTCGGCGAAAAGGGACTCGAACGTCTTCACGGGTTCAGCCTAGACGGCGGCGGGCACCGCCGCGCCCAGGTCCGCACCGCGGGCACCACGGTCCCGGAAGGTCGTCGCCCTGCGCGTCCTCAGAGCGCGCGCAGCGCGACGACGGTCGCCACGGCCGCCTCCGCGGCCTCGGCCCCCTTGTCCTCGTTCGATCCCTCGAGGCCGGCCCGGTCCAGCGCCTGGGCCTCGTCGTCGCAGGTGAGCAGGCCGAACCCGACCGGGACCCCGGTACGGACCGTCACGTCGGTGAGCCCTGACGTCGCGGCCGAGCAGACGTAGTCGAAGTGCGGCGTCCCGCCACGGATCACGACGCCGAGGGCGACGACGGCGTCCGCGCCCGCCGCGGCGGCCCGCGACGCGGCGACCGGCAGCTCGAAGGAGCCGGGCACGCGGACCTCGGTGACGTCGGTCACGCCCGCCGCCGCCAGCGCTCGCCGGGTCCCGGCGAGCAGCCCGTCCATGACCTGGGTGTGCCAGCTCGCGGCGACCACCACGACGCGGATCCCCGTCCCGTCGATCTCGAGCCTCGGCGCTCCTGCTCCGCTCATCGTGTCGTCTCCTTCGTCATGGGTGGTTCCTGGGTCCCGTCGGCCCCCGCGAGGTCGAGCAGGTGGCCCATCGAGGTCTTCTTCGTCATCAGGTAGGCGTGGTTGTGGGTGCCGTGGCCCACCTCGAGCCGTCGGGCGTCGACGACGTCGATCCCGCTCGCCGAGATGCCGGTGACCTTGGCGGGGTTGTTGGTCAGCAGCGTCACGCGTCTCAGCCCGAGGTCGTCGAGGATCGCGGCGGCCGCCCCGTACTCGCGACGGTCGACCGGCCACCCGAGCTCCAGGTTCGCCTGCACGGTGTCGCGCCCGGCGTCCTGCAGCTCGTAGGCGGCGATCTTCGCGAGCAGACCGATCCCCCGACCCTCGTGGCCGCGCAGGTAGACCACCGCTCCCCCGTGCTCGGCGACCTGGGCCATCGCGCTGCGCAGCTGCGGTCCGCAGTCGCACCGCAGCGAGCCGAACGCGTCGCCGGTCAGGCACTCGGAGTGGACGCGCACGAGCGGGGCGGCGCCTGGCGAGGCGTCACCGGCGTGCGGACGCACGGGCACGAGCGCCAGGTGCTCGGAGCCGGTGGTCACGTCCCGGTAGCCGTGGACGCGGAACTCGCCGTGCTCGGTCGGGAGCGCGGCGACCGAGGTCGCGACGACGCGGTGCGGGCGCGGTCCCGTCCGCTGGTCCTCAGTCACGGGGTCGTGCTCGCTGCGCCAGGCGATGAGGTCCTCGATGGTGATGAGCACGAGCCCGTCCCGCTCGGCGAGGCCGGCCGCGTCGTCGAGCCGCATCATCGAACCGTCGTCGCGCACGAGCTCGGCGATGCCGCCGACCTCTCCCGCGCCGGCGAGCCGGACCAGGTCGACCGCTGCCTCGGTGTGCCCGGCGCGGTGGAGCACCCCGCCGGGCACCGCGCGCAACGGAAGGACGTGCCCGGGGCGGATCAGGTCGGCGGCGCCGGCCTCCGGGTCGGCGAGCACCTGGAGCGTCCGGGTCCGGTCGCCTGCTGAGATCCCGGTGGTGACCCCCGCCGCGGCGTCGACGGTCACCGTGTAGGCGGTCCGTCGGGGGTCCTGCGAGTTCGGCACCATCAGGGGCAGGTCGAGGTCGTCGGCGCGCGTCGCGGGCATGGGCGCGCAGAGGTAGCCCGACGAGTGCCGGATCGTCCACGCCACCCAGTCGACCGAGACCGTGGCCGCGGCGAAGACGACGTCCGCCTCGTTCTCGCGCTGGGGCGAGTCGGCGACGAGCACGGGTCGCCCGGCGCGGATCGCCGCGATCGCGTCCTCGATCGTCCCCGTGGCGACGTGCCGCGCGCTCATGACGCGTCCTTGTGGGGTGCGACGCGCCCGGCGAGGAGCCGTTCGACGTACTTCGCGATCACGTCCACCTCGATGTTCACCTGGTCGCCGACCGCGAGGTCGCCGAGCGTCGTCGCCGCGAGCGTCGTGGGGATCAGCGAGACGCCGAACGTGGTGTCGGCGACGAAGGTGACGGTCAGCGAGACCCCGTCGAGGGTGATCGAGCCCTTCTCCGCGACATAGCGCAGGACGCCCGCGGGTGCCGAGAGCACGAGGTCGTCCCATCGCGCTCCGGGGTCCCGGGAGACGAGGCGCCCGACGCCGTCCACGTGGCCCTGGACGATGTGGCCCCCGAGCCGACCGTGTGCGGGCATCGCCCGCTCGACGTTCACCCGTGACCCGGGCGCGAGCGCGGCCAGCGCTGTGCGGCGCAGGGACTCCGGCATCACGTCGACGGAGAACGACCCGCCCTCGACGCGGACGACGGTCAGGCACACCCCGTCGACGGCGATCGAGTCGCCGAGCACGGCGTCCGAGGCGGCGAGCGGCCCCTCGACGGTCATGACGGCGTCGGCCTCCGGCCCGTCGGGGAACGTGATCTCCCCCACCGTGCCGATCTCCTCGACGATTCCCGTGAACATCAGTCCTCCTCCGTAGCTGTCTGCGGGTGGGCGACCACCAGCACGTCCTGGCCGAGCGTGCGCACCTGTGTCGTCGTGAGCCGCACGGCGTCGGCGATCGTGCCGATGCCGAGGTCCGCCGTGGCGTGGGCGCCGGCACCCAGCAGGACCGGCGCGACGTACGCGTGGACCTCGTCGACGACGCCGGCGCGCAGGAACGCGGCCGCCACCGTCGGCCCGCCCTCGACGAGCAGGTGCCGCACCTCCCGCGCGTGGAGCGCGCCGAGGACCTCGTGGACGTCGTGGGTCCGCAGGTGCAGCAGCGCGCCCTCGGGGCCCCGCACCCTGGCGTCCTCCGGCACGTCCCGGTGCCCGACGACGACGCGCAGCGGTTGGTCGGGCGCCCCGGAACGTTCGTTCCCGACGCGTGCGGTCAGTGCGGGGTCGTCGGCGAGGACGGTGCCCGTCCCCACCGCGATGGCGTCGACGAACGCGCGCACGCCGTGGGCGTGGGCCCGGGACTCGGGCCCGGTGATCCACCGGCTGGTGCCGTCGACGGCGGCGACACGCCCGTCGAGCGTCGTGGCGGTCTTGAGCGTCACCCACGGACGACCCCGGCGGACGGCGCGGAGCCAGGCCCCGAGCACCTCCTCGCCCTCGCAGCGCCGCACGTCGCCGACGACGTCGATCCCCGTGCTCTCCAGGTGAGCAGCGCCACCGACGGCGACGGGGTTCGGGTCCGGGACCGCGAACACGACCCGGCCGACACCGGCCTCGGCCAGCGCGACCGAGCACGGGCCGGTCCGACCCGTGTGGTGGCACGGTTCGAGCGTCACCACCGCCGTCGCGCCTCGGACGTCCGCCCCGCGCGAGGCAGCGTCCTCGAGGGCGACGACCTCTGCGTGCGGAGTCCCGGCGCCGTGGTTGCGTCCCTCGGCAAGGACTGTCCCGACTGCCCCGACCAGCTCGCCGTTCGGGGCGAAGACAGCAGGCGCGGCGGCGACCGTCGTGGGCGGCACCTCGCCGTCGACGGGCGAACCGTGGCCGAGGATCACGCAACCGACGCGCGGGTTGGCTCCGTGGACGGGGCGCTCCCGGGCGAGATCGAGTGCGCGGCGCATCGCGGCGTCGATCGTCAGACGCTCGCCGTGCGTGGGCGCGGTGGGACGCGAGTCGTGCTCGTCGTCGGTCGCTGCCATGGTCCCTCCCCTCGAAGCGTCGGTGCTCCGGGGTGAGGGCGTCGCGACGCGCAGGGACCTGCGGCGTCACGGCACCACGGCATACGGGTACGACCCGCACGCCGCCACGGCTCCTCCCATCCGGACTCTCACCGTCGGTCCTGGAGTTCCACCAGGTCAACCGCACCGAAGTGCGGGTCGCGGACTGTCACCGCCGGCTCGGACTTTCACCGACCCCGGAGCTCGTGTTGCGTTCTGCTCCAGGCATTTTGCCATAGGTGCGCTGGGTGGTCTGGTGCGATCGGCGCGATGAGACGCGCTTGGCACACTATTAATACTGATGGCTAGTGTCGGCATGCACCGTCAGCGAGGTTGCGCAGCGCCTCGATCTCCGCCGGGACGTCGTCCGCCCCGTACACGGCCGAACCCGCGACGAAGACGTTCGCGCCGGCGTCCGACGCCCGCTCGATGGTCGAGCGCGAGACTCCCCGTCCACCTGGACCCAGACGTCGAGGCCCGCCGCGGCGACCGCCTCGCGGGTGCGACGGATCTTCGGCAGCGTCCCCTCGATGAACGACTGGCCCCCGAACCCCGGCTCGACGGTCATGATCAGGACCATGTCGAGCTCGGGCAGCAGGTCCACGTAGGGCTCGATGCTCGTGGCCGGGCGCAGCGCCATGCCCGCGCGGGCACCCAGCCTGCGCAGCTCGCGGGCGAGCCGCACCGGGGCCGCAGCGCTCTCGGCGTGGAACGTCACCGACGCGGCGCCGGCCTCCGCGTACTGCGGGGCCCAGCGGTCCGCGTCGTCGATCATCAGGTGCGCGTCGAGCGGGATCGGCGACACCTGCGCGAGACGCTCGAAGACCGGGAGCCCCAGCGTCAGGTTCGGCACGAAGTGGTAGTCCATGACATCGACGTGCGCGTAGTCCGCCGCCGAGATCGCGTGCAGGTCGCGTTCGAGGTTCGCGAAGTCGGCGGACAGGATGCTCGGGGCGATCAGAGAGGTCATGGCACCAGCCTATGGCGCACCACCCGCCTAGAACCGTCCAGCCCTCGCCCAGCCCCCGCGCACGGCCCGCTCAGTGCCCGATCAGTGCCAGATCCGTGCCCGCTCAGCGTCCACTCAACGCCGACGTAGGAGCGTGAGGTGCATCGCGTCCGTGCCGTGCAGGTGCGGCCACAGCTGGACGTCCGAGCGGTCCGACAGCTCGATCTCCTCGCCCCCGGCCTCGCGCACGACCTGCCTGACCGCGGCGGCCGCGTCGACGCGCTCGACGTCGTCCCGCCCCCGCAGCACGTCGTCGACGACGAACCTCGTCTCGGCGAGGTGCGGCGAGCAGGTCACGTACCCGACCATGCCCCCGGGCCGGACCGCGGCCAGCGCCGACCGGAGCAGCTCGCCCTGGAGAGCGGTGAGCGTCCCGACGTCGGACGGCGTCCGTCGCCAGCGCGACTCGGGTCGCCGCCGCAGGGCACCCAGCCCTGTGCAGGGCGCGTCCAGGAGGACCCGGTCGTAGGCGCCCGGCTCGGTGGTCCCCGCCGCGCGTCCGTCTCCGGTGCGCACGTCCTCCACCGCGTCCGCCATCACGGCCGACAGGGCACGGTGCACCAGGTCCGTCCGGTGCGGCTGGACCTCGTTCGCGACGACCCGCGCGCCCCGCTCCCCCGCCACGGCGGCGAGCAGAGCCGCCTTGCCGCCCGGCCCCGCGCACAGGTCGAGCCAGCGCTCGTCCGGGCCCTCGATCTCGGCCGCGAGGAACGCGAGCGTCACGAGCTGGCTGCCCTCGTCCTGGACGCCGATCGAACCCTCCCGGACACCGGTGAGCGCTCCCGGGTCGCCGCCCTCGAGCACGCGCGCGGTCGGCGCCCACCGCCCGGCGGCGGTGCTGACCACGGCGGCGGTGCGCGGCGATCTGCGCGCGCCGGCCGGACCGCTCGGACCGTCAGGTGCCGAGCGAGGCGCCCCGTCCCCGGACGTCCCAGGGGTCCGGTCGGCCTTCGGGCCGCCGATCTCCGCGAGCTCTCGCTCCACCGGGAGGCCGGGACGGACGACCAGCGTCACGCGCGGTGCGGCGTTGTCGGCGCGCAGGAGGTCCTCGGTCTCCTCGGCGGGTCGCCCCGCCGCGACCAGCGACTCCCGCAGCGCCCGCGTGATCCATCGCGGGTGGCTCTCGAGGACCGAGAGGCGCTCGTCCTCCCCGCCGGTGGCGCGCGCCGCGTCCCCGACCGCCAGGAGCCACTCGTCGACGGGCGTGCGCGCGACGCTCCGGAGCACGGCGTTGACGAACTGCGCGGCACCGGCGCCGACCTTCTCGCGCGCGAGGCCGACCGTCTCCGAGACCGCGGCGTGGTTCGGTACCCGCATCGCGGTCAGCTGGTGCGTGCCCAGCCGCAGGAGGTCGAGCACCGGAGGGTCGATCTTGTCCAGGTGCCGGTCGACGCACCGGGCGATCACCGCGTCGTGGCGCCCCCGCATGCGCAGGGTGCCGTACGCGAGCTCCGTGGCGAACCCGGCGTCGCGCCCGGTGATCGAGCGGGAGCGCAGCATCGGCGGGAGGACGAGGTTCGCGTAGGCGTCGGACCCGTCGACCTGGCGCAGGACGTCGTAGGCGACCGCCCGGGCCGGGTCGCTGCCTCTGCGGCGCTGCGACGGCGCCGCCGCGCTCCGGTGGCCGGAGCCCTGGGACCGTGCGGCCCCACGCTGGCGGCCTCGACCGTCGCGCCGGTCGCTCGCCCGATCGTTCCGCCGGTCGCTGTTCCGGTCGTTCTGCCCGCTCACGCGGACGCCCCCAGCACGAGGTCCTCGGCGAGCCGCGCACCGCGCGCCCAGTCCGCGGCGGCCATGTGCTTCTTGCCGACCGGGGCGACCTCGCCGAGCTCGACCGCGTGGGTCCCGGTCCCGACGAGCACCTCCTTCTTCCCGGCGCGCACCTCGCCCGGGCGCAGGTCGGTCACGTCGGGGCGCGGGACCACGGGTCCGAGCCCTAGCCGCGCGCCGTCGGGCAGGGTCGTCCACGCACCCGGCGCCGGGGTGCAGCCTCGCACCGAGCGGTCCACCGCGAACGCCGGGTCGGCCCAACGCACCTCGGCGTCGGCGGTCGTCAGCTTGGGGGCGAGGCTGACGCCGTCCGGCGGCTGCGGGGTCGGGGACATCGCACCGTCCTCGAGCGCGTCGAGCGTCGCGACGAGCAGACCGGCACCCGAGGTCGCGAGCCGCTCCAGCAGGTCTCCGGACGTGTCCCGGCGGCGCACCGTCTCCGTCGTGGTCCCCAGGACGGGACCGGTGTCGAGGCCTTCGTCCAGCAGGAACGTCGAGGCCCCGGTCACCTCGTCGCCCGCGATGACCGCGTGCTGCACGGGTGCCGCGCCGCGCCAGGCCGGCAGGATCGAGAAGTGCAGGTTCACCCAGCCGAGCCTCGGCACGTCGAGCACGTCGCGACGCAGGATCTCCCCGTAGGCGACGACGGGGGCGCAGTCGACGTCGAGCTCGCGGAGCCGGTCGGCGAAACCCTCGTCGCGGGGGCGGTCGGTGATGACCGGCAGCCCGAGCTCCTCGGCCCGTGCCCGCACGGGGCTCGGCGTGACCTTGCGGCCGCGACCGGAGCGCGCGTCGGCACGGGTGAGCACGGCGACGACCTCGTGCCGGGACCCGACCAGCGCCTCGAGGGATGGGACCGCAGCCTGCGGCGTACCGGCGAAGAGAACACGCATGCGGCGAGTCTAGGTGCGCGGCGGCTCCGGGGCGGCACCGCCGACCGCGATCCCGAGCGCGCGCAGGTCGGAGCGCAGGGCAGCGGTCGTCGTGAACACCAGACCGCGGAAGCCGAGCGCCGCTGCGGCCGCGACGTTGGCCTCGCTGTCGTCGACGAAGACCGTGCGCGCGGGCACCAGCCCGAACCTCTCGACGGCGAGCCCGAAGATCCGCGGGTCCGGCTTGGCCACGCCCACCTCCCCCGACACCAGGACGTCACGCAACCGCCCGATCGCGGGCGCCGCGGGCTCAGCCGCCCAGAACAGCTCCGCCGACCAGTTCGTCAGGCCGAACAGCCGCAGCCCCAGGTCGTCGAGCTCGTCGACCAGGCCCTCCGAGCCCTCGACGGGTCGCGTGAGGGACGCCGGGAAGTGAGCCACGTAGGCCTCGACCGCGGCCACGTGCTGCGGGGCGACACGCCGCAGGTCCGCGATCGCGTCGCGCCACGTCCGGCCCTCGTCCTGGCGATGGTTGAACGCCGCGAAGTCGAGCTCGCGCAGCGCCGCCTCGGCCGCCTCCCGCGGGACACCCGCGGACATCGCCACCGACGGCTCCCACCGCACGAGCACCTGCCCGAGGTCGTAGAGCACGGTGTCGATCGTGGAGTCCGCCGTCACAGCATCTCCTCCGGGTCGAGGCGAACGCGCACGCCGCCGCCCTCGCGCCGCGCGCTGCGGACGCCGAGGGACGCGCTGAGCTGGTTCGCGAGGGTGTCCCCCTCGCGGGCGGGGACACGGACCACGACCCGCACGGGCGGCGCGAGCGTCCTGTCGGGGTGGCGCCCCTCGGGCTCCACGTCGACCGGTCCCAGCACGGTGGTCGCGGTCGCGAGCGGCACGCGGGCGACGACCGCACGGACGGCCTCCCTGTCCCCCGTCACCGCGGCCACGCGCACGGCGGGCGGCAGGTCCAGCTCGGCGCGCTCCGTGAGCTCGCGGTCGGCGAGCCCGGCGGGGTCCCAGCGAACCAGGGCGTTGGTGGGCGCGGGGGCGGCGTCACCGACGAGCAGCACCTGACCGCCGTCGGGGGCGGGGCGCACGAGCGCGGCGGCGGCGAGCCACCGGTGCAGCGCCGCCTGCGTCACCGCGAGTCCGACGTGGGCGGTGCTGACCGCGGCGTCCAGCAGGAGCGCGGCCGCGTACCCGCCCGGGACCACGGGCTCCGCCCCCGGCGTCGCCACGACGAGCGCTCTGCCCGCAGGGACGGTCGCGAGCACGCCACCGGGTGCGGTGGCGCCCGACTGCCGGACGGTCACGCCAGGAAACGCCCGGCCGAGCTCCTCCGCGGTGCGCTCGGAGCCGACGCGCACCGACCGCAGTCCCGTGCCGTGACACTCGTCGCACCGCCACCCGCCGGCGAGCCGCCCGCACCACGTGCACTGCGGTGCGGCGGCGGCGCCCGTCAGCCCCAGCGGGCCGTGGCACGTGCCGCAGGTCGCCGGGGTGCGGCAGCGCGCACAGGCGACGACGGGCAGGTAGCCCCGCCGCGGCACCTGCACCAGGACCGGGCCGTCCTCGAGCGCTGCGCGGGCCGCCCGCCAGGCCGCCGTGGGGAGCCGTGCCGCCGCCCCGGCGCCCTCTGACGCCAGCTCGACCGAGGTCAGCGCCCGGACACGGGGCGCCCGGCGCCGGACGACGTCGCGCGCGGCCGTGATCTCCCGTGCCCACCCCGAGGCGAGCAACGACTGCGCGACGACGCTCCGGCCGTGGCTGCCGACGAGCCACGCCGCGCCCTCGAGCTCGCTCCGCAGCCGCAGCACCTCCCGGACGTGCGGGTACGGGGCCCTCGGGTCTGCGTGCGTCTCCTCGTCGTCCGACCAGCACACGACCAGGCCCAGGTCCTGCACGGGGGCGAAGGCCGCTGCACGCGTCCCGACGACGACCCGGACGTCGCCGCGCAACGCCGCCAGGAAGCTCCGGTAGCGAGGTGACGGGCCGTCGTCCGCCTCCAGCCTGACGTACTGCCCCGCCGAGCGCGCCGTGCAGCAGGTCCAGCCGGTCGCGTCGAGCGCCCGCGACAGGTGGTCGACGTCGCGCGCGTCGGGCAGGACCACGAGCACCCCGCGACCCGCCTGCTCGACGGACCGCACGAGACCCGCGAGGGCCGCCGCCCAGTCCTCGACCCCGGGCGTGCCGTTCGTGCGGCCGGCGAGAGCCGTCCACACGGCACGCGGGCCGCCACCGGCCGCGACGCGCTGCACGAACGCGGCGCCGCTCCCGTAGTCGTTCCACAGCGCTGCGCTGCGCTCACGGGCCTCCGCCTGAGCAGGATCGTCAGGATCAGCAGCAGGGTCCGCAACTAAACCAGCAGAAGCAGCAGGACCAGCAGGAGCAGCAGGGTCCGCAGCTGGAGCAGCAGGGTCGGCAGGGTCGGCAGGGTCGGCAGCCTGCTCGGCGACGGAGCCCTTGGTGCCTCCTCCACCCGGACCGCCGCTCACGTGCGCGGCCTCGGCGCGGGCGTGACGGCGCGGCACCGCGAGCCGCAGCACGTCGGACATGGTCCCAGCGTACCGGTCGGCGACCGCACGGCACAGGCGGGCGACCTCGGGGGTCAGCACGGGCTCGGCCGAGACGAGCCGCCGCAACGGCTGCAGCGCGCCGTCGTGCTCGGTGGTCGACGAGCGGGCGAGCACGTACCCGTCCAGGTCCTGGGCGCCGAACCGCGCCTTGACGCGTACGCCCGGCCGGACGTCGTCCGACATCGCGGCGGGCACGAGGTAGTCGAAGGTGCGATCGAGGTGCGCCGGCGCCAGGTCGAGCGCGACCCGCACGATCGGGTCGGTCTCGGCGACGGGGACGCCGCCCGCGCGGCGTCGGGACGACGCCTTGGCGACGGGCGCGGGGACGTCGGACAGGTCGATGAGCGCCTGCTGCTCGCCCTGGTCGGTCACGGGACCATCTCAGCACAGCCCGCCGACAGCGGGTCCGTCAGACGGCGGCGCGCAGCGCCTCGGCGCGGTCGGTGCGCTCCCAGGTGAAGTCGGGGAGCTCACGGCCGAAGTGTCCGTAGGCGGCCGTCGCCGCGTACACCGGACGGAGCAGGTCGAGGTCGCGGACCAGCGCGCCCGGGCGCAGGTCGAACACGGTGTCGATGGCGGCGCGGATGCGGTCCACGGGCACGGTCTCGGTGCCGAACGTCTCGACGTAGAGGCCGACCGGGTGGGCCTTGCCGATCGCGTACGCGACCTGCACCTCGCAGCGCCGGGCGAGCCCGGCGGCGACGACGTTCTTCGCGACCCATCGCGTGGCGTACGCCGCGGAGCGGTCGACCTTCGACGGGTCCTTGCCCGAGAACGCGCCTCCACCGTGACGCGCCATGCCGCCGTAGGTGTCGACGATGATCTTGCGGCCCGTCAGGCCCGCGTCGCCCTGGGGACCGCCGATCACGAACTTGCCGGTCGGGTTCACGAGCAGCCGGGTGGAGCTCGTGTCGAGGTCGACACCCAGCTCGGCGAGGACGGGCGCGACGACCCGGTCGGCGACGTCCTGGTGGAGGACGTCCTGCAGGACGTCCGGGTCGTGCTGGGTGGAGAGCACGACGGTGTCGAGGGTGACGGCCCGGTCACCGTCGTAGCCGATCGTCACCTGGGTCTTGCCGTCGGGGCGCAGGCCGGGGAGGGTGCCGTCCTTGCGGACCGCGGCGAGCCGCTCGGCGAGGCGGTGGGCGAGGTAGCCCGGCAGGGGCATCAGGGACGGCGTGTCGTCGCACGCGTACCCGAACATCAGACCCTGGTCGCCCGCGCCCTGCGTGTCGAGCGGGTCGACGTCGCTCTGGTCGTCGCGCCGCTCGAGCGACTTGTCGACGCCCTGGGCGATGTCCGGCGACTGCTGACCGATCGACACCGACACCCCGCACGAGTCGCCGTCGAAGCCCACGGCCGACGACGTGTACCCGATCCGGCGGACGACGTCGCGCACGATCTGCGGGATCTCGACGTAGGCCTCGGTGGTCACCTCCCCCGCGACGTGCACGAGCCCGGTGGTGACCATCGTCTCCACGGCGACCCGGGAGGTCGGGTCCTGCTCCAGCATCGCGTCGAGGATCGAGTCGGAGATCTGGTCGCACACCTTGTCGGGGTGTCCCTCGGTCACGGACTCGGAGGTGAACAGGCGCAGGTCGGTCATGGTCCGCAGCCTATGTCCCGAGGCGTGGGCATGCGTATCCGCCGTACGAGATGAGACGTTCGTAACGCGATTCGTGGACGCGGGGCACGCGGGATCCACCGTCATGGGAGCGCTGGGCCGGTGGGCGCCGCCGGCGTGCGCCCCCAGCACGGGCGCGGCGGTCGGGGCCTCAGCGAGCGAGGCGCGACACCACGGCGTCGAGGAGCGCCTCGGCCACGGCGCGCTTGGTGCCCTGCCCGGTCGACACCGTCTCGCCGTCGCGGTCGACGATCGTCACGGCGTTCTCCGCGACGCCGAAGCCGACGCCGTCGCCGACCGCGTTGATCGCGAGCAGGTCGGCACCCTTGCGACGGGCCTTCGCACGGCCGTGCTCGAGCACGTCGCCGTCCGCGTCGCCCGTCTCGGCGGCGAATCCCACGACGACCTGGCCGGGGCGCAGGCGCTCGGCGGACAGCTCGGCGAGGATGTCGGGGTTCTCGACGAGCTCGATCGTCGGCGGCGGCGCACCGGCCGACTTCTTGATCTTGCTCGCCGCGGTGCCGGCGGGACGGAAGTCGGCGACGGCAGCCGCCATCACGATCACGTCCGCATCGCCGCCCGCGGACCGGACGGCGGACCGCAGCTCTGCGGTGGTCTCGACCTCGACCAGCGAACCGGGATCCAGGTCGGACACGTCCACGCCGACGGACGCCGCGACGAGCGTCACACGGGCTCCGCGCTTGCGTGCGGCCCGCGCGATCTCGACCCCTTGGAGGCCGCTGGACCGGTTGCCGAGGAACCGCACCGGGTCGATCGGCTCACGTGTGCCACCAGCGGAGACGACGACGTGCCGACCGTCGAGGTCCCGGGCCGTCCCGCTCGTCCCGCCCTGCTCGGCGCGACCGGCGACGGCCAGCGCGATCTCGGCGATCTGCTCCGGCTCGGGGAGCCTGCCGGGCCCGGTGTCGGCGCCGGTGAGTCGGCCGCTGGCCGGCTCGACGACGTGGACGCCCCGCTCGCGCAGGGTCGCGACGTTGGCGCGGGTCGCCGCGTGCTCCCACATCTCGGTGTGCATCGCCGGTGCCATCACGACCGGGCAGCGCGCCGTGAGGAGCGCGGAGGTCAACAGGTCGTCGGCGCGTCCCGTCGCCGCACGCGACAGCAGGTCTGCCGTCGCGGGCGCGACGATCACGAGATCGGCCTGCTGCCCGAGGGCGACGTGCGGGACTCCTCGACGTCCTCGAAGACCTCGGAGGTGGCGGGCTCGCCCGACAGTGCCTCCCACGTCGGCGCGCCGACGAAGCGCAACGCCGCCGCGGTCGGGAGCACGCGCACGCTGTGACCCTGCTCGCGCAGGATCCGCAGGAGCAGGACCGCCTTGTACGCCGCGATGCCACCGCTGACGCCCAGCAGGACTCTCATGCGGTGGCTCCTCGGTCGGGCAGCAGGGCGGTCACGCCGTCGGGCGGCGGGTCAGAGCTCGAGGGAGTCGGGGTCCTCGACGACCGGGTCGGTCTCGGGTGCGTCGAGCACGAGCGCGGGCGTCTCGGCGCGCGGCGTGAGCGTCAGCAGACCCGAGTCGATCTCGCGCATGGCGATCGACAGCGGCTTCTCCTGGTTGCGGGTCTCGACGAGCGGGCCCACGTTCTCGAGCAGCCCCTCGTTCAGCTGCGAGTAGTACGCGTTGATCTGGCGCGCGCGCTGCGCGGCGTAGGTGACCAGGGCGTACTTCGAGTCGACTCGCTCGAGCAGCTTGTCGATGGGCGGGTCGGTGATGCCCTCGGGGGCAGCGATCGTTCCGGACACGTAGCTCTCCGTGGTTCTCGGGGCTCTGCGGGGTCCCGCAGAGGTGGCGCACACCGGTGGGCGTGCACGGCGGCGGTGCCGGTACGAGGGCGCACCCAGGTACGGCTGTCACCGCAACACCAGTCTAGTGCGTGCTGTCCAGTCGGGTGGGGGCCGACGCTCCCGCGCCCAGGTCTGCCTCGGTGATCCCCATGACACGGACCAGCTCGTCGGTCGCCCGCCGGACGTCGTCGTTGACGATCACGTGGTCGAACTCGGGCTCCGCCGCGAGCTCGACGCGGGCCGTCGCGAGTCGTCGCTCGCGCTCCTCCGCGTCCTCCGTGCCACGGCCGACGAGGCGACGCTCGAGCTCTTCCCAGCTCGGGGGCGCGAGGAACACGAAGGTCGCCTGCGGCATGGACTCCCGCACCTGGCGCGCACCCTGCAGGTCGATCTCGAGGAGCGTCGCGAGGCCGGCGTGGTCGCGCTCGACGACGGGCCCTCGGGGCGTGCCGTAGCGGTTGCGCCCGTGGACGACGGCCCACTCGAGCATCTCGCCGTCCGCGACCATCCGGTCGAAGTCGTCCGCCGTGACGAACCGGTAGTGGACGCCGTCGATCTCGCCCGGGCGGGGCGCCCGGGTCGTCGCCGACACCGAGAGCCAGACGTCCGGGTAACGCTCCCTGATGTCGGCCGAGACGGTCCCTTTGCCGACTGCGGTCGGTCCTGCGAGGACTGTCAGGCGGGACGACGGCGCTGGTGCGGGTGACGACACGAAGCTCTAGCCAAACCTCTCGATGAGCGCCTTGGACTGGTGCGGGCCCAGCCCGCGGACGCGGCGGGTCTCGGCGATGCCGATCTCCTCCATGATCGCACGCGCCTTGACCTTCCCGACGCCGGGCATCGACTCGAGGAGGGCCGTCACCTTGAGCTTGCCGATGATGTCGTCGGAGTGCCCCTGCTCGATCACGTCGGCGAGCGAGCCCTGCGAGAACTTCAACCGGTTCTTGACCTCGGCGCGCACACGGCGCGCCTCCGCCGCCTTCTCGAGCGCCGCCGCGCGCTGTTCGGGGGTCAGGTGGGGAAGTGCCACGCAAGTCACCTTCTCTGGTCAGATGTGCCGCCTGGGGAACCGCCGGCGGCACCGTGGCCGCGTCGGTCCGAACCTAGCGACACCCCGTCGACCCTGCAACGCACAGCGGTCACATGCGGCACGCTCACCGGCTCAGCGCAGCGCTGCCGCCACCTCGTCGGCCGCGGTGCGCGCGGCCGACCGCAACGCGGAGACGTCGGGCCCCGCCGCGAGGACCGCCCGCGAGGAGGAGGCGAGGACCTGGCGTCGCGCGGCACCGAAGACCCCGGCGAGCTCCGCGGCACCGCCACCCTGCGCTCCCACGCCGGGGGCGAGCAGCGGACCGTTCACCGCGGCCAGGTCGGTCCCGGTCGTCGCCGCCGCGTCCCCGATCGTGGCGCCCACGACGAGCCCCACCGAGCCCATCGGGTCCTGGCCCTCGTTGAGCAGCGCGGCCTCGCCCGCGATCCTCGACGCGACCGACGTGCCGTCCGCGTCGCGGGCGTGCTGGACCCCGGCGCCCTCCGGGTTCGAGGTCAGGCAGAGCACGAAGAGCCCGCGCCCCGAGCCCAGAGCGGCGTCGACCGTCGGCCGGAGCGACCCGAACCCCAGGAAGGGCGAGACGGTCAGCGCGTCACCCGCGAGCGGCGAACCGTCCCGCAGGTACGCGTCGGCGTAGCCGGCCATCGTCGAGCCGATGTCGCCACGCTTCGCGTCGACGATCACCAGCGTCCCGGAGGCACGGCCCGCGGCCACGACCTCCTCGAGCGCCGCGACGCCGCGCGACCCGTGCCGCTCGAACAGCGCGGACTGCGGCTTGACGGCCGCCAACCGCCCCTCGGTCGCCTCCATGACGCGCAAGGCGAACTCCCGGACCCCCGCGCCGTCGTCCGACAGACCCCACGCCTCGAGGAGGCCGGGGTGCGGGTCGATCCCGACGCACAGCGGCCCGTGCTCGTCCATGGCGGCCGCGAGCCGCTCACCGAAGGGGCGGGTCATCGGGCGGCCGCGCGCGCGTCGTGCTCCTGCAGGCTCGAGACCTCGAACGGGCCCTCCAAGACCGCCTCGATCCCCTGCACCGCGGCGGCCAGCTGCTGCACGGTGGTCACGATCGGCTTGTCGGCGGCGGTCGTGGCGGCACGGATCTCGTAGCCGTCCGCCCGCGCACCCTGACCCGACGGGCTGTTCATCACGAGGTCGACCTTCCCCTCGGTGATGAGGTCGACGATCGTCGGCTCACCGTCGGGACCACGCCCCGTCGAGTGCTTGCGCACCGTCGTGACGTCGATCCCGTTGCGGCGCAGGACCGACGCGGTTCCCTCGGTCGCGAGCACGGTGAACCCGAGCTCCTTGAGCCGCTTGATCGGGAAGACGATCTGGCGCTTGTCGCGGTCGGCGACCGAGACGAAGGCCGCGCCCGACGTCGGGAGCCCGCCGAACGCCGCGGCCTGCGACTTGGCGAACGCCCGCGGGAAGTCCACGTCGTAGCCCATGACCTCGCCCGTCGAGCGCATCTCGGGGCCGAGGAGCGTGTCGACGACGGACCCCTCGTCGGTGCGGAACCGCTTGAACGGGAGCACGGCCTCCTTGACCGCGATGGGCGCGTCGAGGTCGAGCACGCCGCCGTCGCCGGTCGCCTTGAGGACGCCGGAGGCCCGCAGGTCGGCGATCGACGAGCCGGTCATGACGAGCGCGGCCGCCTTCGCGAGCGGGGTCCCCGTCGCCTTCGAGACGAACGGGACGGTCCGCGAGGCCCGCGGGTTCGCCTCGAGGACGTAGAGCACGTCGGAGACGAGGGCGAACTGGATGTTGAGCAGGCCACGGACGCCCACGCCCTCGGCGATGGCCTCGGTCGAGCGCCGGATGCGCTCGACCTCGGCGGTGCTGAGCGAGACCGGAGGCAGCACGCAGGCCGAGTCGCCGGAGTGGATCCCGGCCTCCTCGATGTGCTCCATGACCCCACCGAGGTAGAGCTCCTCGCCGTCGTACAGCGCGTCGACGTCGATCTCCATCGCGTCGTCGAGGAACCGGTCGATGAGCAGGGGCGCGGGCAGGCCGCCGCTCGACCGCGCCTCCTCCCCGAGCTCTCCAGGGCGCGCTCGACGTAGCCGGTGAGCTGCCCGGCCGAGTAGACGATCTCCATGCCTCGACCGCCGAGGACGTACGAGGGGCGCACGAGCACGGGGAACCCGATGCGGTGCGCGACCTCCTGGGCCTCGACGAGCGAGAGCGCCGTCCCGAACTGCGGGGCCGGCAGGCCCGCGTCGGCCAGGACGCGGCCGAACGCCCCACGGTCCTCGGCCAGGTCGATCGCCTCGGGCGAGGTGCCGAGGATCGGCAGGCCGGCGTCGGCGAGCCGTTGGGCGAGGCCGAGAGGCGTCTGCCCGCCGAGCTGCACGATGATCCCGGCCACCGGCCCGGCGGCGAGCTCGGCCTCGTAGACCTCGAGGACGTCCTCAAAGGTCAGCGGCTCGAAGTACAGACGGTCCGAGGTGTCGTAGTCGGTCGAGACCGTCTCGGGGTTGCAGTTGACCATGACCGTCTCGTAGCGGTCCTTGAGGGCGAGGGCGGCGTGGACGCACGAGTAGTCGAACTCGATGCCCTGCCCGATCCGGTTGGGGCCGGACCCGAGGATCAGCACGGCCGGCCGCTCGCGCGGCGCCACCTCGGTCTCCTCCTCGTAGGTCGAGTAGTGGTATGGCGTGGTCGCCGCGAACTCGGCCGCGCACGTGTCGACCGTCTTGTAGACGGGCCGGACGGCCAGGGCCCGGCGCAGCTCGCGCACCGTCGGCTCCGAGATGCCCCGCAGCCGCGCCACCTGAGCGTCCGAGATGCCGTGCCGCTTCGCGCGCAGCAGCAGCGCCGCGGTGAGCGCCGGGGCGGCGGCCACCTCGTCAGCGATCTCGTTGACCAGCTGGATCTGGTCCAGGTACCAGGGGTCGATCTTCGTCGCGTCGAAGACCTGCTCGACGCTCGCGCCGCGGAGCGCCTGCTGCACGCCGATGATCCGATTCTCGGTCGGACGACCGATCGTCGCGAGCAGCTCGTCGAGCGCTGCCCCGGAGAGCGGCTCGCCGTCCCAGTGGAAGACGGACCCGGCCTTGTCGATCGACCGCAGCGCCTTGCCGAGGGCCTCGGTGAAGTTGCGGCCGAGAGCCATCGCCTCGCCCACCGACTTCATGGTCGTCGAGAGCGTGGTGTCCGCCGCCGGGAACTTCTCGAACGCGAACCGCGGCACCTTGACGACGACGTAGTCGAGCGTCGGCTCGAACGACGCGGGGGTCACGCTCGTGATGTCGTTGGGGATCTCGTCGAGCGTGTACCCGACGGCGAGCTTCGCCGCGATCTTCGCGATCGGGAAGCCGGTCGCCTTCGACGCCAGGGCCGACGACCGCGACACGCGCGGGTTCATCTCGATGACGATGACGCGCCCCGTCGCCGGGTCCACCGCGTACTGGATGTTGCAGCCACCGGTGTCGACGCCGACCTCGCGGATCACGGCGATCCCGATGTCGCGCAGCTTCTGGAACTCGCGGTCGGTGAGCGTCAGCGACGGCGCGACCGTGATCGAGTCGCCCGTGTGCACGCCGACCGGGTCGACGTTCTCGATCGAGCAGACCACGACGACGTTGTCCGCCTTGTCGCGCATGAGCTCGAGCTCGTACTCCTTCCAGCCGAGGATCGACTCCTCCAGGAGCACCTCGGTCGTGGGCGAGTAGTGCAGGCCGGAGCCGACGATGCGGCGCAGGTCGTCCTCGTCGTACGCGATGCCCGAGCCGAGCCCACCCATCGTGAAGGACGGCCGGACCACCATCGGGTACCCGAGGTCCTCCGCGGCGGCGATCGCCTCGTCGACCGTGTGGATGATCGAGGACCGGGCGCTCTCTCCCCGCACTTCTCGACGACGTCCTTGAACTGCTGGCGGTCCTCGCCCTTCTGGATGGCGGGGATGTTCGCGCCGATCAGCTCGACGCCGTACTCCTCGAGGACACCGGCCTCGTCGAGGGCGATCGCGGCGTTCAGCGCCGTCTGGCCACCGAGCGTCGGCAGGAGCGCGTCGGGGCGCTCCTTCGCGATGATCGAGGTCAGTACCTCGGTGGTGATGGGCTCGACGTAGGTCGCGTCGGCGAACTCCGGGTCGGTCATGATCGTCGCCGGGTTCGAGTTCACGAGGACGACCCGCAGGCCCTCCTCCTTGAGCACGCGGCACGCCTGGGTGCCGGAGTAGTCGAACTCGCAGGCCTGCCCGATGACGATCGGGCCGGAGCCGATGACGAGGACGCTGCTGAGGTCAGTTCTGCGCGGCACGCGTGGACTCCTTGCCGTCGGTCGCGGTCAGGTTCATGAGGTCGACGAAGCGGTCGAACAGGTAGGCCGCGTCGTGCGGGCCTGCTGCGGCCTCCGGGTGGTACTGGACGGAGAACGCGGGTCGGTCGAGGCACTCGAGGCCCTCGACGACGTCGTCGTTGAGGCAGACGTGGGACACCCGGACCCGGCCGTAGCGGCCGTCGTCGTGGGGTGCGACGGACTCGCCGTCACGGGGAGCGTCGACGGCGAACCCGTGGTTGTGGGCGGTGACCTCGACCTTGCCGGTCGTGCGGTCCATCACCGGCTGGTTGATGCCGCGGTGGCCGTAGCCGAGCTTGTACGTCTCGTACCCGAGCGCCCGGCCGAGGATCTGGTTGCCGAAGCAGATCCCGAAGTACGGGATGCCGCGGTCGAGGACGGCGCGCAGCAGGTCGACCTCGACCGTGGCCGCGCCCGGGTCGCCCGGGCCGTTCGAGAAGAACACGCCGTCGGGCGACAGCGCCTCGATCTGCTCGATCGTGGTCGTGCTCGGCACCACGTGGACCCGAAGCCCGCGCTCGGCGAGCCGGACGGGCGTCATCGTCTTGATCCCGAGGTCGACGGCGACGACCGTGCCCAGGGCCGGGGCGTCGCTCTCGCCGTGCACCCCCGAGGGCTCGACCGTGTAGACCTCGTCCGTGCTGACCTCCTTGGCGAGGTCTGAGCCCGCCATGCGGGGCGCGGACACGACCTCGGCGACGAGGTCCTCGGTCGTCCGAGGCCTGCCGTCGCGGACCAGCGCGTCACCGGAGAAGATCCCGGCGCGCATGGTGCCGAGCTCGCGCAGGTGACGCGTCAGCGCTCGCGTGTCGACGTCGCTGATGCCGACGACCCCCTGCGCGACGAGCTCGTCGTCCAGCGTGCGACGCGCGCGCCAGTTCGACGACCGGCGGGCCGCGTCGCGCACGACGTACCCGCTGACCCAGATCCGCGACGACTCGTCGTCCTCGTCGTTGACGCCGGTGTTGCCGATGTGCGGCGCCGTCATGACGACGATCTGGCGGTGGTAGGACGGGTCGGTCAGCGTCTCCTGGTAACCGGTCATGCCGGTGTTGAAGACGATCTCGCCGACCGTCGCGCCCAGGGCGCCGTAGGCGCGTCCGGTCGCGGTGCGGCCGTCCTCGAGCACGAGCACGGCGGTGTCGTCCGCTCCGGCCCTGCCTGGAGCGGAAGCGGGCGCGGGAGCGTGGGTCTCGGTGGTCACTCGGGTGCCTCCTGGTCGTCGGAGTCGTGGGTCGTGGGGCGGCGTCGGCGCGTCGCGTCGGCCGGTTCGTCAGCGGGGTCGGAGACGGGCTCAGATGCGGGATCACCGGACTGACCCTCGGCCTCGCCGGTGGCCTCGTCGGTGCCCTCGTCCACGCGAGCCGTACGTCGCGCGACCAGGCCACGGACAGCGTCCAGGAGCTCGTCGCGGTCGGCCGACCGCCGCGCGTTGAGCCCGGTGTCCAGGAGCGTCGTGGTGGGCAGGTCCGACTCCTCGTCGGCACCGGCCTGCGGCCCGCCGAGACGCCAGGTCACGACGAGGATGCCCTCGCCGCCCGTGACCTTGCCGGCCATCCCGGGCGTCGTGTCGACGCCCTCGATGCGTGACGCGGCCACGAACACCGTCTCGGCGCCCTGACGCTCCACGAGCAGGCCCTCGGGGTGCAGGCTCACGGTCGCTGCAGCGCGGTCGCCGAGACCGTGCGCACCGACGCGCGCGAGCCAGTCACCCGCCAGCGTCGTCGACACGTAGGTCGCGGGGAACGGGCCTACCGTCGCGGCCGACAGCGGGTCCGGGACGACCGGCAGCGCGGGCACCTCGTGCACGCCGCGACGGCGCAGGTTGCGGAAGCCGACGGCGACCAGGAGCAGCAGGGCGAGCCCCAGGACCAACCAGATCCCGACGGCGACAGGCATGGGGAGGTTCATCGGTCGTCACCCTCTCCCCGCGTGGTCGCCGCGCCGGCAGCCCGGTCGACGGGGGCGCCGTCCAGCACGGTCGCGCGACCGCGCAGGAACGTCGCGACGACCCGGCCCGGGAGCTCGTAGCCCCGGAACGGGGTGTTGGCGCTCGCGGTGGCCTGGGCCGCGCCGTCCACCACCCGGGTCGCGCTCGGGTCCACCAGCACGACGTTCGCGGGCTCGCCCACCTCGAGGGGGCGGCCCTGGGCGCGCTCCCCGCGTCGATGCGACCGATGCGTGCGGGGGCCGTCGAGAGCACCCGGGCGACGTCCGCCCACGTCATGCGCCCGGTGTCGACCATCGTCTGCTGGACGACGCTGAGCGCGGTCTCCAGCCCGGTCATGCCGAACGCCGCCGCGCCCCACTCGCAGTCCTTGTCCTCGCGCGTGTGCGGGGCGTGGTCGGTCGCGACGATGTCGATCGTCCCGTCCTCGAGACCCTGCCGGACGGCGTCCACGTCGGCCTGCGTGCGCAGCGGCGGGTTGACCTTGAAGGAGGGGTCGTAGTCGCGCGCGAGCTCGTCCGTGAGCACGAGGTGGTGCGGGGTGACCTCGGCGGTGACGTCGACGCCCCGCGACTTGGCCCAGCGCACGATCTCGACGGACCGCGCCGTGGAGAGGTGGCACACGTGCAGGCGGGACCCGACGTGCTCGGCGAGGAGCACGTCGCGGGCGATGATCGACTCCTCCGCGACGGCCGGCCATCCGGCGAGCCCGATCTCGGCGGACACGACGCCCTCGTTCATCTGGGCGCCCTCGGTGAGCCGCGGCTCCTGCGCGTGCTGCGCCACGACGCCGTCGAACGCCTTGACGTACTCGAGCGCGCGCCGCATGAGGATCGGGTCGTGGACACACTTGCCGTCGTCCGAGAACACGCTGACCTGCGCCACCGAGTCGGCCATCGCGCCGAGCTCGGCGAGCCGCTCGCCCTCGAGGCCGACACTCACGGCGCCCACGGGGTGGACGTCGACCCAGCCGGCCGCGCGCCCGAGGCGCCAGACCTGCTCGACGACGCCCGCGGTGTCGGCCACCGGGGTCGTGTTCGCCATCGCGTGCACCGCGGTGAAGCCACCCGCCGCCGCAGCCCGGGTGCCGGACTCGACGGTCTCGGCGTCCTCGCGGCCCGGCTCGCGCAGGTGGGTGTGCAGGTCGACGAGGCCCGGGAGGGCGACCAGGCCGGTGCCGTCGACGACGGTGACGCTGCCGTCGTCCGCGGACCCGTCCAGCGTCCCGGGCGCGCCGAGGCCAGCGATCACGCCGTCGCGCAGGAGGAGGTCGACCGGGTCGCCGCCGAGGGGCGCGACGCCCGTCAGCAGGTAGGTCGTGGGCGCGGTGCTCATGAGATGGGGGTCCCTTCGGAGGAGTCGCCCGACAGGACGAGGTAGAGGACGGCCATGCGGACGGCGACACCGTTCGCGACCTGCTCGACGATCACGGCGCGCGGGGAGTCGGCGGCCTCGGCCGAGATCTCCAGCCCGCGGTTCATCGGGCCCGGGTGCATGACGATCGAGTGCTCCGGCAGCAGGGCGAGCCTGCGGCCGTCGAGCCCGTACTTGCGGGTGTACTCGAGGGGCTCGGGAAGAACGCGCCGGCGCCGGCGCCGCTCATCCGCTCGCGCTGCACGCGCAGCATCATGATCGCGTCGGGCGCGAAGTCCCGGAGCGTCTCGTCCAGGTGGTACGACACGCTGCACGGCCACGTCTCGACGCCGACGGGCAGGAGCGTCGGCGGCGACACGAGGACGACCTCGGCGCCCAGGGTGTGCAGCAGGTGCACGTTCGACCGCGCGACCCGCGAGTGCAGCACGTCACCGACGATCGCGATGCGCTTGCCCGCGAGGTCGGCGCCGAGCGCGTCCGCACCGACGAGGTGGCGGCGCATCGTGTAGGCGTCGAGCAGCGCCTGGGTGGGGTGCTGGTGCATCCCGTCGCCCGCGTTGACGACGGACGAGTCGAGCCAGCCGGCGTGGGCCAGCAGGTGCGGTGCCCCCGAGGCCTGGTGGCGGACGACGACCGCGTCCGCGCCCATCGCGTGCAGCGTCAGCGCGGTGTCCTTGAGCGACTCCCCTTGGAGACGCTGGACCCCTTGGCGGAGAAGTTGATGACGTCGGCCGAGAGCCGCTTGGCGGCGGTCTCGAACGAGATCCGCGTGCGCGTCGAGTCCTCGTAGAACAGGTTGACGACCGTGCGACCCCGCAGGGTCGGCAGCTTCTTGATCTCGCGTCCCTGCGTCGCGGCCATCTGCGCGGCCGTGTCGAGGACGAGGATCGCGTCGTCGAGCGCGAGGTCCGCGGTCGAGAGCAGGTGCTTCATCGGTGCGCCCCCTCGATCGTCACGGAGTCGCGCTGGGCGGCGGCGTCGGTCCCGCTGGGCCGGTCGGCGTCGTCGACCTCCGCGAGGTGCACGGAGACGCGCTCGTCGGCCGACGTCGGCAGGTTCTTCCCGACGTAGTCGGGGCGGATCGGCAGCTCGCGGTGCCCCCGGTCGACGAGGACGGCGAGCTGGACGGCGCTGGGCCGGCCGAGGTCGCTGATCGCGTCGAGCGCGGCCCGGATCGTCCGGCCGGAGAACAGCACGTCGTCGACGAGCACGACGACCTTGTCGTCGATGCCGGACGCCGGGAGCCGGGTCGGTCCGACGGGTCGCGTCGGGTTCCGCCGCAGGTCGTCGCGGTACATGGTGATGTCGAGCTCGCCGAGGGCGGCGTCGACGAGCTCGCGCAGCGTCCGACCCTCGCCGCCTGTCGCGCGCGCTGAGCCGGCCGGGACGGCGGAGGTCGGGTCGTCGTCCGCCACGACGGCGGCGAGACGCTCGGCGAGGCGGCGCGCGAGCGGCACGCCTCGGGTCGGGATGCCGAGCAGCACGACGTCGTCGGCACCCTTGTTGCGCTCGACGATCTCGTGCGCGATGCGGGTCAGTGCTCGGGAGATGTCGGCCTCACCGAGGACGACCGTCCCGCTCGTGCCCGGAGGGGGCGGGGTGCGGCGTTCGTCGGGAACGCGCGCGTCGTCGTTCGGGTTGCCTGCGGACACAGCAGCGCCAGGGTTCATCTGGCGACCTCCTTCCCCGCCTCACCGGACGGGCCTTAAAGGATGTCGGACGCCACCACCCTAGCGGGCGTGGCCGTGAGGTGGCGACGGTGTCCGGCAGACGCGACGTGGTGTCCGCCACGTCTGCCGCGCGTGCGCCGGCAGGGCCGCTGGTCGAGGCCCTGCCGGCGGACGCGTCAGCCGAGCAGCGTCGGCTTGAGGTCGTGGATCCGGCCCAGGATGCCGTTCACGAAGTCGGGCGACTCGTCCGTCGAGAGCGCCTTCGACAGGTCGACGGCCTCGTCGATCGCGACGGCGTCGGGGACGTCGTCGTTGTAGAGGATCTCCCACGTGCCGAGGCGCAGCAGGGCGCGGTCGACGGACGCCATGCGGGCGATCGTCCAGCCGTGCGAGTAGGTCTCGAGGAGCTCGTCGATCCGCTCCTGGTGGGCGAGGACCCCCTCGACGAGATCGACCGAGTACTGGGGCAGGGACGCCTCGGTGCCGGGCTCGACGAGCCGGTCCGCGAGCAGCACTGCGGGGTCGCTGCCCCGCTGGTCCGCCTCGAAGAGGACGTCGAGCGCGCGCTTGCGCGCCTTGGTTCGAGCGCCCACGTCAGTCGTTCACGCGGCCCTGGTACGAGCCGTCACGGGTGTCGACCTTGACCTTGGTGCCGGCCTCGAGGAACAGGGGCACCTGGATCTCGGCGCCGGTCTCGAGCGTGGCGGGCTTGGTGCCGCCGGTCGAGCGGTCGCCCTGGAGGCCCGGCTCGGTGTACGTGATCTCGAGGACCACGGACGCGGGGAGCTCTGTGTAGAGCGGGTTCCCCTCGTTGGTCGCGACCGTGATCATGACGCCCTCGAGCATGTACTTCGCGTTGTCGCCGATGACCGCGGCCGGGAGGTTCATCTGGTCGTAGGTCGAGGTGTCCATGACGACGAAGTCCTCGCCGTCCTGGTACAGGTACTGCATGTCGCGGCGGTCGACGTTGGCCGTCTCGATCTTGAGGCCCGCGTTGAAGGTCTTGTCGACCTGCTTGCCCGAGAGGACGTTCTTCATCTTGGTGCGCACGAACGCGCCACCCTTGCCCGGCTTGACGTGCTGGAACTCGATGATCGTCCAGAGCTGCCCGTCGATGCGCAGGACGGTGCCGTTCTTGATGTCGTTCGTGGTTGCCACGGTGCGTGTCTTCCTTCGTCGTCAGGCCTGGGGCACGCAGCCGCGTCGGGGCGGCCGCAAAACTCGCACCAGTCTAGCGGAGCAGGCCGAGCACCCAGACGCCGCCGACCCCGACGAGGGCCGACCAGACCAGCGAGGCCAGGGTGCCGACGACGAACCGCTCGGAGGCGACCGGCTTCTCCCGCAGCTCGGGGTAGCGGCCCAGGCCCTTGACGGCGACGACGAGCGCGATCCCCGCGGGGTAGCCGGCCAGGAGACAGCCCGTGACGGCGAAGCGCTCCAGCAGCCCGATCCAGGTCCCTCCGCGCAGCGCGGCGACGGCCTGCGGGCCGGCGGGCGTACCCGGGTCCCCCTCGGGGTCGCCGGCGCCCAGGGCCCGTGCCTCCCGGGTCGTGCTCCGGGAGGCGGCCCGCAGCACGAGCGGCGTGAACCAGGCGCCACCGCCCACGGACAGCGCGAGGGTCCCGAGCACGGTCACCACGGTCAGGACGACGGTCCAGGTCTCGCTCATCGGTCTGCCTCCGTCAGCAGTCGTTCCACGACAGGGCGCGCCGCGGTCTCCTCGGCCCACAGACCGGTGCGGAGCCGTTGGCTCACGGCCTGCTCGCTGATCCCGAGCGCCCGGGCGACGTCGGTCTGTCGCCCACCGTGCTCCAGGAGCCCGTCCACGGCCTCCCAGCCGCGGGCGGTGCGGCGCCCGACGACGACGGCGAGGAGCCGCAGCAGCGCCTCGACCTCCCGGGCGGCGTCCGGGTCGGGCCCCTCGACCGCGAGCGGCACAGACGGGCCGCGGCTCTTGGCCCGCTCGACGGCCTCCCGGGCACGGACGTAGGCATCTCCCGTCGAGGCGCGGGTCGAGGCCCCCAGCGGCGTCCGCACTCCCCCGATGCCCAGACCGATGCTCCACCCTCCGTGGCGCGCGAGCTCCAGGACGAGGGCGACGGTCGTCGACGCGTCGTCGAGCAGCGCCTGGGCCTCGTCACCCACGGTGCGCTCGATGGGGAGCACCAGGGCGGACCGCTCCTGCGACGGGGCCGCGACGGCCGAGAGCGCAGCGACGGCCTCCGGGACGCGATCGGGCGCGCCCGTGCTCCGGCGCTGGTCGAACGTGAGGACGAACACGGATCAAGCCTACAGCCTTGACCAGTACACAACAAGCCCTAGGCCTTGATCGATGCCGATCAAGGGTCAGGCCACCAGGTCGGCGATCGCCTCGAGCGCGACCCGGTACGAACCGAGCCCGAACCCCGCCACGGTGCCCGTCGCCACGGGGCCGACGACCGACCGGTGACGGAACTCCTCCCGCGCGTAGGGGTTCGAGATGTGCACCTCGACGAGGTGCAACCCGGCCTTCGTGACCTGGGCCGCGGCGTCGCGCAGCGCGTAGGAGTAGTGCGTGAACGCGGCAGGGTTGATCACGACGTGCGCACCGGAGTCCACGGCCTCGTGGAGCCAGCCGACCATCTCGGACTCGTCGTCCGTCTGGCGGACGTCCACCGAGAACCCGTGCCCCTCGCCCCACTCGCCACCCTTGCGGACCAGGTCGGTGTACGACGCGTGGCCGTAGACGTCGGGCTCGCGGACGCCGAGGCGCCCGAGGTTCGGTCCGTTGAGGATCAGCACGCGGGTCATGCGGCGAGGATAGACCCGGGGGCCGACGCCGGACGCGGGCGACGACCCACCGTCCCGGCATGTGGTGTCTGAGCCCGCGCTCGCGTCCGTGCCGCTCTACGATGCGCGGGTGACCGCACCCGACGGAGTGACCACGCCGACGCCGCACCGCTCGCACCGCCGGCAGGTGATCTCCTGGTCCCTGTGGGACTGGGGCTCGGCGTCCTTCAACGCGGTGGTCACGACCTTCGTGTTCACGCGCTGGATCACGAGCGACGCGTTCGTCGAGGCGGGCGCGGCCGACCCGGACGCGGTCATGGCCGAGCACACCGAGTGGCTGGGCTGGGGCCTGACGGCCGCCGGCGTGCTCATCGCCCTGCTCGCCCCCGCGCTGGGTGCGCTCGCCGACGCCTCCGGGCGGCGCAAGGTCTGGCTCGGCGTGAACTCCGTCGCCGTGTTCGGGTCCATGACCGCGATGTTCTTCGTCGAGCCGACCCCGGGGTCCCTCTCGGACGCCGTGATCCTCGGGATCGTGCTGCTCTCCGTGGGGAACGTGTTCTTCGAGCTCGCCTCCGTCGCCTACAACGCGCTCCTGCTCGACATCTCCACGCCGCGGACGATCGGGCGGATCAGCGGCATCGGCTGGGGTGCCGGGTACGTCGGCGGCATCGTGCTCCTGCTGATCCTCTTCGTCGGGTTCATCGACCCCGAGGTCGGGTGGTTCGGCGTGACCGGCGAGGACGGGATGGACATCCGCATCAGCGTCCTGCTCTCCGCGGTGTGGTTCGCCGTCTTCGCGATCCCGGTGATGCTGTGGGTGCCCGAGTCGCCCCGCACCGAGAAGGCCGTGCCGATCGGCGTGCTCGACGCCTACCGGAAGCTCGGCCACGACATCGCGCTGCTCTGGCGCGAGCGTCGGTCGACCCTCGCCTACCTCGTGGCGAGCGCGATCTACCGCGACGGGCTCGCCGGGGTCTTCACCTTCGGGGCGGTCATCGCCTCGGGAACCTTCGGGTTCAGCGCGAGCGACGTCATCGTGTTCGCCATCGCCGCGAACCTGGTGGCCGGAGTGTCGACCATCGCCGCAGGCTGGCTGGACGACCGGATCGGCCCCCGCCGCGTCGTGATCGGTGCGCTCGCAGGGATCTGCGTGGCCGGCATGGCCGTGTTCTTCCTCCACGACGGCGGCACGAGCGTCTTCTGGGTCTGCGGTCTGGTGCTCTCCGGGTGCGTGGGGCCCGCGCAGTCCGCGAGCCGCGGCCTGCTCGCGCGCCTCACGGACGAGGGCAAGGAGACCGAGGCGTTCGGGCTGTACGCGACGACGGGACGCGCGGCGAGCTTCTTCGCCCCGCTGGCGTTCTCGACGGCGATCGCCGTCTCCGGCGCGCAGTACTGGGGCATCGTCGGGATCGTCGCCGTGGTGGCCGTCGGACTGGTCCTGCTGCTGCTCGTGCGCTTCCCGAGCGGGGTGGGCGTCGACGGCGTCGCCGACTCCGCCGCCGCCCGGAACGGATGACGAGCAGTCTCGTTATCATCCTTTAGTGCCGTAACGGATGCTACCGTGGAGCGATGGCATCCCCTACGAGCGGCTGGCCACGGCTGGAGGTCGAGGAGCACCGCTGGCGGACGGCGCTCCCTCCCGAGGCGCTCTCGGCCTCGGCCCGGGCGCGGCTGAGTCGGCCCTACGCGTCGGCGGTCGTCCCCCGCATCGCAGAGGCCGACGTCGCGCTCCCCCGCCCCACGGCCGCCGCAGCCGAGGAGGCGTCCCGGCTCGTGCGCGACTTCGACCAGGACGTGGGGGGCGAGGTCGCACCGTTCGCCGCCGTGCTCCTGCGGTCGGAGTCCGCGTCGTCCTCCCAGATCGAGAACCTGACCTCGGGCGCCCGCCAGATCGCGCTCGCGGAGATCGGCGAGGACGCGCGCGCGAACGCCCGGCTGATCGTCGGCAACGTCCACGCGATGAACGCGGCTCTCGCCCTGTCCGAGCGCATCGACATGGACGCCGTCCTCGCGATGCACGCGGCCCTCATGCAGCCGTCGTCGTTCGCCGGCACGCTCCGCGACGAGCAGGTGTGGATCGGTGGCAGCGCGTGGTCCCCGCACGGCGCCGGGTTCGTCCCGCCCCACCAGAGGCTGGTGGCCGACGCCCTCGACGACCTCGTCACGTTCGCGCGCCGCGGCGACGTCCCGGCCCTCTCGCACGCAGCCCTCGCCCATGCCCAGTTCGAGACCATCCACCCCTTCGTCGACGGCAACGGACGCACCGGCCGGGCCCTCGTGCACGCGATGCTCCGGCACCGCGGGCTCACCCGCGCCGTCACCGTCCCGGTCTCCGCCGGCCTCCTCGTCGACACGGACCGGTACTTCTCCGCGCTGACGGCCTACCGGGACGGCGACCCCGCGGCGATCGTCGACGCGCTGGCCGAGGCCGCGGTCCTGTCCGTCGCCAACGGCCGGGAGCTGGTGCAGGACCTGCGCGAGGCCCGCGCCACCTGGGCGGCGAACCTGCGCGCCCGCTCGGACTCGGCCGCCTGGCGGCTGCTGGACGTGGTCCTGCGGCACCCCGTGCTCGGCACCGAGGTCGTGCGCGCCGAGCTCGGCGTCACGCAGCCCAACGCCCGCCGCGCCATCGACCACCTCGTGGACGCCGGCGCGCTGACCGAGGTGGCCGGGCGCCGGCGGTCGATCCTGTGGCAGTCGTCCGAGGTCATCACCGCGCTCGACGCCTTCGCCGCCCGCGCCGGGCGACGCGCGCTCGGCGCGGTCGAGGGGTGAGCGCGCGCCGGAGCGCCCTACGGAGCGGACGGCGATAGGTTGCCCGTGTGGCCCCGGAGCAGCGAACGACCCGTCCAGAACAGACGCACGACACCCCCGGCACGTCGGACGCCACTGACGCCACTGACGCCACTGACGCCACAGTCACCACAGTCACCACAGACACCAATGACGCCTCGGTCGCCCTGACCGCCTCAGACCCCTCGCAGGCTTGGACGACGGACCCGCTGCTCGGCACGCCCTTCGAGACCCGCGCACTAGGGGACGCGACGCTCGTGCGGACCGCTGCGACGCCGTCCGACCCCCGGGCCGTGGTGCTGTACCTGCACGGGTACAACGACTACTTCTTCCAGGCCCACCTGGCCGAGGCGTTCACCGACGCCGGGTACGCCTTCTACGCGCTCGACGCGCGTCGGTGCGGGCGCTCGCTGCGCGACGGCGACGTGCCCCACTACCAGGACGACCTGCACGAGCAGGCCAACGACCTGAGCAACGCGGTGCGCGTCCTGAGGCAGCGTCACCCGGGCGTGCCGCTCGTCGTGAACGCGCACTCGACCGGCGGGCTCGTGGCGTCCCTGTGGGCCCACTCGTTGCGCGACGCCGGGGTGCCGGACGCCCTCGTGCTCAACAGCCCGTTCCTCGACATCGGCGCGAGCCGGTGGTTGCGCGCGGCCGCCTCCCGCGTCGTCGACCTCGGTGCGCAGCTCGCCCCGCAGAGGCCCTTGACCTCCGCGCCCTCCTACTACGCCACGTACCAGCACGTCTCCGCGGGCGGCCGCTGGACGTTCGACACCGAGCTCAAGCGCACGACCGGGGTCCCGGCGCGCGCCGGATGGGTCAGGGCGGTCCTGCGCGGGCAGGCCAGGATCGCCCGGCGCCTCGCGATCTCGTGCCCGGTGCTCGTCGCCCGCTCCGACGCCTCCGGACCGGACTCCCCGACCAACCCGGACCTCGACCGGCAGGACACCGTGCTGAACGTGGCGAACATCTCCCGTGACGCCCCGCTGCTCGGCGACCGGGTGGACGAGCTGGTCGTCGAGGGCGGGGTCCACGACCTCGTGCTCTCCGCCGCGGAGCCGCGGGCGGCCTACCTGGAGGGGGTCCTCGCGTGGCTCGACGGCGCGCTCGCGCCCGGCGTGCGCGAGCCTGCCGTGCAGACCGGGACCGGCGCGTGAGCGCCGCGGGCGCAGGTCGCCCGACCTCGTGGCGCCACCCCTACCTCGACGCCCCCGGCGGCGTCGCCGCCCTCGCCCACCGCGGGTTCTCCCTCGACGGACTCGAGAACTCGATGGCTGCCTTCGCAGCGGCGGTCGATCTCGGGTTCCGGTACGTCGAGACCGACGCCCACGCGACGTCGGACGGCGTCGCGGTCGCCCTCCACGACCCGAGCCTGGACAGGACGACGGACGCGGAGGGGCTGGTCGCCGACCTCCCCTGGAGCGCCGTCCGCGCGGCACGCATCGGCGGGGTCGAGCCGGTCCCCCTGCTCGAGGACGTGCTCGGGACGTGGCCCGACGTGCGGGTGAACATCGACGTCAAGTCGTCCGCCGGCGTCCCCGCGGTGGCCTGGGCGATCGACCGGACGAACGCCTGGGACCGCGTGTGCGTCGCATCCTTCTCGGCGCGCCGTCGGCGGGCGACCGTCCGCCTGCTCGAGCGGCCCGTCGCCACGTCGACCGGTCAGGACGAGGTCGTGGCGTTCCTCGGCGCCGTGCGCGTCGGAGCCCCCACGGCCGTCGTGCGACAGATCCTCAGCGGGGTCGATGCGCTGCAGGTCCCCGAGTCGGCCGGACCCGTGACCGTGGTCGACGCGCGGACGGTGGCCGCGGCGCACCGCGCCGGCAAGCAGGTCCACGTCTGGACCGTGAACGACCCCGCCGACATGCACCGGCTCCTCGACCTGGGCGTCGACGGGATCGTCACCGACCGCGCCGACCTGCTGCGGGACGTGCTCGTCGCTCGCGGGTCCTGGAGCGCCTGACCCGACCACCGCCGCCCCTGGCCGGGCCGGGTCGGGCCGAGGAATCTGGACTACGTCCTGCGCTTCACGCGGGCAGTCGTCCTGACCTTCGTCACGACCGTGACCCTCGTCGGGGTCAGAGCGCGATCGGCGCCCGGCCGGTCGGGGCGTCCTCGGAGATCTCCGCGTACGCGGCGGCGAGGATCGTCGGGTCCGGACCCTCGAGGCGGGTCGGCGACCCGATCCGGTCGAGCACGACGAAGCGCAGCAGGTCGCCGCGCGACTTCTTGTCGCGGCGCATCGCGGACATGAGCTGGTCCCACCGGTCGCCGCGGTAGGCGAGCGGCAGACCGAGGGAGCCGAGGATCTCGCGGTGCGCGTCGACCCCGGCGTCGTCGAGCTTGCCCGCCAGCCGGGAGAGCTCGGCGGCGAACACCATGCCCACGGAGACGGCGGCCCCGTGACGCCACGCGTACCGCTCCGAGAGCTCGACGGCATGACCGAGCGTGTGCCCGTAGTTGAGGATCTCGCGCAGGCCGGCCTCCTTGAGGTCCTCGCCCACGACCCGGGCCTTGACGGCGACGGACCGCTCGATGAGCTCGGTCAGCGCGGCCCAGACCTCGGGCGACGCGGCGGCGCCGTCCCAGGCGGCCAGCGCGGGAGCGTGCTCGCGGACGATCTCCAGGATCCGGTCGTCCGCGATGAAACCGGTCTTCACGACCTCCGCGAGCCCGGCCACGAGGTCGAACCGCGGCAGGGTCTCGAGGGCGGCGACGTCGCACAGCACGCCCGCGGGCGGGTGGAACGAGCCCACGAGGTTCTTGCCCTCGGCGGTGTTGATGCCGGTCTTGCCGCCCACGGCGGCATCGACCATCGCGAGCAGGGTCGTCGGCACGTGCACGACCTTGATGCCCCGCAACCACGTCGCCGCGACGAACCCGGCGAGGTCCGTCGTGGCGCCGCCACCGACCGAGACGATCGCGTCGGACCGCGTGAAGTCGGCCTGCCCCAGGACCCCCAGAGGAAGCCGGCGACCTGCGCGGTCTTGGACTCCTCGGCGTCCGGGACCTCGGCCGCGAACGCCTCGTAGCCCGAGTCGACGAGGTCGGTGCGGACCGTCTCGGCCGTGGCGGCGAGCGAGGCAGGGTGGATCACGAGAACGCGTCGGACGCCGGAGCCCAGCATCCCGGGCAGCTCACCGAGGAGGTGGCGGCCGATCAGGACGTCGTAGGGCGAGTCGCCCTCGACACGGACGGTGCTGGGCCGACCCGACCCGTGGGGATCGGTGGGCTCGGTGGGCTCGGTGGGTTCGGTCGTCGCCGGGGCGCTCACTAGGGGGTCCTCCGTCACGGTGCGGTCGGGGTCGATGGGTCGATGCCGTCGGCGATCGTCGCCGCCACCTGGGCAGGGCTCAGCCCGTCGGTGAGGACGGTCCGCGTGGCCACCGTCGTGTACACGGGACGCCTGGCCTCCATGAGCGCCTGCCACTTCGCCCGCGGGTTCCCGAGCAGCAGCGGCCGCGACCGGTTGAAGCCGACCCGCGGCGCGGCGTGCGCGAGCGAGACGTCCAGGAACACGACCTCGCCGCCCTCCCGCGCGTAGGCGGCCAGAGCCTCCTGGGAGTGGACGTCGAGCACCGCTCCCCCGCCGAGCGACAGGACGCCGTCGTGGAGCGCCAGCGCCGACGTTACGGCCTCCCGCTCGAGCGCCCGGAACGCGGGCTCGCCGTCGTCGAAGAAGATCTCGCTGACGGGCTTGCCGGCCGTCTCCTCGACGTCGGTGTCCGTGTCCCGGTGGACCAGGTCCCAGCGCTGCGAGAGCAGCCGCGCCACCGTCGACTTGCCCGACCCGGGGGCCCGACGAGCACCACCACGGGTCCGTGCCCCGACCTCGCCCTGCGGGGCGGTCGGGCGTCGCCGTCCCCGTCGACCGCAGGCACGGTGTCTCGCGTCGCGTCGCTCGTCATCTCAGCGCTGCAGCTCGGGGATCGCGGCGAGGTAGGTCTCGGCGTTGCGGCGGACCTCGTCGACGCTGTCGCCGCCGAACTTCTCGATCGCGGCCTGCGCCAGCACGAGAGCCACCATCGCCTCGGCGACCACGGCTGCGGGCGGCACCGCGCACACGTCGGAGCGCTGGTGCTGGGCGGTGGCCTCGTCCTCGGAGGCCGTGTCGATGGTCCGCAGCGCACGGGGCACCGTCGAGATCGGCTTCATCGCCGCGCGCACGCGGAGCGTCTCACCGTTCGTCATGCCGCCCTCGAGGCCGCCGGCCCGGTTGGACAGCCGCTTGATCGTGCCGTCCTCGCGCACCATCTCGTCGTGGGCCTGCGAACCCCGGCGGCGTGCCGTGCGGAACCCGTCACCGACCTCGACGCCCTTGATCGCCTGGATGCCCATGAGGATCCCGGCGAGCCTCGAGTCCAGCCGCCGGTCGGCGTGCACGTAGGAGCCGAGCCCGGTCGGGACGCCGTAGGCGAGGACCTCGACGACGCCGCCGAGCGTGTCGCCGGCCTTCTTGCAGTCGTCGATCTCCGCGACCATCGCGGCCGCGGTCGCCTCGTCGTGGCAGCGCACCGGGTTCGCGTCGAGCGCTGCCACGTCGTCGGGCGTCGGCAGCGCGGCGTCCTCGGGGACCTCGACGGGGCCGATCGCCGTCACGTGCGAGACGAGCCGGACGCCGAGGGCCTGCTCGAGGAACTTCGCGGCGGCGGTGCCGAGTGCGACCCGTGTCGCGGTCTCCCGCGCGGACGCGCGCTCCAGGACGGGGCGCGCGTCGTCGAACCCGTACTTGCGCATGCCCACCAGGTCGGCGTGACCGGGCCGGGGACGCGTCAGGGGGCGGTTGCGGGCGATCTCGCGCGCGTCGCCGGTCCCGGCGTCGATCTGCAGCGCCTCGTCGGGCACCGGGTCGGACGACATGACGTCGACCCACTTGGGCCACTCGGTGTTGCCGATCTCGATCGCCAGCGGGCCACCCTGGGTGACCCCGTGGCGCAGACCGCCCAGCACACGCACCGCGTCCTGCTCGAACTTCATGCGTGCGCCGCGGCCGTAGCCGAGCCGGCGCCGCGCGAGCGCGTCCTGGACGTCCTTGATCACGATCTCGACGCCGGCGGGGAGCCCTTCGAGGATCCCGACCAACGCCTCACCGTGCGACTCACCTGAGGTCAACCACCGAAGCATGGGACCGATCTTCCCACGCCGGTGACGTGGGCCGGGTCCCCGACCGCACCGCGGGACGAGCCCGCGGCAAGGCCGTCGGGGACCTGTGGACGACGGCGGCCGCTGCGGCACCGGCGCCGCTACGGTCGGCCCGTGGTCATCGCGGACGTCGTCGACGAGGTACGCCCCTTCGCGCTCCAGGCATCGGTGCTCGGCTCGGTGTCCGGGGTCGTCGGCGCGGCCTGGGCGCTCGCGCACGAGGTCCCCTGGGTGGCCCCGGCGTTCGCGGTCGTGGCCGCGGCGGGCGCCGTGCTGTCCGTGATCGACGCACGCACGCACCGGCTCCCGGACCCGATCACGATCCCCTCGACCGTGGTCGTCATCGCGCTGCTGGTCGCCGCCTCGCTCCTCGACGGAGACCCGGCCGCCGCGGTGCGCGCCGTCGCGGGCTCGGCCGCGGCGTTCGTCTTCTACCTGGCCCTGGCTCTCGTGTCGCCCGACGGCCTCGGGTTCGGCGACGTGAAGCTGTCGGCGCTCCTCGGTGCACCGCTGGCGTGGCTCGGCTGGGGACCTCTCCTCGGGGGCACGGTCCTCGCTTTCGTGCTCGGCGGCCTCGTCGCGCTCGGCCTGGTGCTCGCGCGCCGCGCCACGCGGACGACGCGCATCCCGTTCGGCCCGTACATGGTCGTCGGCGCGGTCCTCGCCGTCGCCGCCGCGGGCACGCCGTGATCCGGACCGAGCACCGTGGGACCGTCACCGACGCCTAGTCTGGTCCGATGAGCGAGAAGTGGGACGACCGGACCCGTGGGGCGCACGAGCGCGACGGCGACGACGAGCGCCTGCGCACCGTGCTCGTCGCAGCGTTCGAGGGCTGGAACGACGCCGGGTCCGCCGCGACCGGCGCGGTCCAGCACCTCCACGATGCGTGGGACGCCGTCGACGTCGCCGAGATCGACCCCGAGGACTACCACGACTTCCAGGTCAACCGACCGGTCGTGTCCACCGCGGACGACGGCCGGCGGACCATCGAGTGGCCGACGACGACGGTCGCCACGGCCCGCACCCCGGTGACCGGACGACGCGTGGTGCTCGTGCAGGGCATCGAGCCCAGCACGCGGTGGCGGTCCTTCTGCCGGGAGCTTCTCGACCTGGCGGAGCGGTACGAGGTGCAGACCGTCGTGACCCTCGGCTCGCTGCTCGCCGACGTGCCGCACACCCGTCCGATCCCGCTGACCGCGACCTCGGAGGACGAGGTCCTGCGGGCCTCGCTCGACGTCGCACCCAGCGGTTACGAGGGTCCCACCGGGATCGTCGGGGTCCTCCAGCACGCCGCGGGCGAGCGAGGTCTGCGGTCGGTCTCGCTCTGGGCCGCGGTGCCGCACTACGTGGCCCACCCGCCGTCGCCGAAGGCGACGCTCGCGATCCTGACCCGGCTCGAGGAGCTGCTCGGCGAGCCGGTGCCCCTCGGGGAGCTCCCCGAGGACGCCGAGGCGTGGCAGCGCGGCGTCGACGAGCTCGCGCAGGAGGACGCCGAGGTCGCGGAGTACGTGCAGCAGCTGGAGGAGGCCAAGGACACGGCCGACCTCCCGGAGGCGACGGGCGAGGCGATCGCCCAGGAGTTCGAGCGCTACCTCAAGCGCCGGGGCGGTCCCGAGAAGTAGCCGGTCAGAGCCGCACGCCGAGCAGCGCGTTCACCGCGCGGGCGATCACGCCCGGCGCGCCGACCTCGTCGGCGCTCGTGTCGCGGCCCTCGCGCAGCGACTCGTCGGCCCACGCGTCGACCGCGGCCAGCGCCGTCGGAGCGTCGAGGTCGTCGGCCAGCGCGGCGCGGACGGCCGCCAGGGTCGCGTCCGGGCTCGGGCCGCCGTTCCCCGACACCGCGGCGAGCCAGCGGTCGTGCCTGGCGACGCCGGCGGCGAGGACGTCGTCGGTCCACTCCCACTCGGAGCGGTAGTGCTGTCCCAGGACGGCGAGGCGGATCGCCATGGGCGCCACGCCGTCGGCCCGGAGCCGCGAGACCAGGACGAGGTTCCCGCGGGACTTGCTCATCTTGTGGCCGTCGTAGGAGATGAGGCCGGCGTGGACGTGGGTGCGTGCGCCGTGCCCGTCGTCCATGACGCGGGCGTGGGAGGTCGACATCTCGTGGTGCGGGAACAGCAGGTCGGCGCCGCCGCCCTGCACGTCGAACGGCAGGCCGAGAGCGTCGCGGGCGATGACGGCGCACTCGACGTGCCACCCCGGACGCCCGGAGCCGAGCACGTCGTGCTCCCAGAAGGGCTCGCCGTCGCGCTCACGCCGCCACAGGAGCGGGTCGAGCGGTGCGCGCTTGCCCGGACGCTCGGGGTCTCCCCCGCGCTCCGCGAACAGCTCCGCCATCTCCTCGGATCCCATCCGTGCGACGTCGCCGAAGTGCGCGTCCGCCGAGAGGTCCGCGTACACGTCCCCGAGCCCTGGGGCGGACCCTCCGGCCCCGTCCTCGAGAGGGACTCGGTAGGCCGCACCCGACTCCAGGAGGCGCGCGACGGCGTCCTGCACCCCCGGCACGGTCTCGACGACGCTCTCGAACACGTCGGGCGGGACGACGCCGAGGGCCGTCATGTCCTCCGCGAAGAGCGCCACCTGGTCTGCGGCGAGGTCACGCCAGTCGACCCCGGTCTGCGCCGCGCGCTCCAGCAGCGGGTCGTCGACGTCGGTGACGTTGGAGGCCATGACGACCTCGTGGCCGGCGTCGAGCCACGCCCGGTACAGCAGGTCGAAGGCGATGTACGTGGCCGCGTGGCCGAGGTGCGTCGCGTCGTAGGGCGTGATGCCGCAGACGTACATGGTGGCGCGGTGGCCCTGCGCGGCGACCACCGGCTCGCCGGTGGTGCTGTCGTGGACGCGGACGACGTCGCCTCGACCGGGCAGCGCGGGGATCTGAGGGGCAGGCCAGGTGAGCACGCGCCCAGCGTATCGGCCGTCAGGCGGTCAGCACGCCCGTCAGGAGCATGACGGACACCACTGCCGCGAGGCCGAGCCGGTACCAGACGAACGGCATGTAGCTGTAGGTCGAGACGATCTTCAGGAAGACGATGATGACGAGGTAGCCGACCACGAACGCGATGAGCGTGGCGATCACCGTGGCCAGCGCCCCCGGGGACCCGGGCTCCGGGCCCTCGGCGACCGACTTCGCGAGCTGGTAGAAGCCCGAACCGAGGACGGCGGGGATCGCGAGCAGGAACGAGTACCGCGCCGCGGCCTCGCGCGTGAACCCCATGAGGAGCCCCATGGTGATGGTCCCGCCGGAGCGGGAGACCCCGGGGATCAGCGCCAGCGCCTGCGCGAGCCCGAACCCGATCGCGCTGCGGGGCGTCAGCGACTCGAGGGGACGCACCCGGCGCCCGATCTTGTCGGCGATCCCGAGGAGCACGCCGAACAGCGCGAGCATCGCGACCGTGATCCAGAGGTTGCGCAGGTTCGTCTCGATCGCGTCCTGGAACAGGAGACCGAGGAGCACGATCGGGACCGAGCCGAGCGCGATGAACCACGCCATGCGCGCGTGCGGGTCGTGCGCGCCCATCCTCGAGCGCCAGTCGTCCCCGTCCCGGCCGCGCAGCGCCTGCCACCACGCGACGCAGATGTCCCGGATGTCGCGGCGGAAGTAGAGCAGGACGGCGGTCTCGGTGCCGATCTGGGTGATGGCCGTGAACGCCGCCCCCGGGTCCACGTCGCCGATGAGCTGCCCGACGATGCTCAGGTGGGCGCTGGAGGAGATCGGCAGGAACTCGGTGAGTCCCTGCACGAGCCCGAGGAGGACTGCTTCCCAAGAGGTCACGGACCGTCACGATACACACAGGACCCGCCGAGACCGCGCGGCGCGGCCGGTGCTACCTCGGTACTCTGCGCAGCATGGATGAGCGGCGGCTGGGGGCGACCGGCCTGCACGTGTCGGAGATCGGTCTCGGGACCATGACCTGGGGCGACAGGACCGACGAGGACGCCGCGCGCGAACTCCTGCGCGACTTCCTCGACGCGGGCGGGACGCTCGTCGACTCCGCGGCGTCGTACGGCTCGACGGACGCCGAGTCGATCCTCGGGTCGCTGCTGGCGACCGACGTCCCGCGCGCGGACCTGGTGCTGTGCGTCCAGTCGGGGCTGCGGCGCGCGGGGTCGGTCGCGGGCACGGGGAGCGCGGTCGTCCCCGACGCGTCCCGACGCCACCTGCTGGACGGCCTGGACGCCTCCTTGCGCCGGCTCGGCACCGATCACGTCGACCTGTTCCTCGTCCAGGCACCGGACCCCCGCACCCCGCTCGCGGAGACGGCGTCGGCTCTCGAGACCGCGATCTCGAGCGGTCGCGCGCGGTACGTCGGGGTCGGCGACCACCCCGCGTGGCGGACGGCGGCCCTCGCCACCCGCCTCGCGGCCGGCGGCTCGTGCGGTCTCGCCGCCGCCGGGCTCGAGTACTCGCTCCTCGAGCGCGGGCTCGAGGCGGAGGTCGCGCCTGCCGCGACCGAGCTCGGCGTCGGCCTGCTCGCGTGGTCGCCGCTCGGGCGGGGCGTGCTGACGGGCAAGTACCGCAAGGGCACCCCCGCCGACTCGCGGGCGGCGAGCGACCGGTGGGCGCCCTACGTCGAGCAATACCTGGACGCCGGCGCGGGCGCCGTGGTCTCCGCCGTCTCGACGGCCGCCGACGGTCTCGGCCGGTCGCCGCTCGAGGTCGCGCTGGCCTGGACGCTCGCGCGCGGGGTGTCGTCCGCCGTCGTCGGACCGCGGACCCCCGCGCACCTTCGGGCGGCGACCGCTGCCGCCGACCTCGAGCTCCCGCGCGAGGTGATGGCGGCGCTGGACGACGTCAGCGCGCCGGGCCGCACCTACCCTGCGTGGCGAGGCTGACCCTGCGGGTTCAGCGGCGAGCCGTCTCCTCGATGTGGTCGTCGTCGTCGATGTGGTCGTCGATGTCCGACGGGTTCAGGTCCCGGTCGTCGTCCGAGTCGTCGTCGTCCGCCTCGTCATCGTCATCGTCATCGTCATCGTCGTCGTCGTCGCTGTCCTCGCCGTCGTCGTCGACGACGAGCGGGGTGGCCTCGCCGTGCACGTCACCGAGCGCCTCGTCATAGGCGTCGAAGGCGTCGGCGAGCACGTAGTACGTGTCGTCGACGCGAGGGTCGTCGTCACCGCGGCGGGTGACGACGGCGTCGTAGTGGGCTTCGAGCGCGACGATGAAGCGGTCGAGCGCGGCACGCGGATCAGCGGTCATACCCAGACGGTATCGCCGCCAGGTGCACAATGGCACCCAGAAATGGCGCACCCCGTCTCCGGGGCGCACCCAGAGGTGCTCAGAACCGCTCCTGCACGCTCCCGACCCGCATCGTGAGAGGACCCGGATGACTCGCACAGCCCCCTACCGCTCCGCCTGGTCGACGCACGGCCACTACGAGTACCGCGTCCTGACGTTCGACCGCGACACCCCGTCCGGGGACGCGCACCGCGCGCTCACCGAGGAGGCCGAGTACGGCCGGTGGGAGCTCGCGCGGACCCGCCTGTACCTCGGCGGTCAGCGGCGCGTGTGGTTGCGCCGCAAGATCATCCGCGCGCGCAGCACGCTCTGACCTGTGCCTGACGACGTGTCTGGCGGCGTGTCAGCGGGTGCGGCGGACGGCGCGGCGGACGACCCCGGTCGGGGCGCCACCGGGACCTTCCGCAAGTCTCGAGCGGACGCTCCCCGAGGGTTCTTCGCGACCGAGGCGGCGGGGCTGCGCTGGCTCGCCGAGGGCGACGGCACGCGTGTCGTCGCCGTGGTCGACGTGGCCGAGGACCGTCTCGACCTCGAACGGGTCGAGAGCACGCCGCCCACCGCCGCCGCGGCCGCACGGTTCGGCGCCTCGCTCGCCGCGCTGCACCGCTCGGGCGCCCGAGCCCACGGAGTAGCGCCGCCCGGGATCGACCAGGCCTGGTTCGGGCCGCTGGACGACCCCCTGCCCATGCCCGTCGGCGGGTGGTCGGACTGGCCGACGTTCTACGCCGAGGCGCGACTGCGGCCGATCGCCCAGCAGGGGGTCGACCGGGACGCTCTGCATCCCGAGGACGCCGACGCGCTCCACCGGCTCGCCGACCGCCTGCCGGCGGTGGCGGGCCGCGCCGCTGCCGACGAGCCCCCGTCGCGGCTGCACGGAGACCTGTGGTCGGGCAACGTGATGTGGGACGACCGGGATGCCGTCCTCATCGACCCCGCCGCGCACGGCGGTCACCGCGAGTCGGACCTGGCGATGCTCGCGCTGTTCGGCGCTCCGCACCTCGACACGATCCTGCGCGCCTACGACGAGGCGGACCCGCTCGCGCGAGGGTGGGAACGTCGTCGGACGCTGCACCAGGTCTACCCCGTGGCCGTCCACGCGGTGCTGTTCGGCGGCGGCTACCGCGCACAGCTGCGCAGGTCGATCGACGCCCTGCTCGCCTGAACGGGCGCAGCATCGCCGGCCACGGCGGATCTCAGCAGGTGCGCATCAGCCGGTCGAGCACGCGACACCCGAACAGGAGCGCGTCCGTCGGCACCCGCTCGTCGACGCCGTGGAACATCCCGGAGAAGTCGAGCTCCGGCGGGAGGCGTAGCGGCGCGAAGCCGTACCCCGTGATGCCGAGCCGCGCGAGCGACTTGTTGTCGGTGCCGCCCGAGAGCGTGTAGGGCAGCACGGTGGCGCCCGGGTCCTCCGACTGCACGGCGTCGACCATGGCGTCGACCAGGTCCCCCGAGAACGGGACCTCGAGCGAGATGTCCTGGTGGATCGGCTCGATACGCACGTGCTCGCCGGCGAGCTCGCGGAGCGTCGCCATCCCCTCGTCCTCGAGGCCCGGCAGCAGCCGCACGTCGACCGCCGCGGACGCCGTCCCGGGGATCACGTTCGCCTTGTAGCCGGCGTCGAGCTGCGTCGGGTTCGACGTGTGCCGCACGGTCGCCCCGACGAACTTCTGCGCCGGACCGAGGGCCGCGACGAGCGCGTCGATCGCCTCGGGGTCCTCGGCGTCGAACCGCAGCCCCGTGAGGTCCGCGACCCCGCGCAGCAGCGCGTCGACGGTCGGCGTAAGCACGTACGGCCACCGGTGCGCCCCGATCCGCGCGATCGCCTCGGCGAGGTGGGTGACCGCGTTGTCGTGGTTGACCTGAGAGCCGTGCCCCGCGCGGCCGTCGGCGATCAGACGCAGCCACGCGAGTCCCTTCTCGGCGGTCTGCAGCAGGTAGGTGCGCTTGCCGTCGACCTCGACCGAGAACCCGCCGACCTCGCTGACCGCCTCGGTCGCGCCCTCGAACAGGTGGGGTTCGTGGTCGACCAGGTAGCGGGCACCGAACGCGCCGCCCGCCTCCTCGTCCGCGAAGAACGCGACGATCACGTCGCGGGCCGGCCGGCGGCCTTCCCGGACCATCTGGCGCACGACCGCGAGGATCATCGCGTCCATGTCCTTCATGTCGACGGCGCCGCGACCCCAGAGCATCCCGTCACGCTCCTCGCCGGCGAACGGGTCGACGGTCCAGTCCTCCGCCTGCGCGGGGACGACGTCGAGGTGTCCGTGGAGCACCAGCGCGGGCCGCGTCGGGTCCTGCCCCGGCAGCCGGACGACGACGCTCGCCCGGCCGGGGGCGGACTCGAAGAGCTCGGGGTCGAGCCCGATCTCCTGGAGCGACGCCATCACGTACTCGGCGGCCTCGCGCTCCCCGGGCCTGAGCCGTCGCCGAAGTTCGACGTGTCGATCCGCAGCAGGTCCTGGCAGATCTGCACGACCTCCGACTCGGCGGTGATCGTCGCGGTCGTCCCGGCGCGGGAGGGTGCAGGGGTGGGAGACGTCATGGAGGTCACGCTACCTGCGCCCGCAACAGGGTCAGCGCCCCAGGACGCCCGACGTCGCCGCCTCCGCGGGCCAGACCTCGACCGGCTCGCGCGGGTCACCGGCGAGGATCGTCCCGAACCAGCCGTCCGCGCGGGTCCCGCCGGGCACGGCCAGCTGCTTGCGGATGGTTCCCTCGACGCGCAGCCCCAGCGACCAGGCGACGCGCCGCGATGCCCAGTTGCCCACCTCGGCCTGCCACGTCACGCGCGCGAGCCCCAGCCCCTCCGGGTCGAGGGCCCAGTCGACGACGAGCCGGGCGGCGTCGCGCATCAGCCCACGCCCGCGCGCGTCGGGAGCGCACCAGTAGCCGATCTCGCCCGACAGCTCGCGGGTGGCCGACCGGTCGACGTGGATCCCGACCATGGCCAGCACGCGCCCTGCCCCGCCGTCCGGGCTGTCGGGGCTGTCGGAAAGGTCACTGTCGCCCGGGCCGCCGGGCGCGCGCACCGCCCACGTGTAGCCGGTGTCGTCGCGCCACCCGGCGGCCACGATCTTCTCGACGAACCACTCCCCTCGTGCCGCCCGTACGGGCGCGGGACGGTCGTCCAGCGGACGATGTCGGGATCGTTGCAGCACTCGACGATGCGGTCGACGTCCGCCGCCGTCGGCACGCTCAGCACCACACGGTCGCCGGTGATCGGGAACGGTTCCATGACAGGGATCGTCACAGGTCGGAGTGACCGCGACAAGATGATTGCCGCGGTCCGGGCGTGGCGGTCAGAGGCGCAGCGCGTCGTCCACCGACGTGGCGAGCAGCCCGTGGGCGTCGGCGACCGCGGGGCTCGTGAGCGCGCCCTTGTGCGTGGCGAGCCCGGCCCGGATCCCCTGGTCGCTGAACGCGAGCGATCCGTGGTCGGCGAGCCGCGACAGGTACGGCAGCGTCGCGCTGGTCAGGGCGTGGGTGCTCGTCACCGGGACGGCCCCCGGCATGTTGGAGACGCAGTAGAAGAGCGAGCCCTCGACCTCGAAGACCGGGTCGTCGTGGGTCGTCGGACGGGACGCCTCGAAGCACCCGCCCTGGTCGACGGCGATGTCGACGAGCACCGAACCGTGACGCATGCGGCTCACGAGGTCGGTGCTCACGAGCTTCGGCGCGCGGGCGCCCGCGATGAGCACGGCACCGATCACGAGGTCGGCGTCCAGGACCTCCTGCTCGATCGCATACGCGTTGGAGGCCACGGTCCGCACGCGGCCGCCGAAGTGCTGGTCGATGTCGCGCAGCGCGTCCAGGCTGAGATCGAGCACCGTCACGTCCGCCCGCAGGCCGACGGCGATCTCGGCGGCGTGACGACCCGCGGTGCCGCCGCCGAGGACGACGACCTTGCCCGGCTGGGTCCCGGGGACGCCACCCAGCAGGACGCCGCGCCCGCCCGCGCTCTTGAGCAGGTGCTCGGCGCCCACCTGGGTCGCGAGCCGGCCGGCGACCTCACTCATCGGTGCCAGGAGCGGCAGCGAGCCGTTGCGGGCACGCACCGTCTCGTACGCGACCGCCGTGGTGCCGGAGTCGAGCAGCGCCTTGGTCCCGGCCTCGTCGGCCGCCAGGTGCAGGTAGGTGAACAGGATCTGGTCGTCGCGCAGATGGCCGTACTCGCTGGCGACCGGTTCTTTCACCTTGCAGACCAGATCCGCAGCGCCCCACACCTCGGTGGCCTCGGGCACGATCGTCGCGCCGACCGCGGCATAGTCCTCGTCCGTGATGGCGGAGCCGAGGCCCGCGCCGGCCTGGACCACGACCTCGTGACCGCCCTCGACGAGATGGTGGGCGCCTGCCGGGGTGATGGCGACGCGGTACTCGTGGTTCTTGACCTCAGTGGGTACACCGATCCTCATGGAGCCAGTGTGTCTCCTCGGACGGCGCAGGTCGCGGTGAGCGCGCCGGACGACGGCGACCGGTCACCGATCCGGCCCGCGACCCGAACGCCTACCGGTACCACCGGCCGTACGGCCGAGCTGCACGGCCGAGCTACACGGCCGGAGCGGCAGGCGACGAGCCGTCCTCAGGACGCGCTGCGCCGTCCGACGCCGACGACAGTTCGGAGCTCGTCTCAGGGCCAGTTCCAGGGCCCGTACCAGGACCCGTACCGGGGCCGGCACCATCGCCCGCTCCCAGGGTTCCCGGCTCGTCGTCCTCCTCCCCACGGTCTCCCGCGCCGCGCAGGACGCGGAAGACTGCCCACGCCACGGCCAGCAGCGGGACCGCGACGACGGCACCGAGGATCCCGCCGAGAATCGTCCCCGTGGTGACCGCGAGCCCGACGACGAGCGGGTGGAGCGAGACCTGCTTGCCCATGATGAGCGGTTGCAGCACGTGGCCCTCGAGCTGGCCGATCGCGGCGATCCCCACACCCACCACGGCGGCGATGACCAGGCCGTCGGCGGCGAGGGCGACCACCATGGCGACGATCATCGCGAGCGGTGCGCCGATGAGCGGGATGAACGCACCGATGAAGATGAGGACGGCGAGCGGCGCGGCCAGCGGGACACCCAGGATCGCGAGGAAGATCCCGGCGAGGATCCCGTCCGCCAGTGCGACCAGCACGGTGCCCCGGGCGTAGCCCGAGAACGTGTACCAGCCGACCTCACCCGTCGCCTGCCAGGTGCCGCGGTCCTTGCCGGGGAGCTGCTCGAGGAACCACGACCACATGCGGGCGCCCGAGGCCAGGAAGAAGACGGTGCAGAAGATCGCCAGCGCGACGGCCGCGAACCCCTCGACGATCGAGCCGGCGCTGGCCGCGGCCTGGCTCGCGATGTCGCCGCCGTGCTCCGCCACCCACTGCTGACCGTTCTGGATCCAGTCCTGGAGCTGGCCGGACGTCACGTTGACCGGGAGCGGGCCGTTCTCCAGGTAGTCGAGGATCTTGTCGATGCCGGCCCCGAACTCCTTGCTCAGCTCCGACCACTGACCGGCCACCGAGCTCACGACGTACGTGAGGAGACCGAAGAACAGCGCGAACCCGGCGAGCATCGAGAGGGCTGTCGCGATCCCCCGGTGCATCACCCGAGCGAAGAGCTCGGTCAGCGGCCGGGTGACCGCGGTCATGACGAGGGCCAGGAACACGGCGGTGAACACGAGCTGGATGCGCGCCATCCCGAGGAACACCAGGACGATCGCCGCACCCACGATCAGCAACCGCCAGGCCCAGCCCGCAGACCGGCGCAGCCACACCGGCGGCAGCGCCTCGACGTCGGACGCCGTCCCTCCGCCGTCCTGCCCCTCGCGTCGCGCGGTGGTCCCCGCGACGCGGCGCGGCGTCCCGGAGTCGCTCCTCGCCATGGGTCCCCCTCCTGCTCGTCGGTCGTGCCCGTCGTGCTGTGTTCTCGGCGATTCTCGCCCGAGCTCACGCTCATGCTGTGCGCCCTCGGCCAGCTCGCTCACGGGCGCCGGCGCGTCCTCATCATGCTCGTCGATCTGCTCGTCGCCCTGCTCGTCGCCCTGCTCTGTGATCCCAGTCTCTCCCCCGCAGGCGATGCACGCCTCACCCGAAACCCGTGCTAGATTTCTACCCGCACCGCGAGGCCGAGAGGTTCTTGTGGGTCACCTGTCCGGGTGGCGGAATGGCAGACGCGCTAGCTTGAGGTGCTAGTGCCCTTTAACGGGCGTGGGGGTTCAAGTCCCCCTCCGGACACTCGTTCGAGACAGCGAACACGAAGGCCCCGACGGAAACGTCGGGGCCTTCGTGTTGCTGCAGTGCTTGGACCGTCAGCTGCGGTTGGGCGGGTGGACGCGCTCCCGGACGACGGTCGGCTCCGCGCTCTCTCGAGGCCGACCCGGGTTCAGGTGATCGGCGTCGCGCACGTCGCAGTACGCGGGCGGGTCCTCGACCGGCAGCGTCAGCGCGGCGCCCGTGGGCACGGTGTAGAACGTGGCCACGAGCACGAGCGGGTCCTCGCCCGTGTTCCACGCCGTGTGGATCTCGTCGCCGGGATCCACGAAGGTGTCGTGGGTGCGGTAGCCCCTCTCCACGCAGTCCGAGGCCCGCTGGTAGACCATGTCGCCGTCGATGACGTCCACCACCACCGGACCGTTGTGGGTGTGCCACGGAAACGCCGCGTCCGGGGCGACTGTGATGTGCGCGACGACGGTGTCATCGGCGTTCGTAGCGTGAGAGGTGATGACCTCGACGGTGATGGGCGTCTCGCCGGTGCCGCCGGTGTCGTCCGTCGAGGCCTGCGCGGCGGGGGCCGCCCAGCAGGTGACCGCCAGGGCGGCGGCGCCGGCGACGATCGCCAGGACGTGGCGTCGGTGGCTCGATACGGATGGAGTGATCATGGCGGAGCTCCTTGTCGAGAGCGCCGACGAGGCGTCGGCGACCGTGCCTCTCACTCTTCGCCCGCCCCGTCCACGAGGGCTATACGACGATCGTCGTATTCCGGGGTCGACGGGATCGGCGTATGTTCGTCAGTGACGGACCCGGAGGGCCTCATGGCAGACCTCACGTTGTCGACCACCGACATCGGTTCACTTCGCGACATCCTCGACCTCGCGGACTCCCGCAGCACTGCGCCGTCGCCCGCTGTGGTCGAGGAGCTGCTGCGCTGCATCGAACGGCTCTTCGACGCCGACGACGCCGCGTTCCACGCGATGGACGCTCGCGACTTCAGCTATCAGCACGTCCAAGAGGTCGTCGGCGACGAGGCGGTCGTGCTCGACGCTGCCGGTCTGGCGGCGTGGGGTGCCGACGACGACCCGGGGCTCCAGGTCCTCCGGGACCACTGGTGGGTGAGCTCGTGCAGCCTGATCGAACGCACGGGTGCGCCCGTGGCGACGAGCCTCCGGTCCTGGGTGTCCGAGCGCCGCTGGGCCGAGCACCCCGTCCACAAGGAGTGCCTGCCCTACGTCGACGAGCTGATCCTGGGCTACCCCTGGGAGGTTCCCGATCGCTACGGATCCTCGTCGGTCGCGAGACCGGTTCGGCGTTCGGCGATCGCGACCTGACCCTCTGGCGCCTGCTCCTGCCGCACCTGGAGGGTCTGCTGAGCGCGGTCGCCCTCGCTCAGGAGCCGTGCCGGCCCCTCTTGACCGCGCGACAGCGGGAGATCCTGCGCATGGTCGAGCTCGGTCTGCCCAACCGCGAGATCGGCACGGCTCTCGGCATCTCGGCGGCGACGGTGAGGACACACCTGGAGCATGCGTTCGAGCGGCTCGAGGTGTCGACGCGCACCGCGGCGGTGGCGGCTGCGTTCGGGTCCGTGCGGTCGGTGGCCTGACCGTCGACGAGCGAGTTCGTGTGCTTGGCACACTATTTTTGAAGTGCACACGCCGGCAAAGTCCCTGCGCTCACCGGAAGTTCCGGGAGGTCGTCGCGACCTGCAACGAGAGCGGCGCGAGGTGCTCGGCGACGAGGTTCGTCGCGCCGTCCGCCTTCTCGAGCCGACCCCGCACGATCATCGCCGGGGCTCGACGTGCCACCTGCCGGAACCGCTGCCACAGCCCTGGCGAGCAGATGACGTTGAGGATCCCGGTCTCGTCCTCCAGGGAGAGGAACGTCACTCCCCCGGCCGTGCCCGGCCGCTGGCGGTGGGTGACGACGCCGCCCACCGCGACGCGGCGCCCCTCCTCGTGCGTGAACGACTCGGAGACCGTGATGACCCCGGCGCGCACGAGCCCGTCCCGGACGAACTGGGTCGGGTAGGTCTCCGTGGAGACGCCCGTGGCCCAGACGTCAGCGACGGCGGACTCGATCTCGGACATGCCCGGCAGCGTCGGGGCCTCGACCCCGACGCTCACGCCGGGCAGGGTGTCGGGACCCTCCTGCGCCAGCGCTCCTGCCGCCCAGAGCGCCTCGCGGCGATCCACCCCGAGCGACGCGAGAACCCCTCCGGTGGCGAGAGCCTCGAGCTGCGCCGTGCTCAGGTCGACGCGCCGCACGAGGTCGCGCAAACCGGTGAACGGCAGGTCGGGAGCCCCGTCGGGGAGCTCCGTCCCGTCCGCCGCCCGGCGACGCGCCGCGACGATCCGCTCGGCGACGGGCTCCCCGACACCGCGCACGCTCGACAGCCCCATCCGGACGGCGAGGGTCAGGTCGGGGTGCGGTGCGCCGTCCGCCGGGGCGGGTCGGCGCGAGCCAGGGGCCGGGTCCGTCGAACCGGGGAGTCGCTCGACCCCTGCCAGCACCTCGGACGCGTTGATGTCGGGACGCAGCACGGTGACGCCGTGGCGGCGGGCGTCGGCGACGAGGGACTGCGGGGAGTAGAAGCCCATGGGCTGCGCGGCCAGGAGGCCGGCGAGGAAGGCCGCGGGGTGGTGCACCTTGAGCCAGCAGCTCGCGTAGACGAGGTAGGCGAACGAGTAGGCGTGCGACTCGGGGAACCCGAAGTCCGCGAACGCCTTGAGCTTGTCGAAGATCTGCTCGCCGACGTCCGGGGTGATCCCGTTGTCGGCCATGCCCTGCATGAGGCGCGCACGGAGCGCCTCCATGCGCTCGACCGAGCGCTTGGAACCCATCGCCCGCCGCAGCTGGTCCGCCTCGGACGGCGTGAAGCCCGCGACGTCGATCGCCATCTGCATGAGCTGTTCCTGGAACAGCGGGACCCCCAGGGTCTTGGACAGCGACTTCTCGAGCAGCGGGTGCAGGTAGGTGACCGGCTCGCGCCCGGCGTGCCGCTCGATGTACGGGTGGACGGACCCGCCCTGGATGGGGCCTGGCCGGATCAGGGCGACCTCGATGACGATGTCGTAGAAGCAGCGGGGTCTGAGTCGCGGCAGCGTCGACATCTGCGCCCGGGACTCGACCTGGAACACGCCGACGGTGTCCGCGGCGCAGAGCAGGTCGTACACCGCCGGGTCCTCGTCCGGGAGCCCGTGCAGGGTGAGCGCGACGCCCTCGTGCTCGGCGGCCGAGGTGAACGCGAGCCGGATCGCGGTGAGCATCCCGAGGCCGAGCAGGTCGAACTTCACGAGCCCTGCGTCCGCGCAGTCCTCCTTGTCCCACTGCAGCACCGTGCGCCCCTCCATGCGGGCCCACTCGACCGGGCAGACCTCGATCACCGGGCGGTCGCACATGACCATGCCGCCCGAGTGGATGCCGAGGTGGCGAGGCAGTCGCAGGAACCGCTCGGCGAGGTCGAGGACCTCGGTGGGGATCTCGCCGTCCTCGGCGGCGGACGGCGGACGGCGGGTCGGGACGACGTCGTGGCCGTCCGCCGTGGGGACGGGGACAGCCAGGTCGTGACCTCTGTGCGGGCGCGACTGTCGCGCGATCGTCCTGTCGGCGCCGGCCAGAGGATCCTCGATCGCGGGCGACGGACCCCAGAGCGCGGCGACGCGCGCGTCCTTGACCGCGGTCTTCGAGGGGATGGTGCCGGTCGCAGGACTCGCGCCCTGCGCAGGGGTCGCACCCTTGGCCCGGATACCGGCAGCCTTCGCCGCCCGGTCCGCGGCCGGGCTCGTCGGGTCGGGCCCGCGCAGCGACCCCCAGCGCTCGATCGACTTCGACCAGGCGTCCTGCTGACCGACGTCGTGACCGAGGGCGCGGGCGGCGTCGCGGACCGCGGAGCGGGGCCGGTAGGAGATCACGTTGGCGACCTGGGCGGCGTGCGTGCGGCCGAACCGCTCGTAGACGTGCTGGATCACCTCCTCGCGCCGTCCCGACTCGATGTCGACGTCGATGTCGGGCGGCCCGTCGCGCTCCGGGGCGAGGAACCGCTCGAACAGCAGCCCGTGCGCGACGGCGTCCACCGCGGTGATGCCCAGCGCGTAGCAGACGGCCGAGTTCGCGGCGGACCCGCGGCCCTGGGCCAGGATCCCGTTCACGCGACAGAACTCGACGAGGTCGTAGACGATCAGGAAGTAGCCGGGGAAGTTCAGCGTCGTGATGACCTCCAGCTCGTGCTCGATCTGCGCCCACGCCCCCGGCGTCTGTCCGGTTCCGGGAGCGATCGTTCCGGGATCAGGTGCCGGCCCGTAGCGCTCGGTCGCTCCGCGGTACGTGAGCTCGCGCAGCCACGAGGCCTCGTCGTGCCCTGGAGGCACCGGGTAGGGCGGGAGGTCAGGCGCGACGAGGGCCAGGTCGAACGTGCACTCGTCGCCGAGCGCGGCTGCGGTCGCGACGGCCTGGGGGTGCCGGCGGTGCCGGTCGAGCATCTCGGACGCCGAGCGCAGGTGCGCGGTGGGTGCTCCGGGCAGCCAGCCGTCCATGGCGTCGAGCGACGAGCGCGCCCGGACGGCGGAGAGCGCCCCGGCGAGATCCGCGTCGCGCGGCCGCGCGTAGTGCACGTTCCCGGTCGCGACGAGGGGAAGCCTCGCCTGCTGGGCGAGCTCGGCGAGCGCGTCGCAGAGGTCGGCGTCGCGCGGGTCCCCGGCGTCGGTGATCTCGACGGCCACGTTGTCGCGGCCGAACGCGTCGACGAGACGGTCCAGCTCGTACCGGGCGGCGTCGAGGTCGTAGGACGGCGTGCTCCCTGCGCCGCTGCGGCCGCGCCCTCTCGCTGCACCGCCACCCGCCGCACCGGTCAGCGCCTGGCGGACCGCCCCCTTGCGGCAGCCGGTCAGGACCAGCCACTGGCCGTCGGCCTGCTCCCCCAGCGTCTCGAGCCGGTAGGCCGCTGCGCCCTTGCGGCCGGTCTCCAGGTGGGCGGTACCGATCGCGCTCGCGAGGTTGCGGTAGCCCTGCGGCCCCCGCGCGAGGACGAGCAGGTGGGTCGCGCGCGGGTCGGGCACCCCCGTGGGCGGGTCGAGCACGGGCGCGCCCGAGGCGTGCACGGCGTGCCCGCGCCCGCCGGACCTCGACCCGAGGGCCCCGGACGGCGGGGCCCCCGGCACGAAGGGCAGGTGCAGCTCGGCGCCGAACACGGTGGGCAGCCCGACCTTCCGGGCGGCCTCGGCGAACCGGACCACGCCGTAGAGGCCGTCGTGGTCCGTGACCGCGAGCGCCGAGAGCTCGAGGCGGGCGGCCTCGGCGGCGAGCTCCTCGGGGTGGGAGGCGCCGTCGAGGAAGCTGAAGGCGGTGTGGGCGTGGAGCTCTGCGTAGCGGGGGTCAGTCATAGATGGCCTCCACGACCCAGGCGCCCTGGCTGCCGGCGAGGAGCAGGCCGGAGCCGTCGTCGAGCACGACCTGGAGGTAGACGCGTCGTCGGGGTGCGGGTGTCCACCAGCGTTCTGCGACGGGCCAGGGGCCGGCCCAGCCGTGGACGGTGCGGGGGGTGCCGTCGGGGCCGGGGACGACCTGTGCGGGGGGTGCGTTCATGGTCAGCCGGGTGTCGACGACGACGGGGCGGTCGTCGGCGGTGAGCACCCTGACGTCGGCGGGTGGGGTGAGGACCGTGGCGGGTGCGGGGCTCGGGAGTGCGCCGGGCCAGGGCAGGTCGGGGTCTCGCGGGGGCGGGGCGTGCTCGCCGAACGGGACGAGGTGCACGCGGTCTCGGGCGTCGCGGCCGCCCTGGAGGCTGACGGTGAGCACGGCGTCCCCGCCGAGCAGGCCTTGGACGCGACCGAGGGCGCGCCGGGCGCGCAGGTCCTCGCCGCTGGAGGCTCCCCAGAGTCGGGGCTGCTGTGCGCCGGCGACGACGACCTCCTCGGCGTCGATCGAGAGGTGGACGATGCGTCCGATGCCGCTGTCGTCGTCGGGGGCGGGGTCGTGCGCGTCGTGGGTGCGGTAGCCGTCGGGGGTGCCGTATCCGTCGGGACTGCCGTTGGTGTCGCGACTCCCTTCGTGGCCTCCTCCGCGGCGCGTCCGCGCCCGGCTGCGTGCGACGCGACCCTGCTCGACGGCCGAGGCCGTCATCCATCCTTCGAGCTGCCACCGGACCCGTTCGGTGATGCGTGCGGCGGTGAGTCCGCCCATCGCGTCGTCGCCGCACCGCCAGACCCGTTCTAGGTCGTCACCGGCCTCGGTGCGTGCGCCGATGCGCAGTCGTCCGGCGGCGAGGGAGCGCCGGACGAGCTGGTCGTGGAGGTCCTCGGCGAGCCTGCGTGCGGCGAACGCCGCGATGTCGACGCGCTCAGCGGGCGGGTCGAGCTCTGCGGCGACGCCGACGTCCGGTTCGGTGCGTCGCTGCGCGGGCGGGCGCAGATCGGCGCCGGAGGCCAGCCGGTGGGCCCACACGCCGAGGTCGCCGAAGCGGGAGTGGACGTCCGCGGCGGGCAGCGCCAGGAGCGCGCCGAGGTCACGGATGCCGAGGCGACCGAGCAGGTCGGCGAGGTCGATGACGGCTCGGACCTCGACGCTTCCGCCGGCGGCGGCGTGCACGAGGTCGACGACAGGTCGGGGTGCGAGGTAGGCGGCGGAGGTTCCGGGTGGCACCACGCGCTCTCCTCGGGCGGCGAGCACCGCGGCCAGGACGCCGTCGGCGATCCCGACCTGGGACTCGTACCCGGTGCGCTCGACGACCCGGGTGACCAGCGCCTCCGCGAGCGCCTCCTCCGATCCGTGGTAGCGGCTGGCGCCGTCTGCTGGCAGGAACAGGAGCCCGGGGCGAGCGATCTCGAGGCCGGCGACCACGGTCTCTGCGGCAGCGACGACGGGTTCGAACTCCCGGGCGTCGCGTGCCTCGTCGGGGGCGAGGATCTCGATCCCGGGGCACAGCTCCTGGGCTCGGCGTCGCCGCATGCCTCGGCGCACCCCGGCGGCGCGGGCCGTCGCGGAGGCGGCGACCACCTGCGCTCCCCCGGCCCCACCGAGGATCGCGGCGGGCACGCTCGCCGGGATCCCGCCGACCGTCATCCCGGCGAGCACGGGCCAGTCCGGGACCCACAGGACTGCGGTACGGGTGGCGGCGGGTGCGGCTGTGCCGGTTCCGGTGCCGGTGCCGGTGCCGGTGGCGTCCTGCGCGGCGGTCTCGGCCGTTCGGGCGGGGCTCATCCGACGAGCCTCAGGTCCGGTCCGGGCACGTCGTGGACAGCGCCGGGCGCACCTGCCACCGCACCGGGCGCACCTGCCACCGCACCGGGTGCACGGCTGTCGGCGAGGGGTCGCAGCGGCAGGTCGATCTCGAACCGCTCGGCGCGGGCGGCACCGGCGCGGCCGGTGCGTTCGACCGGCAGCGTGCGGCTGCGCAGCCAGCCGGCCCCGTGGTCGAGGGTGTTCCAGCGCCCGGTCCCGGCCACGAGGGCGACGTGCGCCCCGGGCCACGGGCCGGCGGGCACGAGCAGGCTCCCTCGTTCACGTGCTCGCGCGGTCAGGCGTCGGCGGTCCGCGTCGGTCATCGCCGCCTGGGGCCCGAGCACCACGACGTCGACCCCGTCGACGAGGGCGGCCGCAGCGGCCGCGGCGTCAGCGCCCGGGGCGGGGACGAGAGCTGTGCGTTCGAGCACGATCCCGGCGTCTGCGGCAGCGACCATCCCGACCCGGTCGTGGCCCAGCAGCGCGGTCCAGGCCCCGGCCCGTGAGGCCTCGGCGACGAGGGACAGCAGGAGCGAGGTGGAGCCCTGGACGGCGACGACGGTGCCGCGCTGAAGCGACCCGTGCGGCAGGAGGCACGCCAGGTCGGGGTGGACGGGCCAGTAGCGCTCCGAGGTCGGGGACACCTCGGACTGGCGCACCTCGACCGCCCGGCGGAGCGCAGGCGCGCGCCGCAGCCGGTCCAGGGTCGTGACCGGCGCAGGGGCCTCGCGGCGGACCCCGGCACGCTGCTCCGCCGAGCGCAGCACCGCTCGGGCGAGCGCTGCCTTGTCCGGTGCCGCCGCGCCTCCGACCGCCGCGCCTCCGACGGCTGCACCGCCCATCTCCCTGCCATCCATCGCGACGTCCCGTACGTCCGTGTCCGTAGTGGCGGTGGCGGTGTCCGGAGCGGCGGTGGCCGGGCGCGAGATGTCGATGATCCCGCTGCCACCCGTCGCGTTCATCACGTGCCCTCCCAGCGATCGTGCTGCCGGTGGTGACCGGTGACGGAATGCGTACGCCTCCGACTGCAGCATGTTCGAACACCTGTTCGAACACCTCATTAGTACACGCCCCCGCCGACACCCGTGTCAACCGGCCTTCACCTCCCTGCGACCGCGCCCTGGAGCACACGAGCACCGCCGCCGCGGCGACCGAATGCGTGTGTCGGACGCTCTCGGCACCATGGGACGCATGGATATCGACGACCGCCCCGTGCCCCCGGATCCCTACACGCAGCTCCCGCCCACCCCGTCGTTCACCCTCACCAGCACCGATGTCACCGACGGCGAGGAGATCGGCGACACGTTCGCCGCCGACGGCGACGGCCTGTCCCCCGCGCTCGGCTGGTCCGGGTTCCCGGACGGCACCCGGTCGTTCGTCGTGAGCTGCTTCGACCCGGACGCACCGACGCCCGCCGGGTACTGGCACTGGACCGTGGTCGACGTCCCCGTCGGGACGACGTCCCTGCCCACCGGGGCGGGCGACCCGGACGGCGAAGAGTTGCCCGACGGCGCGTTCCACGTGCGCAACGACGCCGGCGGCCTCGGCTACACCGGCATGGCGCCCCCTCCCGGCGACCGCCCGCACCGGTACGTCTTCGCGGTGCACGCCCTCGACGTGGACACGCTCGACCTCGACCCCGAGGCGACACCCACGGCCGTCGCCTTCAACGCCCTCTTCCACACGATCGGCCGCGCCACGCTCACCGGCACCTACGTCCTCCCGGCCGAGCCGGAGGGCGCCACGGAGACCGCGACGACGGGTGACGCATGACGGCGAGCGGGCGGGCGTCGTCCGACACCGCCACGGGTGACCGGACCGGCGATCAGGCCGGCGGCACGACCGACGGGCTGCCGACCCTCGGCGCCCTGGACTGGCTGCCGGCCCTCGACCGGCCCGACCTTCTCGCCGCACCGGTGCACGCCGCCCTGCGGCGGTGGGCGGACGACGACCCGCGGGTCGCCGCTCAGGTCGCGGTCGCGGAGATCGACCCCGAGCACGCCGACACCGAGACCCTCAACCGGGTGCACGCGCTGCCGCCCGAGGTGTCGGCGAACTGCGTCGTCGTGGCCGGGCGCCGCGGTGGTGACGAACGGGTCGCGGCGGTCGTCGTGCGCGCCACGACGCGAGCGGACGTGAACACCCGTGTCCGGCATCTGCTCGATGCCCGCAAGGCGTCGTTCCTGCCGCAGGACAGAGCCGTCGAGGAGTCGGGCATGGAGTACGGCGGCATCACGCCGCTCGGGGTCCCGCCGGTGTGGCGGGTGCTGGTCGACGCGCGGGTCGCCGAGCCGGGGACGCTCGCGCTGATCGGGAGCGGCGTTCGACGGTCGAAGGTCCTGCTGCCGGGCGACCTGCTCGCGGCCGCGCCCGGTGCCGAGGTGATCGAGGACCTCGCGGTGAAGGTCCCGGTCGACCGGTGACGCCCCGCTGAGCCCTCGGGCGGGCCGTCGGTCTCGACCGGTCCGCTCCGGTCCGGCGACCCGGTGTGGACCGCCGGTCCAGACGACCGGACACAGACGAACGAGCTCAGACCGCCCCGCCCGGGCCGCCGGTCTCGCGACCCTCGGACCGCTCCCGTGCGCGCTGCTTGATCGCCTCGATCACTGCGGTCTTGGCGTCGGCGTAGGCGTTCATGTCCGGCCAGTCCCGCTGCGCCAGGCCCCGCTTGGTCGCCTCGTAGAGCTCGCGGTCGGTCGCGTCGACCCGGAGGTGGTCGCGCAGGAGGAGGTAGTCCGCCGCGGCCGGGTCGTCGGCCTCCAGGACGTGGACGTGGACGTCGCGTGCCGCGGTCCGCACCATCCGGTGGCCGGGCTCACGGACGCGAAGGACGTACCCGGCACCGATCAGCGGGTCGAGGTAGTCCTCCTCGGCCGTGATGTCGGGCACGGTCACCACGATGTCGATGATGGGTTTGGCGGCCAGCCCGGGGACCGAGGTGGACCCGATGTGCTCGACCGCGAGCGCACCGTCGCCGACGGCCCCGCGGATGCGGCTCGCGTGGTCCTCGTAGCGGCCGGCCCATGCCGGGTCGTGGTCGACGAGGTAGATGTCCCGCTTCTCGACACCGCCGACGAGCTCGGTCCGCGTGACGTCGGTCCTGCGGCGTGGGCGACGGTCGTCAGGGGCTGGCACGGCGCCGATCTTATCGGCGCCGGGGGCCGCGACCGGTGGCGGGCAGTGTCAGCACTCGGCGCGGCCGGCGCGCCAGTAGCCCATGAAGGCCACGACGCGGCGGTCCACGCCGAGCTCGCTCACGAGGTAGCGGCGCAGCGTCTTGATGACACCTGCCTCCCCCGCGAGCCACGCGTAGAGGACGGTGTCCTGGACGAGAGGCGCTCCGGTCTCGTCGACGGGCACCTCCCAGAGGAGGGTCTTGTCGACGTCGACGTCCTCGAGCGTGCCGGACGGCGCGGTGCCGGTCTCGACGGCCGTCGCCCCGGTCACCGGCTCGCTCTCGGACCGGCGCACGCCCATCGCGAGCAGGCGGTCCGCGGCGCGGCTGACGGCCGGGATCAGGTGGGTGCCGTGGTCGGCGCCGTCGCGCGGCAGCCAGGTCACGCTGACGCCGGCGGGGACGTCGAGCGTCCAGGTGTCGTCGGAGGTCGGGACCTCGAGGAACACGTCGCCCACGGCGTCGTCGGGCAGGGACTCGCAGATCGAGGCGATCGCGGGCACGGCGGTCTCGTCACCGGCGAGCAGCAGCGCGTGGCTCGCCTCCGGGGGCCGGAACTCGAGCCCGCCGGACGGCCCGTCGTACAGCGCGTTGGGGCCGAAGATGACGAGATGGGTGCCGGGCACGGCGGCGTTCGCCCAGCGCGACGCAGGGCCGCCGTCGCCGTGGAGCACGACGTCGACGTCGATCTCCTTGCGGTCCTGGCGCACGGCACGCACCGTGTAGGTGCGCAGCGGGTTGCGGCGTTCCTCGGGCTGCTCACGCCACGCGAGGTACCAGTCGGGGCTGCGGTCCAGGTGGACGTAGCCGCCGTCGGGCGCGGGGAGCACGAACTTGATGCGCTGGTCGCGGCCGCTGTCGCGGAACAGGTGGAGGTCGTCCCCGGTGAAGGTGATGCGCACGAACGACCTGCACAGGCGGGTGACGCGTCGCACCTCGACGTCGAACATGCGTGACGGGGCGACGAACGAGTCCTCGGTGGCCTGCTGCACGGTCTCCGTCATGGTGGCAAGGCTAACCTAAGGTTCTCGGTGATCGGAACCCCGGATCTCGTCACGTTCTTCGGGAGCGTCGGTCCCGTGCAGGATCGCCCAGCGTCCCGCGAGCGCTGCTGCGAGCAGTGCGCCGCCGACGATCACGGCCGAGATCGGCAGGGTGATCGCGAGCACGACGCAGCCGACCAGCCCGGTCCAGGCGACGAACCGTGGGTACCGCCGGAACTCCCCGCTCTGCCGCAGCGCCGAGGCGTTCGCGATCGCGTAGTAGACCAGCACGCAGAACGACGAGACTCCGACCGCGGCGCGCAGGTCGGTCATGATCACGAGCACGACGAGGACGATCCCGAGGGTGATCTCCGCGCGCTGCGGGACGGATCGCTGCGGGTGGACGACGGCGAGGGCGCTCGGGAGGTCGCCGTGCCTGGCCATGGCGAGTGCCGTGCGTCCGACACCGGCGATGAGGCCGAGCAGCGCACCCAGGCACGCCGCGGACGCCCCGAGGGCCACGACCGCGACCCAGCCGCCATGACCGGCTGCACGGACGACGTCCGACAACGGCGCGGTGGACTCGGCCAGCCCGTCCACACCGAGGGTGCGCAGCGCGATGACGGCCAGGACCAGGTAGACGGCCAGGACGATGCCGAGGGACAGGACGACGGCGCGCGGGATGGTGGAGCGCGGGTCGCGGACCTCCTCGCCGAGCGTCGCGATGCGCGCGTACCCGGCGAAGGCGAAGAACATCAGGCCGGCGGCCTGGAGGATGCCGAAGATCCCCTCGGCGAAGACGTCGCCCCACAGCTCGGCGACCGCGGCGCCGTCGGCGGCGGCCCGCCGGCGGCAAGGACGACCACGAGGAGGAGGACGGCGGCCGTGATCGCCACGAGCACGCGCGTCACCTGGGCGGTGCGCGTGATCCCGCGCAGGTTCACGGCGACGAGGACGACGACGGCCAGCGCTGCGACCGGCCGCAGAGCGCCGGGGGCGACGTAGGCCGCGAACGTCAGCGCCATCGCTGCGCACGACGCCGTCTTGCCGAACAGGAACGCCCACCCCGCGAGGAACCCCCACCGCGGCCCGAGGTGGGCACGGCCGTAGAAGTAGGCGCCACCCGAGGTGGGGTGCTGCGCTGCGAGCTGGGCCGTGGACGTGGCGTTGGCGTACGCGACGATCCCGGCGAGGACGATCGCGATGATCAGCCCGGCTCCGGCAGCCCGCGCGGCAGGCGCGAAGACGGCGAAGACCCCCGCACCGAGCATCGAGCCGACGCCGATGAGGACGGCGTCGCCGAGTCCGATGCGTCGCTGGAGGGAGCCGGACGGCGCGGGGCTTGTCACATCAGTGACGGTACGTCTCCCCGGTGGACGGACAGCGTCAGGACGCGCGAGGCGGCGGCATGAGGCCGAACACAGTTGGCCAGTCACTCGTTACGGCGGCGGGCGCAGACCAGACGGCTGTCGTCGTTGTCGCGTTGCTCTGGGCCTGACACCAGCGCGAGCAACACCGGGCGACCACGCCCTACGCTGCGGACATGGCCGAGGACACCTCCACGAGCGATGCCGCCGGGCCACAGGGCTTCGGCACCCGCATCGAACACTTCGCCTTCGACCGCGCATCGATCGACGGATGGCACGACCCCGAGGACAAGCACCGCAGCTGGCCGGTCGTCTACACGCTGAACAACGAACGCCAGGTCTACGTCGGCGAGTCCATGAACGCACTCGGGCGCATGCACCAGCACCTCGACTCCGGCACGAAGTCTGGTCTGCGCGCGGTACGAATCATGGTGAACGACGAGTTCAACAAGTCAGCGTGCCTGGACCTCGAGTCCTACCTGATCCGACTCTTCTCGGGCGACGGCGGGCTCCAGGTCCTCAACCGCAACGCCGGAGTGGTCGACGCCAACTACTTCGACCGGGCCCGCTACCAGAAGACGTTCGAGGAGATCTTCGAGCAGCTCCGCGAAGAAGGGCTCTTCGACAAGCGGATCGCCCAGATCGAGAACAGCGACCTGTTCAAGCTGTCACCCTTCAAGGCCCTGAACGACGACCAAGCGATCGCGATCGAGGACATCGTCGAGGGTCTGCTGGAGGATCTTGAGGCCGGGCAGACCAGCACCGCGGTCATCGAGGGCGGGCCCGGCACGGGAAAGACCATCGTCGCGATCTACCTCCTCAAGCTGCTCACGGACATCCGCGAGCGCAACGACCACGACAACCCGGACGCCGAGCTGCTGTTCAGCGACTTCTTCGTCGCCGGCAACGCCGAATTGCTCCAAGGGCGCCGCTTGGGCCTGGTCGTTCCCCAGCAGTCGCTGCGAGCCTCGGTGCAGAAGGTCTTCGCCAAGACTCCGGGGCTGAGCCGAAAGATGGTGCTCTCCCCTCGGACATCGCCAATGCCACGGAAGCGTTCGACCTACTCGTCGTCGACGAGACACATCGGCTCGCGCAGTACGGACCCCAGGCCAACGGCGCCATGCTCAACAGGTTCCGAACGATCAACCAGGCACTCGCCCGGGACGGCGAGGACTGGGAGCAGCTCACACAGATCGACTGGATCGTCCGCAAGAGTCGCCACCAGGTGTTCCTCGTCGACGAAGGCCAGAGCGTTCGGCCGATCGACATACCGAGCCAGGTGCTCGGTGCGCTACGCGCCCGAGCGGTCGAGACGAAGCGGCACTACCCGCTGAGCTCGCAGATGCGGGTCCTCGCCGAGGGCGACTACCTCGGGTACGTGCGGGACGTGCTGAGCGACGAGCCGCCGTCCGACGCCAGGACCTTCGCGACCTACGACCTGCGATTCTTCGAGAGCGCGTCGGCGATGCGGGACGAGATCGTCCGCCGCGACGAGGAGCACGGACTGTCGCGACTGGTGGCCGGGTACGCCTGGGAATGGAGAACGAGGAAGGACCACTCCCCCGGCGCCTACGACATCGAGCTCGACGGGATGCGGCTGTGCTGGAACCGGAGCGACATCGACTGGATCAACTCGGCAGGTTCCCTGGACGAGGTCGGCTCGATCCACACGGTGCAGGGGTACGACCTCAACTACGTCGGGGTGATCATCGGGCCGGAGCTCTACTACGACGCCACGACGCGATCCGTCGCCATCGACCGGGCGCACTACTTCGACAGGCGCGGCAAGAGCAACCTGACGATGCGTGGCATCACCGTGACCGACGACGACGTGCTCGCGATGGTGCGGAACGTCTACGCCGTCCTGATGTCCCGAGGTATGCGGGGCACGTACGTGTACGTGTGCGACCCGGCGCTGCGGGAGCATCTGCGCCCGTACTTCACGGCGCGAAGTCGGGTGCCAGCACGACGACAGATCGGAGGGAACGAGCATGAGCACGGCTGATGAGACCCTGGCGAGCCTGACCCGACAGATCCGCGAGTTCTCCCGCGAGCGCGACTGGGAGCAGTTTCACGACCCCAAGTCACTCATCCTCGCGCTCGTCGGCGAGGTCGGAGAGCTGGCCGAGCTGTTCCAGTGGGTACCCGCCGACGAGGCGGTCTCCCAGTTCGAGGACGTGGCGCGGCGGCGGCGAGCCGGCGAGGAGATCAGCGACGTGCTGATCTACCTCCTCCGGCTCGCCGACGTGCTCGGTATCGACGTCGCAGCAGCGGCGGCAGCCAAGCTCGAGGGGTCGCGCGCGAGGTTCGACGTCGCGAACGTCCGGGGCGTCGCGCCCCGGAAGGACTAGCTGTGATGTCCAGGGAGGTTGGTCAGTCGAGTGACCGGTGGTTTGCCTCCGATGGCGGAGTGGGCTCGGTGGTGATTGTAGAAGTGCAGCCAAGCGGGTAGAGCGTCGTTGCGTTCCTGGGTCGAGGCGTAGAAGCGTGTGTAGGCCCATCCGTCGCCCAGTGTGCGGTGAAAGCGTTCGATCTTGCCGTTGGTCTGTGGACGGTAGGGCCGGGTCCGCTTGTGGGTGATCTCGAGTTCGGCGCAAGTCTCTCGCCAGGTGTGCGAGCGGTAGCAGCTGCCGTTGTCGGACAGCACCCGTTCCACGCTGACGCCGCGCTCGGCGAACCATGCAACGGAGCGACGAAGCACGCCGGTCGCGGTCTGGGACTTCTCGTCGGAGTGGATCTCGGCGTAGGCGACCCGGGAGTGGTCGTCGATGACCGTGTGCAGGTAGGCGATCCCGATACGTGGCCGGTGGCCCTTGCCGCGTTCGCCCGTGCGGTGGGCTGTGGCAATGGCGTTGGCCCTGCTCTGCTGGCGACTGAGGAACTTGTGCCCGCCACCATCGGGGATGTTGGCGAACTTGGTGACGTCGACGTGGATCAGCGACCCGGGATGGTCGTGCTCGTAGCGACGCAATGGTTCACCGGTGACCCGGTCGATGCGCGAGAGCCGGTTGATCTGGCAGCGCACGAGCACCGCGTGGACAGTGGAAGCCGGGATCGCGAGCCGGCCGCCGATCTGGACCGGGCCCAGTCGCCTACGCCAACGCAGAGCCATGATCTTCTTCACGACCTGCGGCGGCGTTCTCGTGGGGCTGATGTGGGGTCGTGAGGTGCGGTCGACCATCCCGGCCGGTCCCTCGGCGCGGTAGCGGTCCGCCCACTTCTTCGCGGTCCGCGGGCTGACCATGAACATCTTGGCGGCGGCGGCGTGAGTCCAACCGCGATCGATGACGAGAACCGCGAGTCGAGCACGGGCTCGTGGGGTCAAAGCAGCGTTAGCGTGGGACACGAAGGCCTCCGGTTGGTGAAGCGGTGAACTAGACAGCTCCACTTCACAACCGGAGGCCTTCGCCTGTCAGGACGACTCTCCGTCAAACACCAGGACAACATCCCTGGACATCACAACTAGCCGACCACACCACGTGCGTGCGGCCTGCCTGCGTTCGTCCTCAGTCCTCGAGGCGCACGATCCCGTCCTCGGCGGGTACCGCGGCCCGACCCACCGCTTGCGCCGACCACCCGTTGGCCAGGCCGGACTCGACGATCGTCGCGCCGCCTTCCCGGCGCACGACGAACGTGTGCTCGCTGCCGTCGTCGGCCACGACAGAGACCTGACGGACCCAGTCGGTCTCGGCGACAGCGTTCACGAGGACGCTCAACCCGTCGAGGTGGTCGCCGTCGGGGCGGTCCCCGGAATCCTGGAGCGGGATCGCAGCGCCGGGCCGCACGTACAGGGGAAGCGAGTCGAAGCCGTGGGTCTCACGGACCCAGCGCCCACCGGTGACGCGCGTGCCGCTGAGCAGGCTCACCCATTCGCCCGCAGGCAGGTAGACGTCGACGATCCCCTCGGCGTCGAAGACCGGCGCGACGAGGAGGTCGGGGCCGAGCATGTACTGGCGGTCGAGCTGCTGCGCGGTCAGGTCGTCGGTGAACTCCAGCATCATCGGCCGCATGAGCGGCATACCGGTCGCCGCAGCCTCGCGTCCGGCGGCCACGAGGTACGGCGCGAGCCGGTTCTTCAGCACGGAGAACCGACGGGTGACGGCGACGGCGCTCTGCGGGTCGGTCTCGTCCTCGTCGAACATCCATGGCACCCGGTAGGACTCGCTGCCGTGGTAGCGGCTGTGGCTCGAGAGGAACCCGAAGGCCGTCCACCGCTTGTAGACGCCCGCGTCAGGGGTGCCCTCGAACCCTCCGATGTCGTGGCTCCAGTAGGCGAACCCGCTGAGGGCGAGCGACAGGCCGCCCCGCAGCGTCTCGGCCATCGACGCATAGCTCGACGTGGAGTCGCCGCCCCAGTGGACGGGCAGCTGCTGGCCGCCGGCGGTGGCGGAGCGCGCGAAGAGCAGCGCCTCCTTCTCGCCCCGCTCCTCCACCAGCACCTCGTGGACCGTGCGGTTGTACAGGTGCGTGTAGTAGTTGTGCATCCGCACCGGGTCCGAGCCGTCGTGCCAGACGACGTCGGTCGGGATCCGCTCGCCGAAGTCGGTCTTGAAGGCGTCGACGCCCTGGCGCAGCAGGACGCGCAACTTGCTCTTGAACCACTCGCGGGCGTCCGGGTTGGTGAAGTCCACGAGCCCCATGCCTGCCTGCCAGCGGTCCCACTGCCACGTCGAGCCGTCGGCGCGGCGCACGAGATAGCCGCTCTCCATCCCCTCGGCGAACAGCGGCGACTCCTGGGCGATGTACGAGTTGATCCACACGCACACCCGCAGTCCGCGCTCGTGGAACCTCGCGAGCATGGCCTCCGGGTCGGGGAACACCGCCGGGTCCCAGACGAAGTCGCACCAGTTGAGGCCACGCATCCAGTAGCAGTCGAAGTGGAAGACGGAGAGCGGCAGCCCGCGGTCGCGCATCCCGTCGATGAACCCGTTGACGGTCGCTTCGTCGTAGTCGGTCAGGAAGCTGGTGCTGAGCCACGGCCCGTAGCTCCACGCCGGCACCTCGGGGGCACGACCGGTGAGTCCGGTGTACCGGCGCAGGACCTCGGCCGGTGTCTCTCCCTGGATGACGAAGTACTCGAGAACCTCGCCGGGCACCGAGAACTGCACCCGCTCGACGGCCTCCGAGCCGACCTCGACCGACACGTGGCCCGGGTCGTTGATGAAGACTCCGTAGCCCCGGTTGGTCTGGTAGAACGGCACGTTCTTGTACGCCTGCTCGCTCGACGTGCCGCCGTCGGCGTTCCAGAGATCGACGGACTGACCGTTCTTGACCAGGGGGCCGAAGCGTTCCCCCAGCCCGTACACGAGCTCGCCGACGCCTAGGTCGAGCTGCGTCATGACGTACCCGGACCGCTGCTCTCGGCGCACGTCGAAGGGCGTCGGCTCCACGAGCGCCTCGGGTGCGACGTCGAACCAGGCGACGGACTTGTGACCGGCGCCGGTGAGCCGGCGGGGAGGTCCGCCGTCCGACGCGACGTCGAAGCGAAGGTCCCACGGCGCGTCGTCGTCGATCGAGACCACGAGGTCACCTGTGCGCAGGCTCGTGGTGGTCCCTCGGCGGTCGGTCTTGACCTCGGAGGGCTGCTCGGAGATCTCGAAGCGCTCGACGTCACGCTGCCCGGCGTGGTGGACCACCCGCACCCGGGCGACGCCGGGGGCAGGTGAGGTGATCGTCGTGGTCAGCGTCGGCTGGTTGAGCAGGTCTCCGCGGCTGGTCGAGACCTTCGTGCGGGCGAGGATGCGCAGCGCGTCGGCCGAGACGTCGACACGGTCGACCTCGCGCGCATAGTGGCCGGTGACGCCGGAGCGCAGGTGCCAGAAGCCGTCGGTGAACTTCATCAGTCGTTTCCTTCGGTCGGGATCAGCGGTTCGGTGCAGGGGCGGGTCCGGTCGACCCCGCGAGCGCCAGCTCGCATGGCACGAGCACCTGGGTGCGGGGGACCGTAGGATTTTCGAGCCGATCGAGCAGGCCGTCGACGGCGCGGCGACCCATCTCGCGGCCGGGCGCCATCAGGGCACTGAGCGTGGGGTCGGCGAGCGCGACGACGTCGGGTGACGTGGCGACCGAGAAGACGGAGACGTCGTCGGGCACGGCGCGGCCCGCGCGCTCCATGCCGCGCACCACCCCGCTCGCCGCGTCGTCGTTGAGGACGATCACCGCTGTGGTCGACGGAACCTCGTCCAGGATCCGCCGAGCGGCGTCCCGTCCGGCGACCGGGGTCTGCTCGCAGGCGACCACGTGGTCGCGCAGGCCGAGCGACGCGACACGTCGCCGGTAGGCCGCCTCGGTCCGCACGATCGGGCCGTATCCGGGCAGGGTGTTGTCGCCGAGGCTGCCGACGACGAGCGCGATCTCACGGTGCCCGAGCCCGGTCAGGTGGTCCATCGCGTCGGTGACGGTCCGTTCGAAGTCCATGTCGACGTAGTCCTGCTGCGACGAGTCCTCGGTCCTGCCGATCAGCAGGTACGGCAGTCCCCGTTCTTCGACGAGTGCGACGCGCGGGTCCTTCTGCTGGACCTCCATCAGGAGCAGCCCGTCGACGAGGCCGCTGCCGATGTAGTCCTCCAGCTGACTCGCGTCGTTGCTCACGGGCCACATGACGAGGTTGAAGCCTCGCTCGGCCGCGGCGACGGACGCGCTGGTCACGATGCTCATCGCGGTCGCGCCGAGACGGTGCTCGAGCGCGGGGAAGGCGATCGCGACGATGCTGCTCCGACTGCTGGCGAGCGCACGTGCGAACGCGTTGCGACGGTAGCCGAGCTCAATCATCGCGGCCTCGATCCGCGCTCTGGTCGCGGGTGCGACGGGCTTCGTGTCGTTCACGACGAAGGAGACCGTCGAGATCGACACACCTGCCCTCTGCGCGACGTCGCGCATCGTTGCCATGACTCCTCCTCGAGTGCCAGGACCATTCCGGCCCCTGATGTCTAGCATCTTCCGCCGCAGTAGTAAACCGCGAGTACCTAATTCTGGTCAAGCGCTTGACCAGCCGTGCCCGACGTGTCTACGGTCCTCACCACACAGCCCGCGGCGCAGCGAAGATGCCCCGGGACGAAGCAAGGGAGCTTTCGACATGCAGCGACTACTGATACTGACCACGGCCCTCACCGGAGCGTGCGTGCTCGCCCTGACCGCTTGCTCGAACGGCGACTCCTCGGGCGCAGGGTCCGCCGACGGCTCGCTCGAGCTGACGCTCACCGACACGCTGTCCGAGACGAGCGCGGCGGTCTACGACCCCATCTACGAGCAGTGCGCCGAAGAGGTCGGCGTGAGCGTCACGCCCAACCACGTCGCGGGCAGCGGCCTGATCGCCTCGGTGCTGCAGCAGGCGTCGTCCCAGACGCTGCCCGACGTCCTGATGCTCGACAATCCCGATGTACAGCAGATCGCCGAGGCTGGGGCACTCTCCCCCTCACCGACTACGGGATCTCGACCGACGGGTACGCCGACGGCGTCGTCCAGGCCGGCACGTACGAGGACGACCTGTACGGGGTCGTCCCGGTCGTCAACTCGCTCGCGCTCTTCTACAACCAGGACCTGCTCGACGCGGCCGGCGTCACCCCGCCCACGACGTGGGACGAGCTCGAGTCCGCAGCGGCGTCGCTCACGGACGGCGACACCTACGGCGTCGCGTTCAGCGGGACGAACACGTTCGAGGGCACATGGCAGTTCCTGCCCTTCATGTGGTCCAACGGCGGCCACGAGGACGACCTCACCGCACCGGAGACCGTCGAGGCCCTCGACCTGGTCACCCGGCTCGTCGACGACGGCTCGGCCTCGCAGAGCGTCGTCACCTGGTCACAGAACGACGTCAACGACCAGTTCATCGCCGGCAAGGCCGCGATGATGGTCAACGGCCCGTGGAACCTCCCCTCGCTCGACGCCGCCGAGGGCCTGAGCTTCGACGTGGTCACGATCCCGACGCGCACCGCCGAGCAGGACCCGGTCGCGCCTCTGGGTGGCGAGGCCTTCACGGTCCCGAACACCGGCGACGCCGACCGCATGGCCGCGGCCGGCGAGTTCGTCGACTGCATCGTCGGCGACGACCACCAGCTGACCATGGCCACCGGTCGCGGAGCGGTGCCGTCCCGGACAGAGGTCGCGGACCAGGCCGCAGCCGACGAACCGCTCATCGCAGCGTTCGTCGACACGGTCCAGACCGCACGTGCCCGGACCGCGCTGCTCGGGACGCAGTGGCCCGACGCCGCGACGCGCATCTACACCGCCGAGCAGCTCGCGCTGACCGGCGAGGCAAGCCCGTCCGAGGCCCTGGCGCAGGCCCAGGACCAGTAGCAGGACCAGCCACCACGACCATGTTCGAGGAGGGATGATCACCGTGACCACCACGCTCCAGTCCACGGAGGCGCCGATCAGTGACCCCGCGCCGCCGCGCGGTCGATCGACAGCCGCCCGCCGGGAACTGCTCGTCCGTTGGGCGTTCGTGATCCCCGCGATCGTCTATGTCGCCCTGTTCTTCGGGTATCCGGTCCTGAAGTCGGTGACGATGGGGTTCCAGGAGTACACGACCCGCTCCTTCGTCACCGGCGAGGCCCCCTGGGTCGGCCTGCAGAACTATGTCGACGTCGTCACCGGGAGCCTGTTCACGACGACGCTCACGAACACCGCGCTGTTCACGATCGGGTCGATCATCGGCCAGTTCACCCTCGGCATGCTGCTCGCGCTGTACTTCAACCGGAAGTTCCCGCTCAACGGCGTGCTGCGGTCGATGCTTCTCCTGCCGTGGCTGCTTCCGCTCATCGCGTCGACGGCGGTGTGGAAGTGGATCCTCGACCAGGACAGCGGAGTGCTGAACCAGACACTGATGGGGCTCGGGATCGTCGCCGACCCGGTACCGTGGCTGACGAGCCCCGACCTCGCGCTCGTCGCGGTCGTGGGCGTCAACGTCTGGCTCGGCATCCCGTTCAACGTCTCGCTGCTGTACGGCGGGCTGCAGGACATCCCGGAAGAGCTGTACGAGGCCGGCGCTCTCGACGGCGCCACCGGGTGGCGCGCGTTCTGGTCGATCACCTGGCCGAACCTGCGGGCGGTCGTGAGCGTCGTCCTCGTCCTCGGAGTCGTCTACACCCTCAAGGTGCTCGACGTGATCCTCGGGCTCACGGGGGCGGACCAGCGAACTCGACTCAGACGCTCGCCACCGACTCGTACCACCGTTCCTTCGTCCAGTTCGACTTCGGCACAGGCGCCGCGGTGAGCAACATCCTCATCGTCGTCTCCCTGGTGTTCGCAGTCGTCTACCTCCGGGTCAATCGCGCCCCGGTCGACGAGTGAGGTCAAACATGAGCTCCCGCAAGCGCACGCGCGCCCTCGCATCAACCACCCTCGGCATCGTCTTCCTCGCAGTCATGCTCTTCCCCGTGTACTGGATGGTGAACGCCTCGTTCCAGGACGCGGGGATGGCGGCGAGCAGCTCGTTCCTGCCGCTGAACCCGAGCCTCGCAGGCTACGAGAAGGCCATCACCCAGCAGAGCGGCAACCTCTTGACCAGCATCGTCGTCGCCCTCGGCGCGGTCGCTGTCACACTCCTGATCGCGACGCCCGCGGCATACGCGATCGCGAAGTTCCGGCTGCGGGGCATCGCCTGGTTCTCGTTCGCCCTGCTGATCGCCCAGATGATCCCCGGCATCGTGATCGCCAACGCGCTCTACGTCGTCTACAACGATCTCGGCATGCTCAACTCGGTCCCGGGCCTGATCCTCGCGGACGCGACCCATGGCATCCCGTTCGCGATCCTGATCATCGGAGCGTTCATGCGCGCACTGCCGATGTCGATCGTCGAGGCCGCGAGGGTGGACGGCGCGGGTCACGTCCGCGCGTTCGTGTCCGTCGTCGTGCCGGTGAGCCTGAACGCGATCATCACGGCAGGGCTGTTCGCGTTCCTCTTCGCATGGAGCGACTTCATCTTCGCCCTCACCCTGACCACGTCGCCCGACGTCAAGACGGTGACGCTCGGCATCTACGACTATCTCGGTGGCGAGGTGCAGAGCTGGTCGCCCGTGATGGCGACCGCAGTGATGGCATCGATCCCCGCGATCGTGCTGCTCGTGTTCGCTCAGCGATACATCGCGGCGGGTGCGCTGGGCGGCTCGGTGAAGGCGTGACCCGCACGCCGCTGAGGGTCGCGCTCGCGGCTCCGCTCGACGCCGACCTGGCGGCGCAGCTCGTGACGCTCGAACCACGGATCGAGATCCACGACCAGCACTCGACGGCCGACGCGCTCTTCGGTCTGCCGCCTGAGGGACCGGAGAAGATAGCCGAGGTCGTGAGCGACAACCCCCGGCTGCGCTGGGTGCACGGCATGGCCTCCGGCACAGCGGCCGAGGTCCGGCGCGCCGGCCTCACCCCGGCGCAGATCGATCGGGTCCGCTTCACGACGTCGGCGGGCCCGCACGGGCAGCCGCTCGCCGAGTTCGCCCTGCTGTGCTTGCTGGCCGGCGCCAAGGACCTGCCACGACTGCAGGCCCAGCAGCGCCGGCGCGAGTGGGCGCCACCGTGGACCATGACGCACCTCGCCCAGGCGACGGTCGCAGTCGTCGGCCTCGGACACATCGGGCGTGAATGCGCTCGGGCTGTCCAGGGCCTGGGCGCCCGTGTCGTCGGCGTGAACCGGACACCCCGTCACGTCGACGGGGTCGAGCCGGTCGTACCGCTCGAGTCGTTCGCCGACGTGGTCCCGGACGTCGACGCGATCGTCCTTGCACTGCCCGAGGCCGACGGCACGCGTCACGTCCTCTCCCGGGACGTCCTGTCCCGGATGCTCCCGGGCACCCTCGTCGTCAATGTCGGGCGTGGGAGCTCGGTGGACACCGCGGCTCTCGTCGCGGCGCTGGAGGACGGCACCGTCGGGTTCGCGGGCCTCGACGTCGTGGACCCGGAGCCGCTCCCGCGCGACCACCCGCTCTGGTCCCTGGACAACGTCCTGATCTCACCGCACACGGCGGCACGGCGCGACGACCAGACCCTCAGCATCGTGCGGATGTTCGCCGAGAACGCGACCCGGCTGCTCGATGGCCGCGACCTCGTCAACGAGGTCCTGCGCGACGAGCTCCTCGGCGGGACCTGATCGCGCAGTCGTGGTGATCCGGAGCCCCTCAGGCGTCAGTGTCCGCCGTCGCCACCGACGGCCGCAGCACGACGTCGATCACGGTGGTCCCGGCGACGTCCAGCGACACCTGCGCCTCCGCGCCACGGGCCTGAAGCCGGTAGTCGCCCAGGAACCCCGAGAACCGCACGCGGCCATCGCCATCGGTCCGGTACGTCGTCGGGCCGTGCCACCACTCCCCTTGACCAGGTCGCGGAAGGCGTCGTACGCGGGTTTCGGGGTGCCGTCGGCGCGCACGAGGCCACCGGGCGCCCCGAGCCACATCCCGGCGTCCGTCAACCCCCAGTACGTCGCGGCCTCGACGCTCGGGTGCGACAGCAGGGTGCGGTGGTGTCGCACGAGCTCGTCGGCCTGACGCTGCTCGCCCTCCTCGGTCGATGGCCAGGTGGCGGGCGCGTAGTCGTTGAGATCCTTGATGTGCGCCGGCATCGGGTCGCCGGAGAGCAGGGTGGTCTCGGTGAAGTGGATCGGGATCCCGTAGCGCGAGAAGCGGTCGAGGACGTCCAACGTCTTCTCCTCGCCCCAGTAGCCCTGGTGCATGTGCGACTGGAGGCCGAGCCGGTCGATGGTGATGCCCGCCTCGAGCACGCCCTCGATGAGGCACTCGTACGCGGTGGACATGTCGAAGTCGTTGAGCAGGAGCGTCGCTGTCGGGTTGGTCGCGCGCGACTCCTCGAAGCCCATCCGGATCATCTCGATGCGCCCTCGCTCACGGGCGAGGCGCGTGATGCCGTTGTCCTCCTTGTCGAACACCGGCATGATCACGACCTCGTTGATCACGTCCCACATGTCGACGAGGCCGGCGAACTCGGCCACGTCGCGGCGGATGCGCTCGCGCTGCAGACGCTCGATCTCGTCGACGGGCTCGTCGAGGAGCCACGGGGCGCAGACGGTGTGCCAGACGAGCGGGTGGCCCTTGAGCACGGTGCCGCGGTCCCGGTAGCGCTGCGCGAGGCGACGCATCGGCTCGGTGCGCGGGGCGCCACGTTCCGGCTCGAAGCTGCCCCAGTAGAACTGGAGCGTCCCTGCGTTGTAGACGTCGTGCCAGAGAGCTTCGACACGATCGGCCCAGTCCTGGGGTGATTCCCCGTCGAGGAGTTCGACCCGGTTCTGCGGGACGTCGCCGGCGGTCGAGGTCTGGGCCGTCGCCAGGAAGTCCTCGGCGATGTTCGCGAACAGGAACGTGTGGCGCGTCTGTTCGACGGTGACGTCGGTGTCGGCCAGGGGCGTTCCGTCGGGTTGCTGGAGCGTCAGCGTGGCGTTCGCTCGCCGGTGCGCGAGAGACGGATCAGGGGTGCGACCGGGCGTGGGCGGCGCGAACAGGCTCGTCATCGAAAACGTTCTCCATCGTCGGGTCAGGCCATGGTGCCACGTCACGTCCTCCGTGACGTCGCCACTACTCCCCGATCGCCAGGGCGCGCCGACGCTGCTCGGCGATCCGCCCAGCGACGTAGTCGGCATCCCGACCGACCCCGCCGATCAGTCCCGAGGTCAGCCCGTACTGGAAAGGCATCCCCACGAAGTACAGACCCGGAGCGCTCTCCACGACGCCCCGGTCGGTCACCGGGAGCCCGTACCGGTCCCGCTCCAGACCGTCGATCCAGCCCAGGTCCGGTCGATATCCGGTCGCCCAGATCACCGTCTTCGGCGGTGGGACCACCGCACCATCGGCGACCGGCAACCCTCCCTGGACTCCGGTCAGGCGCGGGAGCGGGATCACCCCGGCACCCACCACCTCCTTCATCGAGGTCCCGATCAGCGGGCCACCCCTTGCGTGGAACGTCGACGACGCCCTGCGCCCGATCGGAGTGCTCGTGGTGAGCACGCCGTTGACGAATGCCCAGTACGCACCGCCGGCCAGCGTGAAGACCGCGGCAGGGATGTGCGGTGTCGGACGACCAGCGAGATACGTGGGGTGACTCGCAGCCAGCTCCAGGGCGATCTCTACGCCGGACGCGCCGGCCCCGACGACCAGAACCGGTCCGGGGGCCACCGAACTCGGACTGCGGTACTCGCCGGCGTGCAGCTGGTGGATCTCCGCATCCAGCTCCGCAGCGAAGTCGGGCCTCGACGGCGTCGTGTTTGCGCCCGTCGCGATCACGACACTCTCGGCGGTCAGGGTTCCCGCGCTGGTGCCGACGGAGAAGCAGCCGTCGACCGAGCCCAGCGAATCGACACTGACTCCCGATCGCACCGGCAGGTCGAAGCGTGCCGCGTAGTCCGCCAGGTAGTCGGCGACGACGTCCTTGCCGGCGTAAGCACCGGGGGCAGCGCGCTGGCCATGCCGGGAAGCGCCGAGTACCGGGCGGGCGTGAACAGCCGCAGCGAGTCCCAGCGTCTGCGCCAGACATCGCCGACCTGTCGGTCCCTGTCCAGGATCACGAACGTCTCACCGCGCTGCTTCAACCAGTAGCCGGTCGCCAGACCGGACTGCCCCGCTCCCACGATCACGGTCGAGACACGTGTGCTGTTCGTCGTCATGGTGGACCTCCACGTCCGAACCGTTAGCATACGCTTCTACTTACTAGAATGGTACTCTAACGAAATGCTCGAGGAATCACAGAGCGCACCCTCGCTCCGGCACACGCTCGCCGCTACGACCCGCTCGCAGGTTGTTGATGCTGCGGCGCAGCTCTTCGCCGAGCAGGGCTACACGGGCAGCTCGATCGGGGCGATCGCCCAGCGTGCGGGAGTCGCGGTCCAGACGATCTACAACTCGGTCGGCAACAAGGTCGCCGTGCTCTCAGCGGTGCTGGACGCGGCCGCGTCGGGCCCCCGGTCGCCCACACCGGTGCCCGTGTTCATGGCTGAGCGAACGAGCGAGATCAGTGATCCCGTGGATCTGGTCCACATGCTCGCGGACTGGTTCGTCGAGGTGAACGAACGCACGGCACCGATCCACTGGATCATCCGGCAGGCCGCGTCACTGGACGAGGGTGCCGCGGAGCTGGAGCGCGCACGCGCGCGCCAGCGCCTGCACAACTACCAGCGTGCAGCAGCCTCCTCCGCGAGCTCGGCGGTCTGACCTCGGGCACGACCGACGAGCAGGCCGCGGCGACTCTCTGGACGATCGGTCATCCGAGCACCTACCGCTCGCTCGTCATCGACGAGGCCTGGACGGTCGATGCCTATCGCGCGTGGCTGCGCGTGACCTTGGAGTCGGCGCTCGGGTAGCCGAGCGCGCCCTGCCCCCTGCGCCCGACATGGCGTGCCGTTCAGACCCGTGTCGCCCAGAACGCCACCGCGCTCGCCGCAGCCACGTTCAGCGAGTCCACCACCCCGGCCATCGGGATCTTCACCACGATGTCGGACGCCGCGACGGCCGTCGTCGAGAGCCCGTCGCCCTCCGTACCGAGCACCAGCGCGAGCCGCTCGGGCGCGTCGGCCTCCAGGTCGTCGAGCGACACCGCGTCGTCCGCGAGCGCCAGCGCCGCCACGGTGAACCCTTCGGCGCGCAGGTCGTCGAGGCCTCGTGGCCAGGCGTCGAGGCGGGTCCACGGGACCTGGAAGACGGTACCCATCGAGACCCGCACCGAGCGTCGGTAGAGCGGGTCGGCGCAGCGCGGTGAGACGAGGACGGCGTCGACGCCGAGGGCGGCGGCGGAGCGGAAGATCGCGCCGACGTTGGTGTGGTCGACGATGTCCTCGAGCACGGCGACGCGCCGGGCCCCGGCTCCCCCGCGGGCGCCCGCGAGCAGGTCGCGCACCGACGGCAGCGGGGGCCGGTGCATCGATGCGAGCGCGCCGCGGTGCACGTTGAACCCGGTGATCTGCTCCATCACCTCGGGTGAGGCGAGGTGCACGGGGACGGGGGCTCCGTCGTCCGAGGCGGGGAGGTTCTCGATGAGCGGCGCGAGGGCGGGGAGCCACTTGTCGGACATGAGGAACGATCGCGGGCGGTGACCGGACGCGACCGCTCGGCCGATCACGGTCGCGCTCTCCGCGATGTAGAGGCCCTTGGCGGGCTCGTGCTTGGAGCGCAGGCGCACGTCGGTGAGGTTCGCGTACTCGGCGATCCGCGGGTCGGTGGGGTCGGTGATCCGGACGACGCCGGGCAGGTCGGTGGGGGCGGGTTCGTCGGGGGTCTGCACGGTTCGATTGTCTCCCGCCGCCGTCCCCCGCCGCGCTAGCTTCTCGCCGATCCGGCGCGCGCGTCGAGCACGTCGTGCAGCGCGGCCCGGTAGGCCCGGGTGGCCGGGTAGTCGGAGTGGGTCTGGACGGCGAAGAGGTAGGACTGCTCGAGCACCTCCTCGGCGGGACGGTCGACGTCGGTGCAGCCGTCGCTCGCGACGGGGAACCCGAGGTAGTCGGTGCGCCGCCACAGCCCGATCCAGCGGTACGGGCGGCCGCCCGCAGGGTCGGCGAGGCGCCCGAGCACCGAGCGCGGGTGGGGGCGCAGAGGGACCCGCTCCGTCGTGTACCGCCACGGGTCGGCGCTCCAGAACCTCGCCGACTCGATGGACGTGGTCCCGAGCACGTCGGGTCCGAGCAGCTCCGGGAAGAAGCGCCCGAACAGGGCCCGCAGCTGGGTGCCGAAGGTGAGGAGCGAGACACGCTCGGCGTCCTGGGGTGGGCGTTCGCGCCCCAGGACCGCCGCGACCGCGAGGACGCCGCCCAGGCTGTGCGCCGAGAGCACGACCCGGTTCCGGGCGCGGTCCGGGTCCCGGGTGCCGTCCGGTCGCACGCCGAGCCACGCGTCGACCCTGGCCGCAAGCTCCGGCACGGCCCGCTCCGAGTAGCACGGGGGCCCGAACGGGTGCGCCGAGCGCGGCAGGAACGCGACGAGGTCCCAGAAGAGCCCGAGGGGTCGCGCCGCCGTCGCGCCGCCGGAGACGGCCGCGCTCCCGACGAGGGCGACGGTCAGCGACCCGAGCACCAGGAGGGTCGCCGGCGCGAAGGCGTGCACGTCCCAGCCGTAGGGCTCCGACGAGGTCGCGCCAGGGACGGCAGAGGTCGCGTCGAGCAGCGGCACGGCAAGGAGCGCGAGCACGAAGACGACGGCCACCGCGCCCACCACCGGCTCCGCCCGGTGCGCCGCCGCCGCGAGTCGCCGGGCCGCGGCCACCCGCTCGCGCTCGAGGTCCCCCACCTCCGGCGGCGGCCGACCCGCGCACCCGGCGCCCGCGCGGGGCAGGTCCGTGCCGCGGTGCACCAGCATCACGAGCGCGACCGCCAGGACCACGACGAGGGCAAGGCCCAGACCGACGACCGACACGACCCCGAACTCGCTGTACGGGCGTGGTGCCCGCACGAGGTCGGGCGCCTCGGTCGTCGAGCGCAGCGTGTCGTGCACGACGTCCACAGCCGCGACCTCGGTGTCGCCGGTGCCGTCCCCGGCGACGTCCCGATCGACCGCCGCGCCGTCCCCGTCTCCAGCGGCGTCTGCATCGGTGCCCACGACACCGCCGTCGGCGCCAGGCTCGACCACCACGTACCGCTTCTCGGCCTCCGGCGCGTTGAGCACGGCGACCCCACCCACGACGACCGCGCTCGACAGCAGCAGCGCGAGGCCTGCCGCGAGCGCCATGAACACCGCGGACCCGGCGCCGCGCCATCCGAGGTGCCGGGTGGAGCGCGTGGCGAACGTCGGGGCGACGTAACCGCTCAGCGCGACGACCCCGACCGCCAGGGCCAGGGGCCGCCATCCGACGTCGTGCGGGAGCCCGACCGCCAGGCCGAACGCCCCGTACCCGAGGGCGAAGACGATCCACGACCCGACGCCGATGTGCGTGCGCCAGCGCGCGGCCGCGACGACGAGGCCGACCATCGCCATCACGAGGGCCGTCGGGGCGACGACAAGCCCGACCAGCCGCTGGTCGGGACCGTCGGGGACGATCAGCACCCGCCACCCGACTGCCGCGACGAGCGCGAACGACGCCACGAGGAGCCCGAGCCCCCACGCCCGCGAGCGCGCGCCGTCGTAGCGGGTCCCGCCGACGCTGGCGGGCCGGACCTTGAGCGGCACGTCGGCGCTGCCGCCGGCGTCGATGAAGATTCGGACCAGCACGGCGGCCAGCAGCAGCCCGCCACTGCCCGCCGCGACGACCAGCGGCAGGTCGAGCCCCGCCAGGTCACAGGTGAAGATGGTGCGCAGGCTCCCGCACGCCTCGGCCGGGCGCGCCGCGACGGACCACGCGGTCAGCATGCCGACGAGGGCGAACCCTCCGGTCACGTGCAGCCGCGTCGTCGTGACGGTCAGCACGTCGTGGCTCCAGAAGCCCGGGACCGACAGGAGCGGGAAGCTCGGATCGGTGGTGTCCGCGGTCGCGGCGCTCTCCCCCGGTGCCCCGTCGCGCGCCGTCGCCTTGGTGGACGACATCCGCGACTCGTACCGCGTGCGGTTCGTGTGCGCGAGCAGCCACAGCGCCAGGACGAGGACCAGCGGCACCAGCATCAGGACGGCGGTCCGCTGGCCGTTCGTCCAGAACGCCGCGGCGGACATCCACGTCGGCAGCGCCGCGCAGGTGCGCACCGCGGTCTCGGAGACCCGGTCGAAGCACTGGCGGCCGACGACGTCGAGCGCCAGCGTGAGCGTCGTCGCCACGAGGAACAGGGTCAGGACGAAGGCGAAGAGCCGCACCACGGAGGCCTGCGCCCGCCCGCCGTGCGCCGAGTCGAGCCTGCCGCCCGTGATCTCCCGCGCCCAGTAGGCGGCGTTCGCGAGACCCAGGGGGACCACGAGGATCCACAGGGAACGGATCGCCGCCAGCGCCGCGACACCCATCGCTCTGCCGCCGGGCAGCACGGACAGCCGCGCGAGCGCACCCCACGAGTAGGCCTCCCGGTGCACGTCGGCAGGGATGGCGGACGGCGCGGCGTCAGGCCCGTAGTCGGCGGTCGGCACCGTGTCGCGCGCGCGGGCCTTTGCTGTCGGCGACCAGAAGCTCGCGCCGTCATCACCGGAGTTGCCGAACCGGTCGATCGAGGACCGCTCGATCTCCTCGCGCGGCAGCCCGAGCATCGCGGCCGGCGGCGTGTTGCTGACGCCGTGGATGCGGAGCTCGAGCGTCGTCGGGGCAGCCGGGTGCTCCACGGTGCGGGATCGCCCGGACCGATGCCACCACGCACGGACACCCATGTCTCACCCCCGGCGACCTCGACGGCACGTTGCCCTTCGAACGTACGCCCGGACCGGCAGGACTTCCCCACGGAGCAGGGCATTCACCCGACCCGCCGTGCGCCGAGCGACCGGGCGGACAGAGCACCGAGCGGACAGAGCACCGAGCGGACAGAGCACGGTGCGGACCGCGACCGAGCACGACCTTCAGCGCTGACGCGCCTCTCCGCGCCGGCCGGACGTCGTGCGCGCGACCGCGAGACCCACCAGCGCCACCACCACGGCGAGCCCACCGGCCGCGGCGAACGCGCCCGCGGGACCGACCACGTCCACGGCCGCGCCGGTCGCCGGGGCACCGGCCGCGGCACCGAGGGTGTACGCCGAGCCCTGGAAGCCCATCGCCTCGCCCCGGCGCTCCTCCCGGACCAGCCCGGCGAGCGCCTCGGTCGCCGCGGTGAGCATCGGCGCGCACGCGAACCCCGCGAGAGCGGCCAGCGCGGCGAGCCCGAGCACGGACGTCTCGAGGACCATCGGCACGGTCAGGGCGCCCAGGGCGAGGAGCAGCCACAGCGGGTCCACCTCGCGGTGCAGCGTCCCGTACAGCAGGCCGCCGACCACCGACGCGGAGCACCACGCGAAGTACACGAGCCCGAGCGACCCGACGTCGCCGCTGGCGCGCAACGACGCGAGGATCCCGACGTCCGTCCCGACGAGGACGAACATCGCGGCTGCCGACGCCACGAGGACGACGACCACGGCCGGGGTGAGCCACGCCGTCCGCCGCCCCGCACGGCCACCGGCGCCGTCGATCGCTCCCGAGCCGGAGGCGGCTAGGGCGCCGGGCGCGGCGCGCTCGGGGGCACCCGGCCCCGGCTCGCCGCGCTCCCCGCGGAGCTCGTTCTCGACCGCCGTCGGAGCCACCGCGGGCGCGCCCACGACCAGACCGTCAGGGACGCCGTCCGACACCTGGTGCGTGCTGGTCGGCGGGTCCACGAACCACAGGACGACACCCGCCACCGCCACCGCGGCACCGATGACGACGAGGACCTGACCGGTCCCCGCCTGGGTCGCGGCCCACACCCCCGCCGCCGGCCCCGTCATGAAGACGAGCTCGGTCAGGATCGACTCGAGGGCGAACGCGCCACGCTGCTGGGCGCGCGGCACGAGGACGCTCAGGGACTTGCGGACCAGCGTGAAGACGGGCAGCTCGAACACCCCCGCGACGAGCGCGACCGGGAACAGCCAGGCGTAGTCGACGACCGCTGCCAGCGGCCAGACGACCGCCTGCACCGCGATCGAGGGCACCAGGGTCCGACGCAGGCCCACCTGGTCCAGGCGGCGTCCGCGCCACGGCGCGCCCACCGCGATCCCGACGGTGAACGTCGCGGCCACGAACCCTGCCTGGGCGTACGAGCGTCCGAGGGTCTCGACGACGTGCAGGGTCAGCACGAGCGCGACCGCGGCGTGCGGCAGCCGCGCGACCATCGTCACGAGCAGGAGGCGCCGCGCCGGGACGATCCGCCACACGTCCCGGTAGGCCGCGAACCTCATCGCCGGGTCACCGGCACCTCAGCCGACCGTCACTCGCGCGCGTCACCGGCGGCGGAACCAGGTCCGGAACCGGCTCCGCCGGCACGGTCCGTCGGGCTCGTCGTGTCAGTTGCCTCCGTGGGGTCCTGGTCCGCAGGCACGTCCGGCTCAGAACCGCCGGACGACGTCCCCGGGTCCGCGGGCACCTCCACCTCGCCGCCCTCGCCGTCGCTGACCGGAGCCGCGAACTGGCTCTGGTAGAGCCGCGCGTAGGCGCCCCCGGCCTCCAGGAGATTCTCGTGAGAGCCCTGCTCGACGATCGACCCGCTCTCCATGACGAGGATGACGTCGGCATCGCGGATCGTGGAGAGCCGGTGCGCGATGACGAACGCCGTGCGCCCGCTGCGCAGGGCGTTCATCGCCTGCTGGACGAGCACCTCGGTGCGGGTGTCGACGGAGCTGGTCGCCTCGTCGAGGATCAGGATCGCCGGGTCGGCCAGGAACGCCCGCGCGATCGTCAGGAGCTGCTTCTCCCCGCGCTCACGCTCCCGCCCTCGTCGTCGAGCTCAGTCGCGTACCCGTCGGGCAACGTCCGGACGAAGGAGTCGACGTGGGTGGCCTCGGTCGCGGCGCGGAACGCCGCCTCGTCGACCGTCGCCCCCTCGCGGACGCCGTACCGCAGGTTCTCCTCGATCGTCCCGCCGAACAGCCACGTGTCCTGCAGGACCATGCCGATGTCCTGGCGCAGCTCGTCCCGGGTCATCTCCCGGGTGTCGACACCGTCGAGCGTGATGCGCCCGCCACCGACCTCGTAGAACCGCATCACGAGGTTGACCAGCGTCGTCTTCCCCGCTCCGGTGGGCCCGACGATCGCGACCGTCTGGCCGGGCTCGACCACGAGGTCGAGGTGCTCGATGAGCGGCCGCTCGGGGTCGTACGAGAAGGAGACGTCCTCGAACGCGACCCGCCCGCGCACGGGGCTCACCGATGCGCCGGACGCCGGGTCGAGGGTCTGCTCCTGCGCGTCGAGGAGGTCGAACACGCGCTCCGCCGAGGCGACGCCAGACTGCAGCAGGTTCATCATCGACGCGATCTGCGTGATCGGCTGCGTGAACTGCCGCGAGTACTGGATGAACGCCTGCACGTCGCCGAGGGTCAGGGAACCGTTCGCCACCTTGAGCCCGCCGACCACCGCCACGATCACGTAGTTGAGGTTCGCGACGAAGCCCATCGCGGGCTGGATGGTGCCGGAGATCGCCTGGGCCCGGAAGCTCGACCCGTAGAGCGCCTCGTTCTCCCGGTCGAAGTCCTCGAGCGCGGTGGCCTGGTGCCCGTAGACCTTGACGAGCGTGTGCCCGGTGAACATCTCCTCGACGTGACCGTTGAGGCGACCGGTCGACGCCCACTGCTCGGTGAACTGCGGCTTCGAGCGCTTCGCGATCATCATCGTGATGACGATGCTCAGCGGCACGGTGATCAGCGCGATCACGGCGAGCAGCGGCGAGATCCAGAACATCATCGCCAGGACGCCGATCACGGTGAGCACCGCGGTGACGAGCTGCGACAGCGTCTGCTGCATGGTCTGCGACACGTTGTCGATGTCGTTGGTGACCCGCGAGAGGATCTCGCCCCTCTGGTTGCGGTCGAAGTAGGACAGCGGCAGCCGGTTCAGCTTCGCCTCGGCGTCGGCCCGCAGCGTGCGCGCGGTGCGCTGCACGACGATCGCCGTCAGCCGGCCCTGGAGCCAGCCGAACAGGAACGAGGCGAGGTAGACCAGGGCGACGAGCAGCAGGATCTGGCCGAGCAGCGTGAAGTCGATGCCGTCGCCGGGGACCACGTTCGTCCCGGAGACCATGTCCGCGATGTCGTCCTGCCCCTGGGACCGCAGACCCTGGATCGCCTGGTCCTGGGTGATGCCCGCAGGCAGCTGTTTGCCGATGATCCCGTCGAAGATGACGTTCGTCGCCTCGCCGAGGATCTTCGGCCCCGCGACCGCGGCGGCGACCGAGACGACGCCCAGCACGAGGATGAGCCCGATGAGCATCCGCTCGGGGCGCAGCCGCCCGGCGAACCGGGCGAGCGTCGCGCGGAAGTTCATCGCCTTCTCGCCGGGCATGCCCATGCCACCGCCCATCGGGCCGTGACCCGGGCGCGGCGGCCGTGCCGGCGCGCCGGCGCCGGTGGCGCTCGGTGTCGTGGTCTTGTCGCTCATGCCGTCGCCTCCTCGGCCGAGAGCTGGGAGTAGACGATCTCCTGATACGTCTCGTTGGTCGCCAGCAGGTCGTCGTGCGTGCCCTGCCCGACGACGCGGCCGTGCTCAAGGACGACGATCACCTCCGCGCTGCGGATCGTGGCCACGCGCTGCGCGACGACGATCACCGCGGAGTCACGCGTCTTCGGCACGAGCGCCGCGCGCAGGGCCGCGTCCGTGGCGTAGTCGAGCGCCGAGAACGAGTCGTCGAACAGGTAGATGCGCGGGTCCCGGATCACCGCCCGCGCGATCGCGAGCCGCTGACGCTGGCCGCCGGAGAAGTTGGACCCGCCCTGCGAGACCGGGGCCTCGAGCCCCGCGTCGAGGCTCTCCACGAACGAGCGCGCCTGGGCGACCTCGAGCGCCTCCCACATCTGCGCCTCGGTCGCCTGCGGGTTGCCGTACCTGAGGTTGTCGGCGACGGTCCCCGAGAAGAGGAACGCCTTCTGCGGCACGAGACCGATGAGGGACCCGAGATCCGCCCCCGAGAGCTCGCGGATGTCGATCCCGTCGATGCGGACCGAGCCCGCCGTGACGTCGAAGAGGCGCGGGACCAGGTTGAGCAGGGTCGTCTTGCCGGAGCCGGTCGAGCCGATGATCGCGGTCGTCCGCCCGGGCTCGGCGACCAGGTCGATGTCCTCGAGCACCGGTTCCTCGGCGCCCGGGTAGCGGAACTGGGCCCCGACGAGCTCGAGCCGACCGGTCGGCCGCTCCGGCAGCGGCGTCGGGTCGTCCACCTCGACGACGCTCGACTCGGTGTCGAGGACCTCGTGGATCCGTTCGGCCGCGACGGCAGCGCGCGGCACCATGACGAACATCATCGTCGACATCATCACGGCCATGAGGATGTACATGATGTAGCTCAGGAACGCCGTCAGCTCACCGATCTGCAGGTCACCGCTGTCGATCTGCCGGCCGCCGAACCACATCACGGCGACGCTCGACAGGTTCATGACGAACATGACCGTCGGGAACATCAGCGCCATGAGCTTCCCGGCGCGCAGCGACGTGTCGAACAGCGCCTCGTTGGCGACCTCGAACCGCTCCTCCTCGTGCCGCTCGCGCACGAACGCGCGGATCACGCGGATGCCCGTGATCTGCTCGCGCATCACCTGGTTGATCCGGTCGATGCGCTTCTGCATGACCCGGAAGTACGGGACCATGCGCGAGATGATGAGGCCGACCACGACCACCAGGACGGGCACGACCACCACGAGCAGCAACGACAGCGCCGGGTCCTCCTGCAGCGCCATGATGATCCCGCCGACCAGCATGATCGGCGCCATGATCATGATCGTGAACGACATGAGCACGACCATCTGGACCTGCTGCACGTCGTTCGTCGACCGCGTGATCAGGGACGGCGCACCGAACTTGTTGACCTCCTGCGCCGAGAACGTCTGCACCTGGGTGAAGAAGCCCCGGCGCACGTCGCGACCGAACGACATCGCGGCCTTGGCGCCGAAGTACACGGCGACGACCGCGCAGATCACCTGGCCGAGGCTGATGGCGAGCATCACGCCGCCGGTGCGCAGGATGTAGTCCGTGTCGCCCTGGGAGACGCCCTGGTCGATGATGTCGGCGTTCAGGCTGGGCAGGTACAGGGTCGCGAGCGTCTGCGCGAGCTGGAGGACCAGGACGAGCGTGATCGCCCCGACGTAGGGGCGCAGGTATTCGCGCAGCAGTCGGACGAGCATGGGCCTCCGTCACGGATCGCAGTCGCGTCGTTCGACGCGACTGCGATCCTACTGCCGCGACGGCGGCCGGTCCGGGTCTGATGCTGGACCATCACCATGCCCCGTGAACTGCGGCTGGACGCCGGTGCGCTAGCTCTTGTCGTCGTCCTGGACGGGCGGCGGCGGGACGTCGTTCGTCGGGTCGGGGACGCCGGGCAGGGGTCGCGGCGGGGTGGACCCGGCGGCCGCGCCCGAGCGGCGCGCACCGGCCGGGCGCTGACCCGACTCGGAGGCAGGGTCGAAGGGCCGACCCGAGTAGGTCCCGGCGCTCGTCGCGTCGGCCGTCGCCGCCTGGGCCTGGCGCCGCGCCTCGGCCAGCGCCTCCGCGGGGTCGGTCAACGACGTGCCGAGGGCGGAGCGCTGCCGACGTCGTCCGCCGCCCTCGTCCCCCGCGTCGTCGCCGTCGGCACCACCGGTCGGCGTCACGCCGCCGGCGCCGTCGCCGAACCCCTTCGTGATCGAGTCGAGCGCGGCCGTGAACTCGGTCGGGACGAACCACATCTTCGAGGACTGGGTGTCGGCGATCTGCGGGAGCATCTGCAGGTACTGGTAGGCCAGCAGCTTCGGGTCGGCGTCGCCCTCGTGGATCGCGTCGAACACCTGGAGGATCGCTCGCGCCTCGCCCTCCGCCTGGAGGATCGCCGACTGCGCCTGACCCTCGGCGCGCAGGATCTGCGACTGCTTCTCGCCCTCGGCCGTGAGGATCTGCGACTGCTTGACACCCTCGGCGGTCAGGATCGTCGCGCGGCGGTCGCGCTCGGCGCGCATCTGCTGCTCCATGGCGCCCTGCACGCTCTGCGGCGGGTCGATCGACTTGAGCTCGACACGGTTGACACGAATCCCCCAGCGCCCGGTCGCCTCGTCGAGGACCCCGCGGAGCTGGCCGTTGATCTGGTCGCGGCTCGTCAGCGTCTGCTCCAGGTCCATGGACCCGATGACGTTGCGCAGGGTCGTGACGGTGAGCTGCTCGATCGCCGTGATGTAGTTGGCGATCTCGTAGACCGCGGACTTCGGGTCCGTCACCTGGAAGTAGATGACCGTGTCGATGCTCACGACGAGGTTGTCGGAGGTGATCACCGGCTGCGGCGGGAACGAGACGACCTGCTCACGCAGGTCGACGCCGGCCCGCTGACGGTCGATGAACGGCACCAGCAGGTGCAGGCCCGCGTCCAGGGTGCGCGAGTACCGGCCGAGCCGCTCGACGATCACCGCGGTGGCCTGCGGGACGATCTGCACCGCCTTCGCGAGCGCGACGAGCACGAAGATGACGACGACCGCGAGTACCACGTACAGCGCGATCGTCCCGAAACCTGGGTCGTCCATGAACTTTGTCCTCCGGTCGGTGGTGCGGGTGCTCGGTGTTCTGGGCGGTGCGAGTGCTCGAGATCTCCCGTCGGTGCGGGTGCCCGGAGCGCGCTAGGCGGTCGCGGGCGTTCCCGTCGCGCCGGTGCCGTGGTCGGCGGCCTCGCCGCGGACGACGGCCGTCGCGCCGTCGATCCGGACGACCCGGACCTCCGCGCCGCTCGGCAGGGACGGGGCGTCCTCCTCGACGCGGGCGGACCACACCTCGCCGGAGAGCTTGACCAGGCCGCTGAGCTCGGTGACCGTCTCGACGACCACGGCCTGGCGGCCGACGTGCGCCGCGACGTTGGTCTCCGCGAGCGGGACCCGGGAGCGCAGGTGCCGCAGGAGCCACGGCCTCAGGGTGAACAGGAGCAGCGCCGAGACCACGCAGGCGACGACGATCTGGAGCCACACCGGCCCGCCGAGCCCGGCCACGACGGCACCGCCGAGCGCGCCTCCGGCGAACATGATGATCACCAGGTCGAGCGAGATGATCTCGAGCAGACCGAGCAGTGCTGCTCCACCGACCCACCACAACCACGCCATCGTGCGCTCCTTCCCCGGGGCCCGGGCAGGGTGCCGGGATCACCGAGACATCGGGACCCCGAACCTGCACGCACGGGGCACGGGACCCCATCGCCGGTCGACGACCGGCCTCTGCATCACCTTACCGAACCTTGACCGCTCCCGGAGGTTACCCACAGGTGCTGGTCGAGCCGGCCGGAGCCCGCGAGCGCTACCCCACGGGCCGACGCTCAGAGCGCGGCGCGCGCCGTCCAGCGCCCGGCGTCGTGGGAGACCTCGAGGGGGTCCCGAAGGCCTCGCTGAGGTTCTCGGCGGTCATGATCTCGTCGATCGCTCCGGCCCGGAACACCCGGCCGTCCCGCACGAGCATGAGGTGCGTGAACCCGGGCGGGATCTCCTCGGGGTGGTGCGTGACGAGCACCAGCACCGGCGAGGCCTTGTCGCCGGCGAGCTCGGCGAGGGCACCGACGAGCTCCTCCCTGCCACCGAGGTCGAGCCCTGCTGCGGGCTCGTCGAGCAGGAGCAGCTCGGGGTCCGTCATGAGCGAACGGGCGATCTGGACGCGCTTGCGCTCGCCCTCCGACAGCGTCCCGAAGTAGCGGCCTGCGAGGTGCTCGACACCGAAGACCGAGAGCAGCGCCGTGGCGCGGTCCTCGTCGAACGCCTCGTACTCCTCGCGCCACCGGCCGGTCACCCCGTACGCCGCGGTGAGGACGACGTCGCGCACGGTCTCGCCCTTGGGGATGAGCTCGGCGAGCGCCGCGCTGGCCAGGCCGATGCGCGGCCGCACCTCGAAGACGTCGACCTTGCCGAGCCGCTCACCGAGGATCTCGGCGACGCCCGAGGTCGGGTGCATCCGCGTCGACGCGATCTGCAGGAGGGTCGTCTTGCCCGCCCCGTTGGGCCCGAGCACCACCCAGCGCTCGCCCTCCTCGACCTGCCAGTCGACGCCGTCGAGGATGTTCGCGCCACCGCGTCGAACAGTGACACCCTGCAGGTCCAGAACCCAGCTCATGTCCCCGACCCTATAGGTTTGCCGCCGTGGAAATGCGCACCTCGAACCTCTCGCGGAGTGTCCGCCTCGCCCTCTGGGCCGACCAGGTCGGCCGTGGTCGCGCTGCGGGGGCGGACGCCGTCCGCGCGGTCACGCTGGACGACGAACCTCACACGGTGGTCGGTCTCGAGGGTCGCCCCGACGGGGCGACCCTCGAGGACCTCCTCGCGGCACTGAGCCTGCCGGGCACGACGCTCGCGGCCGCTCTGCCGGCCCCTGGGGACGTGGCCGGAGTCCCCGCGAGCATCGCCACCGACGCCACCGAGGCGGGAGAAGCGCTGCTCGTGGAGGCAGGCGACGCTCGCGGGGCACCGCACGGCGGCGGCGCCACCGGCGGCGGGACCCGCCCCGCGTGGGCCGTCGTCCCGGAGGTCGTCGAGTTCGGCTCCGATCTCGAGCCCGGCCACCTCGTCACCTGGCACGTGCGCGAGGTGGAACCGTGGAGCGCGAGGTTCCTGGCCGCCGTCGGCTCCCCGGCCGACGCGGAGAGGGAGCTGCGCGTCGCGCTGCTCACGGCCACCGAGGCGCTGGACCGCCTCGACGTCGCCCGCTGGCGGGAGGACGCCGCGGACGGGATCGCCGCGCTGCGGGACGACGGCGGACCCGCCTGGTTGCCGCCGCGCCTCGCCCCGCGGCGCGCCCGGACCCTCACGCTCGCGGTGCGGCTGCGCCGCATCGTCGAGCTCGGCTCGGTGGACGAGGGCGGGGCGGTGAACCTGTGGCAGGCCGACCAGCGCGGCGCGGCGCTGCAGTCCGTGGAGCAGACCTCACGACGCGCACTGAGCGCCGTCACGGCGAACATCGTCCCCGACGCCGCCGCGGACTGAGTCGCCCTGAGCCGGCTGAGTTGGACCGAGCGTGGGCTGAGGGGCGCGCCACAGTGGACCGAGGTGCGCCGCGGCGGGCCCACCACCGAACGGTCAGCGCTCAATCAGCGCTCTGCGAGCACGCTCTCGTAGACGGCCATGGTGCGGTCCGCGATCGCGTCCCACGAGAAGTGGTCCTCGACCCGGCGCCGAGCGGCCACCCCGCGTTCCTCGGCGCGTGCCGGGTCTGCGACAGCGTCGCGCAGGGCGCCCGCCAGGTCGGCCACGAAGCGGTCCGGGTGCACCGGTGTGCCGGTGCCGTCGGTCACCTGCTCGATCGGCACGAGGGTCCCGGTGACGCCGTCGTCGATCACCTCAGGGATGCCGCCCGTCGCGGAGCCGACCACCGGCAGGCCGACCGCCATGGCCTCGAGGTTCACGATGCCCAGGGGCTCGTAGACCGACGGGCAGACGAACACGGTCGACGCCGCGAGCACCGCCACGAGCTGCTCGCGCGGCAGCATCTCCTCGATCCACACGACCCCGGTGCGCTCCGTGGAGAGGGTCGCGACGGCGTCGGACACCTCCCGGGCGATCTCCGGGGTGTCGGGTGCCCCCGCGCAGAGGATCACCTGGACCTCCGGAGGAAGCTCGCGCACGGCCCGCAGGAGGTACGGCAGGCCCTTCTGCCGCGTGATGCGCCCGACGAAGACGACGGCGGGACGGTCGGGGTCGATGCCGAGGCCCCGCACCACCCGGTCGGCGGTGGCACGCGCCTCGTCGGACTCGGGACGGGACCAGCCGTCGAGGTCGATCCCGTTGTGCACTACCCGGACCCGGGCGGGGTCCACGTCCGGGTAGGAGCGCAGGATGTCGGCGCGCATGCCCGCCGAGACGGCGATGATCGCGTCCGCGCCCTCGTAGGCGGTGCGCTCGGCCCAGCCCGACAGCCGGTACCCGCCGCCGAGCTGCTCGGCCTTCCACGGGCGCAGCGGCTCGAGCGAGTGCGCGGAGATCACGTGCGGGATCCCGTGCAAGAGCCCGGCCAGGTGCCCGCCCAGGTTCGCGTACCACGTGTGCGAGTGCACCAGGTCCGCGCCGCGGACGGCGTCGGCCATCTGGAGGTCGACGCCGAACGTCCGCAGCACCGGGTCGGCGCCCGCCAGCTCGGCCGGCACGTCGTAGCCGGTGACGCCCTGCTGCTCGTCACTTCCGGACCGCGGCCCGTCGAAGGCGTGGACGCGGACGTCCGCGCGGGGTCGCAGGACCGCGGAGAGCTCGGCCACGTGGACGCCGGCACCCCCGTAGACGTGCGGAGGGTACTCACGGGTCAGCAGGTCGACTCTCACGACCCAAAACTATCCCGTCCACGGGTGACCGCGCAGGTGCGGGCCCAGCACGGCGGGGCATAGTGTCGCCCCATGGTGCAGAAAAAGGTGCTCGCGATCGTCCTGGCCGGAGGCGAGGGCAAGCGCCTGATGCCGCTCACGACAGCGCGGGCGAAGCCCGCCGTGCCGTTCGGCGGGCTCTACCGGCTGGTGGACTTCGCCCTCTCGAACCTCGTCAACTCCGGCTATCTGCAGATCGTCGTGCTCACGCAGTACAAGTCGCACAGCCTCGACCGGCACATCGCCAAGACGTGGCGCATGTCGCCGCTGCTCGGCAACTACGTGGCGCCCGTGCCCGCACAGCAGCGGGTCGGCAAGCACTGGTACCTGGGCAGCGCCGACGCCATCTACCAGTGCCTCAACACCATCCAGGACGAGAACCCCGACATCGTGGTCGTCGTCGGCGCGGACCACGTGTACCGCATGGACTTCTCGCAGATGGTCGAGGCGCACATCGAGTCGGGCGCCGAGTTCACCGTCGCCGGGATCCGCCAGCCCATCGACACCGCCGACCAGTTCGGCGTGATCGACACCGACCCCGAGGACCCCACGAAGATCCGCGAGTTCCTCGAGAAGCCCACGGACCCCGTGGGTCTCGCCGACTCCCCGGGCGAGGTCCTCGCCTCGATGGGCAACTACGTCTTCAACACGGACGCGCTGATCGAGGCCGTCACCGCGGACGCGGCCGACCCCGACTCGCGGCACGACATGGGCGGGGACATCGCGCCCGCGTTCGTCGAGCGCGGCACGGCGCGGGTCTACGACTTCATCCACAACGACGTGCCGGGCTCGACCGACCGCGACCGCCAGTACTGGCGCGACGTGGGGACCATCGACTCGTACTTCGAGGCGAACAAGGACCTCATCGCCGTCGAACCGGTGTTCAACCTCTACAACCACCAGTGGCCCCTGCACACCCTGTACACGAGCCTGCCGCCGGCGAAGTTCGTGCACGCCGGCTCCGGGCGGCTCGGGCACGCCGCCGACTCGATCGTCTCCCCCGGCGTGATCGTCTCGGGCGCCACCGCCGTCGGTTCGATCATGTCTCCGGGCGTCTACCTGCACTCGTGGGCGTCGGTCTCCGACAGCGTCCTCATGGACGACGTGGTCGTCGACCGGCACGCCCAGGTGCACCGTTCGATCCTCGACAAGGGCGTCTACGTGTCCGAGCGCGCCCGCGTCGGCCTCGATCCCGAGGAGGACCGGGCGCGCGGCTTCACGGTGACCGAGTCCGGGCTGACCGTCGTCCCGAAGGGAACCGTCGTCGAGTGACCGGGTCTGCTGCTGAAGGCGGTCGCGAACCGCACCCGAAGGACGGCACGAGGCGGGACGGGGACGGGCTGCCCCGGCACCTCGTCGTCATGGACGTCGACTCGACGCTGATCTCCCAGGAGGTCATCGAGCTGATCGCCGAGCACGCCGGGACGCGCGCGGAGGTCGCCGCCGTCACGGAACGCGCGATGCGGGGCGAGCTCGACTTCGCGGGATCGCTGCGCGAGCGCGTCGCCACCCTCGCGGGGGTGCCGCTCGCCGCTCTCGACGAGGTCCGTCGTCGTGCCACCTACACCCCCGGCGCCGAGGAGCTCGTCGCCGAGCTGCACCGCAGGGACTGGCCTGTGGCCCTCGTCTCGGGCGGGTTCGTCGAGATCGTCGAGCACCTCGCGGCGCCGCTCTCGATCACCCGGTACCGCGCCAACGGGCTGGAGACCTCCGACGGTGCCCTCACGGGCCGGACCGTCGGACCGGTGATCGACCGCCAGGCCAAGGCCGCCGCGCTGCGCGAGTTCGCGGCCGCCGAGGGCATCTCCATGGAGCACACAATCGCCATCGGCGACGGCGCGAACGACCTGGACATGATCGGCGCGGCGGGGATCGGCATCGCGTTCGCCGCGAAGCCGGTCGTCCGCGAGCAGGCGCCCTACTCCGTGGACGGACCTCGCCTCGACGCCGTGCTCGGCGTCATCGACGAGGTGCTCTCGCAGGGACTGCCGCAGGGCGCGTCGAAGAGCACGGCGGTCGACGTCGCCTGACCCGCTCGCGCGACGCTGACGGGCTGGCGCCCAGCGGTCGGCAGCCTCAGCGCGCGGGGCGGTGGACCCTCACGAGGGTCGCTGTCCGCGCCGCCCACTCCTGCCACGGGAGTCCCGACTCGAGCACGCTGTAGGTCGCCGTCGGGACACCGACGCGAACCTGGGCCACCGCGGTCTGGTCGGAGTCCTGGGATGCGAGCCGCTCCGCGGTCGCGGCCATCGTGGGCTCGTGCCCGACGACGAGGACGGTGCGCATGCGGCTGTCGAGCTCGTTCAGCAACCGCAGGAGGTCCGCGGGCCCTGCCGTGTAGAGGTCGTCGAGGGTGCGGACCTCGGGCTCCGCGTCGCCGAGGTTCGCCGCGGCGAGGTCCCACGTCTGCCGGGTCCGGACTGCGGACGACCGGAGCACGAGGTCGGGGACGAGGCCGTCGGCCAGGAGCGACTCGCCCACCCTTCCCGCGTGGCGGCGGCCGTTGAGCGCCAGCGGGCGCAGGACGTCCTCCACGGAGCCGGCCGACTCCGCCTTGGCGTGGCGCAGGAGGACGAGCCGGTGCATCCCGCCGGCGGTGTCGGTCACGGGTCAGAGTCCCATCGCGTGGACGCCGCCATCGACGTGCACGATCTCGCCGGTGGTCGCCGGGAACCAGTCGGACAGCAGGGCCGCGACCGCGCGGGCCGTGGGCTCCGGGTCGGTCTGGTCCCAGCCCAGCGGGGCGCGTTCGGGCCATCCGTCCTCCATGGAGGAGAACCCGGGGATGGACTTCGCCGCGGTCGTGCGGATCGGGCCCGCCGAGACGAGGTTGCAGCGGATGCCGTCGGGGCCGAGGTCTCGCGCGAGGTACCGGCTCGTCGACTCGAAGGCGGCCTTCGCGACACCCATCCAGTCGTAGACCGGCCACGCGAAGCTGGCGTCGAACGTGAGGCCGACGACGGAGCCGCCCTCGGTCATCAGGGGCTTCGCGGCCACGGCGAGCGACTTGAGCGAGAACGCGGAGACCTCGAGCGCGGTCGCGACGTCGGCCCACTCCCCGAGAGGAAGTTGCCACCCATCACCGACTGCGGCGCGAACCCGATCGAGTGGACGACGCCGTCGAGCCTGTCCGCGTGCTCACGCACCCGCTCCTCGAGCGCGGCGAGGTCGTCGGCGTCGGTCACGTCGAGCTGGACGACGGGCGCGGGCTTCGGGAGCCGGCGCGCGATCGCCTGGGTCAGGCGGAACTGGCGGCCGAACGAGGTGAGCACGACCTCCGCGCCCTCCTCCTGAGCGAGCCGCGCGACGTGGAACGCGATCGACGCGTCCGTGAGGACACCGGTGACGAGGAGCTTCTTACCGTCGAGCAGACCCATGACTGACCTTCCGTCGTTGACTGGTTGGAGCGTAGTGCCGCGAGCCTCCGGACGGCACGTCCGGCGTCCTCAAGGCTCGCGTCCCGCACGGGGGCGGGCGACAGCGCGGCGGTCAGTGACCCATCCCGAGCCCACCGTCCACGGGGATCACGGCACCGCTGACGTACGCCGCGTCGTCCGAGGCCAGGAAGCGCACGACCCCCGCGACCTCCTCGGGCTGGGCGAACCGCCCGGCCGGGATCGCGGCCTTGTACTGCTTCTGACGGTCCTCGCCGAGCTCCGCGGTCATCGGCGTCTCGATGAAGCCGGGGGCCACGACGTTCGCGGTGATGCCGCGGCCGCCGAGCTCACGCGTGATCGAGCGCGCCATGCCGACGAGCGCCGACTTGGAGGCCGAGTAGTTGACCTGTCCCGCTCCGCCGTAGAGCCCGACGACGCTGGAGATCATGACGATCCTGCCGCCGCGACGGCGGATCATCCCCTTGGACGCCCGACGCACGCAGCGGAAGGTCCCCGTGAGGTTGGTGTCCACGACCGAGTCGAACTCGTCGTCGGTCATCCGCATGAGCAGCTGGTCCCGCGTGATGCCTGCGTTCGCGACGAGGACGTCGACCGGCCCGAGCTCGGCCTCGATCTGCGTGAAGGCCGCGTCGATCGCGGCCGTGTCGGTCATGTCCGCGCGGGTGCTCAGCACGCCCTCGACGGGGCGGGCGGTGCGGTCGATCGTCGCGACCCGGTCGCCCTCGGCGAGGAACCTCTGCACGATGGCCAGACCGATCCCTCGGGAGCCGCCGGTCACGACGACCGTCCGCGGTTCCTTCTCGGCCGTGGGCTGGGTCTCGGTCACGACGGTCTCTCCTCGGTCGGCAGTATCGCTCTGCGGTCGCGCAGGCCTCCTGACGGTACCGCGCGGGAGGTGGCACGGTCGCGCAGGGACCGTCAGACGAACGAGCGGTCAGTTGTCCGGAACCGACAACACCGATGTCACCGGACCGTGCCCCAGGGCCGCCACCCGGCGCCTAGACTGACGTGGTGAAGAGCCCGCACGCGAAGCACCCCGTGCAGAGCGTGACCACAGCACCCGAGCCCCTGGCCGACGACCAGGCCCGGCGCTTCAAGGTGTACACGATCCAGATGTCGATCCGGGCGCTCTGCTTCCTGGGGTGCGTGCTGATCGACCACTGGAGCCGGTGGGTGCTGGCCGTCTTCGCGGTGTTCCTGCCGTACGTCGCCGTCCTCCTCGTCAACGCCGGCCGTGACCACCGCACGTCGGACGTCATGAGCGTCGACCGCCGAGCGCTGCCTCCGGGTGCCGCTCGCGGCGACGGCACGGAGCCACCCGACGAGCGCCCCCGTCCCCCGCGAGAAGGAGAGCAGTGAGCACGCCTGACACCGTCACCGGAGACCTGATCTGCAGTGCGAAGGGGTGCGGCGCCGAGGCGCGGTGGGGTCTGCTCTGGAACAATCCTCGGCTGCACACCCCCGAGCGGCGCAAGATCTGGCTCGCGTGCGACGACCACCGCGAGCACCTGGAGACGTTCCTCGGTGCGCGCAACTTCTTCAAGGAGAGCGTCCCCGTCGCCGACCTGCCGCGGACCCAGGCAGAGTGAGCGCCGCCGACGACAGGGCGCCAGCTGCACCTGCCGCACCACCTGAGCCGCCCGCGCCGGTCGACGGGGCGCCACGGCCGGCCCGGACGGCACGCGACTGGCTGGTGCTGGCCGTGGGCGTCATCCTCCTGGCCGCGGTGTGCCTCGCCGCGGCCCGCTGGCAGTGGCACCGGTACGAGAGCCGCAACGCGGCTATCGCCGTCGTGGAGTCGAACTACGACGCCGCCCCGGTCCCCGCGGACGACCTGTGGCCGGCACCCGGTGAGCCGTTCGACGAGTCGGACGAGTGGCGTTCCGTGACGATGGTCGGCACCTACGACCCCGAACGGACGGTGCTGCTGCGCAACCGCCCCGTCGGAGGCACGCCGGGCTTCCACGTCCTGGTCCCCTTCGAGGTCACCGAGGGCACGTCCGCCGGCGACGTCGTGGTCGTCGACCGCGGGTTCGTCTCGTGGGGCGAGGACGCGAGCACCCCTGCCGAGATCGCTGCCCCGCCGCCCGGCACCGTCGCTGCGACGGTCCGGATGCGCCCCGACGAGCCCGCCTCGACGCGTGACGCAGCCCCCGGGCAGGTGCAGGCGATCTCCACCGACCAGGTCCTCGCCGCGGCCCCGGGCGGTGGGGACTGGGCCGAGGGTCGGACGACGAGCGCCTACGGTTCGCTCGTGTCGGAGGACCCGGCGCCCGACACCGAGCTCGTCGGGCTCCCGGCACCGAGCACCGACCCCGGCTCGCACCTGTCGTACACGTTCCAGTGGATCATCTTCGCGCTGGGCGCCGTCGGCGGGTTCATCATCCTCGTCCGCCGCGAGCGCGGGCCGAAGGTCGTGGCCGGCGACCTGCTCGACGACCCCGACGGTCGCGCCGCGCGGCGGCGTCGGCGCGCGGAGCGCCCCACCGAGGAGGACATCGAGGACGCCCTGGTCGAGGCGCAGCACGGCAGGTCCGGGCAGGACCGGTAGCGGTCACCGGACCCGTGGGCGCCGCCCGGTGGCGGCCCTGCCCCGCGTTGCTGCCCGCCCCGAGGGATTCGGGCACGGGCTCTGAGCGCTACGCGAGCGAGACGAGCTCGGCGTACGAGTCGTTCCAGAGGTCCTCGTCGCCGTCCGGCAGCAGCAGGACCCGCTCGGGGTTCAGCGCGGCCACGGCACCGTCGTCGTGCGTGACCATGACCACGGCGCCCTCGTACGTGGAGAGCGCTCCGAGGATCTCGGCGCGCGACGCGGGGTCGAGGTTGTTCGTCGGCTCATCGAGGAGCAGCACGTTCGCCGACGACACCACGAGGGTCGCGAGGGCGAGCCGGGTCTTCTCCCCGCCGGACAGGACGCGGGTCGGCTTGTCGGCGTCGTCCCCGGAGAACAGGAACGACCCGAGGACGCCGCGGACCTCGGTGTCGCCGAGGTCGGGCGCGGCGTGCCGGAGGTTCTCGACGACCGTCGCGTCCATGTCGAGGGTCTCGTGCTCCTGGGCGTAGTACCCGATCTTCAGCCCGTGGCCGGGGTTCACGGTGCCCTGGTCGGCGTCCTCGACGCCTCCGAGGATCCGCAGGAGCGTCGTCTTGCCGGCACCGTTGAGGCCGAGGATGACCACGCGGCTCCCCCTGTCGATCGCGAGGTCGACACCGGTGAAGACCTCCTGGGACCCGTAGGCCTTCGAGAGGCCGGACGCCGTGAGCGGGGTCTTGCCGCACGCCGCGGGCTTCGGGAACCGGAGGTTCGCGACCTTGTCGCTCGCGCGCACGCCCTCGAGGCCGGAGAGCATCTTCTCGGCGCGGCGGATCATGTTCTGCGCGGCGACCGCCTTGGTGGCCTTGGCGCGCATCTTCTCGGCCTGGGCGAGCAGCGTGCCGGCCGTCTTCTCGGCGATCTGCCGCTCCTTGCGGCGCCGGCGCTCGTCGGTCTCGCGCTGCTCGAGGTAGCGGTCCCAGCCCATGTTGTACTGGTCGATCTCGCCGCGGTTCCCGTCGAGGTGGAACACCTTGTTCGCGATCGCCCGCAGGAGCTCGTTGTCGTGGGAGATGACGATGAGCCCGCCCGAGTAGTGCCGCAGGTACTCGCGCAGCCAGATGATCGAGTCGGCGTCGAGGTGGTTCGTCGGCTCGTCGAGCAGCAGGGTCTCGACGCCGGAGAACAGGATCCGCGCGAGCTCGATGCGACGGCGCTGACCGCCCGAGAGCGTGCCGAGCGTCTGGGCGAGGATCCGGTCGTCGAGACCGAGGTTCGAGGTGATGGTCTCGGCCTCGCTCTCGGCCGCGTAGCCGCCCGCGGCGAGGAATCGCTCCTCGAGCCTCGGGTACCGCTCCATCGCCGCCTCGTGCGTCTCGACGTCCAGGCTCGCCATGGCGCCCTCGGTCTCGCGCATCTGTCGGACGACGGAGTCGAGCCCGCGCGCGGACAGCACACGGTCCATGGCGATCACGTCGAGGTCGCCCGTGCGCGGGTCCTGCGGCAGGTAGCCGATCTCGTTGCCGCGCACGATCTTGCCGCCGGTGGGCTGGGTCTCGCCCGCGAGGGTCTTGGTGAGGGTCGTCTTGCCGGCTCCGTTGCGTCCCACCAGGCCGATCCTGTCGCCGGGTGCGATGCGGAACGACGCGTCGTGCAGCAGGACGCGGGCGCCGATGCGCAGCTCGACGGCTTGGGCGGTGATCACGGGGGGTCCTTCGGAGGATCGACGACGAGGGGGCCGGCGGCGACCGACTGTCGCCGGTGCGCGGAGGCAAACGGGCAGTCTACGTGCTCGGTGCTCGGTGGCGACAACGCCGGGTGTCGCCGATGCCGGGCTTTCCACGGCAACACGCCATGCGGCCGTGTAAAATGCTAGACTGGCCGGGTGACCTCGCCCCAGATCCCCCCGCACAGGGCCCTCTCCTCGGAGAGCCGGGTCGCGCTGCTCGACCTCCTGCACGACCGCGGCCACATGACCGTGACCGAGCTCGCCGAGGGCGCCGACCTCCACCCGAACACCGCCCGCGAGCACCTCCAGGTGCTCTGCGACGCCGGGTTCGTGGCCGGCGAGCCGGAGAAGCGCACGACCCGCGGCAGGCCGAGGACCATCTACCGCGCACTGCGCACACCGGACCCCGCCGAGCGCCAGGCGCCGAGCCCAAGGGCGAGCGACGCCGTCGCCCGCAAGGAGCTCACCCAGGTACTTCTCCAGGGCTTCGGCGAACGGGTGGAGTCACCGGCCGAGGCGGCACGCGAGGCCGGGAGGCAGGCCGCCGTCCGCACGGCACCGTGGGCCCCGGGTGAGGCGCCGTCGGATCCCGTCGCGGCCCTCGACATGCACCTGGACGCGATGGGGTTCGCGCCGCGATACGAGGACGAGCCTCCGACGTTCCACCTGCACCGCTGCCCCTTCGCCGACCTCGCCCGACAGCGGCCCGAGGTGGTCTGCGAGTTCCACCTGGGGCTCGCCCAGGGTGTGCTCTCGGCGAGCGCCGCGACGGCAAGGGCCTCCAGCGACGAGGAGGCGCCGACGCCGATGGACGCCCCGGCGCTCCACCCCTTCGTCGGCCCCCAGCACTGCGTCCTGGACCTCGCCCGGAGGACGCCCGGGCAGGGCTGACCTCCTGAAGCACCCCACAGCAGAAGTACCCGATGCGCGGTCGTGCCGGCTGGTGAGTGCCGAGCTTTCGTGGTCGTCTCGAGGCAAGCGGTCGAACGCTCAGACGGAGCGGTCGACGGCGACCATGGAAAGGTCTCGACCCATGAGCGCACCCAGCGAGTCTCCCGGACCTCCGCCCGAGGGCGAGGAGCCGACCGAGGGCACCGAGCCGAAAGGACCGGGCCGTCCCGCGACGCCCGACGCGCCGCGTGATCCGAACGCGCCCGACAGCCCCGGACGCCCGTCCGAACCGCACCATGACTCCGGTGCGGATCCCAAGGGCCCCGGCCGACCCTGACTCTTTCGACCCCCACGGCCCCCACCGGACCCGTGAGCGCTCAGCGAACCTCACGGGCACCGGAGCGGGTCGGAGACGGCACATGGACAACCGCGAGACCCGAGCGGCCGGCGCCTCGGCGGGAGCCGTCGACGCGTCCGTCAGAGCACGCTCGACACGAGGCCTCCGACCCCTCCGTGCACGCCGAGGGCCCCGCCCTGCGCACGGCGCGCAGGACGGGGCCCTCGATCGGTGACGGCGGAGCCGTCGGCCGTCAGACGTTGAAGCCGAGGGCGCGCAGCTGCTCCTTGCCGTCGTCCGTGATCTTCTCCGGACCCCACGGCGGCATCCACACCCAGTTGAGGCGCATGCCGGCGACGATCCCGTCGAGGGCCTGCGAGGTCTGGTCCTCGATCACGTCTGTCAGCGGGCACGCCGCCGACGTGAGCGTCATGTCGATGATCGCGTGGTTGTTCTGGTCCACCTGCACGCCGTACACGAGGCCGAGGTCGACGACGTTGATCCCGAGCTCCGGGTCGATCACGTCGCGCATCGCCTCCTCGACGTCGGCGGCGGTCGGCGGCGTCGGGGCCGCGGGGGTGTCGGTGCTCATGCCTGCTCCTTCGTCGTGAGGACTCCGGCCGTCACCAGCGAGTCCTTGAGCGCTGCCCAGCCGAGCAGCGCGCACTTGATCCGTGCGGGGTACTGCGAGACCCCGGTGAACGCGACCGCGTCACCGATGGCCTCCTCGTCGTCATCGTCCTCGAGACCCTTGCCCCGGGTCGTCATCAGCTCCCGGAAGATCTCCCCGAGGCGCTCGGCCTCGGTCACGGGCTGTCCCGCGACGAGGTCGTGGAGCACGGAGATCGAGGCCTGGGAGATGCTGCACCCCTGACCCTCCCAGCTCACGGCGTCGACCGTGGCGACAGGCACGCCGTCTGCGCCCGGACGCTCGACGACGTCGACGCGCAGGGTCACCTCGTCGCCGCAGGTGGGGTTCACCTGGTGCGACTCGCTGCCCACGTGTCCGGGCGCGATCTCGATCAGACCCTTGCCCTGCGGGGACTTCGCGTGGTCGAGGATCACCTGCTGGTACATCTGCTCGAGCGAGCTCATCGGTACGTCGTCCTCCGGTCGTTCGTCCAGGTCGTCTCGGTTCGGGGCGCGCCGGGGCGCGCGAGGGGCGGCTCAGTCCACGGAGAAGAACGCCCGGACGCCCGCCAGGGATTCCCGGAACGTCACGACGTCCTCGAGGCTCGTGTACACCGAGGCCGAGGCGCGGGCGGTGGCCGTGATACCGAACCGCCGGTGGAGCGGCTGCGCGCAGTGGTGTCCCACGCGGACCGCCACCCCGGCGTCGTCGAGCACCTGACCGACGTCGTGCGCGTGCACCCCGTCGACCACGAACGACACCACGGCGAGCCGGTCCTCCGCCGTGCGCGGCCCGACGATCCGCACGCCGGGGATGTCGTCGATCGCCAGCAGGGCCTCCGTGATCTCGCGCTCGTGGGCGGCGACCGCATCCATACCGAGCTCGCCGAGGTACGTCGCGGCGACACCCAGGGCGACGGCTTGAGCCACCATCTGCGTGCCCGCCTCGAAACGCTGCGGCGGCGGCATGTAGGTCGACCCCGACATCGTGACGACCTCGATCATGGACCCGCCGGTCGTGACCGGTGGGAGTGCCTCGAGCAGCTCGCGTCGCCCGTAGAGGACGCCGACACCCGTCGGCCCGAGCATCTTGTGGCCCGAGAACGCGGCGAAGTCGACACCGAGGGCGTGCAGGTCGAGGGGCAGGTGCGGCACGCTCTGGCACGCGTCCAGCACGGTGATCGCACCGACCTCGCGGGCCCGGGCGACCAGCGGGGCGACCGGCGTGACGGCACCGGTGACGTTCGACGCGTGCGTGAACGCCAGGACCTTGGTGCGCTCCGTGACGATCTCCGCCGCGGCGTCGACCACGATCCGGCCGTCGTCGTCCACCGGGAGCCAGCGGAGCACGGCACCGGTGCGGGCCGCGAGCTCCTGCCACGGGACGAGGTTCGCGTGGTGCTCCGCCTCGGTGACGACGATCTCGTCGCCGGGGGCCAGCGCGAACCGGCGCGCCACGTCTCCCCCACGACCCAGGGTCGCGTTCGACATGCCGTAGGCGACGAGGTTGATCGCTGCCGTCGCGCCCGACGTCCAGACGATCTCGCCGACGTCGGCCCCGACGAACCGCGCCACGGACGCGCGCGCGTCCTCGAACGCCTCGGTGGCCTCCTCGGCGAGCTGGTGCGCCCCGCGGTGCACCGCGGCGTTGCGCCGCTCGTAGAAGTCCTGCTCGGCGTCCAGCACCGGGTTCGGCTTCTGCGAGGTCGCCCCCGAGTCGAGGTAGACGAGCGGACGGCCACCGCGGACCGTGCGCTCGAGGATCGGAAAGTCGGCCCGGACCGCTGCCAGCTCACGAGGGCTGAGCGCGGTGAACGTCGGGCAGTGCTCCGCGGGCACCGCGGGCTCGTCGAGCTGCGGCACGCCGACCGGCTGCGCGGTGGTCGTCATCCTGGTCCTCCTCGGCTGGGTGGTCGATGTTCCGGCGCCGGGCCGGCGGAACCGTGCACGACGGTCCCGCCGGCGCCGGTGCGGAGCGAGCGGTCAGACGGTGGCTGCGCCCGCGCCCTCGAGGTAGCGGTCGTAGCCCTCGTCCTCGAGGCGGTCAGCCAGCTCGGGGCCGCCCTCCTCGGCGATGCGTCCGCCGACGAACACGTGGACGAAGTCCGGCTTGATGTAGCGCAGGATCCGCGTGTAGTGCGTGATGAGCAGGATCCCGGCGTCCGTCGACTCCTTGACGCGGTTGACGCCCTCGGAGACGACCCGCAGCGCGTCGACGTCGAGACCGGAGTCGGTCTCGTCCAGGACGGCGAACTTCGGCTTCAGCAGCTCGAGCTGCAGGATCTCGTGGCGCTTCTTCTCGCCACCGGAGAAGCCCTCGTTCACGGAGCGCTCGGCGAAGGCGTTGTCCATGCGCAGCTGCTCCATGGCGACCTTGACGTCCTTGACCCAGTGGCGCAGCTTGGGGGCCTCGCCGTCGATCGCGGTCTTGGCCGTGCGGAGGAAGTTCGAGACGGAGACGCCAGGGACCTCGACGGGGTACTGCATGGCGAGGAAGAGTCCGGCGCGAGCGCGCTCGTCGACCGTCATGGCGAGGAGGTCCTCGCCGTCCAGGGTCACGGTGCCCTGGGTGATCTGGTACTTCGGGTGACCGGCGAGGGAGTACGCGAGCGTCGACTTGCCGGAGCCGTTGGGCCCCATGATCGCGTGGGTCTGGCCGCTGTCGATGGTGAGGTCGACACCGCGCAGGATCGGCTTGGGGCCTTCCTTGGTCTCGACGCTGACGTGCAGGTCGTGGATCTCGAGCGTGGGCATATCAGTTCTCCAGGAAGTTCAGTGCGTGGCTGTGGTGACGTTCGCGTCGACGTCGACGAGCACGTGCTCGCCGTCGACGGTCACGGTGTACACGGGGACGGGACGGGTGGCGGGGAGCTGCTTGGGCTCTCCGGTGCGCAGGTCGAACTGCGAGCCGTGGAGCCAGCACTCGATGAGGCAGCCCTCGACCTCGCCCTCGGAGAGCGACACGGCCCCGTGGGAGCAGATGTCGGAGACGGCGTGCCAGCCGCCGTCGGAGTCGCGGGCCACCGCGACCTCGACGGGTCCGTCCGACCCGTCGAGCGTGACCTTGAGCGTCCCCTCGACGGGGACGTCGGAGACGCGGCAGGCGACCTGCGCGGTCATGCGGTGCCTTCGATCACGCTCATCGACTTGGCGAGCTCGGACTCGATGGACGCGAGCAGGCGCTCCTCGACCTCGGGCACGCCGATCTCGTGGATCAGCTCGGCGAAGAACCCGCGGACGACGAGGCGACGGGCGTCGACCTCGGGGATGCCGCGTGCCTGCAGGTAGAAGAGCTGCTCGTCGTCGAAGCGGCCGGTCGCGGACGCGTGGCCCGCGCCCTCGATCTCGCCGGTCTCGATCTCGAGGTTCGGCACCGAGTCGGCTCGCGCCCCGTCGGTCAGGACGAGGTTGCGGTTGAGCTCGTAGGTGTCGGTCGCCTCGGCGGCGGCCCGGATCAGCACGTCGCCGACCCACACCGTGTGGGCGCCCTCGCCCTGCAGCGCGCCCTTGTAGGTGACGCGCGACTTGCAGGCCGGGACCGCGTGGTCCACGAACAGGCGGTGCTCCTGGTGCTGGTCGGTGTCGGCGAAGTACAGGCCGACCATCTCGACCTCGCCGCCCTCGGCGGTGAACTCTGCGTCGGGCGTGACCCGGACGACGTCGCCGCCGAAGGTCACCACGACGTGCTTGAGCTTCGCGTCCTTGCCGATGCGCGCCCGGTGAGAGCTCGCGTGGACGGCGCCGGCGTCCCAGTCCTGGACCGAGACGACGGTGAGGTCTGCGCCCTCGTCGACGACGACCTCGACGGTCTGGGTGAGCGTGGCGGTCCCGACGTGGTCGAGGACGATCACGGCCTTGCTGTTCGGCCGCGCGTGGAGCACGACGTGGGCGGCCGTGGCGTCGGACGACGTCCCCTCCACCCGGATCGACGTCACCTCGGACGCGGTCGCGCCCTCGGGGACGGTGACCAGGGTGGCCTCCTTGGCGGCGTGCCACGCGACGACCGCAGCGCGGTCACCCGGGCGACCGGCGGTGCCGACCCGCTCGTCGTCGCGGGCGACGATCTCGACCTCGACCTCGGGCGCGTCGACGACCGTCGTGATGACGCCGGAGCCGGCGAGGTCCTCGTCGAACAGCGGCGTCAGGCGCGCGACGGGCGAGAAGCGCCACTCCTCCTCGCGCCCCGACGGCACGGGGATGTCGGCGAGGTCGAACGACGTGAGCCGCTCGGCGCGCGAACCCTGCGGCTTGCCGCCCACGCCGTGCGTGTGCGCGCCGTCCGCGGTCGCCCTGGAGTGGTCGGTGACGATGCCCTGGGGGCCCTCGTCACCGAACGCGGCGGCCTCGTCGGCCGACGCTGCCGTGAACTCTGTGGTGCTGGCGGTAGTCATTCAGCCGACCGACCCTTCCATCTGCAGCTCGATGAGGCGGTTGAGCTCGAGCGCGTACTCCATGGGCAGCTCGCGCGCGATGGGCTCGACGAACCCGCGCACGATCATGGCCATGGCCTCGGTCTCGGTCATGCCTCGGGACATCAGGTAGAACAGCTGGTCCTCGCTCACGCGGGAGACCGTGGCCTCGTGGCCCATCGACACGTCGTCCTCGCGGACGTCGACGTACGGGTACGTGTCCGACCGGGAGATCTGGTCGACGAGCAGCGCGTCGCAGAGCACGTTCGAGGCCGAGTGCTCGGCACCCTCGAGGACCTGGACCAGGCCGCGGTACGACGTCCGACCGCCGCCACGGGCGACGGACTTCGAGACGATCGACGAGGACGTGTGCGGAGCGGCGTGGACCATCTTCGAGCCGGCGTCCTGGTGCTGGCCCTCGCCGGCGAAGGCGATGGACAGCGTCTCGCCGCGGGCGTGCTCGCCCAGCAGGTAGATCGCCGGGTACTTCATGGTGACCTTGGAGCCGATGTTGCCGTCGACCCACTCCATCGTCGCGCCCTCGGCCGCGGTCGCCCGCTTGGTGACGAGGTTGTAGACGTTGTTCGACCAGTTCTGGATCGTCGTGTAGCGCACGCGGGCGTTCTTCTTGACGATGATCTCCACGACCGCCGAGTGCAGCGAGTCGCTCGAGTAGATCGGCGCCGTGCAGCCCTCGACGTAGTGCACGTACGAGCCCTCGTCGGCGATGATCAGCGTCCGCTCGAACTGGCCCATGTTCTCGGTGTTGATCCGGAAGTAGGCCTGCAGCGGGATCTCGACGTGCACGCCCGGCGGCACGTAGACGAAGGACCCGCCCGACCAGACGGCCGTGTTGAGCGCCGCGAACTTGTTGTCACCGGACGGGATGACGGTGCCGAAGTACTCCTCGAACAGCTCCGGGTGCTCGCGCAGTCCGGTGTCGGTGTCCATGAAGATGACGCCCTGCTCCTCCAGGTCCTCGCGGATCTGGTGGTAGACGACCTCGGACTCGTACTGCGCCGCGACACCCGCGACGAGGCGCTGCTTCTCGGCCTCGGGGATACCCAGGCGGTCGTACGTCGCCTTGATGTCCTCGGGCAGCTCCTCCCAGGAGGTCGCCTGCTTCTCCGTGGAGCGCACGAAGTACTTGATGTTGTCGAAGTCGATGCCCGACAGGTCGGAGCCCCAGTTCGGCATGGGCTTCTTGTCGAAGAGCTTGAGCGCCTTCATGCGGCGCTTCAGCATCCACTCGGGCTCGCTCTTCAGGTTGGAGATGTTCTGCACGACGGCCTCGGAGAGGCCACGCTGCGCGGACATGCCGGCCGCGTCGCTGTCGTGCCAGCCGTACTCGTACGAGCCGATCGACGCGATGATCTCGTCGTCCGACTGCGGGCTCACGTTCGGTGTGTCCTGCGTGGGAGCACTCATGTCAGTCCTTCCGCGTTCCAGGTGCTTGAGGTGGTCGGGGGAGCTGTGCTGCTGGGTCTGCTGCTCGGTCTGCTGGGCCGTCCGACGGGTCGCCGGACGCGGTTCTGGGGATCGGGACGTTCGTCGTGCAGGCGTGACCGCCGCCGGCGAGCGTCGCCAGCCGCTGGACGTGGGACCCGAGGAGCCGCGAGAACGCCTCCGCCTCGGCCTCGCACAGCTGCGGGAACTCCTCCGCCACGCGTTGCACGGGGCAGTGCCCCTGGCACAGCTGGAGGGCGAACCCGCCCGGGACGGGACGCAGGCTCGACGCGAAGCCCTCGTCCGCGAGCACCTGGGTCAGCTGCCGCGCCCGGCCCGCGACGTCGTCCGCGTCGATCGCCGCTGAATTGCGCTGGACGAACTCGTCGAGGCGGGCGCGGGCGAAGGTCTCGACCGCCTCGCTCCCGGCGGACTCGGCGAGGAACCGCAGCGCCTGGGACGCGAGGTCCGGGTACGCGGCGGAGAGCTCGGACTGGCCGCGCGTCGTCGCGACGAAGCGGCGCGCCGGGCGGCCGCGGGAGCCGTCGCCGTGCGGGGTCCGGTACTCGGAGATGAGCGCCTCCGCCTCGAGGAGACCGAGGTGGCGACGGACGCCGGCCGGGGTGAGCCCCAGGGTCCGAGCGAGATCCGCGGCGCTCACCGGGCCGTCGGTGACGACGTGGTTGAGCACGCGCTCGCGCGTCGAGCCGTCGAGCTCGTCGCCGGAGGACATCACCGAGGTGGCGGGCGCGCGGGTCGGGGCCGGTGCCGATCCGGGCACGCGTGCAGGTGCGGGCGCGGACGTCGCCGGACGCGCGGTGGCACTCTTCGCGGACACTGTCACGCTCGCCTCCTCACGCCGTCGACTCCCGGGACGCGCAGCCGGACCACAGTCGATCCGCCGCGCGCACGTATATAGGAAACATCGTCGTGCTCTATTTGCGGATGCGCAAGCAAGGTGCGCCTCACCCAGCACCGGCCCGGGGCTCTGTGATCCCCGAGATCCCGGGCTTCGTGACGGTCGGTGGCGAGCATCACACCGGAAGGCCGTCCGGGCGCACCCGGGCGCATCCGGGCGCGCCCCCACCCGCCCCCTAGACTCACGTCCCATGCCCGACTCCCCCGCCGTCGTCGTCTCCGGGCTGCGCAAGTCGTACGGGTCGACCACCGCGGTGGACGGGCTGGACCTCAGCGCGGCCCGCGGCGCCGTCACCGCCGTGCTCGGCCCCAACGGCGCAGGCAAGACCACGACCGTCGAGTGCTGCGAGGGGCTGCGCCGCCCGGACGAGGGAACGGTCCGGGTCCTCGGACTCGACCCCCAGGACGACGCGCGCACGCTCCGGCCCCGGGTCGGCGTGATGCTCCAGGACGGCGGGCTGCCCACGGGTGTCCGTGCCCTGGAGATGCTGGAGCACGTGGCGTCCATGTACGCGGACCCGCTCGACACCGACGCCCTCGCCGAGCGGCTCGGGCTCCACGGGTTCGCCCGCACCACGGTGCGCCGACTCTCGGGCGGGCAACGTCAGCGGCTGGCCCTGGCGGCCTCCGTCGTGGGGCGGCCCGAGGTCGTGTTCCTCGACGAGCCGAGCGCCGGGATGGACCCGCAGAGCCGGCACGCGGTGTGGGAGCTCGTCCGCGAGCTGCGTGCGGACGGCGTGGGCATCGTGCTGACCACCCACCTGATGGACGAGGCCGAAGACCTGGCCGACCACGTGTACGTCGTCGACCGCGGCACCGTGATCGCGGAGGGTTCGACGGCCGAACTGCTCGCCTCGGGCGCTGCGGCGGTGCGATTCCGCGCACCGCGAGGGCTCGACGTCGCCGAGCTGGCGCGCACGCTCGCCGAGGGCGACCGGGCCCGCCGTGCCGACCCCGGGGGCCGGACGGTGACCGAGGACGCGCCCGGCGCCTACACGGTCCAGGGTGATGCCGACGCCGCGACGATCGCCGCCGTGACCCGCTGGCTCGCCGACCAGGACGTCCTGCTCACCGGCCTGACCGTGGGGCGCCGCACCCTCGAGGACGTGTTCCTCGACCTGACCGGACGGAACCTGCGATGACCGACGACCGGACGCTCGCCGCACCGGCCTGGCGCCGGGTCGCGTCCCAGACCTCGTTCGAGACGCGCGCGATCCTGCGCAACGGGGAACAGCTCCTCATCACGATCATCATGCCCGTGCTGCTCCTCGTCGGGCTCACGCAGACCGACCTCGTGGAGATCGACAGCCCCGGGGTCGCCCGGATCGACCTCGTCACGCCCGGGATCCTCGCCCTGGCCGTCATGTCGACCGCGTTCACCTCCCAAGCCATCGCGACAGCCTTCGACCGACGCAACGGCGTCCTGCGCCTCCTGGCCACCACTCCCCTGGGCCGCGGCGGCCTGCTCGCGGGCAAGATCCTCGGCGTCCTCGCCGTCGAGATCGTCCAGGTGGTCGTCGTCGGAGCGGTGGCGCTCGGCCTCGGGTGGCGTCCCGAGCTCTCCGGGGTCCCGGCCGCGATCGGGGCGGTGCTGCTGGGTACGGCCGCCTTCACGTCGCTCGCCCTCCTGCTCGCCGGGACGCTGCGCGCCGAGGGCGTCCTGGCCGTGGCCAACCTGGTGCTGGTGCTCCTCGCCGTCGGCGGCGGCGTGCTCGTGCCCGCCGACCAGATGCCCGGCATCATGCAGCACGTCGCCGTGATCCTGCCCTCCGGCGCGCTCGGCGAGGCGATGCGCGGAGCCCTCATCGACGGCGGGGTGCCGTCGTTCTCGGTCGTCGTCCTGCTGGGGTGGACGGCGGCGCTCGGCTGGGGCGCGGGCAAGCTGTTCCGCTGGCAGTGACCCACCCGGCGAGCAACCCTGCCCGGTTCTCCGGTCGGGCCGTCGTCACGACGCCCTGACCGGATCCACGTCACATCCCGAGGCCCCTTCACGTGCCTGTCGGACGGCGTCGCGCGGCTACCGTGGTCCAGTGAGCACACAGCAGGTGGACGAGAGCACTCCCGCGGCGCACGAGCAAGGCTTCCTCGCCTCCGCCCGACGATGGACGCACCCCGTGCTCGTCGCCAACCTCGTCGCGCAGATCGGGATCATCGTCACCGGCGGCGCCGTCCGCCTCACCGGGTCCGGTCTGGGCTGCTCGACGTGGCCACAGTGCGAGCCCGGACAGTTCACCGCGAAGTTCCACCCGGAGACGTCGTACCACCAGTACATCGAGTTCGGGAACCGCACCCTCACCGGGGTGCTCGGCGTGATCGCCGTGGCCGTCGCGATCCTCGTGTGGTCGGACAAGAGCCGCAGCACGGGATACCGCTGGCTCGGGCTGGCCCCGCTGATCGGGGTCGCCACGCAGGCGGTGCTCGGCGGGATCGTCGTGCGCTTCCACCTGGACCCGGCGCTCGTGTCCCTGCACTTCATCGTCTCGGCCGCTCTGGTGGCGCTCTCGCTGCTGCTCCTGCACCGGCACGCCGAGGGCGACGCGCCGCCGGTCGCGGTGGTCGGACCCCTCAACCGTGCGCTCGGCCGGACCCTCGCCGTGCTCGCCGTGCCCGTCGTCGTCCTCGGCGTCGTCGTGACCGGAGCCGGGCCGCACGGCGGTGACGACGAGGTCGCATACCGCCTGGCGCTCGACCCCGCGCTGATGACGCGGTTCCATGCGGCGTCGGTCTGGCTCTTCGTCGCCGTGCTCGTCGCGTACCTCGTCGTGGCGCTGCGGACCGGGGCGCCCGCTGCCGTGCGGCGCGCGGCGTGGCTCCTGCTGGCCATCACCCTCGCGCAGGGAGCGATCGGCTACGTGCAGTACTTCACCGGCCTGCCCGAGCTGCTGGTGGGGCTGCACATGCTCGGCGCCGCGCTCCTCGTCGCCGGCACGACCAGACTCGTCCTGAGCATGCGCACACGCGCGGCCGTCTGACCGGCTCACCGCCCGTCTCCCGCTAGCCTCGGCCCGACCCCATCGGCAGGTCGCCCGCCGCGATCCGTCCGGCCGACACGAGTCGAGCGCGAGTAAGGTGCGACCATGCCTGACGATCTGTCCGAGGAGACTCGAAAAGTCCCGAGGAGCGTCGTCGTCGTCCTCGCGCTCGTCGCGCTCTGGTCCTTCGTCTCCGCCGGCGCGGCGATCGTCGCAGCCATAGGCACGAGCACGGATCACGAGGCGGTTGCCGACGTACCGCTGTCAACGGCCGACGTGGAGCAGGTGTTCTCAGGCACCGACCCGCTGACGGTCGCTCCCGCCAACGGGAGCACCGCCGACCTCGTGGTCGGGGGCTCACGCCGCCGCTGACCCGGGCGTTCGCCCTTGCCTACGCGGTGGACGCGACGCTCGCCGCGGTGACGGGTGTCATCCTCGCCGTGCTCGCCGTCCGACTCTTCCGCACGGCGGTCAGGGCCTGGCGTGCTGGGGCGATCGCCGCCGTCGCCGTCGCCACGACGACCGTGGTCCTCGGCTCTGCCGAGTCCTGGCTGGCGGCCCGTGCCGCCACGATGCTCAGTGAGGCGCTCCCTCACGGCGCAGGCACCGAGGTCTGGGAGACGACGGCGGAGATGAACCTCGACTTCGTCGGGACCGCGGTCGTGTTCGCCCTGGTGGGCGTCGCGCTCTACCGGACGGCGAGGCTGGACGCCGACACCGAAGGGTTGGTCTAGGTGCCTGCTGAGGGACACTCCGTCGTCTGCCATCTCGACCGGATCCTGGCGGAGCGCGAGATGTCGTTGGCCGAGCTGTCGCGTCGGATCGGCGTGTCCGTCGCCAACCTCTCCGTTCTGAAGAACGACCGGGCCAAGGCGATCAGGTTCTCGACGTTGACCGCCATCTGCACGGAGCTCGACTGCACCCCCGGCGAGCTGTTCTCGGTGCGCTAGCCGGACTCAGCAGGACTGGCCGGTCAGAGCCGGCCCGAGCACGCTCCAGCCGTTCTCACCGGTCCGTGACGGCGAGCAGCTCAAACCTCCGCGCGCCGATCACCCGTGACCGACGGGCGGACCGCCGTCGATCATGGACGCCCCTCGACGCTCGGGCCACGGCGCTCCGGTGGGGCGCAGCCCGACGAAGTCGCGGTCCGCGTACCGAGCCGCAGCGAGCACGCCCGCGACGGTCGACGGGTTGTGCAGATGACCGGCGAGCACCGCGTCCGCCGCCTCGGCGAGCGGCACCCACGCGGCCTCCATGTCGGCCTCCTCGTGCTCGCGCTCGAAGCGCTCGTCCACCGGGACCGGCGAGAGGTCGCGCGCGAGGAACACCCGCAGCGCCTCGGTCGACCCGCCCGGGGTCGTGTACAGGTCGACGAGCACGTCCCACCGCTCCGCACGCAGGTCAGCCTCCTCGGCGAGCTCCCGTCGCGCGGTGTCGATCGCCGGCTCCCCCTCGACGTCGAGCAGGCCCGCCGGGATCTCCCACAGCTCCCGCCCGACCGGGTGACGGTACTGGCGCTGGAGCAGGACCCGGCCCTCGTCGTCGAGGACGACGACTGCCACGGCCCCCGGATGGTCGAGGAGCTCCCGGGTGACCGTCACGTCCTCGCTCAGCACGACGTCGTCCGACACCAGGTCCCAGATGCGTCCCCGGTGGATCAGGCGGCGCCCGGCGACCGGGCGGGGCGCGACACGGTCGCGGACCTCAACGGCCTCCCGGGCACCGTCGGGGCTCATCGCTGCGCAGCGATCGCGGCCGCGACGAGACCCTCGAACAGCGGGTGCGCGCGAGTGGGCCGCGACTTGAACTCAGGGTGCGCCTGCGTCGAGACGTAGTACGGGTGGACCTCCGAGGGGAGCTCCACGAACTCGACGAGCGATCCGTCGGGAGACGTGCCGGAGAAGACGAGCCCGGCATCCTCGAGCTGGTCACGGTAGGCGTTGTTGACCTCGTAGCGGTGGCGGTGCCGCTCCGACACCTGCTCGGCCCCGTAGGCCCCTGCGATGACGGACCCGGGCCTGAGCGCTGCGTCGTACGCACCGAGACGCATCGTCCCGCCCAGGTCGCCCTGCCCCTCGACGAACGCGACCTGCTCCTCCATCGTCGCGATGACCGGGTGCTGCGTCCCGGGGTCGAACTCGGTGGACGACGCGTCGTCGATGCCGAGCACGTTGCGGGCGTACTCGATGACCATCGACTGCAACCCGAGGCAGATCCCGAGGGTCGGGACCTTGTTCTCGCGCGACCAGCGCAACGCACCGAGCTTGCCCTCGATCCCACGGATGCCGAAGCCGCCCGGGACCAGCACGGCGTCGACGCCGCCGAGCGCGTCCTCGGCGCCCTCCGGGGTCGAGCAGTCGTCGGACGGCACCCAGCGGATGACGACCTTCGCGTCGTTGGCGAACCCGCCGGCGCGCAGCGCCTCGGTCACCGAGAGGTAGGCGTCGGGGAGGTCGATGTACTTGCCGACGAGGGCGATCTCGACCCGATGCTCCGGGCGGTGCACGCGCTCGAGCAGCTGCGACCAGCCGTCCCAGTCCACGTCGTGGAACGGGAGGTTCAGCCGGCGCACCACGTAGGCGTCGAGCCCTTCGGAGTGCACGACGCGCGGGATGTCGTAGATGCTCGGCGCGTCGACCGCGGCCACCACGGCCTCGTTGTCGACGTCGCACATGAGCGCGATCTTGCGCTTGACGGACTGCGGCAGCTCACGGTCGGCGCGGAGCACGAGCGCGTCGGGCTGGATGCCGATGGACCGGAGCGCCGCGACCGAGTGCTGCGTCGGCTTCGTCTTGAGCTCCCCGGACGGCCCGATGTACGGGACGAGCGAGACGTGGAGGAAGAACACGTCGTCGCGTCCGAGCTCGTGGCGCACCTGGCGGGCCGCCTCGAGGAACGGCTGCGACTCGATGTCGCCCACCGTTCCGCCGATCTCCGTGATGATGACATCGACGTCAGGGCTCGACTGCGCGCGCATGCGTCGCTTGATCTCGTCGGTGATGTGCGGGATCACCTGGACGGTGTCGCCCAGGTACTCGCCGCGCCGCTCACGCGCGATCACCTGGGAGTAGACCTGGCCCGTCGTGACGTTCGCCGATGAGTGGAGGTCCACGTCGAGGAAGCGCTCGTAGTGGCCGATGTCGAGGTCGGTCTCCGCCCCGTCCTCGGTGACGAAAACCTCACCGTGCTGGAACGGGTTCATGGTGCCCGGGTCGACGTTCAGGTACGGGTCGAGCTTCTGCATCGTGACGCGGAGCCCGCGCGACCGGAGCAGGCGACCGAGGCTGGATGCCGTCAGACCCTTACCGAGCGAGGAGGCGACACCCCCGGTGACGAAGATCTGCCGCGTGGTGTGTGCGCCGCGGGATCCGTGATCTAGCTGACGACTGGGACTAGGTAGGTGATCTGCCACGGAACTCCACTGTACAGGCGAACCGGGTCCCGGGTGCCATCGCCGCGCTCGTCGGCGGGAAAGCCTGTGATCGACACCATATTGTTTTTCGATATTAACCGTTCCCAGCCGTGACTATCTATGCCTACTGTAGGACCACTGATTAAACAACTGACAGCAGACCTACTGTCAGACATGCTTTCCACCTGGAGATTCCGATGCGCACGTCCACTCGTTTCATCGCCACCGGGGCGATCGCTCTGCTCGCCGTGACCGGCACGGCCGCAGGGGCGTCCGCCGCCACCGGCCAGGGCGGCAACTCTGCCGTCAACGCTGGGTCCGGCAACTCCGGCGCGAACGCCAACGGCGTCGCCCACCGAGCTGACAGCCCGAACCGTGGCGGCAAGCAGAACGGCCAAGGCCAGCCGGCCAACACAGGCTCCGGCACGCCCACCACGAACCCCAACGGCAACCCGACCCCCGACAACGCGGCATCGGGATCGGCATCCGCCAGCTCCGGCGCTGCCCACGCCGGCAACCCAGCCGCCACTATGGCGGTTCCTCCGGTCTACGGCGGCGTCGCGCCCCAGCACGTCACGACCGGCACAGGCAAGGTCCCGCCCGTCGTCGGCGTCCAGGGACCGTCGCGCACAGGCACCTCCCCCAACGCCACGCCGGCCGACCCAGTTCCGGCCGCAACACTTGTACGGAAGGAGTCGGCGTCGCCGGCCTTCATCCTCGTTGTCCCTGACACCCGCACCACGACCACGGGCACCAGCCCCACCGTCAACCCGCGCGGATCGGTCACCGGTACCTCGAAGGCGCCCAAGACCACCACCGTCGTTGTCCCGGACACCCGTCAGACCGTGACCGGCACCCGGACTCCCCGCCCACCGGCGTCCAGGGACCGTCGCACACCGGCACGAACCCCTACGTGCCCCCGACGCCCACCGGTGCGAACCTCACCCCGTCCCCGACGCCGAAGACCCCCCAGCCCGTGTCGGTCCCGCCGCAGCCCACCGGTGCGAACCTCACCCCGTCCCCGACGAAGCAGGCCCCGCAGTCCGTGCCCGTCCCGCCGACGCCCACCGGCGCGAACCTCACCCCGTCCCCGACGAAGCCGACCGGTAACCCCCAGGCACCGAACCAGATGCACGGACTCTCGACGGCGCCCCAGACCACCGCCAAGGCTCGCAAGACGAAGCCGCGTCAGACCACGACGCCGACCACCCCTGCTACGACCACCACCCCTGCCGCGCAGACGAGCCCAACGGCCACGAAGGCAAAGGCCCCCGCGACCCAGGCCCCGGCGACCCAGGCACCAGCGGCGAAGGCCACGATCGCGCCGACGTCGCACACGCACGCAGCCACGGCACCCACGCCGGCGCACCCGGTGACGCACGTCGCGAACACCGGTGCAGGCCAGGTCCCCGAGTTCATCACTCGTACGGAGGCCGACGTCCCCGAGGCGCGCGCCACGCAGCAGGGTGTCGCAGCAGTTCAGACTGCACGTCTCGCGCAGACCGGCGCTGACGACGCCGACATCCTGGGCCTCGGCACGCTCCTCGCGGCCTCCGGCGCGATGCTCGTGGTCGCTGCCCGCCGCCGCCGTCGCGGAGCGCACGCCGCCTGATCCTGCACGCAGATGATCGCCGGGCGCGGACCGCGTTGGTCCGCGCCCGGCGTCGTGCTGCCACGCATCATCCGCACATGAAGGTCGACGACCTCGCGGAGGAGACGGAGGATCCAGCGCGCATTCGTGCTGCCCGCCGTGTTCGACCTGTCAGGTTCGGCGCACCGTCAGTGCCCGATGTGCTGATCGAACGTGGCCTTCGGGATAGTGGTCGGCTCGGTCCCGGTCGCACAGTTCGCGTACGTCCGGACCACAGCACAGCTCGCGCCGGCCCTGCTACGCGTCGGCGACCGCCGACGGCCGCAGCACGGCGAGCAGTGCGGTGCGGTCCAGGGCGAGCGACGTGCCGACCACCACGAGGACCGCGACGACTGCTCCGGCCAGGCCCACGAGGATCGCGACCAGCAGGGACGGTCCGTCCGGGATCAGCGCCGCGGTCAGGGCGTAGCCGGCGACCGCGCCGAGCGCCGAGCCGACCAGCAGTACGGGCGTCGTGCGGCCGACTCCCGCGACCGCACCAGGACCGCCGTGGCGCCGGACGGCGAGCAGGAGGAACACCGCTGCCACGGTCATCCCGAGGGCGTTGGCCGCACCGAGCGACGACAGCAGCGGGTCGCGCACCGCGTCGTCCACCACGCCCGGGACCGCCGCGCCACGGTCGTCGGGCACGACCAGCATCGGGAGCACGACGGCGACGACACCGACCACGATCCACCCCGCGCTCGTGGCGACGACCGCGGCGCGACCGTGGTCGAGCGAGTACAGCGCTCGGGACAGATGGAAGATCAAGGCGAACCCGACGAGCCCGGGCGCCATCCACGCGATCGCCTCCGACATGCCGTCGACGGACCCGTCGGCGAAGGTGTCGAACGCCGACTCGACGGCGACGCTCGCGGCCACCAGGGCAGCGACACCGGCGGCCGTCACGGTGAGCAGCCCCCGGGTCGTGAGTGCGAGGAGGCCCGCGAACCCCGCACGGTCCCCCGCGGACGCGCGCTCTGCCAGCCGCGGGAACGCGCTGGTGGCCAGCGGTATGGCGAGGATCGCGTACGGCAGGAAGTAGACGGCCTGCGTGCTGAAGTACACGGTGTACGCGCCCGGGTCGTCGAACCGCCCCGACGACCACATGACCGCCACCACCGAGGCCTGCTGCGCCACGAGCGCGCCCAGCCCGGCCAGCGCCAGCGCACGTGCACGCCGCCCCTCGCCCCCGGGAACCGCAGCGTCAGACGCAGTCGGATCCCGGTCCGCCACGCCGGCACGACGAGCGGGAGGCTCATCGCCGCCACGCCCGCCGTCGTGCCCCACGCCAGCAGCGCGACGGCGGACGACGAGACCTCGCCCGCCGGTACGTGCGAACCCTCGGTCGACGCGCCGTAGAGGACGTACGTGGTGATGACCACCGCGCTCGAGAGGATCGGCGCGGCCGCCGGCCAGAAGAACCGCCGGTTGGCCTGGAGGACACCCGACATCACCGTGCCGACGCCGTAGAGCGGGATCTGCAGCGCGAAGACCCGCAGGAAGTACGTCGCGAGATCTGCCGACTCCCCTGGGGCGATGCCGATGAGCGGGACGAGCCACGGCGCCGCCAGCGCCATGAGCGCGCCGACCGGGACGAGGACGACGAGCGCCCACGTGAGCAGCGCCGACGTGATCCCGGAGGCCTCGATGCGCGCGCGACGCGCGACGGGACCCGCCAGCAGGGGGACGATCGCGCCTGCGAGCGCTCCACCCGCCGCGACCTCGAACATCACGTTCGGGACGGTGTTCGCCTTGAGGTAGATGTCCCCGACCTCGCCGGGACCGACGTTGGACACCAGCGCGATCTGGCGCAGGAAGCCGATGAGCCGGCTGGCCAGGTTGACGACCGTGATCAGAGCGGCCGCACCGGCGAGAGTGCCTGCGGCCAGCTTCCAGCGCGGTGACATGGTCAGCGGCGTCGGGGCCGACGGCCCCAACCGTCGAGGAGGCGCAGCACGGGGTTGCCGTCGATGACCGCGGAGAAGCTCGTCTTCTCGCTCGCCAGCGTCAGACCCACCACGCCGGCGAGGGCCGCGACCCGCACCGCTCGCGATGCACCCAGCACGACCTGCACGCCGAGGAGCGCACCGAGCGCGTTCGCGCCGCCGTCCCCCAGCATGTCCCGCTCGGCGAGATCGGCGCCCGCAGCGGCCCCTGCGGAGCCGACGACCGCCCCGGAGAGTCCTGCCTCGCCCGTGGCCGTCCCCGCGAGCGCCCCCAGGGTCGCGACCTTGAGCGCGCGCCCGGGTCGCAGGTCGAAGAGGTTGAGAAGGTTCGCGCTCGCCGCGACGAGCGCTCCGCCGAGGACGACGTCCACCGACCGGAGGACCGGGTGACCGTCGGTGGGTGTGGCGATCGCTGCCGCCACGAGCGAGGTCGCGCCGATGCCGAGCACCTTGAGGCCACCCGTGGTGAGCCGTCCGTGCGCGAGCGCTCCGAGGTGCCCCTTGAGCCCCTTCGTGCGCTCGGACGTGTCCTCGGCCAGGTCGTCGACGACGCCGAAGGCACCTGCTCCCACGACCGCGACGGCGGCCGCCGCCGCCGACCGGGTCGTGCCCGCGCCCGCGATCGCACCTGCCGCCAGGCCGACGACGACCGCCGGGCCCTCGAGCATGCTGATCGGTTCACCGCGATGGTTCGTCCGGGTCCACCGGGCCGCTCCACCGGGCGGGGCGGCGTCGAGCACGGTCCGCGCCGCTGCCGTCGTCCCGGCCGAGACCGTGGCCCCCGCGACGACGCTACCGAGGGTCACTGGTCCGTCGGCTCGTCGGTCGAGCCGTCCAGGGCGCCCTCACCGTCGTCGCCGGTCGCGCCGTCCGACGACTCGGGAGTCGCTGCCTCCTCGGGCTCCTCGGGTTCCTGGAGCGGCGGCACGGCGGCGGTCGCCGCGTCGTCGAGACCGTACTGACCGGTCACGTCCTGGAGCTCGGCCGCGAGCGCCAGCGGGACGTTGATCTGGCCGGGCGCCTCGCCCACCTGGGCGACGGAGCTGACCGTCGATGTCGTCTGCTCGTCGTCCCGGACCCAGGAGATCAGGTCTCCGTCGGACAGGTCCGGCCCTGCGACGACGACGGCACCGACCGCGGACTCGGCGGCGACGACGACCTGGAGCTGGTCCTGGACGGCAGCGGCGCCGGCGTCGTCGGTCGACTCCTCCTCCGTGGCCCCGTCACCGGCCGTCGGCGTCTGGGTGCCGTCGGACGCGTCCTCCTCCGCACGCTGCGGGACGACGACGAGGACAGCCTCGGCGGGCGCGGTCGGTGCGGTCGCGACGTCCACGAGACCGTCGTCGGAGAGCATGGTGAGGAGGTCCTGCGCGTCGGTGCTGAGCTGCTCGGGGTCGAGCGGGTCCTCCTCGACCAGCGCCATGACGAGTGCCGTGGCGAGCGCCTCCTCGGACGAACCGTCCGGCTCTCCGGTGGCGAGTCGCGTTTCGTCGGCGGCGGCGTCCCGGTCGTCCTGCGCGTCGGCGTCCGTCCACGCGGACGTGAGGTCGACCTGGCTGCTCACCGAGGCACCGGCGACCGCCAGCTGCTCGGCGATCGGCTCGTACCAGTCGTCGTCGAGCTCGCCCGTGCCGACGACGGCCACCGAACGGCCGACGAGCGAGCCGGTCACGAGCTCGGGGCCGACCGCCTCGACGTAGCGATCGGTGGACTCCAGGTCGAGGGTCGTCTCGTCGAGCTCGGCCCGCAGGTCGTTGCGCTCCTCCCGGAGCTGCTCGACCTGACCGCTCAGCTGCTCACCGAGGGTGCCCTGCAGCGGACCCGCACCGAGGATGATGCCGACCGCCAGCGCCAGGAAGACGGAGATCAGAGAGACGATGTGGTACCGGAAGTCGATCACGGAATGCAGGTTTCCTTCGTGAGCGGCGCCCCGAGGAGCGCCTGGTCGAGGTTTCGAGGGCCAGGGTGGTACCGGTCAGGCTCAGCCGCTGCGGAACAGGGACCCGAACCAGGACCACACGGTGTCGAGCTGGGCGCCGACGATGCCGATGAAGGTCTGGCCCGCAGCCGTGGCGAGGAGGGCCATGCCGACGGCGAACAGCCCCGCCAGCGAGAGCAGCACGAGCTGGAGGTTCGAGATGCGCTGCCGGTAGAGCCGCGAGACTCCCTTCGCGTCGACGAGCTTGCCCCCGACCCGCAGGCGGGTGAGGAAGGTGCTCGCCATCCCGGCCCTGCCCTTGTCCAGGAACTCGACGAGCGTCGCGTGCGTGCCGACCGCGACGATCACCTCGGCCCCGGCGTCGTCGGTCAGGAGCATCGCGATGTCCTCGCTCGTGCCCGTCGCCGGGAAGACGATCGGGTCCACCCCGAGCGCGCGCACCCGCTCGAGTCCGGGCGCGTTCCCGTCGCGGTAGGCGTGCACGACGATCTCGGCCCCGCAGGCGAGCGCGCGGTCCGACACCGAGTCCATGTCGCCCACGATCATGTCGGGCTTGAGGCCTGCGTCGAGGATCGCGTCGGCTCCACCGTCGACACCGACGAGGACGGGCCGGTACTCCGCCACGTACGGACGCAGCGTCGCGAGGTCCTCGCGGTAGTGGTAGCCGCGGACCACGATGAGGACGTGGCGTCCCTCGATCTCGGTCTTCACGTCCGGGACCCCGACCCCGTCCAGGAGGAGCTCCCGCTCCCGGCGCAGGTAGTCCATCGTGTTCTCGGCGAAGCGCTCGATCTCGTCGGACAGGCCCTCTCGGGCCTCCTCGAGGCTCGCCGCCACCGTCTCCGGCGTCTGCAGCGTCCCCTCGGCGACCAAGGTCTCGCCGACGAAGACCTTCGCGCCGTCGACCCGGACCCGGTGGCCGTCCGCGATCGACATCACGGCGTCACCGAGCCCGTCGACGAGCACGATGCCCGCCTCGACGAGGATCTCGGGACCGAGGTTGGGGTAGCGGCCGGAGGTCGACCGCGCCGCGTTCAGCACCACCGCCGGACCGGCGGTGACCAGCGCGTCGGCGGCCACCCGGTCGATGTCCACGTGATCGATGACCGCGATGTCGCCGGCGGAGAGCCGCTTCGTCAGGTCCTTGGTGCGCGGGCTGACGCGCGCCGGGCCGGTGACGCCCGAGGCGTCGTCGGTTCCTGGCTGCGGCTCGCTCCTGCGGAAGGTCAGTCTCATCGGGGCCAATGCTCCCACGACTTGTCGCGATCGGGCCGCGGCCCGCGCGTGGTGTGGATCATGTCGTGGCACCCACGCTCCCCGACCCGGCGAGCAGCTCGACGGCGTGCAGCCGCGCAGCCTCGGAGTCCTCCTTGCCCGAGAGCATACGGGCGAGCTCTCGCACCCGCTCCTCACCGGCGACCTCGGCGACGCCAGTAACGGTCACCATGGCGTCGTCCGCGGCCCCGTCGTCGCCGGCCGCACCGTCGGTGGACTTGGACACCACGAGCTGGCGGTCGGCGAACGACGCGACCTGTGCCAGGTGGGTGACCACGACGACCTGGGCGTGCCGCGCAAGCACGGCGAGACGGCGACCGACCTCGAGCGCGGCGCGGCCCCGACGCCGGCGTCGACCTCGTCGAAGACGAAGGTCGTCGAGCCGCTCCCGGCTCCGGCGACGGCGGCCAGCGCGACCTCGATCGCCAGCATGACTCTCGACAGCTCGCCGCCGGAGGCGCCCTTGCCCAGCGCCCGGGCGGGCGCCCCGGGGTGCGGGACGAGACGCATCTCGACCAGGTCGGCGCCCCACGGACCGGGCTCGTCCGCCCGCTCGACGCCGACCTCGAGGCTCGCGCCCGACATCGCCAGCCCCGCCAGCTCCTCGGTCACGGCCTTCGCGAGAGCGTCCGCCGCCGCCGAGCGTCCACGTCCGAGCGCGGCGGCCAGGTCGACGATCGTCGCCTGCAGCTCCTTGGCGCGCGCGTGCATCGCCTCGAGGCCGGCGTCGTCGTCCTCGAGCTCGAGCAGGCGGAGACCGGCGTCGCGCGCCCAGGCGAGCACCGCCGCCACCCCGGTCAACGCACCGGTCTCGGAGCCGTCGCTGGTGTCGGTGGTGTCGGTCGTGTCGCCGCCGTAGGTCCGCACCAGGCTCGTCAGCTCCGCGAGCCGCGCGTGGGACTGCTCGAGAACCCCGGGATCGGCGGCGAGCCCACCCTCGTACGCGGCGAGGTCCGTCGCCACGTCCTGCAGGGCGTACTCCGCGTCCGCGACACGTCGGGCGAGCTCGACGAGTGCAGGATCGGTCGTCGCCGCGACCTCCAGGGACCGCCTCGCTCGGTCGACGGCCGGTAGCGCGCTCGCGTCCTCGGAGCCGGTGTCGTCGCCGACAAGTGCGTCGTGCGCCAGCCGGGCTGCCTCGCGCAGCTCCTCGGCGTTGCCGAGCCGCGCGACCACCTGCCGCAGGGTGTCGTCCTCGCCGGGCTGCGGGTCGACGCGCTCGATCTCGGCCGTCCCGGCGCGCAGGAGCTCGGCCTCGCGCGCTCGCTCGTCGACCCGTGACGTGACGTCGTCGATCCGGCGGAGAAGGGCCGCTCGCTCGGTCCACGCGTCCCGGTACCGCGCCAGCAGGTCGGCATGGGCGGAACCGGCGAAGGCGTCGAGCGCGGCTCGCTGCCGGCTCGGCGTCCGGAGGCGTGCCTGGTCGGCCTGACCGTGCACGGTGACCAGCTCGTCCGCGACGTCCGCGAGGAGCGCCTGCGGCACCGAGCGACCGCCGAGATGGGCTCGTGACCGTCCTTCGGCTGCGACCGATCGCACCACGAGAGCCGACCCGTCGTCGTCCAGCTGTCCCCCGGCGTCGGCCATCCGGTCGAGCGCGGCAGATCCCTCGGGGAGGCGGAGGCGACCCTCGACGACCGCGCTCGACGCCCCCGGGCGCACGGAGGCCGGGTCGGCCTTGCCCCCATGAGCAGCCCGAGCCCGGTCAGCAGCATGGTCTTGCCGGCACCGGTCTCGCCGGTGATCACGGTCAGCCCGGGATGCAGCGCGACGGTCGCACGCCGGATCACCCCGAGGTTCTCGATCCCGATCTCCTCGATCACGACGTCCCCTCCGAGAAGCTGCGCGGAGCCGCGGCCGGCTCCGGCGCAGAGACCGCCGGGTCGCGCTCGGCGCCCGACGTCGCGGCGGCGTTGCGACGTGCTCGGCCCCGCCACCCCTCGACCGGCAGGTTGAACTTGGACACAAGCCGGTCGGTGAAGACTCCCTGGCCGATGCGAGCGAGGAGGATCGGCGTCGCGCAGCGCCGCACCTCGACGCGGGATCCCGGGGGCAGGTCGATCTGGCGGCGCCCGTCGCACATGAGGACGCCCGGGGACGACGACGCGGTCACCACCTCGAGCGCGAGGACGCTGTGCGGGCCCACGACGAGCGGGCGCGCGAAGAGCGCGTGCGCGGAAACGGGCACGAGCAGCATCGCGTCGACGTCGGGCCAGACCACGGGACCGCCGGCGGAGAACGCGTGCGCGGTCGACCCGGTCGCGGTCGACATCACGACGCCGTCGCACCCGAACGAGCTCAGTGGCCGACCGTCGACCTCGACGGCGACCTCGATCATGCGTTCGCGCGACGCCTTCTCGACGGTCGCCTCGTTCAACGCCCACCCTCGCACCGGTTCGGGCTCCCCGGCAGGTGGACGACCACGTCGAGCGTCCGGCGCTCCTCGACCGTGTAGTCGCCGTCGGCGAGGCGGCGGACGGTCTGCCGCAGGTCCTCGCGCTCGCTCTCCGCGAGGAAGCCGACGTGGCCGAGGTTGACGCCCAGCAGCGGGATCCGCGTCCCGTGCGTGAGCTCGGCCGCGCGCAGGATCGTGCCGTCCCCGCCGATGACGAGGACGACCTCCGACTCGTCGACGCGCTCCCGGTCGCGGACACGCTCGATGCCGTTCCCGGCTTCTCCGAACTGCTCGGCCAGGTCGTCGTCGTGCAAGGACACGGCGAAGCCCGCAGCCTCGAGCTCGCGCACGGACTCGTCGAGCACCGCGAGCGCCTCAGGGCGTCCACCGTGCGTGACGATCAGCACTCGTCGTGTCACTTGTCCTCCGGTTCGTCGTCGCTCAAGCAAATCACAGGCGGCATCGTTGGTGACGCTGCTGCGAGTGTGTCAGGTGGGTCCCACGAGACCGCCTCGCGGGCCTTCGCGGCGAACCGCGCCGACCGCGTCAGCCCGTCCGCCTGCCTCGCGGTCCCCCCGTTCGCCCCGCCCGTGGCCAGGAGCACGAAGTACTCGCGGTTCCCGCTCGGACCCGGGAGCGCGCTCGGCACCACGGCCCGAACGACCAGCCTGTGCTCCTCGGCGCACTCCAGGACGTCGGCGACGGCACGCGCGCGCAGTCCACGGTCGCGGACCACCCCACCGCTCCCCAGTCGTTCGCGGCCGACCTCGAACTGGGGCTTGACGAGCAGGAGCACCGCGACGTCGCCGTCCAGCGCGCGCGCAAGCACGGGCAGCACGAGCTGCAAGGAGATGAACGAGAGGTCCCCGACGACCAGGCCCGGACCGGAGCCGCCCGGCGAGCGCACGTCCCGTGCGACGAGGTCGCGGACGTTGAGCCCTTCGCGCACGGTCACCCGCACGTCGTCCCGGAGCTCCGGCCTGAGCTGTTCGTGCCCGACGTCGACGGCCACGACGTGCGCGGCCCCCGCCGGAGCAGGACATCCGTGAAACCGCCGGTCGACGCACCGAGGTCCAAGCACGTCGCGCCGTCGACCCCGTCGAGCCGACCGTCACGCTCCAGAGCGTCGAGCGCGCCGACCAGCTTGTGGGCGGCCCTGGACGCGTACCCGGGATCCTCGGGGTCGAGATCGACGACGATGTGCTGGTCGGCGCGGACGGGCTGCGACGGCTTCCCCGCGACGCGCCCCTCGACCGTCACACGGCCGGCGGCGACCGACGCCTTGGCTGCGTCTCTGGAGCGCGCGAGCCCGCGGCGCACGAGCTCTGCGTCGAGACGTGCTCCGCTCACCGCCCGTCGTCCGTCAGCCGACGGGACAGCTCCTCCTGCACGGACTCGTAGGCCTCGGCCTGCTCGGCGGCGGGGCGATCCTCGACGTCCTCGAGCAGCTCGTCGACGGCCTCCTGGGCGCTACGGACGTCTCGGGCGCCCCGGCCCACGTCGCCGGGCGTCGGGGGTCCTGGCCGCGGGGCCTGCCGGTCTGGTGCGTCGTCCATGCTCTCCTCCGATCTCGCTGCGTCGTGCGCGGACGCCTGCGTTCAGTCGGTCACCACGATCTCCGGGACGCTGCTCTCGTCGAGCTCCACGCCGTCGTCGACCGCGGACCACGCGGCACCGCACGCGGCGCGGACGGTGTCGATCGTCGCCTCCCGAGTCGAGGAGCCGCCCCCGGCCGGCGCCGCACCCGAGGTCGCCGCGAGCTCGAGCCGCCCGTCGACGACCCGCGCCGCACCGTCCCGACACCGCCACCAGCCGTCGCCGGCGGGCTCCGGTTCGGGGTGCGGCTCGTTGAGCGCCCGCAGGTCCTTGCCGACGAAGTGCGGTCGCAGTCCCGGTTCCGCGAGGATCGCGTCGCGCGCCGAGCTGACACCGGTCAGGACGTGGAGACCGGGATAGCCGCCCGCCCGGGCTCCGGCGAGATCCGTGTCGAGCCGGTCACCGATCACGAGCGCCTCCTCGACACCGGCCCGCTCGCAGGCCAACCGGTACATCGTCGGCTCCGGCTTGCCCGCGCTCTCGGGCTCGACGCCCGTGGCCGAGACCACGGCCGCGACGAGCGTCCCGTTGCCGGGGGCCATGCCGCGCGCCTGAGGGAGCGACATGTCCCGGTTGCTCGCGACGTGCCACGCGCCGCCCTGGACGGCGTACGCCGCCTCGGCGAGGTCCGACCAGCCCAGCTCAGGAGAGAAGCCCTGCACGACGGCGTCCGGACGGTCGTCGGCGGAACCCACGATCTCGAAGCCCTGCGCACGGACCGCTGTCCGGAGCCCGGCGCCACCGATCACGAGCACCGTCGCACCGGGAGCGAGCCTCGTCGCCAGGAGCGCGGCGGCAGCCTGCGCGGCGGTCATCACGTCGCCGGGCTCGGTCGGGATGTCGAGATCGGTGAGCTGTGCCGCGACCTGCTCCGGCTCACGAGAGGCGTTGTTGGTGACGAACACGAGCCGCATCCCGGCCTCGCGTGCCGCTGCCAGCGACGACGCGGCGTGGTCGACCGGCTCGTGGCCCTTGTAGGCGACGCCGTCCAGGTCGACGAGCGACACCGAGTAGCGCTCCGCCAGGGCGACGGCGCTGCCCAGGAGCCCCCGGTCATCGGCGATCCTCCGGGCCCGCGCCCGAGGCGTCGTCCGAACCGTCGACGGCGTCCTGATCGTCCTCCAGGTCGAACACCACCGAGTCCTCGACGTCCCCGCCACCGAACCGGGGGTCGATCGCCGCGAGGACAGCCGCTGCCTCGTCGTCGCGACCGAGCGCCACCAGCACGTCCGCGCGAGCGGTCGAGACGCGCGCACCGAGCTCGCCGGCGGAACCACGGACACCGTCGAGCACCGCGAGGGCGGCCTCGTGGTCGCCCAGGTCCGTCCGTGCGCCGCTGACCACGATCGCCAGCTCGACACGACCGTCGTCGTCGAGCGTCGCAGCCTCGTCCGACGCCGCGAGGGCCAGCGCCCGCTCAGGCCTGCCGAGCCCGCGCTCACAGTCCGCCATGATCGGCAGGTGCTCGGACGACCCGTTCAGACGCCGGACCGTGCGCAGCTCGCGCAGCGCCTCCCCGTACCTGCCCGACTGGTAGGCGGCGATCCCGGCTGCCTCGCGCACGACGTCGACCCTGCCTGCTCGCCGCACCGCAGCCTGCGCGTGCTGGTACGCCTGCTCGGGGTCCTCGTCCAGGAGCCGGCCCGCCATCACGAGGTGCGCGCCGACCTGCTCCGCGTTCGCCTTGCTCAACGTACGGAGCCGCGCGCGCGCAGCGCGATCGAGGTCCAGCCACGTCACGTCCTCGGGCAGTCGAGGCTCATCGTGCCGTTCGGACCGGTGCGCGTCGCCCTCGGAACGAGGACGACGGTCTGCCCGGTCGCCGCCCGACCCCCGCGCAGGACGTCCCCGGCGCTGATCGGCGGGGCCGCCCGAACGGCGCTCGGACGGACGCTGCGGTCCCCCTGCCGTGCACCCGAACGCTCCGAACGCTCCGGGCGCGCCGTCCGCGCGCCGTCGCTCTGACGACGAGGCTGCTGCCCACGACGATCCGAACCGCCGGCCGAACGCGCGTTGTCAGGACGTGTCTCCTGCCGCGACCCGGCGGCGCCCGATGCACTGCCACCCGCGGCCCGCCGTGCACCGTAGCGCTCACGTCCCGACGCACCGGAACGCGCACCGTCGCCGCGAGGCTCGGTCCGCGACCTCTTCGTGCCGTCTGCTGGGTCCTGCTCGCGACCGCCGTCGCCCTCAGGACGCGAACTCTCGTCCACGGAAGTTCCTCTCGTCAGTTGTCGACCCACATGATCCCACGTCCGACCCGCCGAGCACCCACCGTCCACGCGCTCGCCGACGCAGTACTGCCGAGACGGAGCACCACCGATACATGTCGGTTGCACCATGCGCTGCGCATCGAGGCCGGCATGGCTTGCGGGTGTCCGTCCCGTCGGCCGGGGGTGCGGTCGTAGTCCTGCCGACCGAGCAGCTCGTACGCCCCGGTTCTCGAGGGCGGGTAGAAATGCCGAAGACCCACCCCGGGTGGGGTGGGTCTTCGGTGAATGATGGTCCGGCGGCGTCCTACTCTCCCACCCCGTTCCCAGGGCAGTACCATCGGCGCTGAAGGGCTTAGCTTCCGGGTTCGGAATGGGACCGGGCGTTTCCCCTTCGCTGTGACCGCCGTAACTTTATCGAGTTGTCGGGTTGCCCCCTGTTTTCACACGAACACCTTGTGGGGTGTGGTGTGTGGGGGTGGTGCCCGTTTCTCGGGAACCGCACAGTGGACGCGTGCATGGCAATGTTTGTTGGTTGTGAAGTTGTCGGCTGATTAGTACCGGTCAGCTGCGACAGTCGTTAGTCCTGTCTTCCACGTCCGGCCTATCGACCCAGTAGTCTTCTGGGTGCCTTCCACCCGCGAGGGGTGTGGAAACCTCATCTTGAAGCAGGCTTCCCGCTTAGATGCTTTCAGCGGTTATCCCTTCCGAACGTAGCCAACCAGCGGTGCTCCTGGCGGAACAACTGGCACACCAGAGGTTCGTCCGTCCCGGTCCTCTCGTACTAGGGACAGCCCTTCTCAAGTTTCCTGCGCGCGCAGCGGATAGGGACCGAACTGTCTCACGACGTTCTAAACCCAGCTCGCGTACCGCTTTAATGGGCGAACAGCCCAACCCTTGGGACCTACTCCAGCCCCAGGATGCGACGAGCCGACATCGAGGTGCCAAACCATGCCGTCGATATGGACTCTTGGGCAAGATCAGCCTGTTATCCCCGGGGTACCTTTTATCCGTTGAGCGACGGCGCTTCCACAAGCCACCGCCGGATCACTAGTTCCGACTTTCGTCCCTGCTCGACCTGTCAGTCTCACAGTCAAGCTCCCTTGTGCACTTGCACTCGACACCTGATTGCCAACCAGGCTGAGGGAACCTTTGAGCGCCTCCGTTACATTTTTGGAGGCAACCGCCCCAGTTAAACTACCCACCAGACACTGTCCCTGATCCGGATCACGGACCGAGGTTAGGAATCCAGAGCGACCAGAGTGGTATTTCAACGTTGACTCCACACACGCTGGCGCGTGCGCTTCACAGTCTCCCACCTATCCTACACAAGCCGCACCGAACACCAATATCAAGCTATAGTAAAGGTCCCGGGGTCTTTCCGTCCTGCTGCGCGTAACGAGCATCTTTACTCGTACTGCAATTTCGCCGAGTTCACGGTTGAGACAGCGGAGAAGTCGTTACGCCATTCGTGCAGGTCGGAACTTACCCGACAAGGAATTTCGCTACCTTAGGATGGTTATAGTTACCACCGCCGTTTACTGGGGCTTAAATTCTGAGCTTCGCCTTGCGGCTGACCCGTCCTCTTAACCTTCCAGCACCGGGCAGGCGTCAGTCCGTATACATCGACTTGCGTCTTAGCACGGACCTGTGTTTTTAGTAAACAGTCGCTTCTCCCTGGTCTCTGCGGCCGTCCACGCTCCCCCAGCAAGTGGGTTCACGCTTTCGGCCCCCTTCTCCCGAAGTTACGGGGGCATTTTGCCGAGTTCCTTAACCGTGATTCGCTCGATCGCCTTAGTATTCTCTACCTGATCACCTGAGTCGGTTTGGGGTACGGGCGGCTAGAACCTCGCGTCGAAGCTTTTCTTGGCAGCATAGGATCACCGCGTTCCCACATACGTGGTCACTGTCAGCTCTCAGGATATGTGTCGGGCGGATTTGCCTACCCGACTCCCTACGGCCTTAGACGTGGTCTACCATCGCCACGTGCGGCTGCCTTCCTGCGTCACTCCTGTTAATACGCTTACCTACTACCGGTTCGGGTCCCACGCTCCCTGCCACGGTGATCCCCGAAGGGATCGGTGCGGCAGTTCGGATGGTTAGCATCACCGGGCTCGGTATGGGCGGTTCTTCGCCGGTAGGAGAATATCAACTCCTTGTCCATCGACTACGCCTGTCGGCCTCGCCTTAGGTCCCGACTTACCCAGGGCGGATTAGCCTGGCCCTGGAACCCTTGATCATTCGGCGGACGGGTTTCTCACCCGTCTTTCGCTACTCATGCCTGCATTCTCACTCGTGTAGGCTCCACCGCTGGATTCCTCCGCGACTTCACTGCCCACACGACGCTCCCCTACCCATCCGCACGCCTGGACCACGAAGGCCTAGCGTTTGTGCGAATGCCACAGCTTCGGCGGTGTACTTGAGCCCCGCTACATTGTCGGCGCGGAATCACTTGACCAGTGAGCTATTACGCACTCTTTCAAGGGTGGCTGCTTCTAAGCCAACCTCCTGGTTGTCTGTGCAACTCCACATCCTTTCCCACTTAGCACACGCTTAGGGGCCTTAGCTGGTGGTCTGGGCTGTTTCCCTCTCGACTACGGAGCTTATCCCCCGCAGTCTCACTGCCACGTTCTCACTTACCGGCATTCGGAGTTTGGCTGACGTCAGTAACCTGTTGGGGCCCATTAGCCATCCAGTAGCTCTACCTCCGGTAAGAAACACGTGACGCTGCACCTAAATGCATTTCGGGGAGAACCAGCTATCACGAAGTTTGATTGGCCTTTCACCCCTAACCACAGGTCATCCCCTCGGTTTTCAACCCAAGTGGGTTCGGTCCTCCACGCGGTCTTACCCACGCTTCAACCTGCCCATGGCTAGATCACTTCGCTTCGGGTCTAGACCCAGCGACTCATACGCCCTGTTCGGACTCGCTTTCGCTACGGCTTCCCCACACGGGTTAACCTCGCCACTGAGCACTAACTCGCAGGCTCATTCTTCAAAAGGCACGCTGTCACCCCTGCTAAGGAGGCTCCAACGGATTGTAGGCACACGGTTTCAGGTACTATTTCACTCCCCTCCCGGGGTACTTTTCACCTTTCCCTCACGGTACTGGTCCGCTATCGGTCACTAGGTAGTATTTAGGCTTATCAAGTGGTCTTGACGGATTCACACGGGATTTCTCGGGCCCCGTGCTACTTGGGATCCCTTCCAGGAGGCCACGCCATTTCGTCTACGGGGGTCACACCCTCTGTGCCGGGCCTTTCAATGCCCTTCGACTATGACACGACTTTCTTACTCCTTGCCCGGATGTCAGTCCGGACCGGAAGGTCCCACTACCCCGCACATGCAACGCCTGACAGCTTTAACACATGCACGGTTTGGCCTGATCCGCTTTCGCTCGCCACTACTCACGGAATATCTCTTCCTGTCGGTACTGAGATGTTTCACTTCCCGACGTTCCCTCCACACACCCTATATATTCAGGTGCGGGTCACCACACATGACTGTGGCGGGGTTCCCCCATTCGGACATCCTCGGATCACGGTTCGTTTGCCAACTCCCCGAGGCTTATCGCAGGCTACAACGTCCTTCTTCGGCTCCTAGTGCCAAGGCATCCACCCTGTGCCCTTAAAAACTTCACAAAACATAAAACACAAAATTGCAGATACCAAAGACTTCACATCTTTGATGAGATGCTCGCGTCCACTGTGCAGTTCTCAAGCAACGGACGATCCCACCCTACTGAGCCGGCTGCTGCCGGCCGTTCACGGTGACCCGTACCAGTCCCAACCACGCGCCCAGGACTCCCACCCCAGCTCCCCGGCCATCCCGGCACCCGCCACCCCGAAGAGCGACACGACCGACCAACCAGAAACCCGAGTGCAAGCCCCGCAGCGCCGATGGCCTGGGGACCCAACAGTGTGCTCACGCCAACCCCCGCCTCACCGGTGCGTTCCCCCCGAGACCACCACACCCAAGACCACCACTCACACGCCCGAAGGCATCCGAAGGCTGTCCTGGACGGGTATCTCGGTGTACTACCACCGACGACACAAGACCAGCTAGTCAATGTTCCACCCATGAGCAACCACCCCCACACGCGAACGGTGTGAGCCATGGCCTCTGAACCCACCAGCCACTACGACCGGCGAGCAGACGAAGCTCCTTAGAAAGGAGGTGATCCAGCCGCACCTTCCGGTACGGCTACCTTGTTACGACTTAGTCCCAATCGCCAGTCCCACCTTCGACGGCTCCCCCACAAGGGTTGGGCCACCGGCTTCGGGTGTTACCGACTTTCGTGACTTGACGGGCGGTGTGTACAAGGCCCGGGAACGTATTCACCGCAGCGTTGCTGATCTGCGATTACTAGCGACTCCGACTTCATGGGGTCGAGTTGCAGACCCCAATCCGAACTGAGACCGGCTTTTGGGATTCGCTCCGCCTTACGGCATCGCAGCCCTTTGTACCGGCCATTGTAGCATGCGTGAAGCCCAAGACATAAGGGGCATGATGATTTGACGTCATCCCCACCTTCCTCCGAGTTGACCCCGGCAGTCTCCTATGAGTCCCCACCATCACGTGCTGGCAACATAGGACGAGGGTTGCGCTCGTTGCGGGACTTAACCCAACATCTCACGACACGAGCTGACGACAACCATGCACCACCTGTATACGAGTGTCCAAAGAGGCTGCTGTCTCCAGCAGATTCTCGTATATGTCAAGCCTTGGTAAGGTTCTTCGCGTTGCATCGAATTAATCCGCATGCTCCGCCGCTTGTGCGGGCCCCCGTCAATTCCTTTGAGTTTTAGCCTTGCGGCCGTACTCCCCAGGCGGGGCACTTAATGCGTTTGCTGCGGCACGGAACTCGTGGAATGAGCCCCACACCTAGTGCCCAACGTTTACGGCATGGACTACCAGGGTATCTAATCCTGTTCGCTCCCCATGCTTTCGCTCCTCAGCGTCAGTTGCGGCCCAGTGACCTGCCTTCGCCATCGGTGTTCCTCCTGATATCTGCGCATTCCACCGCTACACCAGGAATTCCAGTCACCCCTACCGCACTCTAGTCTGCCCGTACCCGATGCACGCTCAAGGTTGAGCCTTGAGTTTTCACACCAGACGCGACAAACCGCCTACGAGCTCTTTACGCCCAATAATTCCGGACAACGCTTGCGCCCTACGTATTACCGCGGCTGCTGGCACGTAGTTAGCCGGCGCTTCTTCTGCAGGTACCGTCACTTTCGCTTCTTCCCTACTGAAAGGGGTTTACAACCCGAAGGCCTTCATCCCCCACGCGGCGTCGCTGCATCAGGCTTGCGCCCATTGTGCAATATTCCCCACTGCTGCCTCCCGTAGGAGTCTGGGCCGTGTCTCAGTCCCAGTGTGGCCGGTCGCCCTCTCAGGCCGGCTACCCGTCGTCGCCTTGGTAGGCCATTACCCCACCAACAAGCTGATAGGCCGCGAGACCATCCTTGACCGATAAATCTTTCCACCACACACCATGCGATGCGCAGTCATATCCGGTATTAGACCCCGTTTCCAAGGCTTATCCCGAAGTCAAGGGCAGGTTCCTCACGTGTTACTCACCCGTTCGCCACTGATCCACCCAGCAAGCTGGGCTTCACCGTTCGACTTGCATGTGTTAAGCACGCCGCCAGCGTTCGTCCTGAGCCAGGATCAAACTCTCCGTAAATGATCAACATCAACCACCCACACCCCAAAGAGGCGCAAGCAGTCAACAATCATACGAAACAACCACCAGACCCACCCGGAAAAGAGCAGACCCGACAGCCATAGTTAAACCTTGGCAAAAGAGACAAAAACTAACGTTTCTGTATCTGTTTGACCATTAAAAACCCCGACCACCCGGCATCCGCCCCACAACGAGACACACACCAGACAAGCCAGAGCAAATGGCATTGACTATCAAGCACACTGTTGAGTTCTCAAACAACCGACGCGCACCGTCCCAACCAGCCACAACCAGTGACCAACCAGACCCGGGGCAACCTCTCCAACCTACCAGACCGAATGCCTCCCGGCCAAACCGGCTTCTCATCGATCGGTGATCGTTGCAATGCCGGCCAGCTGCGAAGCGGCCTGTCTCCACCCGAGGGCAGAAGGCGCCGAAGCGACTTCCTACTCTAGTGGATGTTCAGCCCCGGGACCAGCCACCTGCTCCGGAGAGCTTGCGGTGTCTGTCACTCCCTGTCGGGCTGACTCCGAGAACATTACACGCCCTCCGGACCGACTCCAAACCCCTCCGCGGTGACGACCGCCACCCCGCGCCGGCTTGACCTGCGGCGGGTTCTCGTGGCCGCCGTCGTGGCCTGCGCGAACACCGCGACGAGCACCCCCGTGCCGAGCCCGCGGGCATCTCGACGACCCCGTCCGGTCGGCCGGCGACCTGGCCAATGAGCCGCTGCCGTCCGCGATGCAGGGTCAGCGAACGCCCTCCGCCACGGCGACGCCCAGCGTCCGCTTACCCCGGCGGAGCACCGCGAACCGGCCGTGGAGCAGCTGATCCGCACCGAGCGTCCCCTCGGGGTCGGTGACCTTGACGTTGTTGACGTACGCGCCGCCCTCCGCGACGGCGCGCCTCGCGGCTCCCTTGGAGGCGACCAGCCCGGAGCTCACGAGGGCGTCCACGACGGGAGTCCCGGCGGCGACGTCCGCCCGCGGAAGCTCGGCGACGGATGCGGCGAGCGTCGCCTCGTCCAGGCCCTCGAGGTCCCCTCGCCCGAAGAGGGCCTGGCTCGCCGCGATCACCGCGTCGGTGGCTGCGGCTCCATGCACGAGGGTCGTCACGTCGGCGGCCAGGGCTCGCTGCGCCTCACGGGCTCCCGGCCGCTCGCGCACGGCGGCTTCGAGCGCCTCGATCTCGTCCCGGGTACGGAACGTGAAGATCTTCAGGAAGCGCACGACGTCGGCGTCGTCGGCATTGACCCAGAACTGGTAGAAGGCGTAGGGGCTCATCATGTCGGCGTCGAGCCACACGGCGCCGCCTTCGGTCTTCCCGAACTTCGTGCCGTCCGCCTTGGTGATGAGCGGCGTCGTCAGGACGTGGACGGAGGCGCCCTCGGTCTTGCGGATGAGCTCAACCCCCGACAGGAGGTTGCCCCACTGGTCGTTGCCCCCGGTCTGGAGCGTGCAGCCGTGGCGCAGGTACAGCTCCCGGAAGTCGATCCCCTGGAGGATCTGGTAGCTGAACTCCGTGAAGCTGATGCCCTGCTCGCTGTTGAGCCGTCGGGCCACGGTGTCCTTGGCGAGCATCGTGCCCAGGCGGTAGTGCTTGCCCATCTCGCGGAGGAAGTCGATGGTCGTCAGGTCACCCGTCCAGTCGAGGTTGTTCACGACCTGCGCGGGGTTGTCGCCCTCGAAGTCCAGGAAGCGCGAGACCTGACCTCGCAGACGCTCGGTCCATTCCGCGACCACGTCCTTGGTGTTGAGCACCCGCTCCCCGAGTCGCGCGGGTCGCCGATCATCCCTGTCGCCCCACCGACGAGCGCGATCGCGCTGTGGCCGGCGAGCTGCAGGTGCCGCAGCAGGAGGAGCTGCACGAGGTGTCCGTGGTGCAGGCTCGGCGCGGTCGGGTCGAACCCGCAGTAGTAGGTGACGGGTCCCTCGGCCAGCGCCTCTCGCAGCGCGGTCTCGTCGGTGGACTGCGCCACCAGTCCACGCCAGTGCAGCTCGTCGAGGATGTCGGTCACCACGGCTCCTTCGTCCTGCGTCCCACGTCCGGGACACGTCGTCGCGCCGTCGGTCGAGGGCGCCGGACCCATTGTGCCGTGCCCTGACGAGGCTGGTCGCCCACGCGCTCAGCGTCGTCGGTAGGCCGGCCGGTACGGCGAGACCGTGCGGTCGTCCGTGATCCAGAACCGCCACGGGAAGCGGTCCCCGTCGCCTCCGGCGCCGCTGACCCCGACCCGGGCGCCGTGCGACGTGGGTCGCCGGAACGCCGCGGGGTCGCGGCGGACGACGAACTCCCCTCGGGGTCGCTCACGTCCTTGCCGTCGTCGAACCGATCGATCCCGAGCGCCACGGTGAGCCGCCCGGGCCCGCGCGCCAGCTGGCGCTGCGAGTCGAGGGCCCCCGCCCGGAGCCGCCGCTCGGTCGCGACCTCCTGGCCCGCGACGACCTCGCCCGCGCGCAGGAGCACGGCCGCCGGGCTGCCCCGCTCGGCCGTGACGACGTTGACGCAGTGATGGAGCCCGAGGTGGCGGTAGACGTAGAGGTGCCCGGGTTCGCCGAACATCGCGCGGTTGCGGTCGGTCCTGCCGGACGCCGCGTGCGAGCCCGGGTCGTCGCTGCCCCCGTACGCCTCGACCTCGGTGATGCGCAGCGTGACGTCGCCCGAGTCGTCCCGGTGCGTCAGGTAGGCGCCCAGGAGGTCACGGGCGACGTCGACCACGTCGCGCGCGTACCAGCGCCGGGAGGGGACGACGGACGTCGCGGTGTCGGACATCGAGGGCTCCTCTGGGTCGCGTCGACGACGAACCGTCGCCGGTGCGGACGGCTCGCCATGGTCGGGCCGCGCTGCCCGGTGGCGCCACCTTACGGCGCGGTCGGTGTTCGCGCCCGGGGCGCGCCTCGCCGCACGCGCAGCACGCCTTGCACCACCAGCACAGCCAGCACAGCCAGCACAGCCAGCATGACCAGCATGACCAGCACGACCAGCACGGTCAGCACCGTCAGGGCTGTCCGTGCTGGCCGACGGGGCGCCCCCAGCCGTCCAGCCGGACGTCCGCCCGCCCGACGACGTCGTGCTCGGTGTAGAACGCGGCCTCGTCGACCATCCACCGGAGCCAGTGCTCCCGCTCGCTCTGCCCGTCGCGCGCGAGGCCGCGGCGCAGGCGCTCGTCGTCCGGGGCCTCGACCCAGACGAGCAGCGTCGCGAGCCCGTCGACGGCGCGGGCTCCGGCGCCGCAGCCCTCCACGACCACGTAGTCCGTGGCGACCTGCACGACGTGCTCCTCGGCGTACGCGCGCTCGACCCAGTCGTAGCGGCGGTACCGGCCGTCCCGGCCCGCCGAGAGCGGGCCGAGGACCCACTCGGCCAGACGTGCCGCACCGCCGGAGGGCCCGGCCTCCCAGCCCTCGTAGAGGTCGTCCATGTGGACGACGACGGTCGACCCGTGCCGGCCCAGCTCGCCCTCGAGCTGCGCCGCAAGTGTCGTCTTCCCGGAGCCGGCCGGGCCGTCGACGCACACCAGCCGGCCCGTCGCCGTGCTCGTCGACGTGTCGGACGGCGTCCCGCCCCCGGGAGGTGCGGGACGCCGTCCTGCACCGCGGTCACGAGACGCGCCAGCACGTCGGGCCCGACGGTCATCGGGCGACGTCCGGGACGGTGGTCCGGGCTACCGCGACCCCGACGCGACACGCGACCGGGCGCGCGGGAGACGTCGCTCGGTGACGTGCCACCGGCGCCGTCAGCCCTGGACCCAGAACCGGAACTCGGCCGACCGGACCTTCGCCTCGCCGAGCTGCTCGGCGACACGCACCGGGGCGGTGCCTCCGACGCCGTCGCGCGACGCCAGCGAGCCCTCGACGCTGAGCACGTCCCGGACGCCCGGGGTGAGGTGCTCGGAGATCGCGGCCAGGTCGTCGTCCGACAGGTCCCACAGCTCGATGCCACGGGCCTCGCAGGCCTGGACGCACTCGCCCGCGACCTCGTGGGCGACCCGGAACGGGACGCCCTCACGTACGAGCCACTCGGCGACGTCGGTCGCGAGCGAGAAGCCCTGGGGGCTAGCGACGCCATCCGCTCCGTGTCGAACCCGAGGGTCGCGACCATCCCGGAGAACGCCGGGAGCAGGACCTCGAGGGTGTCGACCTGGTCGAAGACCGGCTCCTTGTCCTCCTGCAGGTCGCGGTTGTACGCCAGCGGGAGACCCTTGAGCGTGGCGAGCAGCCCCGTGAGGTCACCGATCACGCGCCCCGCCTTGCCGCGCGCGAGCTCGGCGACGTCGGGGTTCTTCTTCTGCGGCATGATGCTCGACCCCGTCGAGTACGAGTCGTGCAGGCGCACGAACCCGAACTCCTTGGTCGCCCAGACGATGACCTCCTCCGCGAACCGCGACAGGTCCACGGCCAGCATCGCGGCCACGAAGGCGAACTCGGCGACGACGTCGCGCGAGGCGGTGCCGTCGATCGAGTTCTCGACCGGGCCGTCGAACCCGAGGTCCGCGGCGACCGCCGCCGGGTCGAGGCCCAGCGACGAGCCCGCGAGCGCCCCCGAGCCGTACGGCGACCGGGCGGCGCGCACGTCCCAGTCGATGAAGCGGTCGACGTCGCGCAGCAGCGGCCACGCGTGGGCGAGCAGGTGGTGCGCGAGCAGCACGGGCTGGGCGTGCTGCAGGTGGGTGCGGCCCGGCATCGGGGCGTCGCCCGCGGCCTCGGCCTGGTCGATGAGGGCGTCGACGACGTCGAGGACGAGGCCGCCGATCGTGCGGGCCTCGTCGCGCAGGTACATGCGGGTGAGGGTCGCGATCTGGTCGTTGCGGGAGCGGCCCGCGCGCAGCTTGCCGCCGAGCTCGACCCCGGCGCGCTCGATGAGGCCGCGCTCGAGCGCGGTGTGCACGTCCTCGTCGTCGTCCGCCGCGACGAACACCCCGGAGGCCACGTCGTCGCGCAGCCGGTCGAGGGCGGCGTGCATGCCCTCGAGCTCGTCGTCGTCGAGCAGGCCCGCTGCGTGCAGGACCTTCGCGTGGGCCTTCGACCCGGCGATGTCCTGACCTGCGAGGCGCCAGTCGAAGTGCGTCGACTTGCTCAGTGCGGCGAGTGCGTCCGCCGGGCCACCGGCGAACCGGCCGCCCCACAGGCTCACGCGCTCGCCTGTGCCGGACTGCCGGCTCGACTCCTCGGTGTCGCCCTCGTCGTCCGGCATGCTCACGAGGTCGGTGACCTCAGGGGTGTTCTCGTCGGTCATGGTTCAGAGCTCTCCGGTCCCGAGGTCGACGCCGTTGCCGAACTTGACGTCACGGGCGGCGGCGAGCTTGGAGGTCAGGCCGTAGATGTCGATGAAGCCGACGGCGCTGGCCTGGTCGAACGAGTCGCCCTCGTCGTAGGTGGCGAGGTTGAAGTCGTAGAGGCTCTGCTCCGAGCGGCGTCCGGTGACGGTGGCGCGGCCGCCGTGCAGGACGATCCGGATGTCGCCGGAGACGTACTGCTGGGTGTCCGCGATGAAGGTGTCGAGGTTCTTCTTCAGCGGGCTGAACCACTGGCCGTCGTAGACCAGCTCGCTCCAGCGCTGCTCGACGCCGCGCTTGAAGCGGGCCTGCTCGCGCTCGAGGGTGACGTTCTCCAGCTCGCGGTGCGCGGCGATCAGCGCCATCGCGCCGGGCGCCTCGTAGACCTCGCGGGACTTGATGCCCACGAGGCGATCCTCGACGATGTCGATGCGGCCGACGCCCTGGGCGCCCGCCCGGCGGTTCATCTCCTGGATCGCCTGGAGCGGGCTGACCTTCTCGCCGTCGAGCGCGACGGGCACGCCCTTGTCGAACGTGATGACGACCTCGTCGGCGACCGGCGGGAACGTCGGGTCGTCGGTGTAGTTGTAGACGTCCTTGGTGGGCGCGTTCCAGATGTCCTCGAGGAAGCCCGTCTCGATGGCGCGGCCCCAGACGTTCTGGTCGATGGAGAACGGGTTGTGCTTGGTGGTCTCGATCGGCAGGTTGTGCTTCTCCGCGTAGGCGATCGCCTTCTCCCGGGTCAGGGCGAGGTCCCGCACCGGGGCGAGGCACTTGAGGTCCGGCGCGAGCGAGGTGATCGACACCTCGAAGCGGACCTGGTCGTTGCCCTTGCCGGTGCAGCCGTGGGCGACGGTCGTCGCGCCGAACTGGCGGGCGGCGCGCACGAGGTGCTTGACGATCACCGGGCGCGAGATGCCGGAGACGAGCGGGTAGGCGTCCTGGTAGAGACCGTTGGCCGCGAGCGCCGGCATGCAGTACTCGGCGGCGAACTCGTCGCGGGCGTCGGCGACGTACGCCTCGACGGCACCGCAGTCGAGGGCGCGCTGACGGATGACCTCGAGGTCCTCACCGCCCTGGCCGACGTCGACGGCGACGGCGACGACCTCGGCGCCGGTGGCCTCGCCGATCCATCCGATGGCGACGGAGGTGTCGAGACCTCCCGAGTAGGCGAGAACGACGCGATCAGTCATGTCCCTCTTCTTTCGTGTTCGTGGTGCAGGTCTGGGGTTCAGGTGCGTGGTGCAGGTCTGGAGGCGGCGCAGATCCGGTGGCCGAGAGGCCGGCTCAGGTCTGCGCCTCGGTTCGGTGCGGCTGGGGTGCGGCCATCGCCAGGAACCTCGCGGCGACGTCCTCCCCGCCGTCGGTGTCGCGGCCGATGACGAGCACGGTGTCGTCGCCGGCGATCGTGCCCATGACACCGGTGAAGACCGAGTGGTCGATCGCCGACGCGAGGTACTGGGCGGCACCCGGGGGCGTGCGGAGCACGACGAGGTTGCCGGAGGCCTCGGCGGACACGAGCAGCTCGGCGCACAGCCGGGAGAGCCGCGCCGCGACGTACTCGGCGTCGGTACCCGGCTGGACGGAGCGGTCGCCGCCCTCCCCCGGAACCGCGTAGGCGAGCGCGCCGGACGCGAGACGGATCTTCTCGGCCCGCAGCTCCACGAGGTCGCGCGACAGCGTGGCCTGGGTGACGCTGACGCCGTCGGCCGCGAGCGCCCGGGCGAGCTCGGCCTGCGAGTGGATCGCGTCGTGGCGCAGCAGCTCGGTGATGCGCGCGTGCCGCGCGGCGCGGGTCGTGGGGACGCTGGTCATGCGTTCTCCAGCAGCCAGGTCAGCAGCGCCTTCTGGGCGTGGAGCCGGTTCTCGGCCTCGTCCCAGACCGCGCTCTGCGGGCCGTCGATGACGTCGGCCGTGATCTCCTTGCCGCGGTAGGCGGGCAGACAGTGCAGCACGATGGCGGACGGCGCGGCGGCCGCGAGCAGGTCGGCGTTCAGCTGGTAGGGCAGGAACACGGTCTCGCGCTCGGCGGCGGTCGCCTCGTCCCCCATGGAGACCCAGGTGTCGGTGACGACGACGTCGGCGCCGGCCACGGCCTCGCGGGCGTCCGCGGTCACCACGACCGATCCCCCGGTGGCCCGGGCGACGGCCTCGGCGTCGACGACGACCGCCGGGTCCGGCTGGTACGCGGCCGGGGTCCCGACGCGCACGTGCATCCCGGCCGTCACGCCGCCCAGCAGGTAGGAGTGCGACATGTTGTTCGCGCCGTCGCCCACGTACGCGAGCGTCAGCCCGGCGAGCGCGTCGACGCCGCCGTGGTGCTGGGCGACGGTCAGCAGGTCCGCGAGGATCTGGCACGGGTGGAACTCGTCGGTGAGCGCGTTGACCACGGGGACCGCCGACCAGCGCGCCATCTCCTCGACGTTCGCCTGGGCGAAGGTGCGCCAGACGATCGCGGAGGTCTGGCGGTCGAGCACCCGGGCGGTGTCGGCGATCGGCTCGCCGCGACCGAGCTGGCTCGACGCGGCGTCGATGACGAGCGGGTAGCCGCCGAGCTCGGAGACCCCCGTGGCGAACGAGACGCGGGTGCGGGTGGACGGCTTGTCGAAGATCACCGCGACGGACTGCGGGCCCCGCAGCGGGGTCCGGACGTAGCGGTCCTGGCGGAACGCGAGCCCGAGCTCGAGGACGTCGCGCTGCTCGGCGGGCGTCAGGTCGTCGTCGCGCAGGAAGTGCCGGGTCATGCGGACTCCTCGGGTTCGAACGTGGGCAGGTCGGTGAAGAGCCGGACGACGTCGCGCGCCTGGTCCGCCGTCAGGATCAGCGGCGGGGCGAGCCGGATCGCGTCGGGAGCGACCGGGTTGACGATGAACCCGGCGTCGAGCGCGTGCGCCGCGACCTTCGCCGCCACCGGCGCCGTGAGCTGGACGGCGAGGAGCAGACCCCGGCCACGCACCCTCCACGAGCGGGTTGCCGCAACCAGAGATGCCGTCGCGCAGCGCCGCGCCCACGGTGCGGACGTTCCCGAGGACGTCGTCGCGCTGGATCACTCCGAGCGTCGCCAGGGCCGCCGCCGCCGCGACGGGGTTCCCACCGAACGTCGTGCCGTGCTGACCGCGACCGAGCAGCTGCGCCGCCCGCTCCCCGTACGCCACGACGGCGCCGATCGGGAACCCGCCGCCGAGCCCCTTGGCGAGGGTGACGGCGTCCGGCACGATCCCGCCACCGACCTCGGCCTGCTGGTAGGCGAACCACGAGCCCGTCCGGCCCGCGCCGGTCTGGACCTCGTCGAGGATCAGCAGCGCGCCGTGCTCTGCCGTGAGCTCGCGGGCCCGCACCAGGTAGCCGGCGGGGAGCTCACGCACCCCGGCCTCGCCCTGGATGGGCTCGACGACCATCGCGGCGACCGGGCCGCGCTCGTCGGACGCGGCGAACGCGGCCTCGAGCGCGTCGACGTCCCCGGCCTCGACGAACTCGACGCCGCCGGGCAGCGGCTCGAACGGCTCGCGGTACGCGGCCTTCGAGGTCAGCGCGAGCGCGCCCATCGTGCGTCCGTGGAACCCGCCGGTCAGCGCGAGCACCCGCGCGGGGCGACCGGGGCCGACCCCGGGGAGCTCGGAGCCCGCGCGGCGCGCCATCTTGAACGCCGCCTCGTTGGCCTCGGTGCCGGAGTTCGCGAAGAAGACGCGGGACCCCTCCGGAGCCTGGGCGAGATCGATCAGCCGCTCGGCCAGGCCGATCTGCGCGGGCGTGCCGAAGAAGTTGGACACGTGGCCGAGCGTCCCGAGCTGGGCGCTCACGGCGGCCGTGAGGGTGGGGTGGGCGTGACCCAGCGCGTTGACCGCGATGCCTGCGAGCAGGTCGAGGTACCGCGTGCCGTCGGCGTCCCAGACGTAGGCGCCCTCGCCCCGGACCAGGACCCGCTGCGGCGGGCCGAACGTGTCCATCACCGCGCCCGAGTACCGCTGGGTCCAGTGCGCGACGGAGTCCCCGCTGCCGGGGGTCGAGGACAGGTAACCCTGGACCTCGAGGCCCGGGTGCGCGTTCGCGTCGGGCACGGCGACGGCCTCGGGCGTGCCGACGTTCTCGTCGTTCGTCCCTGCGTTCACCGGAGATCCCCGTCCTTGACGACCATCGTGCCGATGCCGAGCGTCGTGAAGACCTCCTGGAGCACCGCGTGGGCGACCCGGCCGTCGATGACGTGCGCGCCGCTGACCCCACCCTGGACCGCCCGCAGGCAGGCCTCCATCTTGGGGACCATGCCCGACTCGAGGGACGGGAGCAGCTCGGCGAGCTTCGTCTCACCGATCTGGCTGGCGAGCGAGCTCCGGTTGGGCCAGTCGGTGTACAGGCCCTCGACGTCGGTGAGGATGATGAGCTTGCGCGCGTCGAGCGCGACCGCGAGCGCCGACGCCGCGGTGTCCGCGTTGACGTTCAGCACCTGCGTGGGGTCGTCCACGTCCGGCGCGATGGTCGAGACCACGGGGATCCGGTAGTTGTCGAGCAGGTCGCGGACCGCGCGCGGGTCGACGGACACGATGTCGCCGACCTGGCCGACGTCGACGAGCTTCCCGTCGACGGTCGCGTGCCGACGGCGCGCGGCGAGCAGGGCGCCGTCCTCGCCCGAGAGCCCGACGGCGTAGGGCCCGTGGGCGTTGATGAGGCCGACGAGCTCGCGCGAGACGGACCCGGTCAGGACCATCCGGACGACGTCCATCGCCTCGGGGGTGGTGACCCGGAGGCCGCCCTTGAACTCCGACTCGATGCCGAGCCGCGAGAGCATCGCCGAGATCTGCGGGCCGCCCCCGTGGACGACGACGGGCCGCATACCCACCTGGCGCAGGAACACCATGTCCTGGGCGAAGGCGGCCTTGAGCTCGTCGTCGATCATCGCGTTGCCGCCGTACTTGACGACGACGACCGCGCCGTTGAGCTGCTGCAGCCACGGCAGCGCCTCGACGAGCACCTCGGCCTTCTGGCCGGGGTGCAGGTCGGTGAGGGCGTCGAAGTGGTCCTCGCGCGGGTGCGGGGCCGAGATGTTCGCGAGCTCGGTGACGGCCTCGGCGGTCTCCGCCGTCTCGGCCGTCGCGCCGGTCGTGCCGGCAGCTGCCTCGTCCTGCGTCACGCCTGCTCCTCGGTCGTCGTGCCCGTACCGGTCTCTGCACCGTTGGCTGCATCAGCCGCTGTGTTCGTCCCCGTACCCGTCCTCGTGCTGCTCATGACGAGTACGCGCTGTTCTCGTGGACGTAGTCGTGCGTCAGGTCGTTGGTCCAGACCGTCGCGCGCGCGTCGCCCGCGTGCAGGTCGATCTCGACGTGCACCTCGCGCTCGGAGGCGAGGTCCACGAGCTCGCGGGGCTCCCCCACGCCGCCGGCGCGGCAGATCTGGACGCCGTTGATCGTCACGTCGATCTCGTCGGCGTCGAACGGGGCGACGGACTCCGGGACCGTCCCGGCGGCCGAGAGCACGCGGCCCCAGTTCGGGTCGTTGCCGAAGACGGCCGCCTTGAACAGGTTGGACCGGGTCACGGACCGGCACACCGCGACCGCGGCGTCCTCGGTCGTGGCGTTGACCGTGGTCACGGAGATGTCGTGGCTCGCGCCCTCGGCGTCCGCGACCAGGCCGCGCGCCAGCTCGCCGCACGCCTCGGTGAGGGCCTGCGTGAGGTCGTCGCCCGAGACCTCGACGCCCGAGGCGCCGGACGCGAGCAGGATCACGGTGTCGTTCGTCGACATGCAGCCGTCGGAGTCGACCCGGTCGAACGTGGTGCGGGTCGCGGCCCGCAGCGCGGCGTCGGCGGTCGCGGCGTCGACCACGGCGTCCGTGGTCAGGACGCAGAGCATCGTCGCGAGGCCCGGTGCGAGCATGCCCGCACCCTTGGCCATGCCGCCGACCGACCACTCGCCGGTGCCGTCCGGCGAGGCGTCCGACGTCACGTCACGGACGACATGCGTGATCTTCGGGACCGTGTCGGTCGTCATGATCGCGTGCGCCGCGTCCGAGCCGCCCTCACCGGAGGCGGCGCCGACCACGGCGTCCGCACCCGCGAGGAGCGCGTCCATCGGCAGCCGGACCCCGATGAGCCCGGTCGAGCAGATCAGGGTGTCGCCCGCCGAGATGCCGAGCAGGTCGGCGACGTGCTCGGCGGTGCGGTGCGTGTCGGCGAACCCCTCGGGGCCGGTGCACGCGTTGGCCCCGCCGGAGTTGAGGAACACGGCCCGCGCGACGCCGTCCGACACCGCCTGGCGCGACCACACGACCGGGGCGGCGACGACGCGGTTCGAGGTGAAGACGCCGGCGGCGACGTCGAGCGGGCCCTCGTTGACGACGAGGGCGACGTCCTTCGCGCCGGTGGACTTGAGGCCGGCGGCGACGCCCCCGGCGCGGAACCCGAGCGGTGCGGTGACGGTCACGGAGCGAGCCCTTCGGTGGTGAGCCCGAGCGCCTGCGGGAGGCCGAGGGCGATGTTCATGGACTGCACCGCAGCGCCTGCGGTGCCCTTGACGAGGTTGTCGAGCGCGGTGACCGTGACGACACGGCCGGCGGCCCGGTCGACAGCGACCTGGACGAGCGCCGTGTTGGCGCCCAGCGTCGCGGCCGTCGTCGGCCACTGCCCCTCGGGCAGGAGCCGGACGAAGGGCTCGGCCTCGTAGGCCTGCTCCCACGCCTGGCGGATCTCGGCGTCGGTCGCGTCCTCGTGACCTGCGGCCAGCCGCGCGGTGGCCGTCGCGAGGATGCCCCGCGACATGGGCACGAGGGTCGGCGTGAACGAGATCGTCACGTCGTCGGCGCCCGCCGCGAGCAGGTTCTGGCGGATCTCCGGGATGTGGCGGTGCGTGCCGCCGACCGCGTAGGCCTGGGCGGACTGGATGCCCTCGCTGGCCAGCAGGTGCGGCTTGAGCGCCTTGCCCGCGCCCGAGTAGCCGTTGGCCAGGACGGCGACGACGTCGCGGGCGTCGACGAGACCGGCGGCGACGCCCGGCTGGAGGCCGAGGGTCACCGCGGTGACGTTGCACCCGGGGACGGCGATGCGACGGACCCCGGCGAGCAGCTCGCGCTGCTTGGTGAGGACCTGCTCGCCGCCGTCGGCGCCCCCTCGCCCCCGTCGCCGCCCAGGATCAGCTCGGGCAGGCCGTAGGGCCAGGTGCCCGCGTGCTCCGAGCCGTAGAACGCGGTCCAGTCCTCGGCCGAGACCAGGCGGTGGTCGGCTCCTAGGTCGATGGCCAGGACGTCGTCGGGCAGCTGGGCGGCGATCTCGCCGGACGCGCCGTGCGGGAGCGCGAGGACGACGACGTCGTGCCCGCGCAGGTGCTCGATGCTCGTCGGGAGGAGCACGCGGTCGGCCAGCGAGCGCAGGTGCGGCTGGACCTCGCCGAGCGTGGACCCGGCGTTCGAGTGGGCCGTGAGGGCGCCGATCTCGACCTCCGGGTGACCCGCGACGAGGCGGAGGAACTCACCTCCCGCGTAGCCTGAGGCTCCGGCAACTGCCACCGTGACTGTCATATGCAGAGTCTTACATATCTATGCGTCCGGGGTCTAATGCGCTGATCCGACGCGCTGGGCGAACGAGCCCGGCGGCCCGAGCATCTAGGGTCGGACCATGCGTGCGATCCAGGCCCGCGAGGCGGGCGGCCCCGACGTCCTCGAGCTCACCGACCTCCCCGACCCGGTCCCCGGTCCCGGCCAGGTCCTGGTCCGCGTCGCCGCAGCCGGGGTGAACTTCATCGACACCTACCGCCGCTCCGGCGCGTACCCGATGGCGTTCCCCCACGTCGTGGGGTCGGACGGCGGCGGCACCGTCGTGCAGGTCGGGCCGAGCCCGGACCGTGGACCGGTAGGAGAGCCTGGAGGCGCGTCGGGCGACGATCCGACGGGCGAGGGACCGGTCTGGGCCCCGGGCGACCGCGTGGTCTGGGTGCAGGCCCCCGGCTCGTACGCCGAGCTCGTGGTCGTGGACGCCGACCAGCTGCTCCGTGTGCCCGACGGCGTCCCGCTCGACCGCGCTGCCGCCGTGATCTTCCAGGGGCTCACCGCGCACTACCTCGTCGACGCCACCTTCCCCGTGCAGCGCGACCACACCGTCCTGGTGCACGCCGGCGCCGGCGGGGTGGGGCTGATCCTCACCCAGCTCGCCGTCGCGCGCGGGGCGCGCGTGATCACGACCGTCTCCACGGACGCGAAGGCCGAGCTGTCGCGCGCGGCGGGCGCGAGCGACGTCGTGCGCTACGACCGTCTCGACGACCTCACGACCGACCTGCCGCGGATCGTGAGGGACCTCACCGGGGGCGCGGCGTCGACGCGGTCTACGACTCGGTCGGCAAGGACACCTTCGACGCGTCGCTCGCGTCGCTCGCCCGCCGCGGGACGCTCGTGCTCTTCGGCGCGTCGTCCGGTCCGGTGCCGCCCGTCGACCTCCAGCGGCTCAACCGTGCCGGTTCGGTCTACGTCACACGCCCGACGCTCGCCGACCACACGGTCACGCGTGCGGAGCTCGAGCACCGCGCCGCAGCCGTGCTCGGCGCGGTCGCCGACGGGACGCTCGACGTCCACGTCGGTGCGACCTTCCCGCTGCGCCGCGCCGACGACGCCCACCGTGCCCTCGAGGGCCGGTCCACCACCGGCAAGGTCCTGCTCCTGCCCGACGCGGCGGGCGAGCCGACCGCGCCCGCCGAGCCCGCCGAGCCCGCCGGACAGGGGCCGTCGACGTCGTGATCCCCGACATGTCCGCCGGCCGCGACGACGGCCCGTCGCCGCGCCTGCGCCAGGCCCTGATCGTGCTCTCGGTCGTCTTCACCGCCGTGCTGATCGTGTTCTACGCCCAACGCTGGTTCGACTGGGAGCGCGCCGCGTGCGTGTCCGACCGGCCCCCGGGCACGTCGGCGGAGAGCGTCGAGACCGGGTGGCAGTGGTGGCCGCCCGGCGTCGCCTGCACCTACGCCCCGGGTGCCGGCACGACCGTCTGACCTGAGCCGTGGCCGGCGACGGGCCACGTCGGCCGGGTCAGCCCCTGCTCGAAGAACAGGTGCTCGTGCATCGAGGACAGCTCGAACGCCCGGTGCATGCGCTCCCGCTCGCTCGGCGACGCGTGCCGCGCGGCCTCGTCGACGAGCTGGACGGCACGGCGGGTCGCCTCCGCGAACGCCGGGTCGCCGTACGTCGAGATCCAGGCGGCGTAGGGGTTGCTCGCCAGCTCGTCCGCGGTGCCGGCTCGACGCACGAGGTCGTCGCCCACCTGCGCATACAGCCAGAAGCACGGCAGCAGGGCGGCGACCGCCTCGCCGTACGACCCGGCCGCAGCCGCGTGGAGGTGATCGGTGTACGCGGCCGTCACCGGTGACGGCTCGACGCGGGTCACGGCCCCGTCGTCCATCCCCGCGTGCTCGGCGAGCCAGTCCCGGTGCAGGCTCTGCTCCGCGCCGAGCGCCGACAGCGCCGACGTCGCGAAGAACTCGCGGGCCGCCCGGTCCGGGGCCGCCGCGCTCGCGCGGGACAGCACCCGCGAGTACTGCTCCAGGTACGCGGCGTCCTGGGCGAGGTAGAAGGCGAAGGCCTCGGCCGGGAGGGTCCCGTCGCCCAGGGCGACGACGAACGCGTTGCCCGCGATCGCCGTCCGCCACCCGGCGATGCGGTCCCAGGCCTCCTCGGTGAAGGACCGGACGGGGACGAGCGCGTGCAGGTGGTCGACCGGTCCGCGGCCGGTCCCGACCGCGAGCCGGTCCGCAGCGCGCAGCGCGCCCGTGAGCCACGCCTTGGCGTCCCTCGCCGAGGTCTCCCAGTCGTCGCGCTGCGGCCTTAGGGCGGCGATCGCAGCCGACAGGCTGCAGCCCGTCCCGTGGGTGTGCCGGGTGTCGACCCGCGGGGCGTCGAGGGTCACCTCGGCGTCGGCCGAGACGAGCACGTCGGTGCTCGAGCCACCGGCGAGGTGCCCGCCCTTCGCGAGGACGACGACACCCGTCGACGTGGCGAGGCGTCGGGCCTGGGCGAGGACGCCCGCCTGGTCCTGCGCCTCCTCCTCGCCGAGGAGGACCGCGAGCTCGGGGACGTTGGGGGTGACGACGTCAGCGCGCGACACGAGCTCCCGGACCGCCTGCTCCGCCCCACCGTCCAGCAGGCGGTGACCGCTCGTGGCGACCATCACCGGGTCGACGACGACGAACGGCGGTGCCACCCGGTCCAGCCATGCCCCGATCTCGCGGGCGTTCGCCTCGTCCGCGACCATCCCGACCTTGACGGCGTCGATCGCGACGTCGTCGGACACGGCATCGAGCTGCTCCCGCAGGAACGCCGGGCCGGGGACGTGCACCGACCGCACACCGCGGGTGTTCTGGGCGACGAGCGCCGTCGTCACCGCCATGCCGTACGCGCCGTGGGCCGCGAAGGACTTGAGGTCCGCCTGGATGCCCGCGCCGCCCGTCGGGTCCGTGCCGGCGATCGAGAGCACCCGAGGTCGGGCGGGGCGAGGCGGGCGTGCGGCTCGGGGGCGTCCGCGCCGTCCGGGGCCGGTGCGGCATCCTCGGCGGAACCGGCAGGTGCAGCGGCGGCAGAGCGGGTGACGGTGGGCAGCACAGACGTCATGGCGACATCCCTTCGCTAGTACGAGCTAGATCAGGTTCGACGGGTGTCATCTCAGCCCGCGACCTGCGCGGGCACCCCGTGTCGCGAGCCACCCTAGCGACGTGATCCGGGCCGTGCAGACCCTGTCCACGGACGCGGGTACGGACCGCCCCGAGCTCTCTCCCTGCTAGCGCGCCGGTATCCCCCGCGGCATCGGGTCGTCCTCGCCCCACGGCGTGACGCGCAGACGGCGGACGTCGTCGCCCGGCCGGCCCGCGCGGGCGGCGGCCCGCAGCAGCGCGGGCGTGTCGTGGGTCACGCGAAGGAAGCTCCCCGACCACGCGTCGAGCTCCCCGCGGGCGATCGCGAGCACCATCGCGACGAGGTCCTCGACCGGCGTCCACTGCGTGCGTCCCGCGTGCATCACCATCGCCTCGGTCATGTCCGTGCGGACCGTCCCGGGCGAGACCTCGAAGGTGCGCAGGCCGCGGTCGAAGCCCGCGAGGTGAAGGTTCGCGCCGAGGCGCGTGACCGCGGTCTTGCTGGCGTTGTAGGCGCTCGCGTCGGAGGTGTCGTGCGAACCCGCGCCGCTCGAGAGGTCGACGACGCGCCCGCCCCCGCGTCGGAGCATCCCCGGCACGACCGCACGGTCGAGGTGGAACGGCCCACGCACGTTCGTCTCCATGACCGACCACCACTCGTCGGGGTCGGCCTCCCAGAGCGGGACCTCGGCGTCGATGACCCCGGCGTTGTTGACGAGCAGGTCGACCCCGCCGAGCGACTCCTCCACCTGCCGGACGGCGTCGCGGACCTGAGCGAGGTCGGTGACGTCCGCGACCACACCGGTCACGACGTCAGCGTCCGTCCCGGCGCCCCTGACAGCTCCGGCGCCCGTCGCGGCTCCGGCACCTGTCGCGGCACGCACCGCCGCGACCGCCGCGTCGACGCGGTCGGCGTCCCGCCCGAGCAGCGCGACGCGCAGCCCCGCGTCGACCAGGCCACGGACGAGGGCGAACCCGAGCCCGCGGGTGGCGCCGGTGACGAGGGCGACACGTGCAGGCGGGACCGTCACGCCGGAGTCGTCGGTGGCATCGACGCTGGGGCCGTCCCCAGCATCAGCCCTTGGATCAGCGTCGGTGTGAGCCGGGCTGTCGGCACCCTCGGCAGCGGCACCGCCAGCACCGTCACTCACCGGAACGCCTGTTCCAGGAACGCCTGAACTCACGATCAGCCCCGCAGGACGGCACCGGTCCGCTCCCCCGCGACCCGGACAGCGGCGTCGCGCGCGGCGACCACGTCGCCGGACGAGAGCGTCCGGTCCGGCGCCCGCAGGCGGAGCGCGAAGGCCAGCGACTTCTTGCCCTCGCCCACCTGCTCCCCCGTGAAGACGTCGAAGAGCCGCACGTCCTCCAGCAGGTCACCCACGCCCTCGGCGAGCGCCGAGCGGACGGCCTCGGCCGGCACGTCCGCGTCGACGACGAGGGCGAGGTCCTCCTTGGCGAGCGGGAACGTCGACACCTCGGAGGCTGCGAACGCGTCGTCCGAGAGCGAGCCGAGGAGCACGTCGAGGTCCACCTCGAACGCGACCGTCCGTCCCGGGAGCCCGAGTGTCTCGAGCACCTTCGGGTGCAGCTCGCCGGCGTGGCCCACCGTGGTGCCGTCGACCAGGGAGATCCGGGCGCACCGGCCCGGGTGCCACGGGGCGTGGTCCGTGTCGGGCTCGACCACGACCTGTGCGCCGACCCGGTCCGCCACGAGGCGGGCCGCCGAGAGCGCGTCGGTCCAGTCCGTCGTCCGACCCTCGCCCCACCACCCGCGAGGCGCACGCCGACCGGCCGCCACCCCGGCGACCCGACGGGGCTGGTGCGGCACCGCGGCGTGCAGCCGCGCGAGGTCGTCGTCCGACGGGCGCACGCCGCCAGGCAGCTGCGGCGCGCTCGGCGCCCCGCGCTCGGGTCGCGTCACGAGACCGATCTCGAACAGCGCGACGTCCTCGTTGCCGCGGCCGTCGTTGCGGCGCAGCGTGTCCAGGAGCGTCGTGAGCAGGTTCGTCCGCATCTCCGGGCGGTCCCCGGCGAGCGGGTTGGCCAGGCGCAGCGCGTGCCGGCGCGGGTCGCCCGCCGGGAGCCGCAGCGCGTCGTGCTGCGCCGGGTCCACGAACGGGTAGGCGAGCGTCTCGACGAACCCCGCCTCGGCGAGCGCGCGCGCCACGGAACGGCGCAGCCGCTGGTCGCGCGTGAGCCCGCGGCCCGCCGGGGCGGGCGGCAGCGTCGACGGGATCTTGTCGTACCCGTCGAGCCGGGCGATCTCCTCGACGAGCTCGGCGGCACCCGTCAGGTCGGGCCGCCAGGTGGGCGGGGTGACCTCGACGACACCGATGCCGGGGGTGTCACCGACCTGGCACCCGATCGTCGTCAGCAGCTCGCGCACACGCTCCTCGCCGTACGCGACCCCCACGAGGCGCTCGGCCTCGCTGACCGGGAACGTGATCGGCCCGGGAGCGTGGACGCGATCGAGGTCCGAGACCGCGGCATCCGCGGTGCCGCCGCCGAGCTCGACGAGCAGCTCGACGACGCGCTGCGCCGCGACACCGGGCAGGCGCGGGTCGACACCGCGCTCGAAGCGCTTGGCGGCCTCGCTCGGGAGCTTGTGCCGTCGCGCGGTGCGCGCCACCGTCACGGGGTCGAAGTGCGCGGCCTCGACGAGGACGTCCGTCGTCGCCGGACCGACCTCCGTGGACGCTCCACCCATGACGCCCGCCAGGCCGAGCACGCGCGAACCGTCGCGCGACTCGTCGTCGGTGGACGGCGAGTCGGTGATCAGGAGGTCCTCGGCGTCGAGCGCCCGGTCCACGTCGTCCAGCGTCGTCAGTCGCTCGCCCTGCCGGGCGCGACGGACCACGATCGGCTCGGCGAGCGTCGACAGGTCGTAGGCGTGCAGCGGCTGACCGAGGTCGAGCATCACGTAGTTCGTGACGTCGACGGTCAGCGAGATCGGGCGCATGCCCGCCTGCGTCAGCCGACGCTGCATCCAGGCCGGGGACGGCGCCCCGGGGTCGATGCCGCGCACGACCCGCGTCACGAAGCGGTCGCACCCGACCTGCCCGTGCACGGGGGCGTCGTCCTGCACGACGACGGGGAAGCCGCCGGGCGACGCCCCCGGCACCACGATCCCGGCCCCCTCGGCCAGCCCGCGGTCGGTGAAGGGCGCCCCCGTGGAGTGCGCGTACTCGCGAGCCACGCCGCGGTAGGAGAAGCAGTAGCCACGGTCCGGCGTGACGTTGATCTCGAGCACCTCGTCGCCGAGACCGAGGAGCGCGACCGCGTCCTGGCCCGGCCGGGGCGCGCCCTCGCCGTCGGCGCCGTCGGTGCCGTCGGTGAGCAGGTCACGACCGAGCACGATGATGCCGTCGGACTCCTCGCCCAGGCCGAGCTCCGTCGTCGAGCAGATCATGCCGTCGGAGACGTGGCCGTAGGTCTTGCGCGCCGCGATCGCGAACGGCCCGGGCAGCACGGTGCCCGGCAGCGCCACCACGACGAGGTCGCCGACGCCGAAGTTGTGCGCCCCGCACACGATGCCGCGGGGCGTCCCGCCGGCAGGACCGTCGGTCCCGTCACCGGGCAGGTTGTGCGAGCCCACGTCGACCTGGCACCAGTTGATGGTCTTGCCGTTCTTCTGCGGCTCGGCCACGAGCTCGAGCACGCGACCGACGACGAGCGGGCCCGTCACGGCCGCACCGTGCACCTGCTCCTCCTCGAGCCCCACGCGCACGAGATCGGCGGCGAGCCGCTCGGCGGTCAGGTCTGCGGGCAGCTCGACGTGCTCGCCGAGCCAGTCCAGGACGATGTTCGGCATCAGATCCCCATTCCGAACTGGGTCGAGAAGCGGACGTCGCCCTCGACCATGTCGTGCATGTCAGCGATCCCGTGGCGGAGCATGAGCGTGCGCTCGATCCCCATGCCGAAGGCGAAGCCCGAGTACTCGTCGGGGTCGATCCCGGCGGCGCGCAGCACGTTCGGGTTGACCATGCCGCAGCCTCCCCACTCGATCCAGCCGGCCCCGCCCTTCTTCTGCGGGAACCACAGGTCCATCTCCGCGCTGGGCTCGGTGAACGGGAAGAAGCTCGGTCGCAGGCGCGTGCGTGCCTCCGGCCCGAACATCGCCCGGGCGAAGTGGTCCAGGGTCCCCTTCAGGTGGGCCATCGTGAGGCCCTTGTCGACGGCGAGGCCCTCGACCTGGTGGAACACCGGGGTGTGCGTCGCGTCGAGCTCGTCGGTGCGGAACACCTTGCCCGGGCACGCGATGTACACCGGGAGGTCGCGCTCGAGCAGCGTGCGCGCCTGGACCGGTGAGGTGTGCGTGCGCAGGACGAGCCCGGCGAGCGCCGCGCCCGCGGCCTCGCTCGTCGGGTCCGGGTGCTCGGGGTCCCCGGACGTGGCGGGCCGGTCGGGGCCGCCCGCGACGAAGAAGGTGTCCTGCATCTGGCGTGCGGGGTGGTCCGGCCCGAAGTTGAGCGCGTCGAAGTTGAACCACTCGGCCTCGACCTCGGGACCTTCGGCGATCTCCCAGCCCATGGCCACGAAGAAGTCGGCGACCTGCTCCTGGAGCGTCTCCAGGGGGTGCCTCGCCCCCGTCGGCCGACGGTCGACGGGCAGCGTCACGTCGACCGACTCCTCGACGAGGACCCGCTCGTCGCGCTCGGCCTCGAGCTCGGACTGCCGAGCCGCGAGAGCCTTGGCGACCCGACCGCGGCGCGGCCCCACGAGCTTGCCGGCGACCGCCTTCTGCTGCGGTTCGAGCCCGCCGATCATCCGGTTGGCGAGAGCCAGGGGGCTCTTGTCACCCGTGTGGGCGATGCGCACCGCCTTGAGCTCGTCGAGGGTGGCCGCGCCCGCGGCGGCACCCAGCGCCGCGTCGACGGCCGCGTCGAGCGCTGCCTCGTCGGTCGGGTGCGGTGCCACGCTGTCGCCGGTGGGCGAGGCGGGCTGGGGGAGTCGGTGGACATGACTGCCTTCCGGACGGTTCGTGGGACGACGCGGGACGCACCCGGGCCGTCGGTCAGTCTAGGACGACGGCAGGACCGCGGTCGTCGGAGCCCGGCCCCGACCGGTCACGGCTGCTCGGGGACCCGGACGGTGCGCTGCGCCCTGCTGGACGCATAGAGGCACACCGTCGCGGCCGTCGCGAGGTTAAGCGACTCGGCGAGACCGCGGATCGGCACGCGCACCACGGCGTCCGCCAGGGCGAGATCGTCGTCGCGCAGGCCCCACGCCTCGTTGCCGAACAGCCACGCCGTCGGCGCGGCCAGGTCGGGGACCGTGCCGGGGCGTGCGGAGCCTCCCGGGCCCGCGACGTCCAGCAGGTCGTCCAGGTCGTGCTCGCCGCTGCCGTCGGCGGCGAGCACCACCAGGCCCGCTGCGCGAGCAGCGGCCACGGCCGCCTCGACCGACGGCCCGGTGACGACGGGCAGGTGGAACAGCGACCCCGCGGTCGAACGCACGACCTTCGGGTTGTGGACGTCGACGCTCTCCCCGGCGAGCACGACACCGTCCGCACCGGCGGCGTCCGCCGCGCGGACCACCGTGCCCGCGTTGCCGGGGTCCCGGACCGAGGCGAGCACGGCGACGAGACTCGGGGACCCCGAGAGGAGACCCTCGAGGGCGGGGGCCGCCGCGTCGTCCGACCCCTGCTCGGAACTCGAGCCTGCCGCTGCGCCCGCTGGACCCGCGGGCGCCGGACCTACGGCGCCGCGGCTCAGCGCCACGGCGAGCACACCCTGGCTATCCGGGCTCATCGTCCTCAGGACCTCGACCGACGCCACGTGGACGTACAGGCCGGCGGACAGGGCGCTCTGGACGATCTCGTCGTAGCGCACGGCCGCGTCGGGCGTGAGGTAGACGTCGCGCACGACCGGAGCCGCGTGCCGCACGAGCTCGCGGACCGACTGTGGCCCCTCGACGAGGAACTGCCCGTGACGCAGGCGCGCCGAACGCCCGGACAGTGCCCGCACCGCCCGGACCCGGTCGCTACGAGGATTCGTCAGCGTGGGTTCGGGCGGGACGGTCGCCTGCCCGTTGGGCTGGCGGTGCACGGTCCGGGCGTCCGGTGTCGGGCGGTGTGCCGTCAGGCCGCGACCTTGGGCGCGTTGACGTCGGCCGGGAGAGCCTTCTTCGCGACCTCGACGAGGGCGTTGAACGCCACGACGTCGTTGACCGCGAGGTCGGCGAGGACGCGACGGTCGACCGTGACCTCAGCGGCCTTGAGGCCCTGGATCAGACGGTTGTAGGTCAGGCCCTGCGCACGCGACGCAGCGTTGATGCGCTGGATCCACAGGCGGCGGAAGTCGCCCTTGCGAGCCTTGCGGTCGCGGTAGGAGTAGACGAGGGAGTGGGTGACCTGCTCCTTCGCCTTCCGGTAGAGGCGCGAGCGCTGGCCGCGGTAGCCCGCAGCGCGCTCGAGGGTCGTACGACGCTTCTTCTGGGCGTTGACCGCCCGCTTCACGCGTGCCACGTGATGCTCCTTGCAGTAGTTCGGGTCAGGAAAGGTGTGGGACGGCGTCCCTCACGCAGGGCGCGAGGTGCGCCGCGCGCTCACTTGCCGAGCAGCTTCTTGATCTTCTTCGCGTCGGCGGGCGCGACCTCGAGGTCGGCCGACAGGCGACGCGTCTTCGAGCTCGGCTTGTGCTCGAGCAGGTGGCGCTTGCCGGCCTGCTCGCGCATGACCTTTCCGGTGCCGGTGACGCGGAAGCGCTTCTTGGCGCCCGAGTGGGTCTTGTTCTTCGGCATGGCTGCCGTTCTCCTTGTGTCTGGCCGGTCCAACGTTCAGGACCGGCGGTTCGGGCCGCGACCGGGGACGGTTCGGCTCGGTGTCAGGTGGTCAGTTCGACGAGCCCTTGGGGGCTGGCCGGGGAGCCGGACGCGCGGCGGGCTTGGGCGCCGGGACGGGCTTGGGCTTGGCCGCGGGCTTCGGTGCGGCCGCAGGCTTCGGGGTGGCGGCCGGAGCCGCGGCCTTCGCCGGCTTCGGTGCAGATGCCGCCGGGGTCGCGGGCGTGCTCTGAGCGTCCGACCCGGCAGAGCTGCGGGGTGCAGCAGCCCGAGGCGCCGAGGCCCGCGGGGCGGACGACCGCGGCGCGGGGCTCCGGGGAGCCGTCGCCCGAGGTGCCGACGTACGCGGCGCCGCGGCGCGCGGCGCCGGGGTCGCGACGGTGGACTCGGCAGCCTGGACGCGGTCCGCGAAGGACTCCGACTCGGGAGCGGACTCCCCTCCGACGACGATCCGCTGGCGGGAGCGCCACGCTCGGCGCGCTCGGCGGCCTTCGCGGCTGCTTCCTTCTCGCGACGCGAGCCGCGGACCGGAGCCGCCTCGGGCTCGGGCTCGGCAGCCTTCTGCTTGCGCTGCTCGACCTTGGCCTCGGCCTTCTTCTTGGTCGGGCCCAGGACCATGGTCATGTTGCGCCCGTCCTGCTTCGGCATGCTCTCGACGAAGCCGAGCTCGGCGACGTCCTCGGCGAGCCGCTGCAGCAGCCGGACACCCATCTCGGGGCGCGACTGCTCACGTCCGCGGAACATGATCATGACCTTGACCTTGTCCCCGGCCTTGAGGAAGCGGACGACGTGACCCTTCTTGGTCTCGTAGTCGTGCGGGTCGATCTTGAGACGGAACCGGATCTCCTTGAGGATCGTGTTCGTCTGGTTGCGCCGCGCCTCGCGCGCCTTCATGTCGGACTCGTACTTGAACTTGCCGAAGTCCATGAGCTTGCAGACGGGCGGACGTGCGTCCGGCGCCACCTCGACGAGGTCGAGGTCTGCGTCTTGGGCAAGGCTCAGGGCCACCTCGGTGCGGACGACGCCGACCTGCTCCCCGCCGGGACCGATGAGTCGGACCTCGGGGACGCGGATCCGATCGTTGATACGAGGCTCGCTGATGTGATGCTCCTAGGAAGTCGTCGGTCGACCACCAGGCACGGGAAAGGCCCCCGGTCCTGGATGCAGGTGGGGGCCCGTAGACGTCTCACGACGCACCTCTCGGTGCGCGGCGCGGTGCGGCACCTCGACGAGGCGACGCACCGTAGTGACGGAACCCGATCTCCGTCGCGGCGACGCACGCTGTGTTCTTCGCGGGCGCAGTCGACGGTCGAGATCAAGGTGGGAACGGATCCACTTGCACACCCGGCGCACGATCCACCGGGTCGGTCAGCCACAAAGTCTAGCACGGCGGGGGCCGGGCCCTGAAGCGGCGACGCTTCATCTCCAGCGAGCACCTCTGGATCCGTTCCATTTCTGGAACTATTCCAGATTGTGTGGTTGGCTCGGACCATGCACACCGACGCGACCGCCAGCGAGCCCCGCCGGGGTCCTGCCGACGGGCTCGTCGACGGGACCCGTGCCGCGAGGCACCACGGCGACGGGAACCACGTCGGCGCCGCCCGACCGGCCGGACCGGCAGCGCTCCGTGCCCGCGGCCTGCGCGCCACCGCGACCCGCCTCGCCGTGCTCGAGGCGCTCGGCGAGGAAGCGCACGCGACGACCGACACCGTGACCCGGGCGGTCACCGCCCGCCTCGGGAGCGTCTCCGTCCAGGCGGTCTACGACGTCCTGCGCGTGCTCACGGAGAACGGGCTCGTCCACCGCATCGAGCCGGCCGGCCACCCGGCCAGGTACGAGCTGCGGGTGGGCGACAACCACCACCACCTCGTGTGCCGCACGTGCGGCAGCATCGAGGACGTCGACTGCGCGGTCGGTGCCGCACCGTGCCTGACCCCCAGCCTCGCGACCGGCCCCACTGCCGGCCTGGCTGCCGGCCTGACCGGCTTCCGCGTGGACGAGGCGGAAGTCATCTACTGGGGCACCTGCGGCGCCTGCTCGGCGGCATCCGGCCCAGCGCAGGTCGAGCCCGCGAACCGCTCGGAGCGCTCAGTGCGGTCGGCGAACTAGCTCCGGACACCGCTGCACATCCTGATCTGCACGACCAGCACGACCTGTACGAACGCGTCACCACCCATCAACCGATGACAGGGAGAACCATGAGCACCCCCTTCACCACGAACAACGCCGGAGCACCTGTGGCGTCCGACGCCCACGCCCAGACCGTCGGGCCCGACGGTCCGGTCGTGCTCCACGACCACTACCTGGTCGAGAAGCTCGCCCAGTTCAACCGCGAGCGCGTTCCCGAGCGGGTGGTGCACGCCAAGGGCGGCGGCGCCTTCGGCACGTTCACCGTCACGGGCGACGTGTCCGCGTACACACGGGCCGCCGTCTTCCAGCCCGGCACGCAGACCGAGATGCTCGCCCGCTTCTCGTCCGTCGCCGGTGAGCACGGCTCCCCCGACACGTGGCGCGACCCGCGCGGCTTCGCGCTGAAGTTCTACACGTCCGAGGGCAACTACGACCTCGTGGGCAACAACACGCCGGTGTTCTTCCTGCGCGACGGCATCAAGTTCCCCGACTTCATCCGCTCGCAGAAGCGCCTCCCGGGCTCGAACCTGCGCGACAACGACATGCAGTGGGACTTCTGGTCCCTCTCCCCGAGTCGGCGCACCAGGTCACCTGGCTCATGGGTGACCGCGGCCTCCCGCGCTCGTGGCGCGAGATGAACGGCTACGGCTCGCACACCTACCAGTGGCTCAACGCCGCCGGCGAGAAGTTCTGGGTCAAGTACCACTTCATCAGCGAGCAGGGCGTCCACAACATGACGGGCGACGAGGCCGCGCAGCTCGCCGGGTCCGACGCCGACCACCACATCCGCGACCTGTACGAGCACATCGAGGCCGGCGAGCACCCGCGCTGGAAGCTCTCGGTCCAGGTCATGCCCTACGAGGACGCCAAGGACTACCGCTTCAACCCGTTCGACCTCACGAAGGTCTGGCCCCACGCCGACTACCCGCTCATCGAGGTCGGCACGATGGAGCTCAACCGCAACCCCGAGAACTACTTCGCCGAGATCGAGCAGGCCACGTTCGCGCCTTCGAACTTCGTGCCGGGGATCGCGACCAGCCCGGACAAGATGCTGCTCGCCCGCATCTTCTCCTACGCCGACGCCCACCGGTACCGCGTGGGCACGAACCACGCGCAGCTCCCGGTGAACGCGCCGAAGACTGACGACGCCGGTCACTCGTACGCCAAGGACGGCGCGATGCGCTTCGGGTTCTCGGGCTCCTCCACCCCGGTCTACGCCCCGAACTCCCTGGGCGGGGCGCACGCCGACCCGCAGCGTGCGGCGGAGTCCTCCGGCTGGGAGTCGGACGGCGACCTCGTCCGGTCCGCCGCCACCCTGCACTCCGAGGACGACGACTTCGGGCAGGCCGGCACGCTCTACCGCGACGTCTACGACGACGGGGAGAAGGCCCGGTTCCTCGAGCAGATCACCGGTCACGTCGGCGCGGTCAAGAGCGACGAGATCCGCGAGCGCGCGATCGGCTACTGGACGAACGTCGACGCCGACCTCGGCGCGCAGCTGCGGCACGCGCTCACGGTCGAGGACGCACCGATCGAGGCCGGCGAGCCCGGCACGGCGTCGGAGCCCGTCTCCGTCTGACCGTCCGCTCCACGCCGTACCGACGCCGGCCCGCTCTCCGCACGGAGGGCGGGCCGGCGTCGTGCCGGCACATGCCGCGTTCCACGACCCCGACCTCCTCTGGGATGATGTCGTCATGTCCGAGACGAACGATCTGCACCAGTCCGAGGCGCGCGACATCGCTGACGTCGCCGCCGTCGAGGTCATCACGACCGCCGCCGTCCACCTCATGAGCGCCGCGGCCGTCAAGTGCGGGCTCGCCGAGGACTCCGACGCCGCCGGGCACCTGGACCTCGACGAGGCACGCAAGCTGATCACGGCGCTGGCCGCCCTGGTGACGGCGAGCGCGCCGGACATCGGCAACCAGCACGCGCGCTCGCTGCGCGACGGCCTGCGCTCGTTGCAGCTCGCGTTCCGCGAGGCCTCGGTCGTCCCGGACGCGCTCGGCGAGGGCCCGGGCGAGAAGTACACGGGCGCGGTCAGTTGACCGACCCGCACCCGTGGGACGCGTCGGGTCACGACCGCCCCGCGGGACAGGCGGCGCCGGCCGGCGACCCGCCGCGCACGTTCGATGCCGATCGCGCGTGGCCGCAGGGAGCGCCGCCGCCGTCGCCTCCGCTGCCGGGCACCGAGGCTGATGCCTCGGCGGACCGGCGACCACCGGTCCTGCCGGGGCTGGAACCCGCGGAGCCGACGTACGCACCGTCGCACGCGACACCGCGCCGCCGCCGTGGCGCCGTCCCCGTCGTGCTCGGGATCCTCCTCGCGCTGGCCCTCGGCGCGGCCGCGTACCTCTGGCTGACGACGACCCGCTGGCAGGAGTCCAGCAGCGAGTGGGAGTCGAACGCGCGTGAGCTGGGCGACGAGGTCGCCTCGCTGACCGCGGAGCTCGGGGCGACGGCGGCGGACCTCGAGACGGCGAAGACCCAGCTGGACGCCGCGCAGACCAGGATCGACGAGCTCGCGAACGAGAAGGCGCAGCTCGGGGACGACCAGGCCGTGTCAGACCAGTACCTCGACTACCAGCAGCGGGTCTCCGAGGCTGCCGGCACGGTCGCGCTGTCGCTCGACCGGTGCATCGACGGGCAGGCCCAGCTCATCGAGTACCTCCGCGACGCCGACTCCTACGACCCCGACGAGCTCTCGCGCTTCGCGTCCGACGTCGACGACCTGTGCTCGTCCGCGAAGGACGCGAACACCCGCCTGCAGTCCGCGCTCGACGGATGAACCGCCACCACGGCCGGGCTCCGCGCGGCTCCCTCCGACGGACCCGGACGTCGGTGGCACACGCTGCCGTCGCCCTCGTGCTCGTCGCCGGCACGACCGCCGGCTGCGGCGTGCTGCCGCCGCTGCCCGACCCCGTCCCGGCCCCCTCGAGCCTCGTCCCCGACGAGGCGGCGACCCTGCTCGACGGGGAGCCCGCGGACGCGACCGTCGACGACACGTCTCTGCGGCCCATGGCGGTCAGGATCCGCAACGTCCAGTGCGACGGGGTGTCCACCGGTTCGGGCTTCGCCCTGGACGCCCGGACGCTCGTCACGAACCGCCACGTGGTCGAGAGCTCGAGGTCGCTCGAGATCGCGACGTATGACGGCCAGGACATCGAGGTCGAGGAGATCCTCGCCACGGACGTGGCGGACCTCGCGCTGGTGCGCACCACGGCGGACCTTCCCGCGCACCCCGAGCTCGCGGACGACGACCCCGAGCAAGGGGACGACGTCACGGTCGTCGGCTACCCCGAGGGCGGGCGGCTCACGCTCTCGCGCGGCACCGTGCTGGGCACGACGGACGACCCGTTGTACTCCAACCTCGGCCAGGTCCTCCTGACCGATGCGGAGGTCGAACCGGGCTCCTCGGGCTCGGCGGCTCTCGACGACGACGCCGAGGTGATCGGTGTGGTCTACGCGAAGGCGGACGGCGGCCGCAGCCTGCTCGTGCCCGTCTCCACCCTGGACTCGCTCCTCGACGACGCGGGGACCTTCGCGCCGCTCGACGGGTGCGACGGCGGCTGAGTACCGCGCCTCAGGGCGCGCAGCCCCCGATCGGTGAGTGCGCTGTCCCCGATCGGAACGGAGTGCGACGTGCTCGGAGCGCGGTGCGCCGGAGCACTAGCGCGGCGGGCGTGAGGTCCGTAGTTTGATGCCATGACCGAGGACACCCGCACGTTCAGCCCTGACCTGTCCCGACTCACGGACGCAGCCGACAGCTCCTTCTCCGTCCGGCGTGCGTTCGGCGAGCCGTACGAGCACCAGGGGACCCTCCTGGTCCCGGTCGCGAAGGTCTGGGGTGCGACGGGCACCGGCTCGGGTGGTGGGACCGGGAGCGGCACCGGTGCCGGCAGCGGTAGCGGCACGGGGAGCGGGAACGGCAGCGGCAACGGCGGGTCTCCGTTCTCGTTCAGCCGACGCGTCCGCGTGGGCTCGCACTCGGACGACGGACCCGGCGCGGAGGCGGCCGACAGCGCCTCGAGCACCGCGACCGACAGCGCAGCAGACCCGTCGACCCGCGGCGGAGCCAACGGTGAGGCTCGGGGCGAGGCGAACGGCGAAGCGCGCGGCGAGGCCAACGGGGAGGCTCACGGCGAGGGCGGCGGCGGTGGCGGCGGGTACGGGCTGCGCGTCAAGGCCCTCGGCGTCTACGCGATCTCGCCCACCGGTGACGTCCGCTGGCAGCCGGCGCTCGACCTCAACCGCGTGCTCGTCGGCGGCCAGGCCGTCGCCGCCGTGGCCGCCGTCGCTCTCGGGTGGGCGCTGGGTCGCCGCCGCCGCTGAGCGACACCCCCGCGCCTCAGGACCCAGAAGGTCCGGTCGGGCGGGACGCCGGGACCGGGCACCGCTCGGACGCGCGATCTCGGCACGCGACGAGCCGAGGGCCCGCCGTCAGTCCGCTCGACCGATGCGCAGCTCCAGGGAGTCGACCTTCTCCCCGATGATCTTGCTCTTCGCGAGCGAGGCGTTCACCTGGCTGAGCACGAGGTCGAGCCCGGCGCGGTCGAGTCCGGAGTGGATCGCGAGCACCACGGCGACCTCGGCCTTGCGGCCCGGCTCCGCGCGGACCGAGGCGACGTGGATCAGACCACCGACCGCGGCCTCGACGGCGGCCTGGACCTCCGGGTCGACGACGCCGTCCTCGACCGCCGGGGCCCAGGGCTTGCCCTGACCGAGCGCCCACACCGCGGGACGAGGGATCAGCACCGTGTGCGGCCCGGCGGGGTCCACGACGAGCAGCGACCAGCTCTCGGACACCGCCGACTGCGCTGCGCGCGGCGTCTCGACGGGCACCGGCCGCGCGTCCTGCCGCCACCTGGCCATCGCGTCCACCGAGGTGAACACCGGCAGCGCACGCCTGCCGTCGGGCGACTCGAGCGCGACCACTCCCGAGGACGCCTCGCGGTCCACGGTGCCGTGCTCGCCCTCCTCGGTCACCTCTGCCTCCGCGAGGACCGGGACCAGCACGCGCGCGGGGGCGAGAGCGCCCACGACGTCGCGCAGCGGCGCACCTCCGGCCGCGTGCGCGGCGATCACGGCCTCGAGCACCGGGTCGGCGCTGCCGTCGTCGCCGGCGAACGACGAGGACGGCGGCAGCGCGCGGCCCGTCACGGCCGACCCGCGACGTCGAGGGCTTCCGGGAGCGTGAACGCGCCGGCGTACAGCGCCTTGCCGACGATCGCCCCCTCGATCCCCTCACCGACGACGGACCGGAGCGCCACCAGGTCGTCGAGCCCGGAGATCCCGCCGGACGCGACGACCGGGGAGTCGGTGCGCGCTGCGACCTGGCGCAGGAGGTCGATGTTCGGGCCGCGCAGCGTCCCGTCCTTCGTCACGTCGGTCACGACGTAGCGGGGGCACCCCGCGGACTCGAGCCGGTCGAGCACCTCCCAGAGGTCACCGCCGTCACGTGTCCACCCGCGTGCGGCGAGCGTGGTGCCTCGGACGTCGAGGCCGACCGCGACCCGGTCGCCGTGCTCGCTGATCACGCGCGCGGTCCACTCCGGGTTCTCCAGCGCCGCGGTGCCGAGGTTGACCCTGCGGCACCCCGTGGCGAGCGCGCGCGCGAGCGAGTCGTCGTCACGGATCCCGCCGGAGAGCTCGACCTGGACGTCCAGCCGACCGACGACGTCCGCCAGCAGCTCGGCGTTGGACCCGCGACCGAAGGCCGCGTCCAGGTCGACGAGGTGGATCCACTCCGCACCGCCCGACTGCCAGTCGAGGGCCGCCGACAGCGGGTCGCCGTAGGAGGTCTCCGAGCCGGCCTCACCCTGGACGAGACGTACGGCCTGGCCGTCCGCGACGTCGACGGCAGGCAGCAGGACGAGACGTTCGCTCATGATGGAACCCTTTCTCAGGTGCGGCGCCCGTCGCTGTCGCGGGTGCCGGCGATGGTCGATCCGGCGCGGTGCCGGGCTCAGAGTGTTCGTAGCCAGTTCGACAGCAGCGCTGCCCCGGCGTCCCCGGACTTCTCGGGGTGGAACTGGGTGGCGCACAACGGACCGTTCTCGACGGCGGCCACGAACGGGCCGCCGTGGTCCGCCCAGGTGACGAGCGGGCGCCGGAAGTGGCTGTCGGCGGGCTCGTCCGTGCCGAGCGCGAACGACCTCGCCGCGTAGGAGTGCACGAAATAGAAGTGCTCGTCGGAGATGCCCTCGAACAGCCGCGAGCCCTCGGGTGCCCGGACGGTGTCCCATCCCATGTGCGGGACGACCTCGGCCTCGAGCCGGTCGACGACCCCGGGCCACTGCGCGAGCCCCTCGGTCTCCACGCCGTGCTCGACCCCCGAGCCGAAGAGCACCTGCAGGCCGACGCAGATGCCGAGCACGGGACGGCCGCCCGCGAGCCGGCGCTCGACGACCTGGTCGCCGCGCACCGCACGCAGACCGGCCATCACCGCCGCGAACGCACCCACGCCGGGCACGACGAGACCGTCCGCCGACATCGCCGCGTCGCGGTCCGCCGTCAGCTCGACGCGGGCACCGACCCGCTCGAGAGCGCGGACGGCGGAACGGACGTTCCCGAACCCGTAGTCGAGGACGACGACCGACGGGCCGCTCGATCCCACCGCGTCGCTCACTTCTTCTTGCGCGCCTTGCGCGCCGCCGCGGCGAACATCCGCACGGCCTTGAGCCGGGAGACCGACGACGTCGGCACGACCCCGGCGAGGTCGGCCGGGTCGGCGTCGGCCACGAGGACGTCCTCGAGCGCCTCGGGGGCGCCGCCGAGGACGAGACCGGGGGCGAGCTCGTCCTCGGCAGCGCCGTCCTGCCAGCGCCGGGCGGAGAGCTGCTCGCCGCGCTTCTCGACCAGCACGAACGGCACCCCGGCGACCAGCTTCGACAGTGCCGCGGCGGCGTCCTGCGGTGCACCGTCCGACCGCGCGGACAGCACGACGAAGGCACCGACCTTGGTGGGCACCACGTCGCCGTCGACGCCGGCGACGGAGCACACCGCGGCCAGCGGCTGGGCGCCGGCGATCTGCGTCATCACCACGGCCAGCTCCGGGTCCGCGGACGCACCGCCCAGCCCGGAGAGGTCGTCCGGCACCTCGAAGTCCACGTCGTCCGCGGCGTCGTGAGCCACCGCTCCCCCGTGTCCGGCACCCCCGGCACCGCCGGCACCCCCGGCACCGCCGTCAGCCCCGGCACCGTCGGCGTCACGGGTTTCGTCGCGGGAACCGTCAGTACCGCGGTCGTCGCCGTCCGGGCTCGTCGCCCGCTGCGGCGCGCCGAGCGCGTCCGCGGAGTCGGACGCCGCAGCGCCTGCCGGTCCGTCGAGCAGGCTCGAGAGGTCGTCGGGCACCTCGAAGCGGGGCTCGTCCTCGCCACCGACGCCGTCGCGGGGATCCGTCGTGCTCACAGCGCACCCTTCGTGGACGGGATGCCGTCGACCCGGGGGTCGACAGCGACGGCTGCGCGGAGCGCGCGGGCCAGCGCCTTGAACTGCGCCTCGACGATGTGGTGCGGGTCGCGCCCGGCGAGTACCCGGACGTGGAGGCAGATCGCGGCGTGGTGGGCGATCGACTCGAGCACGTGCCGCGTCAGCGATCCCGTGAAGTGCCCGCCGATCAGGTGGTACTCCTGCCCCGCAGGCTCCCCGGAGTGCACGAGGTACGGCCTGCCGGACACGTCGACGACCGCGTGGGCGAGCGCCTCGTCGAGCGGGACGCACGCGTCACCGAACCGGGCGATACCTGCCTTGTCGCCGAGCGCCTCGCGCAGCGCCTGCCCGAGCACGATCGCGGTGTCCTCGACGGTGTGGTGCGCGTCGATCTCCGTGTCCCCGCTCGAGCGGACCGTGAGGTCGATGAGGGAGTGCTTGCCGAGCGCCGTGAGCATGTGGTCGAAGAACGGGACGGTCGTGGAGACGTCCGTCCGTCCCGTGCCGTCGAGGTCGAGCTCGACGAGCACGGTCGACTCCGACGTCGAGCGCTCGATGCGCGCCGCGCGCCGGTCGGTGAGCTTCACAGTCCTGCCACCTCCACCAGGGCGTCCTTGAACGCCGTCATCTCTTCCGGTGTGCCGACCGACACCCGGAGCCAACCCTCGGGGCCCACGACGCGGACGAGGATCCCTCGGTCGAGCAGACCCTGCCAGATCGCGTCGCGGTCGTCGAACCGCCCGAACAGCACGAAGTTCGCGTCGGAGTCGGCCACCTGCAGGGGCTCTCCCCGCGGGTCCGCGAGCGCAGCCAGGCGACGAGCCCGTCACGCTCGGCCCGCAGGTCGTCGACCTGGGCGAGGAGCGAGTCGGCGTGCTTGAGCGCGGCCCGCGCCACCGCCTGGGTCACCCCGGACAGGTGGTACGGCAGACGTACGACGCGCAGCGCGTCCACGAACGCGGCCGACGCGGCGAGGTACCCGACGCGGGCTCCCGCGAGCGCGAAGGCCTTGGACATCGTGCGGCTCACCGCGAGGTTCGGGTATCGGTCGAGGAGCTCGAGGGCCGAGGGGTCCCGGCGCGCCGGAACTCCCCGTAGGCCTCGTCGACGACGACCACCGCGGGTGCGTGCCCGGAGGTCGTCGGGACCTCGACGTCGAGCGCCGCCTCGCAGACCGCGGCGACGGTCTCCGGGCGCAGCGCGGTGCCGGTGGGGTTGTTCGGGCTGGCGAGGAGCACGACCGAGGGCTGCTCGGCCCGGACGGTCGCGGCGGCCGCCGCGGGGTCGAGAGTGAAGTCGTCCTCCCGGCGTCCCTGCACCCAGCGGGTCGCGGTGTCCCGGGCGTACTCCGGGTACATCGAGTAGGTCGGCGCGAAAGACAGCGCGGTCCGTCCCGGCCCTCCGAACGCCTGCAGCACGTGGAGCATGACCTCGTTCGAGCCGTTCGCGGCCCAGATCTGCTCGACGGCCAGACGGACGCCGGACTCCTTCGCGAGGAAGTCAGCGAGATCGGACCGGAGCGCCGGGAAGTCGCGGTCGGGGTACCGGTTGAGGCCGCTCGCCGCCGTCGCCACGTCGGCGGCGATCGTGGCGACGACCTCGGCCGAGGGCGGGTACGGGTTCTCATTGACGTTGAGCAGGACGGGCACGTCGAGCTGCGGCGCACCGTAGGGTTCGAGTCCTGCGTGCTCGGGTCGGACCGGCAGTACGTTCGCGCCCAGCGAGGGCTGGGAGCCGGCCGCGCTCGGCGCACCCGGACCGGTCGGCCGTGCCGGGGTCGACGAGGCTGGGGTGGAGGTCGACGTCACGCCCACAGTCTACGGATGTCGCGCTGGGCCCGGTCCCGCCGTCCACGAGCGCTGCGCGGCGCTTCCCGCCGGCACGGGTCCACGCTCGGCTCAGGCGAGGACGACGTCCCCGCCGGACACCTCGACCGGGACCTCGGGCAGCGGTTCGGGCGCCGGGCCGGACTCGACCGACCCGTCGGCGAGCGCGAACGACGAGGCGTGGCAGGGGCAGCGCAGCGCGTCCCCGTCAGGCGCGACGGTGCAGCCCTGGTGCGTGCAGACGGCGCTGAAGGCGTGGACCTCCCCCTCCGTCGGCTGGGTGACCAGGAGCGGGACGCCGTCCGACGTCTCGACCGCGATCGCCCCACCGACCGGGACGTCCGCGAGCGCGACCAGCGAGGCGGCCGCCGCACCGCCGGACGGGTCCTCGCTCGGGGCGTCGGACGAGGGTGGGGCCCCTCCCGCGGTCTCGCTGCCGGAGCTCGCCCCGCCGCCGGAGCTCACGCCGCAGGCGGCGAGGACGAGGGCGCCCGCGCCGGCTCCGGCGCCCGCGACGACGGCTCGCCTCGTCGGGCCGCTCGGCACGTCGGCCCCGGGACCGGCCGCGCACCGCCCGGTGCACCGGTGGGCCCGCTCGAGGACGTCGTCCGACTGCGTGTCACTGTCCATGACCCCATCGAACCCCGAGCCACGGGCGGCGGCACCCCGGAGGACCTGACGGTCGCATGACAGGCACCGGACGAGAGGGGTGGAAAGGCGCGCACGGCGATCCCCAGGATCCCCGCCGGGTCCGCCGGATGTCTGCGGCCGCCCCTACGATCGACGCATGGGACCCGAGGCCGACCGCACGCACGCAGCGAGCCCGCGCGACGCCGACCCGGCCGACGCGCCGCACGGGGAGCCGCCACCTGCGGAACCGTGGCCGGAAGAGCCGTGGCCCGACGAGCCGTGGCCGGACGACGCACCCCCGGAGGACCTCGCCGAGGCCCGACGACCGGGTGGCACCTCGCAGGGGCGGACCGAGCTCCCGCCGCTCGGTGCACCGGCGCTCGTGGGCGACGACATCTCGACGGGCGACCTGCGGGACGACGCCGAGACCGCGCTCCGGGCGCTCGTCGGCCGCGACGACGTGGCCCTCCGCGAGGACCAGTGGACGGCGATCGAGGCGCTCGTCTCCCGTCACCAGAGAGCCCTCGTCGTCCAGCGCACGGGGTGGGGCAAGTCCGCCGTCTACTTCGTCGCGACGGCTCTCCTGCGCGCCCGTGGCGCGGGGCCGACGGTGATCGTCTCGCCGCTCCTCGCTCTCATGCGCGACCAGGTCGCCGCTGCGGCGCGCGCCGGCATCCGCGCGGTGACCATCAACTCCTCCAACATGACCGAGTGGGACGCGGTCCACGCAGCCATCGCGGCTGGCGAGGTCGACGTCCTGCTGTGCTCGCCCGAGCGGCTCAACAACCCGGCGTTCCGGGACGAGGTGCTCCCCGGCTCGCGGCCGACGCCGGGCTGGTGGTCGTCGACGAGGCGCACTGCATCTCCGACTGGGGCCACGACTTCCGCCCCGACTACCGGCGGATCCGCACGCTCCTCGCCGAGCTCCCGGGAGGCATCCCGGTGCTCGCGACGACCGCCACGGCGAACGAGCGCGTTACGGCGGACGTCGCCGAGCAGCTCGGCGTGTCCCACGCCTCGGCGGCAGGCGGGGTCGCGACCGACGTTCTCGTGCTGCGGGGTCGGCTCGACCGTGAGTCGCTGCACCTCGCGGTGCTCGCCCTGCCCGACCAGCCGACCCGTGTCGCCTGGCTCGCGGAGACGCTCCAGGACGTCGACGGTTCGGGGATCGTGTACTGCCTGACCGTCTCGGCCGCCGAGCAGGTCGCGTCCCAGCTCCGTGCGACCGGGCTCGCCGTCCAGGCGTACACCGGTCGCACGGATCCGGCCGAGCGTGAGCAGCTCGAGGCCGATCTCAAGGAGAACCGGGTCAAGGCGCTCGTCGCGACGTCCGCCCTCGGCATGGGGTTCGACAAGCCCGACCTCGCGTTCGTCGTACACCTCGGCGCCCCCTCCTCGCCCATCGCGTACTACCAGCAGGTCGGACGTGCAGGTCGAGGCGTCGACCAGGCGGTCGTCGTGCTCCTCCCCGGTCAGGAGGACCGGGCGATCTGGGACTGGTTCGGCTCGCAGGCGTTCCCCGCCGAGCAGCAGGTCCGGCTCACGCTCGCCGCCATGGAAGACGGCCGCACCTGGTCGACGGCAGCCCTCGAGACCCAGGTGGACCTCAAGCGTTCGAGGCTCGAGTCGATGCTCAAGGTGCTCGACGTCGACGGTGCGGTCAAGCGGGTCAAGGGCGGCTGGGTCACCACTGGTGAACCGTGGGCGTACGACGCCGACCGGTACGCCCGCGTCGCCGCGACGCGCGAGGCGGAGCAGCGGTCGATGCTCGACTACGTCGCGACCGACGGGTGCCGCATGGCCTACCTGAGACAGGTCCTCGACGACCCCGAGCTCGACGCCGCATGGCGCTGCGGCCGCTGCGACAGCTGCGGCGGCGTCGGGCTCCCCGAGGCCCCGGACGCCGACGCGGTCGCCGCCGCCCGCGAGGACATGGACCGACCGGGCGTCGAGGTGATCGCGCGTCGCCAGTGGCCGAGCGGCATGGACACCCTGGACGTCGACCTCAAGGGGAAGATCCCGCCTCAGGAACAGGCGGAAGCCGGTCGTGCGGTGGCCCGGCTCGACGGGCTCGGGTGGTCCGGTGCGCTCCGCGACCTGTTCGCCGCGCGCGACGCCGACGGGCGGCCCGCGGACGGCCAGACGCCCGTACCGCTGCGCAAGGCGGCGGTCCGGGTGCTCGAGGACTGGGACGCGCTGTGGCGGTCCCCCGAGGCGAGCGACGACATCGAGACGGATCAGCCCACCGACGCCGCCGACGGCTCCGAGCACGCCGTCGTCGAGAGGGCAGCGGCCGATGCCTCTGCAGGCGAGCCCGAGCGCCGCAGCCCGGCGATCGAGGGCGTCGTCGCCATCCGCTCCACCACACGACCCCAGCTCGTCGAGCACCTCGCCACCGGGCTCGCCCGGTACCTCGGGGTACCGCTCGTCGGCACGGTCGGTCCGGTGTCGGGCCGCGAAGAGCCTGGACGCCACGACGTGAACTCCGCGCAGCGGCTCGCCGGCGTCGCGCACAGGCTGGGCCTCGAGCTCACCGAGGCGGCCGCCGCCGGGCTGCCCGGGCGCGCCGTGCTGCTCGTCGACGACTCGACGGACTCCGGCTGGAGCCTGACGGTGGCCGCCCGGCTGCTCCGGCGGGCCGGTGCCGAGGCGGTCCACCCGTTCGTGCTCGGCGTGAGCTGACGAGCGAGGCGGGCGAGCCACGAGCGCCCAGGGCCTTCGAGCGCACGGGACCCCGCGAGCTCCCTCAGTGGAAGCGAGCGCGCACGGCCTCGCCGTGCGCGGGCAGGTCCTCGTCGTTCGCGACGGCGACGATCCGGTCGGCGACCTCTTCCAAGGCGTCTCGGTCGTACTCCACGACCTGCACCGCCTTGACGAACGCGTGGACACCGAGGCCGCTCGCGAAGTGCGCGCACCCGCCGGTCGGCAGGACGTGGTTCGACCCCGCCATGTAGTCGCCGAGCGACACCGGCGACCACGGGCCGACGAAGATCGCTCCGGCGCTGCGCACACGCTCGGCGAGCGCGGCCGCGTCGCGCGTCTGGATCTCCAGGTGCTCGGCCCCGTAGGCGTCGACGACGGCGAGTCCCTGCTCGAGGTCGTCGACGAGCACGACCGCCGACTGGGGTCCGGCCAGCGCCTGCGCCACGCGTGCTGCGTGCTTCGTCGCACCCGCGAGGTCCTGCACGCGCGCCTCCACCGCGGAGGCGAGCTCGACCGACGGGGTGACGAGCACCGCCGCCGCGAGCGGGTCGTGCTCGGCCTGGCTGATGAGGTCCGTCGCGACGTGGCCGGCGTCCGCCGTCGAGTCCGCCAGCACGGCGATCTCGGTGGGTCCGGCCTCGGCGTCGATCCCGACGACGCCGCGCACGAGCCGCTTCGCCGCCGCGACGTAGACGTTCCCCGGTCCGGTCACCACGTCGACCGGCTCGCACAGCACCGCGCCGTCCTGCGGCTCGCTGCCGTCCGCCCCGTACGCGAACATGGCCACGGCCTGGGCCCCGCCGACCGCGTAGACCTCGTCGACGCCGAGCAGGGCGCACGCGGCGAGGATCGTCGGGTGGGGCAGCCCGCCGTTCTCCTTCTGGGGCGGTGACGCGACCGCGAGGCTCTCGACGCCCGCCTCCTGCGCGGCGACGACGTTCATCACCACGGAGGACGGGTACACGGCGAGCCCACCGGGCGCGTAGAGCCCCACGCGCTCGACCGGCACCCATCGCTGACGGACCTGCGCACCGGGAGCGATCTGGACGGTGAAGTCCTGGGGACGCTGCGCGGCGTGACCCATCCGCACCCGCCGGATCGACTCCTCGAGCCCGGCCCGGACGGCCGGGGGCAGCGTGTCGAGGGCCGCCGACAGCTGTTCGGGAGGGACGCGAAGGTGCTCTGGACGCACGCCGTCGAAGCGCTCGGCGAGCTCGCGCAGCGCGCGGGCACCGCGCAGGCGGACGTCCTTCAGCACGGGGGCCACCTGCTCTGCGGCGTGCTCGACGTCGAGCACGGCGCGAGGCAGCTCGTCGACGAGCTCGCGCTTGGTGAGCGTGCGGCCACGAAGATCGATGCGGGAGATCACGCGTCCCATCCTAGGTCCAGCGTCGCTGCCTGTGCCGTGAGCGCCCGCAGCACGGGCACGGGCACGGGCACGGGCACGGGCACGGGCACAGGCACAGGCACAGGCACAGGCACAGGCACAGGCACAGGCACAGGCACAGGCACAGGCACAGGCACAGGCACAGGCACAGGCACAGGCACAATGGGAGCATGAGCGAACCATTCACGGTGGAGATCACCGGCGACGTCATCCGCCTCGGCCAGTTCCTCAAGCTCGCCGACCTCGCCGAGTCCGGCGCCGAGGCGCGCACCCTGGTCGCCGAGGGCGAGGTCTCCGTCAACGGCGAGGTCGACACCCGACGGGGCCGTCAGCTCGTGCGCGGCGACGTGGTCGCCGTCTCGACGCCCCAGGGCGAGCACTCGGCCGTCGTCGGCTGACCGGCCCCGCGAGCCGTCACCTACCGAGCCACACCCCGCGAGCTGTCGTCCCGGAACGCGTCAGCCGTCAGCCCACCTGCCGCTCAGCCGTCAGCGCGTCATGCCGCCATGTACGCGGAGCACATCACCTTGTCCGGGGTGAGTCGCAGCACGATCCGGTCCGGGTTATCGCTGAGCCGGCGGTAGCGGCGGGCGTACCGCTCGACCGCGTCGTCGATCTCCGCCCGGTCGGTGACCACCTCGATGACGCCTTCGAGCGTGATCCAGCGTCCACCGTCGACCTGGCAGAGTGCGGCGCGCGCCCCGGTCCGGTCGACTCCCGGCCGGCGTTGCGGGCCTTGGTCGACGAGCGGTTCGTCGTCACCCGGGCGACCCCTGCCACCGGGTCCCACGTGAAGGCGACGGGGACCACGTGCGGTGAGCCGTCCGCCCGCACGGTCGTGAGCGTCGCGAGGTGGCGTTCGGTGACGAAGACCTGCTGCTCGGGGTTGAGCCGGATCACAGCGCTGCTCCGACCGGCTGGCCGGGCGCCTGCAGGCACGACGGACCGAGGAGCGCCTTCAGGTCGCCGTAGAGCGCGGGCGACTTCTCGACGCGGAGGTCGGCACCCACGCGGACGACGCTCGCCCGACCGGGGCTCGCGAGCCTCAGGTGCACGTCCGTGACGCCGGGGTGGGTCGCGAGGATCTCCCGCAGCCTCTCCACGAGCGGCGGCGTGCACCGGGCGGCGGGCAGGCGCACCAGGACCGGGGTCTCCTCGACGTCGGAGACGTCGGGCAGGGAGACCTCCATCGCCTGGAGCTGCATGGTCTCGTCCCGCCGTCGTACCCGGCCGCGAAGCACCACGACCTGGTCCTCCGCGAGGATCGTCGAGTAGGCGAGGTACGTCTCGCCGAAGAACATGACCTCGACGGCGCCCTCGAGGTCCTCGATCGTCACGGCGGCCCACGGGTTGCCGTTCTTGCTCATCTTGCGCTGGAGGGACGTGATGAGCCCCGCGACCGTGACGGTCGACCCGTCGGAGCGGCCCTCGTCGATCATCAGCGCGGCGATGCCCGTGTCCGCGGCCCTCGTGAGCACGTGCTCCAGCCCGGACAGCGGGTGGTCGGAGACGTAGAGACCGAGCATCTCCCGTTCGAACGCCAGCCGCTGCTTCTTGTCCCAGTCCGGGATCTGCGGCACCTCGACGCTGAACGTCATGGCGTCGTCCGGCTCCCCGCCCAGGTCCGAGAACAGGTCGAACTGACCCTCGGCCTCCTTGCGCTTGACCCCGATCACCGACTCGACGGCCTGCTCGTGGACCACGAGGAGTGCACGTCGAGGGTGCCCCAGGGAGTCGAACGCGCCCGCCTTGATCAGCGACTCGATGGTTCGCTTGTTGCAGACCACGGCAGGCACCTTGTCGAGGAAGTCGGTGAACGAGGTGAACTCGCCCTTCTCCTCGCGTGCGGCCACGATCGCGTCGACGACGTTGCGTCCGACGTTCCGCACGGCGCTCAGCCCGAACCGGATGTCCTCGCCGACCGCGGTGAAGTTCGCCGCGGACGAGTTCACGTCCGGCGGGAGGACAGTGATGTGCATGCGGCGGCACTCGTTGAGGTAGAGCGCCGACTTGTCCTTGTCGTCGCGGACGCTCGTGAGCAGCCCGGCCATGTACTCGGTCGGGTAGTTCGCCTTGAGGTACCCCGTCCAGTAGGACACGAGCCCGTAGCCGGCCGAGTGCGCCTTGTTGAACGCGTAGCCGGCGAAGGGCACGAGCACGTCCCAGACCGCCTTGACGGCCTGGTCGGAGTACCCGCGCTCCCGCATGCCCGCCTGGAACGGGACGTACTCCTTGTCGAGCACCTCCTGCTTCTTCTTGCCCATCGCGCGGCGGAGCAGGTCGGCCTGACCGAGCGAGTACCCCGCGAGGATCTGCGCGGCGCGCTGGACCTGCTCCTGGTAGACGATCAGACCGTGGGTCTCGTCGAGGATCTCCGAGAGCGGCTCGGCGAGCTCCGGGTGGATCGGGGTGACCTCCTGGAGGCCGTTCTTGCGCAGCGCGTAGTTGGTGTGGGAGTTCATCCCCATCGGACCGGGGCGGTAGAGCGCGATGACCGCGGAGACGTCCTCGAAGTTGTCGGGCCGCAGCTGGCGCAGCAGCGAGCGCATCGGCCCGCCGTCGAGCTGGAACACGCCCAGGGTGTCACCGCGGGAGAGCAGCGCGTAGGTGGCCGGGTCGTCGAGCGCGACGTGTTCGATCTCGACCGGTTCTTTGCCGTTCATGACGATGTTCTCGAGGGCGTCGTCGAGGATCGTGAGGTTGCGCAGCCCCAGGAAGTCCATCTTGATCAGCCCGAGCCCCTCGCACGTGGGGTAGTCGAACTGCGTGATGATCGCGCCGTCCTGCGGCCGCCGCATGATCGGGATGATGTCGATCAGGGGGTCGCTGGACATGATGAGCGCGCAGGCGTGCACGCCCCACTGCCGCTTCAGGCCCTCGATACCCTGCGCGAGCTCGACGACCCGCTGCGCCTCCGGGTCGACCGCGTGCATCTTGCGGAACTCGTCGGCCTCCGCGTAGCGCTTGTCGGTGGGGTCGAAGATGCCGGTCAGGGTGATGTCCTTGCCCATGACGGCGGGCGGCATCGCCTTGGTGAGCTTCTCCCCCATCGCGAACGGGAAGCCCAGCAGCCGGGACGAGTCCTTCAGCGCCTGCTTGGCCTTGATCGTGCCGTAGGTGACGACCTGCGCGACCCGGTCGTCCCCGTACTTGTCGGTGACGTAGCGGATCACCTCGCCGCGGCGACGCTCGTCGAAGTCCACGTCGACATCGGGCATGGAGACGCGCTCCGGGTTGAGGAACCGCTCGAAGATGAGCCCGTGCTCGAGCGGGTCGAGCTCGGTGATCCCCATGAGGTAGGAGGCCATGGAGCCTGCCGCGGACCCTCGGCCCGGCCCGACGCGGATCCCCTGCGCCTTGGCCCAGTTGATGAAGTCGGCGACGACGAGGAAGTAGCCCGGGAAGCCCATCTGGACGATGACCTCGGTCTCGTACCGCGCCTGCTCGCGGGAGGCGTCCGGCACGCCTCCCGGGTACCGGCGGTGCAGCCCGGCCTCGACCTCCTTGACGAACCAGCTGACCTCGTCCTCGCCCTCGGGGACGGGGAAGTGCGGCATGTAGTTCGCGGAGGTGTTGAAGTTCACGTCGCACTGCTCGGCGATGAGCAGCGTGTTGTCGCAGGCCTCGGGGAGCTCGGACCAGATGCGGCGCATCTCGGCGCCCGACTTCACGTAGTAGCCGTCACCGTCGAACTTGAAGCGGTCCGGGTCGGTCAGGGTCGAACCCGAGTTGATGCACAGCAGGGCCTCCTGCGAGGCGGAGTCCTGCTGCGTCACGTAGTGCAGGTCGTTCGTCGCGACGAGGGGCGCGCCGATCGTCTCGGAGAGCCGCAGCAGGTCCTTGATGACGCGGGTCTCGATGTCGAGGCCGTGGTCCATGAGCTCGACGTAGAAGTACTCCTTGCCGAAGATGTCCTGCAGCTCACCGGCGGCGCGCACCGCCTCGTCCCACTGGCCGAGGCGCAGGCGCGTCTGGATCTCGCCGGACGGGCAGCCGGTCGACGCGATGAGCCCCTCCGAGTACGTCGAGAGGAGCTCGCGGTCCATGCGCGGCCACTTGCCCATCTGCCCCTCGAGCGAGGCCAGCGAGCTCGCCCGGAACAGGTTGTGCATCCCGGTGTCGTCACGGGCCCACATCGTCATGTGCGTGTACGCGCCGCGCGCCGAGACGTCGTCGGACTCCTGGCCCTTCTCGCCGTAGCGCACACGGGTCTGGTCGTGCCGGCTGGTGCCCGGCGTGACGTACGCCTCCACGCCGAGGATCGGCTTGATCCCGGCCGCCTTCGCCTTGGACCAGAACTCGAAGGCGCCGAACACGTAGCCGTGGTCGGTCGTGCCGATCGCCGTCTGGCCGAGCCGGCCCGTCTCCGCGAAGAGGTCGTCGAGCCTCGCCGCACCGTCGAGCATCGAGTACTCGGTGTGGACGTGCAGGTGGACGAAGTCGTCCTTGCGGCTCGTCGGGCGGGCATCGGGTGACACGGCAGACGGCATGGGACGAGTCTAGGTCGCCCCACCCACGGTCCGGACGTCGCAGCGCACCGGGCGGTCATGTCCCGCGGGTCAGCGTGCGCCTCGCGTCACGGTGCTCGATGCCGGCGTCGAGGTACACGGGCCCGTCGACGACGTACCCCAGGCGCTCGTAGAACCCGATCGCGCGGACCTGCGCGCTCAGCTCGACCACCACGGTGCCGGACGGCGCGTGCTCGGCGAGGGCGATCCGCTCCAGCTCCCGCATCACCCGGGCTCCGGCCCCCGTCCCCCGGGCCGTGCGGGCGACGGCGACGCGCCCGATGTGGACCACGCCGGGGTGTGCCGGGTCGGTGAGCAGCCGGCCGGTGCCCACGACCTCGCGCGCACCGTCCCTGACGAGGACGTGCGTCGTCGTCGGCGCCGCATCGAGGTCGTCGATCTCCTCCTCGAGCGGGACACGCTGCTCGTCGACGAAGACGACGAGCCGCAGCGCGTGGGCCAGCGCCAGCCCCTCCTCGTCGACGACCCGTTCGACCGTCGTCGCGGCGTCGCCCGCTGCAGGCCGCCGGTCGGGGGAATGCCCGGCTCCACGCCCCGCACCGGATCGGGCGCGGGTCCGGCGCCGTCGGGACCCGCGGTCACGAGTAGGCGCCCCGGACGACCTCGAGCGCGTTCCTCAGGTCCTCGGGGTAGTCGCTCGTGACCTCGACGGCGGAACCGTCGACGGGGTGCTCGAAGCCGAGGCGCACGGCGTGCAGCCACTGACGTCCGAGCCCCACGCGGGCCGCAAGGGCCGGGTCCGCGCCGTAGGTGGTGTCCCCCACCAGCGGGTGGCGCAGCGCGGCGAAGTGGACCCGGATCTGGTGCGTCCGACCGGTCTCCAGGTGCACCTCGGTCAGCGACGCCGCAGGGAGCATCTCGAGGACCTCGTAGTGGGTGACGGACGGCTTGCCCGACGCGGTGACGGCGAACTTCCAGTCCGCCCCGGGGTGACGGCCGATCGGCGCGTCGATCGTCCCGGTCGTCGGCTCGGGGTGGCCCTGGGCGAGGGCGTGGTAGACCTTCTCGACCGTGCGCTCCTTGAACGCGCGCTTGAGCCCCGTGTACGCGAGCTCGCTCTTGGCCACCACCATGAGGCCGGACGTCCCCACGTCGAGCCGGTGCACGATGCCCTGACGCTCGGCCGCCCCTGAGGTGGAGATCCGGTAGCCCGCCGCGGCGAGCGCACCGACGACGGTCGGTCCCGTCCAGCCCGGCGACGGGTGCGCCGCGACACCGACCGGTTTCATCACGACGACCAGGTCGTCGTCCTCGTACTCGATCGTCATGCCCGGGACCGGCTCGGGGTCCGCTGCGGGTGCCGGGGCGACGTCGGGGAGGTCGACCTCGAGCCACGACCCCGGCATCAGCCGGTCGGACTTGCCGGCCGTCGAGCCGTCCACCGTGACCCGACCGTCGGCCGCGAGGTCCGCGGCGCGGGTCCGGGACAGGCCGAGCATCCGCGCCAGCGCGGCGTCGACACGCTCGCCCGCGAGCCCGTCAGGGACGGGGAACGTCCGCACCGTCATGCGTCGCGGCGCTCGTCGTCGGTGGTGTCCTGGCCGATCCCCTGGTCGGCGACCTGGTCGGTGGCCTGCTCGGCGGCGGGGTCGGCCTCCCCGGTGGCCTCGTCCGCGCCGTGGCGCGTCCCGTCGACGCCGACGCCCCGGAACGCCAGCACGACGATCACGCCGGCCGCCAGCACGATCGCGATGTCCGCGACGTTCCCGACGAACACTCCGTAGTCGATGAAGTCGACGACCTCGCCGCGGCCGAAGCCGGGGTCGTTGGTGAGCCGGTCGATCAGGTTTCCCACCGCTCCACCGAGCAGCAGCCCGAGGGCCACGGCCCATCCGGTCGAGCGGATCCGTCGCATCGTGCGCAGGATCAGCACGATCACCACCACGACCACGACGGTCAGCACCCACGTCATCCCGGTCCCGAACGAGAGCGCGGCTCCCGGGTTGTAGACGAGGCGAAGGCCGAGGAGATCGCCGATCAGCGCGATGCGCGGCTCGCCGGCGAGCGCACCCTCGGCCCAGACCTTGGACACCTGGTCGAGCAGGACCACGAACGCCGCGAGGCCGAGCGTCCAGAGGATCAGGGAGCGGCGCGCGACCGCGGAGGGCCGGGCCGAGCCCTCGGCCGGGTTCTGTGTCGTTGACATCGCGGGCAAGTCTGCCACGACGGGACCGCCGTCCCGGTCGCGATCGGTCAGCGACGCTCCTCGCGCGCCTTGGCCTCGACCGAGAGCGTGGCTCGGGGGAAGGCCTGCAGGCGGGCCTTGCCGATCGGCAGGCCTGTGGCCTCGCACGTCGCGTACGTGCCGTCCGCGATCCGCTCGAGCGCGTGCTCGGTCTGGGTCAGCAGGTCGCGCATGTTGTTGACGAGCGTGAGCTCGTGCTCGCGCTCGAGCGCGCTCGAGCCGGAGTCGGCCTGGTCGTCGCCGGAGCCCTCGCCCGAGTCACGCAGGAGCTCGGAGAGCTCCTGATCGGCTCCGGCGAGCTCGCCCCGGAGCCTGGCGCGGTCGTCGAGGAGGGTCGACGCGAGCGCTTCCACCTCGGCGACGGTCCACGGGTCCTCCGCCTCCCGGACCGGGAAAGACTTGACGTCCTTGGACAGACGCGGGAACTGCTCACGCACGGCCGTACGGGCCGCAGCGCTGATCCGGGACATTGCGCCTCCAGGGTCGAGAGTGACGTGAGAATAGACGCGACGACCGGTGCACACAACACGCCTCGCCGGAACGTTCCGGGAGGGTGCCGCGTGCACCGGCCGTCAGCAGGTGATCGCAGGCGCTCGACGGACGAGCGTCAGACTCCGGGCGGGAGGTCCCCCGAGCGGTTCCCGGCCGCGACGTTGCCGCGCGGCGGCAGCGCGCTGCCCCGGTTGTCGAGGTCCCCGAGCAGGTTCTGCAGGTAGCTCTTGAGCCGGGTCCGGTAGTCCCGCTCGAAGAGGCGCAGCTCGTCGATCTTGCGCTCGAGGAGCGAACGCTCCTGCTCGAGCTGGGAGAGCGTCCGGTGCGAGGTCTCCTCGGCCTCGGTGACGATCCGCGTCCCCTCCTCCTTCGCCTCGGAGATGAGCCGGTCGCTCTCCTCCTGGCCGGAGCGGACGTAGTCGTCATGCAGCTTCTGCGCCATCTGGAGCATCCCGGTGGCGGACGCCGGCTCCTGGACGGTGGGCGCGGGCGTCGCCGCGACAGGTGCGGGCTCCGGCTCGGGCTTCGTGGGCTCGGGCTCGGGGGTCTTGGGCTCGGGCTCGGGCTTGGCGTCCTTGGTCTCCGACGCCGCGGCGTCGGCCCGGCTCAGCTCCCCGACGCGCTCCTCGGCCGCAGCGAGCTTGGCCTTGAGGGACTCGTTCTCGTCCTGCACCGCCTTGATCGTGTGCACGACCTCGTCGAGGAAGTCGTCGACCTCCTCGATGTCGTAGCCCTCGCGGAACTTCGTCGCGGAGAACTTCTTCTTGAGAATGTCATCAGCAGTCAGCAGTGCCATCGTTTCACCTCAATGCGTTGCGCGTCGGTCGGCGGATCTTGCGATCACCACGGTCCAAACTAACCGAGAATCCACGGGCTTCGCGCCCGCAAACTCCCGTCGTGCGACGACTCGGACCGTTTTGTCCGGGTGGTCCACTTCCCCGCGGGGCCAGGTTCACCCGCCCAGCGAGCCCACGACCGCCTGGGCGATGAGGACGAGGACGAACAGGATGATGAAGGCGAGATCGAGTCGCACCTGTCCGAGCTGGAGCGGCGGGACCACCTTGCGGATCGCGCGGAGCGGCGGATCCGTCACGGTGTAGATCCCCTCCGCCAGCACGAGGACGAACCCTCGCGGACGCCATTCGCGGGCGAAGACCTGGACCCAGTCGAAGACGAGACGCCCGATCAGGACGAGCCAGAAGATGAACAGGAGGAAGCCGAGAGCGCCCCAGACGATAGTCACGGGTCAACTGTGCCAGATGCTCGGGGCGGTCCGCGTCAGCTCTGGTTGTAGAAGCCGGCCTGGCCGACCTTCTTGACCGTCTTCTCCTCGCCCGTGACCTCGACGCTCTCGGGCGAGAGGAGGAACACCTTGCTCGTCACACGCTCGATCGAGCCGTGCAGGCCGAAGATGAGGCCCGCAGAGAAGTCGACGAGCCGCTTGGCGTCGGCGTCGTCCATGTCCGACAGGTTCATGATCACGGGCGTCCCGCCACGGAACGCCTCCCCGATCACCCGGGCGTCGTTGTAGGAGCGCGGGTGCACCGTCGTGATGCGTCGCAGGTCGTTGCCCGCCCCGTGCGACGCGCCGGACGCGGGCGCCGGCGTGCGGTGCAAGGGAGTGACCTCGGCCGGGTAGTCCTGCGGCACGTCGGCCTCCGTCTCCTCGTAGTCGTCCACGTACTCGTCCTGGCCCTCGCGCTGGTCATCAGCCAGGCCCAGGTACAACATGGCCTTGCGCACCGATCCTGCCATCAGCCGACTCCATCCGTTCTTCGCGCGGGCCCGCAGGTGTCGCGCACCGTGCGTTCTGGTGCTCCGACGCTAACCCGCTCCTGCGGGCGCCACCCGGCGCGACACGCCAACGGGGATCACTTGTCGGCGCGCAGCGCGAGAACCCCGGCGAACCGTCCGGTCACCGACCCCGCTGCGGTCGCCCGACGGTGGGAGTAGAAGCGGTCGTCCTCGCGGGTGCAGACGTCGACCGAGCCGACCTGGCCGACGCCCGAGCGCGTCAGCTCGGCACGCACGCCACCGGGCAGGTCGAGCGCGGGAGTCCCGGACCCGCTCGTCGCCCACGCGGCCGGCACCCTCGCCGCGACGTCGGCACGCATCTCCTCGGGCACCTCGTAGCAGCGAGCGCAGATCGACGGGCCGACGACGGCGCGCACGTCGCCGGCGACCGCGCCCGCGTCGACCATCGCGGCGACGGTCGCGGCCACGACACCCCCGTCGAGGCCGCGCCTGCCCGCGTGCGCCGCAGCCACCACGCCGTGGACCGGGTCCGCGAGCAGCACGGGGACGCAGTCGGCGACGAGGATCCCCAGCGCGAGGCCGGGCTCGGCCGTCACCAGGGCGTCGCCCTCGGGTTCCTGCGCGCCTCCCCACGGGTCGTGGAGACCGTCTCCACCGGCGGCACTCTCATGCTCACGCACCACCGGCACGACCCCGACGCCGTGGACCTGGCGCACGAAGCGGGTCTCGGCACCGACGACGCGCGCGAGCCGGGAGCGGTTCGCCCGGACCCGGTCCGGGTCGTCGGACACGTTGAGCCCGAGGTTCCACGAGCTCCAGGGGGCGGGCGACGACCCACCGTGACGCGTCGTGAAGGCCGCGACCACCCCGGGACCCAGATCGACCCGGACGACGTCCTTCGAGACGTCGTCCGGGTCGTGGGCACCGGCGGGGTGCAGGGTGCGGTGCACTCCTACTTCAGGAAGTCCGGGACGTCGAGCTCCTCGAGCCGCCGTGCGGGCTGCTCGTCGAACATGCGCGGCACCTCGACGGTCTCGCTGTCGGGCTCCGCGGGGCCGGCTGCCGCCTGTGGCGCGGGGACCGGCCCGGAACCGACCGGCACCGCCTTCGGGGTGGCGCCGGAGTCGAGACGCTCCGGGACGTCGTCCGCCTCCGACGCGACCGGCACGAGCGGGCGAGGCAGCGAGTGGGCACCCGTCGCGGTCGACACCGGCGGGATGGACTCGGTACGCGGCGACGCGACCTGACCGAGCGCACGGCCGTCCTTGCGCACCTGCGGGGTACCACCGTCGAACCCTGCGGCGATGACGGTCACGCGGACCTCGTCGCCGAGCGCGTCGTCGATCACGGCACCGAAGATGATGTTCGCCTCCGGGTGCGCGGCCTCGTGGACCAGCCGCGCCGCCTCGTTGATCTCGAACAGCCCGAGGTCCGAGCCGCCCTGGATGCTGAGGAGCACCCCGTGGGCGCCGTCGATGCTCGCCTCGAGCAGCGGCGACGAGATCGCACCCTCGGCGGCCTGGACGGAACGGTCGTCACCACGAGCCGACCCGATGCCCATCAGGGCGCTGCCCGCACCCTGCATCACGGACTTGACGTCGGCGAAGTCGAGGTTGATCAGACCCGGCGTGGTGATGAGGTCCGTGATGCCCTGGACCCCGGAGAGGAGCACCTGGTCCGCCGAGTGGAACGCGTCAAGGGCGGAGACGTTCTGGTCCGACATCGACAGCAGGCGGTCGTTCGGGATGACGATGAGCGTGTCGACCTCGTTGCGCAGGGCCTCGATCCCCGCGTCGGCCTGGTTCGACCGGCGGCGGCCCTCGAACGTGAAGGGGCGCGTGACCACTCCGACGGTCAGCGCACCGAGCGAGCGCGCGATCCGCGCCACGACCGGGGCACCACCGGTACCGGTACCGCCACCCTCGCCCGCGGTCACGAAGACCATGTCCGCGCCGCGCAGGACGTCCTGGATCTCCTCCTCGTGGTCCTCCGCGGCACGCTTGCCGACCTCGGGGTCGGCGCCGGCGCCGAGACCGCGGGTGAGCTCGCGACCGACGTCGAGCTTGACGTCGGCGTCCGACATCAGCAGCGCCTGCGCGTCGGTGTTGATCGCGATGAACTCGACGCCCTTGAGGCCGACCTCGATCATGCGGTTGACGGCGTTCACACCGCCGCCGCCGATCCCCACCACCTTGATGACTGCCAGGTAGTTCTGCGGAGTTGCCACGTCCATGCCTCTCGATCTTGTCGAACCGAACCCTCACCCTCAACTAGAGGGTTACAGTTATGTCAAGTGGTGCCGTCGATGACGGTAGGTGCCCGGGGCGGCTCGTTCAACGACCGTGCCCGCGTGTCGGCGGGTGGACTCTCCCACGGGTGCCCGCGCACACGGCTCAGCTCGTGACGGGCGCTTCGGGAGCGGAGACGTCGTACACCGTGACCCCGTCGGGATCGACCCCGTCGAGCAGGACCCGGAGCACGTCCACCTTGAGCTCGGCGTCCTCCGCGCCGCCCCACCGGACGGTCGAACCGTCGCGCAGCTCGGTCTCGACGGCGTCCTGGGTGTCCGCCGACACGTCCGTGACGTCCGCGAGGATGTCCGGCGGCAGCGCGTTGAGCACGACGAGGACCGACCGCAGCGCACGCGTCCCGGGTCCGCCGTCCTCGTCGTCCACCGGCACGTCGACCCGCGGCAGGTCTCCTGGGGGTTCGCCGACGCTAGCGACGGTCGCCCCGGACGCGTCGAGCAGGCGGAACGCCTCACCGACCGGGACCGCCGCGACGGGGACCTGCGGCTCCACCCGGACGTCGACGCCTCGCGGCCACGCGCGCAGGATCCGCACGTCGTCGACCCCGCGGACCTCGCGCACGGCGTCCCGCAGGCCCACGGTGTCGAGTCGCGGCAGCGGCGTCCCCGCGGTGGCGGTCACGACCTGCTCCACCGCATCCGTGTCGACGTACGTCGCGTCGCCCACGGTGGTGACCTCGATCTCGTCGGCGTCGACCCCGAGCACCGACGAGAAGAACACGAGCCAGACCACGCCGGCGAGGACCCCGAGGCCCCCGGTCCAGGCCGCGGCCGACCGCAGGACCTTGCGTCGACGCACCGCCCGCCGCTCGCGCTCCCGCTCGGCGAGGCGCGGCGCCATCGGTGTCGGCGCCGTCCTGGGACCCGAGGCTCCCCGGACGCCCCGGGGACCGCCCTCGTCGGTCCGGTCGCTGCCGACCGCCCGCGGGACGTCCCGGTGGCGGCCGTCGTCGCCTTCGGCGACGTCGTCGGCCTCGGTACGACCTCCGTCGAGCTCGCGCCGGCACCGGTCTTCGTGTCCGCCTTCTCCGCACGCGCCCGGGCCGGGCGCGGCTCCGCACGGGCGGGACGCTCCGAACGCTCCGGACCGTCGGCGCTCTCGGAGCGCCGCGGGACCTCCGGTCGGCGCTCCGGCGCCCGAGGACGGGCCGGAGGCCTCACGACAGCTCGTCCCTGAGGTGCTCGAGGATCCGAGGGCCGAGCTCCGTGACGTCCCCCGCACCGACCGTCAGGACGAGGTCCCCCGGCCGCGCGGACGAGGCGATCTTCGTCGCCGCGGCCCACCGGTCCTCGACGGCGTAGGCGCGTGGGCCTGTCATCAGGCTCACGATCGTCCGGGCGTCGACGGTCGGGTCGGGGGCCTCACGCGCTCCGTAGACCCCGGTGACGACGACCAGGTCAGCGAGGCCCAGAGCCCGCGCGAACTCCGTGGCGAACGACCTGGTACGCGAGTAGAGGTGCGGCTGGAACAGCACCACGACCCGGCCGCCCCGGCGGCCGCGGCCCACCACCTCCCGGGCGGCGACGAGCAGCGCGGCGACCTCGGTCGGGTGGTGCGCATAGTCGTCGACCACCCGGACGCCGCCCACCTCTCCCTTGAGCTCGAAGCGCCGCCCTGTGCCGCGGAAGCTGCCGACCGCACGGACCGCGTCCTCGAACGCGACCCCGAGAGCCTGCGCGGCGGCCACGGCGGCGACGGCGTTGAGCAGGTTGTGGGTCCCCGGCATCGCGAGCTGCAGGGACGCGGAGCCGTCGGGCCCCGTCACCGTCGCCCGCACGCGGCCTGCCTCGTGCTCGAGCCCCGAGACGACGAGGTCGGCATCAGGGCTCATCCCGTAGGACACCACCGACCCTCCTCCGTCGCGGTGCACCCTGGCGAGAGCGCGGGAGCCCGGGTCGTCGGCGCACGCGACCAGCACCCCGCCCGGCCGCACCCGCGCGGCGAAGGCCACGAACGCCTCCTCGAAAGCGGCACGCGACCCGTAGTGGTCGAGGTGGTCCGGCTCGACGTTCGTGACGACCGCGACCGTCGGCGAGTAGGCGAGGAACGAGCCGTCCGACTCGTCGGCCTCGGCCACCAGGACGTCGCCGGATCCCAGGTGCCCACCGGACACGGGGCCGTCCGCCGTGAGGACGCTCCCCCGATCGCGAACGACGGGTCCTCGCCGAGCTCCACGAGCAGCGTCGCCAGCATCCCGGAGGTGGTGGTCTTGCCGTGGGCACCCGCGACCGCCACGGAGCGCCGTCCCACCATCAGCGCAGCCAGCGCCTCGGAACGGTGCAGCACCGGGATCCCGGCGTCGCGCGCCGCGACGAGCTCAGGGTTCGCCGGCCCGACGGCGCTGGAGACGACGAGCGTGTCGACGCCCGTCACGTGCGCGGCGTCGTGGCCGACCCACACCCGCAGCCCTTCGTCGCGCAACGCCGCGAGCGTCGGGCTCTCCCGCGCGTCGGCGCCCTGGACCGCGACGCCGCGCGCCGCCAGCAGCCGCGCGACGACGGACATCCCGGCACCACCGACGCCCACGAGGTGGACGCGACCCAGGTCCTCGACCGCGGGGACGACCCGCTCCCCGCCGCTCACGCGTGCACCGCCTCGTCGACGAGCGCGACCACACGGTCTGCTCCGTCGGTGATGCCGGCTGCGGCCGCCGCCGCGGCCATCGCCGAGAGCCCCTGGCGGTCCGTGAACATGGGCACCAGGTGCGCGGCGATCCAGTCCGGGTCCACCTCGGCGTCGTCGACGACGACCCCTCCCCCGCCTCGACCACCGGGGCGGCATTGAGCCGCTGCTCACCGTTGCCGACGGGCAGCGGGACGTAGACCGCCGGCAGCCCGAGCGCCGAGAGCTCGCAGACCATGCCCGCGCCCGCGCGACACAGCACCAGGTCGGAGACCGCGTAGGCGAGGTGCATCTCGGCGAGGTACTCGCGCACGACATAGCTCGGCGCCGCGCCGGCCTCCGCCTCGTCCCTGGACGTGGCGAGCGTCGCACGGACAGCGTCGGCTTTGCCCCGGCCCGTCAGGTGCAGCACCTGGACACCGGCGTCCCTCAGCGCGGACGCCGCGCCGGCGACCGCCTCGTTCAGGTGCAGCGCGCCCGACGATCCTCCGGTCACGAGCAGCGTCGGGACGTCGGGGTCGAGCCCGAGCTCGGCGGCGGCAGACCGTCGGAGCGCGTCACGATCGCGCGCCTGCTCCGCCAGCAGCGTGACGATCTCGCGGCGCAGCGGCAGACCCGTGACGACGGCACCGCGCAGCGGGGTCCCCGCGAAGGCCACCCCGACGCGCGCGGCCCAGCGCGCACCCAGACGGTTGGCGAGCCCGGGGCGCGCGTTCTGCTCCTGCACCACCACGGGGATGCCGCGGCGCCGCGCCGCGAGGTACGCGGGAGTGGACACGTAGCCGCCGAACCCGACGACCACCTGGGCCCCCGCGTCGTCCAGCGCTCGCCCCGCGGTACGCACCGCCGACACGAAGCGACCCGGGAACCGGAACCAGTCGACCCCGGGTCGGCGCGGCAGCGGCACCTTCGGCACCGTCACGAGCGGGAACCCGCGATCAGGGACGAGGTCGGCCTCGAGCCCCTCGGCGGTCCCCAGGACCGTCAGGGTCGTGCCCGGGTCGCGGTCGCGGAGCGCCTCCGCCACGGCGAGCAGCGGATTGACATGACCTGCCGTCCCGCCCCCTGCCAGGACCACCGACCCGACCTGCGTCGTCGAACGTGCCACCGTGTCCACTCACTCCTCGTCAGAACTCGAGACTCTGCCCGCGGGAACCCGCTGGGCCCGCCGCCGGACGCCGTCCGACAGCCACGGCTCACCCGCCGCGCGGCAACCGTACCCGTCGCACCCGGTCCGCCGCCCCGGCCATGACCGACACGGTCCGGCGCGCCACCCCCGGACGCGCGGCGAGAGCCTCGCGGGTCCCCGGTTCGTCCCGTGCGAACGCGATCACCACACCCAGGGCGAGCATGGTCGCGACCAGCGCGGACCCGCCGGCGGACATCAGCGGCAGAGGCACACCGATGACGGGGAAGACGCCGATGACGACACCGATGTTCAGCATCGCCTGGCCCACGACCCAGCACGCGATCCCGGCCGTCGTGATCTTCACGAACGGGTCCGGGTGCCGCCGGATCACACGCATCATGCCGAGCCCCAGCACTGCGTAGAGCACCAGCACGAGCAACGTGCCGAGGAGGCCGAGCTCCTCGCCCAGGATCGCGAAGATGTAGTCGTTGTGGGCCGCGGGGAGATAGCTCCACTTCTCCCTGCTCGCACCGAGACCGACGCCCATGAGCCCACCGGTCGCCAGCCCCCACGTCCCGTGCAGGGCCTGGTAGCAGTTGCCCGCGAGGTCCTCGCACGGGCCGTACGCCGCGAGGATCCGGTCGGTCCGGTTGGTGTTGCCGGCCACGAAGAGGGCGAGGACACCGACGACGGCGATCGCGATCCCCCGGCGAACAGGCGCCAGTCGACCCCGGCCACCCAGTACGCCCCAGCGACCATCATGAAGATCACCATCGTCGTACCGAGGTCGTTGCCGGCCATGACCAGCCCCATCGCGGCCACCGCACCGAGCACACCCGGGACCAGCACGTGGCTGAGGCTGCCGAGCAGGCGCTGCTTGCGGCCGAGCACGGCACCGAGCCACACGGCCAGGGCCACCTTGACGAGCTCGGAGGGCTGGAGGGTCACCGGGCCGAGATGGATCCAGTTCGTGTTCCCGCCCTCGGAGAGCGCCAGGCTCGGGACGAAGATCAGCGACTGCAGAGCGATCGCCGCGAGCAGGAACCACCAGGCGCCGCGCTTGTAGAACGCGACGGGCAGCCGCGCCGCGACCACGAGGCCCACGGCCCCGATCGCGGCGAACCGGAGCTGGGGCAGGAAGGCGGCGAACGCCGACCCGTCGATGACGAGGGACGTGACGGCCGAGCTCGACAGGACCATGACGAGCCCGAAGAGCAGCAGGATCGAGGACGAACCGACGATCAGGTAGTAGCTCGTGACCGCGCTGTCCCAGGTCGCCCGCCACCCGCCGGCCGAGCGCTCGTCACCACCGGGCGCGCGGTCGGCGCTGCCGCGGTCCCGCGACGGCACGCGGGCCGTGCCCTGTGCCATGTGCGCTCCCCGCTGTCGGTGCTCGCGGCTCAGGCGTCAGGCAGTGCTCGCGCGCAGGACGCGAACGACTCCCCACGCTCGGCGTACGAGCGGAACTGGTCCATCGACGCGCCCGCCGGTGCGAGCAGCACCGTGTCCCCGGCGGCAGCCAGGGTTCGTGCTGCCTCGACGGCGCGGCGCATCACCGATCCAGTCTCACCGGGATCGACCCGGAACACCGGGACCTGGGGCGCGTGTCGCGCGAGCGCGTCGGCGAACGGCGCGGCGTCGACACCGATGAGGACGACGGCGCGCAGCCGGTCGGCGACGGCCAGGACCAGGTCGTCGAACGTGGCGCCCTTGGCGAGGCCGCCGGCGATCCAGACGACGGAGCCGGCCGCGAACGAGAGCAGCGACGCGCGCGCGGCGTGCGCGTTGGTCGCCTTCGAGTCGTCCACGTAGCTGACGTCGTCGACCTGGGCGACCCGTGCGATGCGGTGCTCCCCCGGCGCGTACGCCCGGAGGCCCTCGCGCACCGCGGACGCGGGAACGCCGGCCGCGCGTGCGAGCGCTGCCGCCGCGAGCGCGTTCGACACGGCGTGGGCCGGCACGTCCCCGTCCACGTTCGCGAACCGGGCGAGGTCGTCGATCGTGGCGAGCTCCTCGGCGTGCCCGGCGCGCGCCGGGTCGTCGGCGGGCGCGTGGAACGCCCGGTCCACGAGGACACCCTCGACGACGCCGAGCTGCGAGGGTCCCGGGACTCCGTTCGTCAGCCCGACCGCACGAGCGCCCTCGGCCACGTCCGCCTCACGGACGAGCCGCTCCGTGGTGGCGTCGGCGACGGAGTACACGCACGCGACCTCCGCACCCGCGAAGATGCGGCCCTTGTCCGCCGCGTACGCCTCGAACGAACCGTGCCAGTCCAGATGGTCCGCGGCGACGTTGAGCACGGCGCCCGCGAGCACCGCCATGCTGTGCGTGTGGTGCAGCTGGAAGCTCGACAGCTCGACCGCGAGGACATCCGTCTCGGGGTCGAGCGCGGCCTCCACGACCGGCGTCCCGACGTTGCCGACGGCTGCGGCCCGCAGGCCTGCGGCCGTCAGGATCGAGGCGAGCATCTCGACGGTCGTCGTCTTCCCGTTGGTCCCGGTCACGGCGAGCCACGGCGCGGGGCCGCGCCCACCCGAGCGCTCCACCCGCAGTCGCCAGGCGAGCTCGACCTCGCTCCAGACGGGCACCCCGGCCTCCCTGGCGGCCACCAGCAGCGGCGTCGTCGGACGCCAGCCCGGGCTCACGACGACCAGGTCGACACCCTCCAGGCCGGTCGCGTCCAGGTCCGCCGCGTCGGCGTCGGGCACGTCCCGGTCGACCGTGACGACACGCCGTGCGCGGGGCCGCAGGGCACGCTCCGCCGCCCTGCCGCTCACCCCGAGGCCCGCGACCACGACGGTCGCGGAGGCCAGGTCCACCGTGCGGCTGACGCCGCGCTCCTCGCCCACTAGCGGGAGAGCCATTCCGCGTAGAAGATCCCGGTCCCGAGCGCCGCGAACATCCCGCCCACGAGCCAGAAGCGGATGACGATCGTCACCTCGCCCCACCCGGAGAGCTCGAAGTGGTGGTGCAGCGGGGCCATCTTGAAGACCCGCTTCCCGGTGAGCTTGAAGAAGCCGATCTGGATCACGTCGGAGATCACGATGATGACGAACAGGCCGCCGATGATCGCGGCCAGGATCTCGGTCCGGGAGAGGATGGAGATGCCGGCGAGCGCGCCGCCGAGCGCGAGAGAGCCCGTGTCACCCATGAAGATCCGTGCGGGGCTCGCGTTCCACCAGAGGAACCCGACGCACGAGCCCATGATGGCGCCGGAGACCACCGCGAGGTCGAGCGGGTCGCGGACCTCGTAGCAGGCGGGCCCGGCGGTCGCGAGGTTCTGGCACCACTGGTTCACCTGCCAGAGGCTCACGAGGACATAGCCGCCGAAGACAACCAGGGAGATACCCGTCGCGAGCCCGTCGAGCCCGTCGGTCAGGTTCACGGCGTTGGACCACGCGGTGATCAGGAAGTTCGCCCACACGACGAAGAGCAGCAGGCCGACGGTGGCCCCGGCGAAGGCGAGGTCGAGATTCGTGTCCCGCAGGAACGAGATGCGGGTCGACGCCGGGGTCCTGAAGTTGCTGTTCGGGAACTGCAGGGCGAGCACGGCGAAAGTGATGCCGACGATGCCCTGCCCGAGGATCTTCGCCTTGGCCGACAGCCCGAGGCTCCGCTGCTTCTTGATCTTCGTGAAGTCGTCCAGGAAGCCGACCACGCCCAGACCGGTCATGAGGAACAGCACCAGCAGCGCCGACGCGCTCGGGAGCCGGCCGGCGACGATCGACGAGACCAGGACACCGATGAGAGTCGCGGCGATGATGACGACCCCACCCATCGTGGGCGTGCCGCGCTTCGTGAAGTGCGCCGTCGGACCGTCCTGCCGGACGAACTGCCCGTACTCGCGGCGGACGAGGAACTTGATGAAGAGGGGAGTGCCGAGCAGGGCGACGAGCAGCCCCACCGAGGAGGCGGCGAGGATCGGGATCATGCGGCACCGCCCCCGGCCACGAGGGTGTCGCCGAGGCGCCAGAGCCCGGAACCGTTCGAGGCCTTGACCAGCACCACGTCACCGTCCGTGAGCTCGCCGGCCAGCAGGGTGGCGGCGGCGTCCACGTCGGGGACGAGCACGACCTCGTCGCCCCACGAGCCCTCCTGCGTCGCGCCGTCGAGCAGGGCTGACGCGCCTTCGCCGACCACGACGAGGAGCTTGATGTTGAGCCGGACGACGAGCCGACCGATCGCCTCGTGCGCCTCCCGGGACGCGTCACCGAGCTCTCGCATCTCGCCGAGGACCGCGACCGAGCGACGCGTGCGCCCGGCGGTCACGGCCAGCACCTTCAGCGCCGCGCGCATCGAATCGGGGTTGGCGTTGTAGGAGTCGTCGATCACCGTGACGCCGTCGGGACGTTCCGTGACCGCGAGCCGGTGCGGGCTGGCCGCCGGCGCGCCGATCCGCGCCACCACGTCGTCGAACGCCACACCCGTCACGAGCGCTGCGGTCGCCGCGGCGAGCGCGTTCGTCACGTTGTGCTCCCCCACCAGGCCGAGCGTCACGGAGGACGCCCCCTCCGCGCCGTCGACGCTCGAGCGGAGCACGAACGTCGGGCGCCCGTCCACGCCGAGAGCGACGGTCTCCGCGCGCACCGCTGCCGTGGGGATCGTCCCGAAGGTCCGCACGGGGCCGCGGGCGAGCGTGTGCATCGCCGCGACCCGGTGGTCGTCGGCATTGAGGACGGCGACGCCTCCCGGTGCGAGCCCGCTGACGAGCTCGCCCTTCGCGGTCGCCACCCCCTCGATGCCGCCGAACCCCTCGACGTGGGCGGACCCCACGACGAGCACCACGGCCACGTCGGGCGGGGCGACGGACGTGAGGTACGTCAGGTTGCCGATCCGGTCGGCTCCCATCTCGAGCACCAGGAATCGCGTCGACGCGTCGGCCCGGAGCACGGTGAGCGGGAGGCCGACCTCGTTGTTGAACGACCCGGCCGGCACGACCGTCGGACCCTCCGGCGCGAGGACAGCGCCGAGCAGGTCCTTCGTGGTGGTCTTGCCCACGGACCCGGTCACGGCGACCACACGCAGGTCGCTCCCGTGCCGCAGGCGCTCCAGCACGACCCGCGCCAGCGCGCCCAGCGCCGTCTGCACGTCGTCGACCACGACGCAGGGGACGTCGAGCTCGCGCTGCGCGAGGACGAGCGCCGCGCCGGCCTCGACCGCGCCGGCCGCGAAGTCGTGGCCGTCCACGCGGTCGCCAGGGACGGCGACGAAGAGCGAGCCGTCGGCGACGAGTCGCGAGTCGACGACGACCGAGCCCGTCACCAGGACGTCGGGGTCTGCGGCGAGGCGCCCCCGGTCGCTGCGGCGACCTCTGCCGCAGTGAGCTCGATCATCCCTGGTTCTCCTTCGGTTCGGCTCTCGTCATGGTCTCCGGGCGGTCGACGCCCCGGTCCTGGTCGGGACGTTCGGCGAGCGCGCGACGCACCTCCACGCGATCGTCGAGCGCGTGGTCCACCCCGTCGATCTCCTGCCAGACCTCGTGACCGCGCCCGGCGACGAGCACGGTGTCCGCAGGGCCGGCCGCGAGCACCGCCTGCCGGATCGCCTCCGCCCTGGGCGCGACCTCGACGACGCGTTCGACGCCCTCGGGGAGGATATCGCCACCCGACTCCACCGCTGCTCTCGCCCCGGCGAGCACCTCGGCGCGGATCTGCGCCGCGGGCTCGCCGTGCGGGTCGTCGTCGGTGACCACGACGACGTCGGCGCCCTCGACCGCGACGGCTCCCATGAGCGGCCGCTTGCCCGTGTCCCTCTCCCCCGTCGCTCCGAACACCACGACCAGACGACCGGACGTCGTCGGCCGCAGCGCGGACAGGGCGAGCTCGAGCGCCTGCGGGTTGTGAGCGAAGTCGACGACGACCCTCGGCTCCGTGGAGACGAGCTGCATGCGCCCCGGCACGGCCGGCGAGCAGCCCCCTGCGGCCTCGAGCGCCTCGGCGAGATCCCTCACGTCCGTACCCGCCTCGAGGACCATCACGAGCGCCAGCGCGGCGTTGGTGACGTTGAAGGCGCCGGGCAGCGACGTCGAGGTGTGCAGCTGCCGCCCGTCCCTGTGCCGGAGCACGAACGTCGTGCCGAGCGCCCCCGGGACGACGTCCTCGACCCACCAGTCGGCCGGATAGGGCTCGTCCTCGGCGACGGGCCTGGTGCGCAGGGTCGCGACCGGCACCTGCGCGGAGTCGGCCATACGCTCGCCCCACACGTCGTCGACGACGACGACGCCCCGTCGGCAGTGCTCCGGGGTGAACAGCAGCGCCTTGGCCGCGAAGTACGAGGGCAGGTCGCCGTGGAAGTCCAGGTGGTCCTGGCTCAGGTTCGTGAATCCCGCGACGTCGAACACGACGCCGTCGACCCTGTGGAGCGCCAGCGCGTGCGACGACACCTCCATCGCGAGGGTGCGGACGTCGTCCTCACGCATCGCGGCCAGGAGCGCCTGCAGGTCGGCGGCCTCGGGCGTCGTCAGGCGGCTCGGGAGGACGGTGTCGCCGGAGCGCATCTCGACGGTCCCCACGAGCCCGCCGCGGAACCCCATCGCGCGCAGCGCGTGGTCGACCATGTAGGTCGTCGTCGTCTTCCCGTTGGTGCCGGTGACGGCGAAGGTCGTCAGGTGCTGCGCGGGAGCGCCGTACACCGCGGAGGCGATCTCGCCGAGGATCGCGCGCGGGTCCTGAGCGACGAGGACGGGGACGTCCGCCACGTCGGGCTCGTCGGCGACAAGGGCTGCGCCCTCACGGTCGGTCAGCACGGCCGCCGCGCCGGACCCGACCGCATCGGCGACGAAGCGCGCCCCGTGCACACGGGCACCCGGCAGCGCGACGAAGAGGTCCCCCGGTGCGACGACCCGGTTGTCCGACGCCACCGATCGGACCGTCACCCCGGACGCTGCGGTCGCGCCGCCGCCGATCGTCAGGTCGAACTGTGCCGCGAGGTCTCGGACCGCCCTGCCCTCGTTCCGGGCCGGGCGGATTCGTTCGATCGGGGAACTCACCTGCCAAAACCTACCCTGTGGACGCGTGGAGCGAGGACGAGGTCGCCGACGTGGCTCACCACGACGTCGCGTACGGCTCGAAGGTCTCGGTGCTCGGAGCGACGCCCTTGTGCTCGAGCGTGAACCCCATCACGTCCTGGAAGACCGGCGCCGCGACGACACCGCCGTAGGGGGACGTCCGGGGGTTCTTGAGGAAGACCCCGACGGTGTAGCGGGGGTCGTCGACGGGCGCCACCCCGATGAACGAGGCCATGATCGCGGAGAGCTTCCCGTCCGCGCCCTGCATCTGGGCGGTCCCCGTCTTCCCGGCGACCCTGTACCCGGGGACCACGGCACGACCACCGGTCCCGTCCTCGGCGGCGACCACGCCCTCCATCATGCGGAGCACCGTGTCCGCGGTCTCCTGCGACACGACCCGCGTCCCCTCCTGGGCAGGCGTCGGGGTGAACACCCCCGACGCGTCCGTCGTCCCGGCGAGCAGCGTCGGTGGCATCCGGACCCCGCCGTTGGCGATCGTCGAGAAGACGCTCGTCGCCTGCATCGCGTTGACCGAGACCCCCTGGCCGAAGAGGACCGTGTACTTCATGGCGCCGTCCCACGAGTCGACCGGTCGCAGGAGCCCGGCGGACTCCCCGGGCATGCCCAGCCCGGTCATCCGGCCGAACCCGAACTTGCTCAGGTAGTCGTACCGGACCTGCTCCGGGAGCTCCTGGCCCACCATGACCGTCCCTGTGTTGGAGGACTGCGCGAGGATGCCGGCCAGCGTCATCTTCTCCACCGGGTGCTCGTGCGAGTCCTTGAACGTCTGGCCGTTCTCGGTCGTGTACCGGTAGGGGACCTCGAACTCGCTCTCGGGCTCGGCGATCCCGTTCTCGAGGACCGCGGACATCGTGATGACCTTCCCCGTCGAACCGGGGTCGAAGATGTTCGACACGACGCGGCTGCCGTCCGCCACCGCCGACGTGCTGCGGTCGTTGGGGTCGCCCGTGCCGGAGTCCGCGAGCGCCACGACCGCCCCCGTGCGCACGTCCTGCACGATGACCATCCCGTAGTCCGCGCCGTGCTTCTTCACCGCCGCGTCGATCGCGTCCTGCGACTTCCACTGGATGTCGCTCTCGACCGTCAGCGCGACGTCGTCCCCGGGGCTGGCCTCGACCCGGTCCTCCTCGCCGGTAGGGATCTGCTGACCGCCCTTGCCTCGCTCGAAGGTGACCGTCCCGGCCGTGCCGCCGAGCACGTCGTCGAACATCCGCTCGGCACCGCCCTGGCCGACCTGGGCGCCGTCGACGTCCCCGGTGTAGCCGACGATGTTCCCGGCGACGCTCCCGGCCGGATACGTGCGTTCGGACACGAGGTCCGTGCCGATGACGCTGCGGAGGTTGAGCGCCGCGATCGCCCGCTGCACCTCCGGGACGACGTCCTTCTTGAGGACCTTGTGGCGGTTCGGTCGGTCCGGGTCCTCCGGGACGAGGTCTGCGGCGAGCTCGAGCGGGTCCCGGCCGAGCACCGGCGCGAGCAGCCGCGCGACGGCAGTCGCACCCTCTCCCTCGACGGGCATCCCGTCGATCTGATGGCTGCTCGTCGGCACGAACTGGGCGATGGTCTTCTGGTCGGCGTAGACCTCGTACCGCTCGACCGAGGTCGCCAGCACCGTGCCGTCGGCATCGGTGATGTCACCACGATGAGCAGGGGTGTCGCTCGTGTGGAGGCGGGAGGCGAGCGCCTCCTGCGCGAGCTCCGGGCCCTTGATCGCCTGCACGTAGACCAGCCGGGCCCCGAAGAGGAGGACGACGAGCGCAGCCAGGGCCGCGAGCCAGCGCTGTCGGCTCTCGGGGCGCCCGGGCGGGCCGGACCGGCCGGTGGGGCCGGCCGCGCGCGTCGTGGGCGGTGGGCCGCCCGACACCGTGCGACGTCCCGCCCGGGACGCCGAGGGCGAGCGGACGGGACGTCGGGAGGGCTTCTCGGTGACGCCGGTCGTCACGGCTTCTGACCGGCGTCGAGGACCGCGCCGTCGGACAGGCGCAGCATCACCGGGTCGTCGGACTCGACCATGCCGAGCGCTCGAGCCTTGGCAGGGAGGGACGACCGAGCCTGCTCCAGCTCGGTCTGCAGCGTCTGCGTGTCCTGCGCCACCGTCCCCAGCTCCACCTTGTCGGACAGCATCTGGAACGAACCGTTCACCATGCTCGTGTTGAGGAGCAAAGCACACAGGAGCGCGCCGGCGAGGATCGACATGCAGGCGATGATGAAAGGCGCCCGCGAGCGCGCCTCGGCGGGGGCCCGCACGACCTCGAGCCTGGGGACCTCGCGGGGGTCTCGGCCGCCCGACGACGGGCGGACGGCAGGGGCCGTGCGAGAGCAGCCGACGTGCGTGTGTTCATGAGGTCTCCCGTGCTGCTCGTCGTCGGAGGTGGTCCGGAGTGGGTCGTGTCCGTCGGGCTGCCCGGAGACGGACGGACTGGGATCGGGCGTTGCTCTCGATCTCGGCGGACCCGGCCTCCTCGGCGCCTCGGGTCAGGAGCTCGAGGTACGGGCGGTGGGTCTCGGGCTCGACCGGCAGGCCCGGGGGTGCGCTCGAGGTGGCGCCTCGGGCGAGCTCGCGCTTGACGATCCGGTCCTCGAGCGAGTGGTAGGACTCGACGACGATGCGGCCGTCGACCTCGAGCACGTCGATCGCGGCCGGCACCGCGACCTCGAGCGCCTCGAGCTCGCCGTTGACCTCGATGCGCAGCGCCTGGAAGGTGCGCTTCGCGGGGTTCCCGGCCCGGCGGGTGGCTGCGGGGACGCACTCGCGCACGAGGTCCACGAGAGCCTCCGAGCGGTCCCAGGGCTGTTCCGCCCGCCGCCGCACGATCGCCCGGGCGATCCGGGGGCGAAACGCTCCTCCCCGTAGTCACGGAGGATCCGGGCGAGGTCGCGCTCGTCATAGGTGTTGAGCACCTCGGCCGCGGTGAGGCTGGCGTCCTGGTCCATCCGCATGTCGAGCGGGGCGTCGTTGGCGTACGAGAATCCGCGGTCCCGCTCGTCGATCTGCAGCGAGGACACCCCGAGGTCCATGAGGACGCCCTGGACCGCCGGCAGACCCTGCGAGGCGACGACGTCCGCGATCTCGTCGTACACCGCGCGCACGGCCACGAAGCGGTCGCCGAAACGCTCGAGCCGACGACCGGCGAGCTCGATCGCCTCGGGGTCGCGGTCGATCCCGACGACGCGGGCCGTCGGGATCTCCTCGAGGACCGCCTCGGTGTGGCCCCCCATCCCGAGCGTGCAGTCCACGAGGACCGAGCCGGGCTCCGCGAGGGCCGGCGCGAGGAGGTCGACGCACCGCTGGCGCAGCACAGGGAGGTGGCGGCCCGCCGCGTCGCCGCGTCCCGTCGTCCCTGCTCCCGTGCCCGACATCCCGCTGCTCCTGTCTCGCTGTGGCTCCGTACCGTCCTGCCCCTCACCGTGCCGAGCGATCAGATCTCCCTCCGCGACCGTCCGGCACCGGGGAAGTGCGCCAGATGGGCGGGAGGAGATCTCATCGCTCGGTCCGGTTCAGAGCCGCATCGCCGGGAGCACCTCCTCGGCAGTCTCGGCGTAGCTCGCCTCCTGCTCCGCGAGGTAGACCTCCCAGGCCGCCGCGTCCCAGACCTCGACCCGGGTGCCCGCACCGATCACGGCGACCTCCCGGTCGAGCCCCGCATAGTCGCGCAGGACCTGCGGGATCGAGACCCGGCCCTGCTTGTCGGGCATCTCGTCGCTCGCACCGGAGAGGAACACCCTCAGGTAGTCGCGTGCCTGCTTGCTCGCCACCGGTGCCTGGCGGATCTGCTCGTACATCCGGCGGAACTCGTCCATCGGCAGGAGGAAGAGGCAACGCTCCTGCCCCCGCGTCATGACCAGACCCGGGGCGAGCTGGCTCCGGAACTTCGCCGGGAGCAGCAGCCGACCCTTGTCGTCGAGACGAGGAGTGAACGTCCCCAGGAGGAGGCTCGGCGCGCCGGCGAACATCTCGCTCATGGCTGTCGATCACCCCTTCCCTCCTGATGCCTCCACACTACTCCACCATCCTCCACCACACCCCGCGAACGAGCCTGTGTCGCGACGTTTTCACCCATCACCGCAGGTCACGCTCGTGGGGTGAAGTGGAGGACGTCGGCGCGCGCGACCGTCCCGGACCGCGCCCAAAAGGTCCGAAACCGACATTGCACGCCCGTGCGGCGCCCCGTGGGGCGTCTCTCGGGTGCGGACGAGCGCCCTGCAGGACCGGGTGGAGCGATGTGGAGCACGACCACGCGCTCGGCGGAACTGCCTCGACTACGATCGCTGGACCATCACAGACCGACGGAGGCCCCTGGTGATCCCCGAGAGCGCGACCCTCGAGCCGAGCGCTGCCGCGGCCGAGCTCGTCGACATCACGACCCGCATCAGGGCGGAGGTCGGTACCGCTCTCACCGGTGGCGACGAGGTGACGACCGTGGCGCTGGCGGTGCTGCTCGCCGAGGGCCACCTGCTGATCGAGGACGTCCCGGGCGTCGGCAAGACCACGCTGGCCAAGTCGATCGCGCGGGCGCTCGACGGGGTCGTCGGGCGGATCCAGTTCACCCCCGACCTCCTGCCGAGCGACCTGACCGGCGTCAGCGTCTACCGCATGGAGTCGCAGCGGTTCGAGTTCCGGCAGGGCCCGGTCTTCGCGAACATCGTGATCGGCGACGAGATCAACCGCGCCTCGCCGAAGACCCAGTCCGCCCTCCTCGAGTGCATGGAGGAGGGTCAGGTCACCGTGGACGGGACCACGCACCCTCTCCCCCGACCGTTCCTGGTCGTCGCGACCCAGAACCCGGTCGAGATGGACGGCACCTATCCCCTGCCCGAGGCCCAGCGGGACCGGTTCATGGCCCGCGTCAGCGTCGGCTACCCGTCCGGCGACGACGAGGTGACCATGCTCGACCGCCGCGACGACCACGACCCCGTGCAGGACATCCGCCCCGTCACGGACGTCGCGACCATGACCCGGCTCGCGGCGACGACCCGCCACGTCCACGCCTCCGTCGCCGTGAAGGAGTACGTCGTGGATCTCGTCTCAGCGACGCGGAAGCACCCGGCGCTGCGGCTCGGGGCCTCGCCCCGGGCGTCGCTCCAGCTGCTGCGGGCCGCGCGCGCCGTGGCCGCCCTGGACGGTCGGGACCACGTCCTGCCGGACGACGTCCAACGGCTCGCGGTGCCTGTCCTCGCCCACCGGCTGATCCTCACCACCGAGTCACGCCTCAACGGGATCGCTGCGAGCGACGTCGTCCAGGAGGTCGTCCGGGCGACGCCCGTCGGGCCGGCGCGGCCGCGAGCCTGAGGTGGCGGTACCGCGGGGCAGGGCACGCCCGTCGGTCAGGCTCACACGTCGGGGGTGGGGACTGTCCGTCGGCGGCGCGATCGTGACCGCTGCCGGTGTGGCGCTGTCGCTCCCGGACGTCCTCGCCCTCGGAGTCGCCGGCGTCTGCGCGGTCGCGGTCGGCGCGATCTGGCTCGCCGTCACGCCGGTCGACCGTGGACGACTCGCCGTCGAGGCGCGTCGGTTCTTCACTCCCGACCCGGTCGCCCGGCGCCGGGTGACGACCGCCCGGCTGACCATCACCTCTGCCGGACCTGCCCGGAGCGCCGCCGGCCGGATCTCCGGGCTCCGGGTCGCCGAGCAGGCCGCGCCCGAGGTGTGCGGGGACGACCCGCTGCGCGCCCGGGTGCACCGCGAGGGTCGCACCATGACGGTGTCGTACGACCTGCGCCCCCGCGACGCGGCCGGTGGACGGTCGGGCCCCTGGTCGCCGAGCGCAACGACGCCCTGGGTCTCGTGTCCTCCCGGCAGCTCCTCGGCGCGCCGACGACCCTCTCCGTCCGACCGGCGACCGTGCCGCTCCCGATCCGGTCGGCGGGCATGCTCGCCGAGGCCCAACGGACGGTCCACGGACGCGGAGCGGCGTCACCCGAGGACACCCTGGTGCGCGAGTACACCGTCGGCGACGACCCGCGACGCGTCCACTGGACGAGCGCGGCCCGGCACGGCCGCCTCATGGTGCGGGCCGAGGAGAGCGCCGGGCTCCCCGAGGCCACGGTGCTGCTCGACCCGGCCCTCTTGCTGGCACCACGGGGCCCGGCTCGGGACCAGGCCCGGGCCGCGAGGCCGGACGCATCGAGATCGACGCTCGCGGACTGGGCGGTCGACCTCGGCGCATCGGTCGCCCTCAGCCTGCTCGACGCCGGCTACCGGACCCGGCTCGTGGGCCCTGACGGACGGTCCGACTCCTTCGACTTCGGCTCGCCGCGCACCGCGCTCGGGACGGAGCACCTGTTCGACGTCGCCACGGACCTCGCCGCCCCCGAGGACGCCGCCGAGGCGACGTCCGTCGCGGCGGTCTCGGTCCGGCGGCTCCGAGGTGCCCGCCACCGCGGCGAGATCGTCGTCGCGCTCGTCGCCCGTGCGACCGCCTCGACCCCCGGCCTCGTGGCACTGGGGGCGTCGGGCCCGACCAGCACCCTGCTGATCCATGGCGGTACGGCGCCGTCCCCGGAGGACCTCCGGTCCCTCGCGGCGCTGCGTACCGCCGGCCACCGGGCGTCCGCGGTGCCCGCCGGCTGCGCGATCCCGGAGGCATGGTCCCGGGCCGAGCTCCTCGGCGGGATCGGTGGGCGATCATGAGGGCCGTGTGGTGGCGCACGCTGCTCGCCGGCGTGCTGCTCGCGGTGGCTGCCGCCGCCTCGCTCCGCGCCCTGGCCCCGGTCGTCAGCCCGGGTCCGTGGACGGATCAGATCACCGCAGCGATCCTCGGCGTCGCGGCGGTCGTCACAGCGAGCAGGATCGTGCAGGACGCCGTACGCGGAGGCACCCGGACCCTGCCCGGAGCCCTGGTGCCCACGGCGATCGGGACGCTCGCGGCGGTGTGGGTCGTCCTGGCGCGCTACGGCTCCGCGACGGGGAGCTTCGACCCGGCGGTCGGCCTCGCCTCCCTCGGCCGCGCAGCGGACCGGCTCGGTGCGGCACGTCGCCTCACCATCGACGAGGTCGCGCCGATCCTCCCGTCCGTCCCGATCGTGCTCGCGGTCGCTGCCGCCACGCTCGCCGCGCTGCTGCTCGCCGATCTGCTCGTCCACGCGACGGGGACACCCGCGCTCGCGTTCCTGCCGCTCGTCGCCCTGTGGACGCCGGCGCTGGTCGTCGAGCAGGAGATCCCGCTCCTGAGCTTCGCAGTGACCGTGCTCTGCCTGCTCCTCGTGCTCGCCCTCGCGCCCCAGCACGCCTCGTCCGGGCGTCGCCGGGAGGACCGGTCGGCCGCCGGACTGCCCCAGATCGCGGCGGTGGCTGCCGTCGCGGTCGGTGTCACCGGGGTCGCGGTCGGCGCGGGAGCGTGGGGGCGCGCGCCGACCTGGGTCTCGACAGCTCGTGGTCGCAGCTCTTCGCGACCGAGGGCCGCAGCGTGCGGCTCTCCGACGACCTCGACATGCTCCGCAACCTCGGCCCGCGGTCGGACGACGTCGTCCTCACCTACACCACGGGAGAGGGCGACGACCTCGCCTCGCCCCTGCGGGTGTACACGGCGACGGCCTTCGACGGCACCCGCTGGTCACGCGGGAGCTCCAGCGGCGGCGTCCAGTTCTCCGACGACGAGGTGCTGTGGCCGGAGGACCCGGGCGACGACGGCGAGGCAGCGCGCATCGACGTCACGCTGGAGAACTTCCGTGACTCGCTCCTGCCGATCACGACGGACCCGCGCCGGGTCCTCGCCGACGGCCGGTGGGTCTACAGCGACGACCGGGACCAGGTCCAGTCCGAGAGCCCGAACGACCAGGGCTACACGTACGCGGTCGAGACCTACGTGCGTCCGCTCGACCCGGAGTCGCTTCGCGCTGCCGAGGGCCCCGACCCCGACGACGACCGATACCTCGAGGTGCCCGAGACGTCGTCCGCCGAGCAGGTCGCGGAGCTCGCACGGAGCATCACCGCCGACGAGACCACCCGGTACGACCAGGCGTTGACCCTGCAGACGTACCTGCGTGACACCACCAGGTTCACCTACTCGACGGAGGTCCCCAGCCCCGACGCGGACGACGCCGTGTGGACGTTCCTCCAGGACCGCACCGGGTACTGCGTGCAGTTCGCCACGGCGATGACCGTGATGGCCCGGGACCTCGGCATCCCGGCGCGACTCGCCGTCGGGTTCCTCCCCGGGCGCCGCGACATCGGCACCTCGACGTACGAGGTGACCGGGCGCCGCTCCCACGCGTGGCCGGAGCTGTACTTCCCTGGTTCGGGTTGGGTGCGCTTCGAGCCGACGCCCAGCATCCAGACCGGCCCGGCACCGGGGTACGCCGATCCGCTGCTGCAGGGAGGCGCCGTACCGACACAGGTCCCAGAGCCCGTCCCGTCGGCCGAGACCACCGACGCCTCGGCCGAGCCGGAGGAGAGCTCCGCCGCTCCCACGCTCGTCGAGGCTGCGGATCCGGGAGCCTCCGACTCCCAGCAGTCGCAGCGCTGGTCCGTCCTCCTGCTGGCTGCCGGCGGCGTCCTGCTGGTCGGTGCGGCGGTCGTCCTGGCCCTGCGGCGCCGACAGCGGCGGCACGAGCCGGTCCGCTCAGACGCCGAGCGGACATGGACCGAGGTGCGTTCGAGACTCGGCGCGATGGCGATGGACTGGCCGGAATCGGTCCCGCCGGGCCAGGTACCCGCGTGGGTCTCGGGCGAGATCTTCACCCGGACCGGGCGTGACGCCCCCGAGGATCTGGTCGAGGAGGTCGCGAACCTCGGGAGGATCGTGGCCGACGAACGCTATGCGCAGTCGGCCGGGACGGTGGACCGGGCCACCCTCGACACGCTGGCGTCGACGATCGTCAGCGGCGTGGCGGACGAGCTCAGCGCCCGTCCTCCCCACGCCGACGGTCCCACCGCTCCTCGAGGCGCTCGAGGAAGCCGGAACGCTTGACCGGGGCCTGGGGCGCGGGACGCGGCTGCGTGCCTCCGTCGTCCTTGACGACGCCCTGAGGGCCCTTCGGGGTCTTGGGGCGCGAGAGGGCGAACAGGACGCCGGCGAACATGAGCGCGAACCCCGCGACTCCGATGACGATCCCGACGACGTCGGGGCTGAGCATCACTCCGACGACGAGAAGCAGCAGGCCTACCACGACCCCGGCGCCGGCCGCGAGCCAGCGAAGGCCCGATCGTCGTTCGCTGGAGCGCATCGTCGTGGCCAACCGAGGGTCGTCCGACGTCAGCGCGCGTTCCATCTGCTCAAGTACCCGCTGCTCGTACTCAGAGAGAGGCATGAAGACCCCCGGTTGTCTCAGACACGTCGTGTGAACTCCTAGGATAGGCCGTTCGACGACCTGGTGGTAGTCGGGGACCCACGACCCGCACCGAGGGCGACGGAACCTGCCCCGAAGCGCCGACGTACGTCGTCGACCGCCGACTCGACGTCCCTGCGCGAACCCGTCCGCGCGTCCAGAGACTCGGCCAGGGTCGGCTGGACGACCGCGGTCGCCCGGGGCAGGAGCGACTCGGCGCGGACCCCGACGAGCCGCACCGCGAGGCCTCCTCGGTCGACACCTGCGACCAGCTCGCGCGCCACCCTGTGGAGGTCCGCCGCGACGTCCGTCGCCGGGTCGAGAGTCCTGGACCGCGTGACCGTCCGGAAGTCGCTCGTGCGCACCTTCACGCTGACGGTCCTGGCGAGCAATCCGTGAGACCGGAGCCGCCCCGCACAGCGGTCTGCGAGCAGGAGCAGCTCTCGCCCGATCACGGCGGCATCCCGCAGGTCGCTCGAGAAGGTTCGCTCCGCACCGATCGACCGCTCGGTCCGCGTCGCCACGACCGGTCGAGGATCTCGTCCGTGGGCCAGGTCGTGCAGGTGTGCGCCGTGGACCTTCCCGACGGCCGCCTGCACCACCGCCACGTCCTCGTCCGCGAGCTGCGCGACCGTCGTGATGCCCCAGCGCGCGAGCGCCGCCCCCGTACGCTCCCCCACCCCGCTCAGCGCCCCGACGGGAAGCTCCCTGAGGAACGCGACGGACCTGTCGGACGGGACCAGCAGCACCCCGTTCGGCTTCGCGTGGGTGGACGCGAGCTTTGCCACGAGCTTGCTCGCGCCGATGCCCACGGAGCACGTGATGCCGTGCTCGCGCTCGACCTGCGCGCGGAGCCCGGCCGCGATGGCCGACGGCGCCCCGAGCCGCCGGCGGGCACCCGAGACGTCGAGGTACGCCTCGTCGACGCTCACCTGCTCCACGATGGGAGTGATCCCTCGTACGAGGTCGAGCACGGCCGACGACACCCGCAGGTACTCCCGGTGGTCCGGCGGCACCACGACAGCCGTAGGGCACCGGCGGAGCGCGATCTTCATCGGCATCGCCGACTGGACCCCGAACGCACGCGCCTCGTACGTCGCGGCCAGCACGACGCCGCGTCCCGCGCCGCCCACGATCACGCAGCGGCCCCGCAGCTCCGGTCGTCGAGCCACCTCGACGGAGGCGAAGAACGCGTCGAGGTCGACGTGCAGGACCGAGGCACCCGACTCGTCGTCGCCCCAGCTCCGTCGGACGCTCGAAGCGCGGGGGCCCCGGCTCATCGCGTGGGTCCGGGCGGGTTCACGACGCGACCAGCCGCAGCGGGTACACGACGAAGCGCGCTCCGGGGTCGATCAGCATCGCGACCTCGTCCCGGAAGTCCTCGGCGCAGGCCACGAGCTCGTCGGCCCGGGACATCTCCGTCGTCAGCGCACGCCCGGTGTCGATCGCGGCCCGCTCGGCGGCGCTCCCCTCGAAGTACTGGGCCCACCGCGCCAGCTCCGGCTCGACATGGGAGAGCATCTGCCACACCGTCCGGAGCCGCGACCGGGTCGAGGGCCGCCCCTTCAGCGTGACGACGGCAGCGGCCGCCCGCAGCGCACCGAGGTGCGCGTGCCTGAACCGGTCGGATGCGTCCGTCGCGCGTGATGCGGCGACGAGCTCGGCGTCCGCCCGCGCCAGCAGGCGAGTGACGTCTCTCGACAGCGGTGCGCCCGGCGCCCCGCCCTGCGTCAGTGCCGACATCTCGACCTCCACCTCTCCGCACCATTATCGAACACCTGTTCGATTCCTGTCAACGGTCCGGGTCGGCCGCGACCACGTCTACCGTGTGCCCATGGCCCGTTCCCGCTCGCGATCACGTTCCGGTGCACAGCGCCAAGAGAACACCTCGCCACCGACACTGCCGGTCGGCGACGTCCCGACCTCGACCGGTCACGTCAGGCTCGAGCGTGACCCGGACCTCCCGACCGGGGTGACGGTCGTGGTCAACGGCGTGCCGAGCTCCTACGTCGACCTCGCCGACCCCGGCCTGCTCACCTTCGAGTACATGCAGCAGATGGCGGCGCTGATCGAGGGCCTCACGCCGGGCACGGCGGGCCTGAGCGCCGTCCACCTCGGCGCCGCCGGCTGCACGCTCGCCCGGTGGATCGAGCACGAGCGCCCGGACTCCCGGCAGATCGGGGTCGACATCGACGCCACGCTCCTCGAGCTCGTGCGAGGGTGGTTCGCCCTCCCCGGTCACCACGGCTGCGCCTGCGCACCGGCGACGCGCGCGAGGTGCTCGCGACCCTGCCGACAGGACGCTCGGACGTCGTGGTCAGGGACGTGTTCGACGGCGACGCCACGCCACCCCACGTCACGACCACGGAGTTCGTCGAGGACGTCCGCCGCGTGCTCCGTCCGGGCGGGGTGTATCTCGCCAACTGCGCGGACCGTCCGCCGCTGCACCGGCTGCGCGCAGAGGTCGCCACGTTCAGGGAGGTGTTCGGCGACGCCGTCGCGGTCGTCGCCGAGCCCGCGCTGCTGCGCTCGCGCCGGTACGGGAACTTCGTGCTCGCCGGGATCGCGCCCGTCGAGGACGAGCGGACCGAGGGGACGCAGGATCCGCTCGCGGACCTCGGCTCCGCGGCCCTCGAGCGCGCACTGCGCTCGTTGTCGGTACCCGCACGGATCGTGCACGGCCCCGACACCAAGGCCCTCGCCGGGTCAACCCGACCGCTGCGCGACCCGATGGCGTGAACCCCGAGCCGCCGCGGCACGACGCCTCTCGGGGTCAGTCGCCCTTCTGGCGCAGATAGCGCTCGAACTCCGCGCCCAGCTCGTCCGCGGTCGGGATCGGGGTCTGGGCGGCCAGCAGGCTGTCCTGCCCGACGGAGCGCGCGAACGCGTCGTACTGCTCCTCGAGTGCCTGCACGACGGCCAGCACCTCTTCCGACTCCGCGACCTGCCGGCGCACCTCGTCGTTGGCCTCGTCGACGGCGTCGCTCAGCGCCGCCGAGCGGAGGTCGAGCCCGGTGGACCGCTCGATCTCCGCCAGCGCCACGGCAGCGGCCGGGGGAACGGGGACTGCGCGAGGTAGTGCGGCACGTGCACCGCGTACCCCAGCGCGTCGTGGCCGCGCTGGCCCAGCCGGAGCTCGAGCAGCGCCGCGGCGCTGGACGGCACCTTGACCTTGCCGAACCAGGCCGAGGCCTCTCCGACCAGGGACGGCGTCGTCGCGTGCGCCGTGGTGGTGAGCGGACGGGTGTGCGGGACCCCCATCGGCACGCCGTGCACGGTCGCCGAGAGCGAGACGCCGAACCTCTCCACGATCTGGATCACCGCGGCGACGAAACGCTCCCACTGCAGGTCGGGCTCGAAGCCGTGGAGCACCAGGAACCCGGTCCCCTCCGCGTCGCGCACGTGGTCGATAGCCAGGTAGGGCTCGTCGTAGTCGCTCCAGGTGTTGACGTCGAACGTCATGGTCGAGCGCTTGGAGCGGTAGTCGAGCAGCTCGTCGACGTCGAACGTCACGAGCCGAGTGCTGTCGAGCTCCGACCGGAGGTGGTCCAGCACCAGCTCGCCGACGTTGCCGGCGTCGACGAAGCCTCGCAGAGCGTGGATCAGCACAGGGCCGACCGCGCCGTCGGGCGCGTGGGCGAGCGTCCCCAGCTCGGCCTCCACGGCCTGCTCGTCGACCTCGTAGATCTCGCGCGGGTCACGCACCGAACCATTCCTCTCGTCGTCGTTCGACATCGCACCGAGCGTGTCTCGTCGGCTGCAACGCACGGCGCCCGCCGATGCTTCCCGGGAACGGCGCCGGGATCCTCCCCGGGCGCGACGATCAGTGGGAGGGCCGCACCACGGACACGAAGAAGTCGTCGATCTGTCGGACGACGTCGATGAACCGTTCGAAGTCCACCGGCTTCGTCACGTACGCGTTCGCGTGGAGCGCATAGCTGCGGACGACGTCCTCCTCAGCCTCGGACGTGGTCAGCACGACGACCGGGATCGTGCGCAGGTCCTCGTCGTCCTTGAGGGCGGCCAGCACCTCGCGGCCGTCCATGCGGGGCAGGTTGAGGTCGAGCAGGATCAGGTCGGGCTTCGGCGCGTCGGCGTGCTCGCCCTCGCGGCGCAGGAACTCCATGGCACTCACGCCGTCGGAGACCACCGAGAGCCGGTTCGTGACCTTGTGCTCCTCGAAGGCCTCGCGGGTCATGAGCACGTCACCCGGGTCGTCCTCGACGAGCAGCACATCGATCGCCCTGGCCGTTCCGTTCATCGCGCCTCCCACGGTCTGATCCCCCGAACAAGCTTCGCCGGTCGACCCACGGGTCGCGGCGCGCGCTCGATCCTAGTCGACCTCGACCGGCCCGACGCCGAGCTCTCGCGCGGCGGAGACGTACCGGTGGGCCAGCGTCCAGCGCACGACCGTGCCCTGCGTCTCACCGGCCTCGATCCAGATGCGGCCGCCGTGGTACTCCACGATCCGCTTGCAGAGCGCGAGCCCGATGCCGGTGCCTTCGTAGACGTCCTTGGCGTGCAGCCGCTGGAAGATCACGAACACCCGGTCGGCGTACTGCGGATCGATCCCGATGCCGTTGTCCGTGCAGCTGATCTCCCAGTGGGTGCCGTCCGACCGCACCCCGAGGTGCACGGTCGCCGGCCGGTCCGGGGACCGGAACTTCACGGCGTTGCCCACCACGTTGAGCAGGAGCTGGGTGAGCAGGGCCCGCTCCCCGTGGACGACCGGGAGGTGGTCGTGGGTCACCGTGGCCCCGGCTGCCTCCAGGCTCTCGGCCAGGTCCCGCAGGGCGTCTGCGAGCGCGTCCTCCAGGTCGACGTCGGCGAGCTCGGCACCGGACCGACCGACGCGCGAGAACCCGAGGAGGTCCTGGATCAGCCGCTGCATGCGTTTTGCGCCGTCGACCGCGAAGTCGATGTACTGGTCGGCACGGTCGTCGAGCTGCCCGCCGTAGCGCTTGCGCAGCAGCTGCGTGAAGCTGGCGACCTTCCGCAGCGGTTCCTGCAGGTCGTGCGACGCCACGTAGGCGAACTGCTCGAGATCGCGGTTGGACCGCTCGAGCTCGGCGGACTGCTGCTCGAGCCGTTGGTGCGACGCCTCGACCTCGATCCGCGCGTCCTCCGCCTCCTCGGACCGCCGCACGAGGTCCTGGCGCAGGCGCTCGACGTCCTGGGACAGGTCGACCACTTCCCCTGCGCCGGTGACGACGACCGGCAGGGTCCTGTCGACGGAGGCCCGGCGGACGTTCTCGGCCAGCTCGTGGACGGGGCGCGTCACCCTCCGGTCGACGACCCGCCACAACCACCAGGACAGCGCGACGGACGCGACGGCGAGCGTCGCCACCGCCGAGGCGAGGACGAACGTCCACGTCCGCAGCCGGTCCACCGCCGACGCGCGACCCTCCTCGAGCGCGCCGACATAGTCGGCGGCCGCCTCCTGCGCCGCGAGGTTGAGCGCGTGGCCACGCTGCTGCTCCACGGTCGGCACCACGGCGCCGTCCGGGTCCTGTGTGGTCGCCACCACGGGCACCACGTAGTCGCTCATCCACCGCCGCACGGCGTCCTGGGTCTCGAGCCGCAGCCTCTCGTCCGGCGCCCCGGTGACGTCGGACGCCGCGGGGCCGGGTGGCAGCTCGAGGTCACCCCACCCCTCGGTGACGGTCGCGAAGACGTCGGCCGTCGCGACGTCGCCCGTCTGCACGTACGAGCGCAGCAGCTCGTCGGCGTCCTCGAGCGCGTCCTCGACGGTCGACGCCTCGGTGATCGCGTCGAAGTAGGCGACCGTCACCTCCTCCTGGAGGGTCACGACCCGCACCAGAGCGAAGGCGGCGACCGCGAGCAGCAGGACGAGCGCGGAGCCGGCAGCCACGAACGCGCGCCCGAGGGTCCGGCGCACGGAGCGCGCCGTCACGACGACCACGCCTCGGAGTCGGCGAGGGTCGCGCCCCGTTCGCCCGCCGTCAGGGTGTCGGAGCCGCCGATCATGAGGACCGCCGCGTCGTCCGTCAGTGGCCCTCCGTGCAGGTCCCGGACCCGACGGAGGATGCGCTCGACGACGCCGGTGGAGCCCTGGGCGCGGACCTCGTCGACCACAGCGAGGAGCCCCTGTGCTCCGACGCGCTCACGTCGCCCGTCAGGGTCTGCCGACCCCGGCACGAGATCGGGCCGCACGGTCGCCTCGACGAGCCCGTCCGTGTGCAGCAGGACCGCCCACGACGAGCCGAGGTCGACGGAGCAGGCCGGCCAACCACCGTCCACGGGGACCCCGATCGCGCGGCCGCGGCAGTGCGAGGGCGCCTCCGCCGACGACTCCCCGTCCAGCATCAGCGGTGCCGGGTGCCCGGCGAGATAGATGTCGGCCGAGCGGCGGTCCGGCGCGATGACGAGCTGGCAGAGCGTCGCGAACACCTCGGGACGCGCGCGCTCGACCAGCAGCACCTGCTCGACCTGGCCGATGACCCGCTCCGGGGGCGTACCGGTGACGACGAGGGTGCGCCACGCTGTCCGGAGCGTCGCGCCCAGCGCGGCCTCGTCCGGTCCGTGGCCCGCGACGTCGCCGATCACGCACACGACGCTCCCGTCCGGGCGCTGGACGGCGTCGTAGAAGTCGCCCCCGAGCAGACCGGTTCCCCCGGCAGGTACCCGACCAGGACCGAGAGCGCCGCGTCCTCGACGAGCGGGCGCGGCAGCAGGGCCCGCTCCAACCGCGCGGAGTCCGCGGCGCGGACCTGGCTGCGGTACAGCTCTCTGCGGGCGAGGGCGGCACGCCGACGCTGGACCGCGTAGCGCACCGACCGCGCGAGCACGTCAGGACCGACGTCGGACTTCACGAGGTAGTCGTCCGCCCCGGCTGCCACGGCACGGACGCCGTCGTCGCCCCCGGTGCGGCCGGTCAGGACGACCAACGAGGGCGGCTGATCGAGATCACGGAAGCGCTCGACGGCTCCGAGCCCGACGGAGTCCGGGAGGCCCAGGTCGAGCAGCACGCAGTCGACCGGACCGCGGCGCACCCGGTGCACCGCGTCCTCGAGCGTCGTCGCCCGGATCAGGTCGACGTGCAGGTCCGCGTCGGCGAGGTGCTCCTCGACCAGCAGGGCGTCCCCGTCGTCGTCCTCGACGAGCAGCACCGTCAGCAGCTCGGCCGGGTCGAGGCTCTCCGACCCCTCGGCGCGCGCGATCGTCACAGTGTCGCCCTCCGTCGTCGGTCGTGACCTCCGCCAGATCCTACTGGCGCTCGCGTAGGACATAATGGACGGCCGCGGGACGGGACCCGGACACCCGAGCACCCGAAGAGAACCCCCACGAGCGCGAGGACCACGAGTGGCGAGCAGGCAGCAGGTGCTGGCGGCGGAGCAGGCCGTCGTGGACGCGATGTACGCCCGACTGGACGAGCTCCGCGTGCGCGCCCGGGGGCGCCTGGCGGACACGCGCAAGGCTGGCCCCAGCGGTTCGCCGCAGAACCGCAGCGAGCGCGACGCCTTCGCGACCCTCTACGAGGACCGGCTCGCGCAGCTCGAGGCGGTCGAGGACCGGCTCACGTTCGGGCGCCTCGACCTCACCGACGGTGAGCACCGGTATGTCGGTCGCATCGGGCTCACCGACGAGGCGCACGCATCGATCCTCACGGACTGGCGCGCGCCCGCGGCGCAGGCGTTCTACCGCGCGACGTCGGCCCGCCCAGACGGGGTGGCCAGGCGGCGACACCTCGTGACGCGCCGACGGCGCGTCACCGGCGTCGAGGACGAGGTCCTCGATCTCGACGCGAGCCTCTCCGCCGAGGACAGGTCCGGGCTCTCCGGCGAGGGCGCGCTCCTCGCGTCGCTCGCCGCGGGGCGCACCGGGCGCATGGGCGACATCGTCGCGACCATCCAGGCGGAGCAGGACGCGATCATCCGTTCCGAGCTCGCCGGGGCCCTCGTCGTCCAGGGCGGGCCGGGGACCGGCAAGACGGCGGTCGCGCTGCACCGCGCCGCGTACCTCCTGTACGCGCACCGCAAGCAGCTGGAGCGGTCGGGCGTCCTGCTCGTCGGCCCGAGCCGGTCGTTCCTGAGGTACATCGACCAGGTCCTGCCGTCGCTCGGCGAGACCGGCGTCGTCTCGACGACCGTGGCCGACCTCCTGCCGGGCGTCTCGGCCCGGGCTCACGAGGGCGCCGAGAGCGCACGGGTCAAGGGTCTGGCCGTCATGCACCAGGTCGTGCGCCGCGCCGTCCGCAGCCGCGAGCGGGTCCCCCGGACCGAGATGGAGGTCAGGCTCGACGGCCGGGCGCTCGTGATCCGGCGCAGGGACGTCCGCGACGCGATCGAGCGGGCCCGCCGGACGCGCAAGCCGCACAACCTCGCGCGGGCGACGTTCGTCCGCGACATGCTCGGGCGGCTCGCCGACCAGTACGCGGCGACGCTCGGTGAGCGTCTCGTCGACCAGGACCGTGCGGACGTGATCGAGGACCTCCGGGTCCTGCACGACGTGAAGGTCGCGCTCAACCTCGCGTGGCTCCCGATGTCGCCGCAGTGGCTCCTCGAAGACCTCCTGGCCAAGCCGGAGCGTCTGGCGGAGCTCGCACCCGAGCTCACCGCCGACGAGCGCGCGGCCGTGGCCCGCCCGAAGGGATCCGCGTGGACGCCTGCCGACGTCCCCCTGCTGGACGAGGCGGCCGAGCTCCTCGGTGAGGACGACCAGATGGCACGGGCCCAGGCGGGTGCCGAGGCCGCGGAGCGTGCCGCGGAGCTCGACTACGCGCGACAGGTCCTGGCGTCGTCGGGCGCCGGGGGCGGTCTGGTCGACGCGGAGGTGCTCGCCGACCGCTTCGCCTCTCGCGGGCCTCGGCTCACCACCGCCGAGCGCGCCGTCGCCGACCGGCGCTGGACCTTCGGGCACGTCGTCGTCGACGAGGCACAGGAGCTCTCCGCGATGGCGTGGCGCATGCTCGCCCGACGCTGCCCGACACGCTCGTTCACGATCGTCGGGGACGTCGCCCAGTCGTCCTCCCCCGCCGGCGCGAGATCGTGGCCCGCGGCCCTCGACCCCGTGCTCCGCGGCTCCTGGCGGCTGGCGGAGCTCACCGTCAACTACCGGACTCCCGCCGAGATCGCGGATCGCGCGCAGCGCGCGGCACGGTGCGCCGGCCTCCCCGTCTCGACCCTGACGTCGGCGCGCCACGAGGAGGGTTCGCTGACGATCGTCGATCGACGCGACGCACCTCACGGGCTGCTCGACGAGGTCGCGCGCCAGGCGCTCGAGCGGGTCCGTGACACCGTGGAGGCGGACGGCGCGGGTCGGGTCGCGATCATCGCCCACCCCGACGCCGTCGAGGCCGTCGACGCCGTGGTCCGTGCCGCGCTCGCCGCCGGGCTGCCGGAGGACGAGAGCGCCCGACTGGCCGACCAGCCCGAGGGGACGCCCAGGTCGTCGTGCTCGCGCCCGAGCAGGCCAAGGGACTGGAGTTCGACGACGTCGTGCTGGTCGAGCCCGCGGCCGTCGCGACCGGTGTCGGCGGGCCGGCCGACCTCTACGTCGCGATGACGCGACCCACGCGACGGCTCGTCGTCGTCCACGCCCAGGACCTGCCGCCCGGCATCCCGGCCTGACCGGTCCCGCTCGGCCCCGCTCGGTCCCTGAGCGAACCTCGAACGGACGCCCGCCGATCGTCCGCAGACCAAGACCGGTTTGTCGTTCCGGCGGTAGCGGGCGCACGATGAGCCCGTGCCCAGAGCCTTGCTACTCGAGAACCTGCATCCCGTCGCCACCGAGATCCTCACCGACGCCGGGTTCGAGGTCGTCAACCACACCGGCGCGATGGACGAGGACGAGCTGATCGCAGCCCTCCCCGGCTTCGACGTCCTCGGCATCCGGTCCAAGACGAACGTCACATCGCGCGTCGTCGCTGCCGCCGACGACCTCCTCGCGATCGGCTGCTTCTGCATCGGGACCAACCAGGTCGACCTGGCGGCCGCCGGGCAGGCGGGCGTCGCCACCTTCAACGCGCCGTTCTCGAACACCCGCTCGGTGGTCGAGATCGCGATCGCGGACATGATCGCCCTGACGCGTCGGCAGCCGGAGTTCAACCGGTCGATGCACGAGGGCGTGTGGAACAAGTCCGCCGACGGCGCGCACGAGATCCGGGGGCGGACGCTCGGCATCGTCGGCTACGGCAACATCGGGACCCAGCTCTCCGTCCTCGCGGAGAACCTCGGCATGTCCGTCGTCTTCTACGACACGGCGGAGAAGCTCGCGCTCGGCAACGCCCGGCGTGTCGAGAGCCTCGACGAGCTCCTCGAGGTCGCCGACATCGTGACGCTGCACGTCGACGGCCGCAGCGGGAACGCCGGGCTCTTCGGTGCACGGCAGATCGCCCGCATGAAGCCGGGCGCGGTCTTCCTCAACCTCTCGCGCGGCTTCGTCGTCGACGTCGACGCGCTCCGTACGGCGCTCGGTTCCGGTCACCTCGCGGGTGCCGCGATCGACGTGTTCCCCGCAGAGCCGAAGAAGCGTGGCGACGCGTTCGAGTCGGAGCTCCGAGGGCTGCCGAACGTGATCCTGACCCCGCACACCGGCGGATCCACCGAGGAGGCGCAGGAGTCGATCGGCCGCTTCGTCGCGAACAAGCTCCGCGACTACTCGGCCACCGGTTCGACGACCCTCAGCGTGAACGTCCCCAACATCGCGCTCGAGCGCACGTCCGGCGTCCGCCGTGTGGCGCACCTGCACCACAACCTCCCCGGCGTGCTGGCGTCCGTCAACGCGACGCTCGCCGAGCACGGGACCAACATCGAGGGACAGCTGCTCGCGACGAGCGGAGACCTCGGGTACGTGGTCACCGACGTCGGCGCCGATCTCGTCCCCGACGCGGTCGAGGCGCTGCGGAAGATGGACCAGACGATCCGGGTCCGCATCCTCGACTGAGTCGGCCTGCCGGTAGGAGCCGGGTCAGAGCGAACGCGACCCGGCCCGGTCGTCGCCGTCGCGCAGCCCGGGCTCGACGGTGGCCCCGTCGTCGTCAGCCTCGGTCGCGGTACCCGTGCTCGCGTCCGACGCAGGAAGAACAGGCACGGGGTCCGCCCCGTCGCCCTCGTCGTCCAGGAGGCCCGCTGCGCGGTCGCGCTCAGCATGCTCGGCACGCAGCGAGGTGATCGCGGACTCGAAGTCCTCGAGCGAGTCGAACGCCTGATAGACGCTCGCGAACCTCAGGTAGGCGACCTCGTCGAGCTCACGGAGCGGACCCAGGATCGCGAGACCGATCTCGTACGCGTCGATCTCTGCGCTGCCGGCGGATCGGATCGCCTCCTCCACCCGTTGCGCGAGGATCGCCAGGTCGTCCTCGTTCACGGGACGACCCTGGCACGCCTTGCGAGCCCCGCCGACGACCTTGTCCCGGCTGAACGGTTCGGTGGCCCCGGACCGCTTCACGACCGAGAGGCTCGCCGTCTCGACCGTCGTGAACCGGCGCTGGCAGGCGGGACACTGCCGACGCCGGCGGATCGACGAGCCGTCGTCGGAGGTGCGGGAGTCGACGACTCGCGAGTCCGTGTGTCGGCAGAACGGGCAGTGCATCGGCTGGGCTCCTCAACGGCGGCCGCAGGACCGGCCATAGGTGCAGCGCCGCTCGGCGCCGCCCCGAACCTATGCGCAGGCCGATCACCTCGGCAAGGCGCTACCTGCGCGGCCCGCCCCCGACCCCCGGTTCACGAGCCGATCGGCACGACGAGACGGTCACCGGCGCGCAGGACCGAGCTGTCGAGACCGTTGAGATCTGCGATCACCGCGATCGTGTCCCGGACGTCCTCCCCTGCCGCCGTCACCCCGGCTGCGATCTCCCACAGGGTCTGTCCCGGCGACACGGAGAGCTGGGTCACCTCGGCCGGCACGCCGGGGCCGTCCGCCGACGCCTGCGTCCCGATCAGCGTGAGGAGGACGGCGACGAGGCATGCGACGACGAGCACGACCACGACGCGGCCGCGCCGCGTGATCCGGAGCGAGGATCGGGTTGGGACGGCGGGCGAGCGCACGGCACGGGACTCACGGTGCGCGCGAACGGGGTGAGCGGCACTCTGACGAGCACGGGCAGGATGCCCGGACGCCGTCCGTGCCCCGACCACGTCGGCCCGCCCGGCCTCCCGGGTCCGCGAGCTCGCCTCGCGCCACTGGGGAACATCCACGGTGATGACAGTCATGGCCTGCCTCCGTCTCTCGGTCGTGTCGTTCGTGCTCTACCGCTGATCCGTGCCGAGCATCGCGCGAGGGTCCGACACGAGGCCGTCCCGGCGGATGCTGGGCCCGCTGGTCGTGCACCTGTTGCTGTTGTCACCGGCGCTGTCACCGGCGCTGCTGCCAGGTCGGCTTCGAACGCGTGTTCGTCGAACGCCTGTGCGATTTCTATCACGCGCCTGCGGTGCTGTCGACACCCCGCTCGAACAGGTGTTTGATCCTGCGGCGTTCCTGCCCTAACCTGGGGACGAACGTGAGCCCGCCGGCAGGGCGGGTCACCGCCTTCCGCAACGGACGGCGACCGGTCGCAGTGTCGAGTCACGGGGAGTTGTCGATGGTCCAGCGTTCGGACGAGGCCGCGGAGTCCGCGCAGGTGCATGCTCTGCCGGTCGGCGACGATGCCCCGCTGTCAGCCCGCCAGGCACTCGTCCTGGAGACGATCCGAGCGTCGCTCGACGAGCGCGGGTACCCGCCGAGCATGCGCGAGATCGGCCAGTCCGTCGGTCTCACGAGCCCCTCGAGCGTGAAGCACCAGCTGACCGTGCTCGAGCGCAAGGGGTATCTGCGACGCGACCCGCACCGCCCCCGCGCCATGGAGATCGTCCGCGACCCCGTGAGCGTGGCGGGGGCGCCCGACGGGCCTGTCGTCGCCACGGCGGGGCAGGCCGTCGGCGCGGCACCGCAGGGCACCGAAGCCGTGGCAAACGATCCGGCGGACGCCTTCGGTCACCCGGCTCCGTCGTTCGTGCCGGTCGTCGGTCGCATCGCTGCGGGTGGCCCCATCCTCGCGGACCAGGTGGTGGAGGACGTGTTCCCCCTGCCCCGTCAGCTGGTCGGCGACGGGGAGCTGTTCCTGCTCAAGGTCGTCGGCGAGTCGATGGTCGACGCCGCGATCTGCGACGGCGACTGGGTGGTCGTGCGTCGGCAGCCCGTGGCCGAGAACGGCGAGATCGTGGCCGCCATGATCGACGGTGAGGCGACCGTGAAGGTCCTCCAGCGCCGAGAGGGACACGTGTGGCTGATGCCGCGCAACGCCGCCTACACGCCGATCCCGGGTGACGACGCCCAGGTCATGGGTCGTGTGGTCTCGGTGCTGCGCAGCCTCTGACGCCCGCTGGAGCTGACAGGTCTACTGAGCTCACGGGTCTACTGATCCCTCGCGCCCTTCTGAACGCTCACGCAGCTGGTCGCGCCCGTCCGAGCGCTCACGCAGCTGGTCGCGCCCGTCCGAGCGCTCGGCACCCGGTCGCGGGGCCGACTCAGTAGCCGAACCGGCGGGCCGCTGCCCGGACCGTCTCGGCCGACGTCTTGAGCCCGTCGTACTCGCTGTCCGAGAGCGGCACCTCGAACCGCTCGATGCTCCCCTGCCGGCCCACCAGCGACGGGACCGAGAGGCACACGTCGTCGATCCCGTAGAAGTCGTCGAGCAGGGTGGAGACCGGCATCACCCGGTCCTCGTCACCGAGGATCGCCTCGGCGATGCGGGACCCGGCCAGCCCGATCGCATAGTTGGTCGCGCCCTTGCCCTCGATGATCGTGTACGCGCTGCGCACGACGTCGCGCGCGATGACGTCGCGCGCCTCGGCGTCGAGCGGGAGCCGGCCCGGCAGAGGGTTCCACTCGCTGAGCGGCACCCCGCCGATCGTGGCGCTGCTCCACAGCGGGATCTCCGAGTCGCCGTGCTCCCCCGCGATGTACGCATGGACGTTCTGCACCGCCACGCCGCAGCGCTGGGCGACGAGGTGGCGGAGCCGCGACGAGTCGAGCACCGTCCCGGACCCCATCATCTGGTGCGGCGGCAGACCTGAGATCTTCAGCGACGCGTACGTCACGATGTCGACGGGGTTGGTCACCATGACGTAGACCGCGTTCGGCGCGACCTCCAGCAGACCGGGGAGGATCTTCTGCATCAGCCCGATGGTCGCCTCGGCGAGGTCCAGCCTGGACTGGCCGGGGCGCTGCTTCGCGCCGGCCGTCACCATGACGACGTCCGCGTCGGCGCACACGGCGACGTCGTCCGAGCCCTCCACCGACGCCTGGGGCATGAACTCGAGACCGTGCCGGAGGTCCAGGACCTCGGCGTCGACCTTCTTGCGGTCGATGTCGAGCAGCGCGACGTTGCGCGCGGCTCCGCGCATGAGCGCGGCGTAGGCCATCGTCGAGCCAACGGCCCCAGCCCCGACGATCGCCAGCTTCGTCGTTCCCGTGCGCACATACCCTCCAGAGATCTCGGTCGATGCCCGTGGCACCGGCGATCAGCCTACGGCGTCCAGGCGCCGCAGCGCGGCGAGGACCGTGTCCTTGTCGGACGTCGGCCAGAACGCCGGCATGGAGCGGCGCAGGTACTGCCCGTAGCGCTTGGTCGCCAGCCGCGGGTCGAGCACCGCCACGACCCCGCGGTCGGACGTCGACCGGATCAGCCGCCCGGCACCCTGCGCGAGCATCAGCGCCGCGTGCGCGGCGGAGACCTGCATGAACCCGTTGCCTCCCGCCTGCTCGACGGCGCGCGCCCGGGCCGAGCGGACCGGGTCGTCCGGTCGCGGGAACGGGATGCGGTCGACCAGCACGAGCTGGCACGAGGGTCCCGGGACGTCGACCCCCTGCCACAGCGACAGCGTCCCGAACAGGCACGCGCGGGGATCAGCGAGGAACTCGGCGACGAGCGCCGGCAGCTGGTCGTCGCCCTGGCACAGGATCGGCACGTCGAGGCGCTCGCGCATCGCCTCGGCGGCGACGGTCGCGGCACGGCGCGACGAGAACAGCCCCAGGGTCCTGCCGCCGGCGGCCTCGACCAGGTCGGTGATCTCGTCGAGCTGGTGCTCGGTCGCGGCGTCCCGGCCGGGCGTCGGCAGGTGCTCCGCGACGTAGAGGATCCCCTGGGTGCCGTAGTCGAACGGGCTCCCGACGTCCTCCCCGCGCCACCCGTCGCCGTCGCGCGGCAGCCCGAGCGCGCCCGCGACGTGCTCGAAGCTACCGCCGAGCGCGAGCGTCGCCGACGTGAAGACGCCCGTCCTCTCGGCCAGCAGGTTCTCGCGGATCAGGCCGCTCACCCCCAGCGGGGCCGCGTGGAGCCTGGTCGCGCTGTCCCCGCCCCAGCGTTCGCTCGGGTGCGTGCACCAGAGCACGTCGTGGCCGGTCGGGTCGGCGGCCATGCGCTCGGCGACCTCGGTCAGCGCGAGCATCGAGGCCTGCGCCATCTTCACGCCCGGCTCGGGCTGGGCGCCGGCTCCCGTCTCGGGCTTCAGCGCGCTCACCAGGTGCCGGGCCGCGTCCCGGACGGCCCCGACGACCATGCGCGCCTCGTCCGGGAGCCCGTCGGGGAACCGCTCCGCCGGGAGCCCCGCGAGCAGCGTCCCGAGCAGCCTGGACGCCGCGTCGAGGTCGTCGGTCGTGACACCCCCGTGCCGGCGCGCCATCCGGGCGGCGTGCTCGACGGTGGGGACCGACAGGTCCACGGTCGCGGCCGCGGTGACCCGGTCGCTGAGCTCGTGAGCCTCGTCCACCACGACCACGTCGTGCTCGGGCAGCACACCCGGCGAGCCCGAGGCCGCGATCCCGAGCATCGCGTGGTTCGTCACGACGACGTCCGCCTCGCGGGCCAGCGTGCGCGCGGCCTCCGGGAAGCATCCGTCGAGCATGGGGCAGCGCGCGCCGAGGCACTCGAGCGCTGTGACGGAGATCTGGCGCCAGGCCTTGTCCGAGACGCCAGGGACGAGCTCGTCGCGGTCGCCCGAGTCCGTCGACTCCGCCCACGCGCGGGCGCGCACCACCTGGGCGCCGAGCCCGGCGTCGTCCCTGGCACCGCCGGCGGGCGCCGGGTGGTCCGCCGCCCCGTGCTCCTCGCCCGGCAGGTCGAACAGGGTCGGCTCGTCCTGCGGGTAGCCGCCGCTGACCTTGTGCCGGCACGCGTAGTTGTGCCATCCCTTGAGCAGCGCTACCTGGGGCGCGCGGGGCAGGAGCGGCGCGACGGCGTCCGCCACCAGGGGAGGTCACGCGTCATGACCTGGCGCTGCAGCGCCAGCGTGGCCGTGGACACGACGACGCGCTCGTCGGCGAGCACCGCGTGCCGCACCGCGGGCACGAGATAGCCCAGCGACTTGCCGGTGCCGGTGCCCGCCTGGACCAGGAGGTGCTCCTCGGTGCGGATCGCCGTGTCGACGGCCTCCGCCATGGCGACCTGCCCGTCGCGAGGGGCTCCCCCAGGGCCGCGACAGCGGCTCCCAACAGCTCCTTGACGGAACCGGACTCCTCGGCCTGGATCGCGTCGCCGGTGTCCGTCGAAGTCATCGTCCGATCCTACGGTCGCGTCGGGGGCACGACGTCGCGCGGCCGGCGGACTGGGGACGCGCGGTGCGCCCTGGACCCTGTGGTCCGTTCAGCCGATCCCGTCCACCCGCGGCGCACCCGGTGCTCTGTCTGCCCGCGGTGGCGCGGTGGCGACCAGCGCGACCTCGGCGCCCAGCGCCTCGTCCACGCGACCACGCAGGTGGGTGCCGTGCGCGGTGTGCTCCTCGAACGTGATCTCCCCGGTCTCGTGCACCCGGTGCACGAGGTCGCCGCGGTCGTACGGCACGACGACGTCGATCTCCACCGCGGGACGCGGCAGCTCGGCGGTGATCAGCTCGAGCAGGCTGTCGATGCCTTGCCTCGTGTGCGCCGAGACGAGGATCGTGCGTCGCTCCCGCAGCCGCACGCGCGCTACGACCTCGGGGTCGGCGAGGTCGGCCTTGTTGAGGACGACCACCTCGGGCACGTCCGACGCGCCCGGCACGTCCGCGAGCACCTCACGCACGGCGGCGATCTGCCCCTCGGGGTCCGGGTGCGAGGCGTCCACCACATGGAGCAGCAGGTCCGCGTCCCCGACCTCCTCGAGGGTCGACCGGAACGCCTCGACGAGCTGGTGCGGCAGGTGCCGCACGAAGCCCACGGTGTCCGCGAGCGTGTAGACCCGACCGTCCTCGGTCTGCGCCTTGCGGATCGTCGGGTCGAGGGTCGCGAACAGTGCGTTCTCGACGAGCACGCCGGCGCCCGTCAGGGCGTTCAGCAGCGAGGACTTCCCGGCGTTCGTGTAGCCCGCGATCGCCACCGACGGGACTCCGCCCCGCTTGCGCGACGAGCGCTTCGTGTCGCGGGAGGGCTTCATCGCGGCGATCTCTCGACGCAGCTTCGCCATGCGCGTGCGGATCCGGCGGCGGTCGAGCTCGATCTTCGTCTCACCGGGACCGCGCGAGCCCATGCCTGCGCCTGCGCCGCCGACCTGTCCACCGGCCTGCCGGGACATCGACTCGCCCCAACCGCGCAGGCGCGGGAGGAGGTATTCCATCTGGGCGAGCTCGACCTGCGCCTTGCCCTCTCGGGACTTCGCGTGCTGGGCGAAGATGTCGAGGATCAGCGCGGTCCGGTCGACCACCTTCACCTTGACGATGTCCTCCAGCGAGCGCCGTTGGGAGGGTGCGAGCTCGCTGTCCACGATGACGGTGTCGGCACCGGAGACGGCGACGATCTCGGCGAGCTGTGCCGCCTTGCCCGAGCCGAGGAACGTCCCCGGGTCGGGCTTCTGGCGCCGTTGCAGCAGTCCGTCGAGGACCTCCGAGCCTGCCGTCTCGGCGAGTGCCGCGAGCTCGCGGAGCGAGACCTCGGCCTCTTCCGCGTCGCCGTACCAGAGCCCGACGAGGACCACCTTCTCGAGACGCAGCTGCCGGTACTCGACCTCGGTGACGTCCTCGAGCTCGGTCGACAGACCCGCGACCCTGCGCAGCGCCGCACGCTCGGCGAGATCCAGCTGGTCCCCGTCGGACGCCGAGTGCACGGTCGCGCCCTCGGCGCGCGCGGTCCCTGCCCGCGCCAGGACGCGGGCGACGACGTCGCCGGCGATGTCGCGGTCCTCTGCCTGAGTGCGGTGACCGTCGTCGGTCAGGTCGCCGGTCTCGCCGCCGGTCTCGTCGTCGTGCTCACCGTCTCTGGGTGCTGCGGGGTGCTGCGTCATGTGGTCCTCTCGTCCGCTGGGCCAAGACTGGCACGTCCGGGCCTTCGGCGGCGACAGAATTGCCCCCGTGGGCCTCGTGATCGCTACGGGCGCAAGTGCCCCCGGTAGGCTCCGTGCTCGTGAGCGACACGCCAGACCACTACTTCACGGCCTCCCCTGCGTCCGTCGACGAGCGCCGCACGCTCTCCGTGGACCTCGCCGGCAGGACGGTCGACGTCGAGGTCGCCTCGGGTGTCTTCTCCCCCGGGAGGCTCGACCTCGGGACCCGCGTCCTGCTCCGCTCGGTGCCCGAGCTGCCGCAGTCGCTCACGGGGACACCCGCTCCGGCGCCCACCGACCGCACCGCACCAGCAGCAGCAGCAGCAGGCGAGGAGACCATCGGCTCCGACCCGGCCGCGGGCGGGCAGAACTTCCTGGACCTCGGCTGCGGGTGGGGGCCGGTCGCCCTGACGATGGCGCTCGAGCGTCCGACGGCGACCGTGTGGGCCGTGGACGTCAACGAGCGCTCACTGGACCTGACCCGCCGCAACGCGGCGTCCCTCGGCGCGACGGGGGTCCGCGCGGTGCGTCCGGACGACGTGCCCGACGACGTCCGGTTCGACGCGATCTGGTCGAACCCGCCGATCCGCGTCGGGAAGGAAGCGCTGCACGCGATGCTGGAGCTCTGGCTCCCCCGCCTGGCGCCGGACGGCGTGGCGCACCTGGTCGTCCAGCGGAACCTGGGTGCCGACTCGCTCGCGCGCTGGATGGACGAGCACCTCGACGGGCTCGCGTCCTCGAGGTCGGCCAGCGCGAAGGGCTTCCGGGTCCTCGAGGTCAGGCACCGCTGACTCGCCTCCGGACCGTCACCGCGCCTACGGGCGCCGCAACGCTCCGCTGAAGACGAGCTCCGCAGGACCGGCGAGCTCGACGTGCCCGTCGGCCAGCGCCGTCACGCGCACCTGACCACCGGGCACGTCGACGAGCCACACGTCCGGTGCGCCCTCCCCGGCCCACCCTCGGACCGCGAGCGCCGCGGCGCACGCGCCCGTGCCGCAGGACCGGGTCTCGCCGACCCCGCGCTCGTGGACCCGCATGCGGACGCGTCCGACCAGGTGGCCGTCCACCTCCGACTCGCCGAGCGGCACGACGACCTCCACGTTGGTCCCGTGCGGCGGCGTCGGGTCCACCGTCGGTGCCACCGTGAGGTCGAGGGACGACAGCTCCGACTCGTCTGCGAGCGCGACGACCGTGTGCGGGTTGCCGAGGTCCAGGTTGGCCGCGGGACGCGCGACGTCCCACCCGCGCACGGTCACCTCGGCGTCGAAGCCGTCGGAGATCGTCTGTCCGCCGTCCGCGAACGACCACGGGCCCATGTCGACGGCGTACCAGCCGTCGGCCGCGCGCGACACGCGCCGCACACCGGCACGGGTGCCGAGCGAGAACGGGGCGCGGGACAGGTCGGCGAGGCCGAGGTGCTCGGCGAAGGCTGCGAACACGCGGACGCCGTTGCCGCACATCTCGGCGATCGAGCCGTCGCCGTTGCGGTAGTCCATGAACCACTGCGCCGACGGGTCCTCGGCGAGGACGGCCCTGCCTTCGGGTAGGTCCTCGCTCGGGGCCAGGCGGATCACGCCGTCCGCCCCGACGCCCGCCCGGCGGTCGGTGAGGCGACGGACGTCGTCCGGCGAGAGGTCGAGGACCCCCGCGCGGTCGTCGACGAGCACGAAGTCGTTCTCGGTCCCGTGCCCCTTGACGAACTCGAGGACCTCTCCCGAGGGGGTCTGGGCCGTGGAGCTTGCGGGCCGGTCGCCGGCAGTTCGGGTCATGGCGTCAGCCTGTCACGAACCGAGCGGCCGGCGCACCGGCGGCCCCTCGTCGCGGGTGTCGGTCCCGAGCCCTGGTCCGCCGCCCGGCGCCTCCTGCTCCGTGCGCTCGGCCCGGTCGACGACGGCGAGCGCGGCGCCCACGAGGTCCTCGGACCGTGCGTCGAGCCAGTGCACCCGCGGGTCGCGGCCGAACCAGCCCATCTGCTTGCGGGCGAGCCGCCGGGTCGCGGCGGTCACGCGTTCCTTCGCGTCCGTCTCGGTGATCGCGCCCGCGAGGTGCTCGATCACCTCCGGGTACCCGACGGCGCGCGACGCCGTCCGACCCAGCCGGTCGCGCAGGCCACGGACCTCGGCGACCAGGCCCTGCTCCCACATGCGGTCGACGCGCAGCGCGACCCGCGCGTCGAGCGCCTCGCGGTCGCAGTCCAGGCCGATCTGGACCGCCGGGGCGACGTACTCCTGACGCGGCAGGTTCGCGGAGTACGGCGCACCCGTGATCTCGACGACCTCGAGCGCGCGGACGAGGCGTCGCGCGTTGCGCGGGTCCAGGGCGTCCGCTGCGACGGGGTCGAGGCGCGCGAGCTCGCCGTGCAGGGCGCGCGCACCCTCGGCGTCGAGCCGGGCCTCGATCCGGGCCCTGACCTCGGGGTCCGTGCCGGGGAAGTCCATGTGGTCGAGCAGCGCGCGGACGTACAGCCCGGACCCGCCCACCACGACGGGGACGACGGACCTCGCCGTCAGGTCCGCGACCACCTGCCGCGCCGACCTCTGGTAGTCCGCCACCGACGCGTCCTCCTCCGGCTCCAGGACATCGAGCAGGTGGTGGACGACGCCGCCCCGCTCATCGGCAGGGACCTTCGCCGTCCCGACGTCCATCCCCCGGTAGAGCTGGAACGCGTCGGCGTTGACGACGTCGCCGCCCAGCGCGCGGGCGAGAGCGATCCCGAGGTCGGACTTGCCGGTCGCCGTCGGCCCGACGACCGCGACGATCACGGCCGACCTGCCGGGATCGTGTCCTTCTGGCCGGCGCCCAGGACCGTGTCCACGACCGCGTCCAGGGCGCCGTCGGCGACGAGCGCTGCGAGCGCCTCACGGACGACGTCGTCGTCGACGGCGACGATCACGACCTGGGCGGCTGCTGCCCGGCCGCTCAGCGCGTCCCCGACCCCGCCGACGATCTGGGCAGACGTCGGTGCCTCGACCACGTCCACCGCCTCGACGGCCGTCAGCCCGCCGACCACGAGCAGGCCGACGGACGCAGCGGTACCGGCAGCGGCGCCGTCCTGCCCGGGCGGCGAGGCCCACGTCAGGTCACCGGGCACCAGGCCCACGGCGCCGAGCGACGGCCGCGACCGTCCCCGTAGCGGTCGCTCGCCGCGAGCCGCGACGAGGCAGCGGACGCCCGGGGCCTGGAGCGTGTCGTCGCAGGCGTCGACCGCGTCGGCGACCGCTCGCCGCTCCTCGGCGAGCACGGTCGCACGCCCGGCCGCACCGGGGACGAGCAGCACGCTGCCGGGGATCAGCAGGGCCCGGACGGACACCGTCAGCCGCGCCGCAGCGTCGGCATGCCGAGCGCGACACCGCCGGCCGTGGTCGCGGTGCCACCGTGACCGCCGTGGCTGTGCTCCCCGCGCTCGCGCGCGGCCCAGGCGTCCCCGGCGGAGGTGCGGCGGCACGAGAACTCGCCCCCGTCGAGCGCCGAGTCCGCGATCAGGTGGTAAGGCGCCGAGTCGGTGACCCGGACGGTCACGATGTCACCCGGCCGAGGCACGTCGGCCGGTGGGACGGCGGCCGACCGGGGATCGGTCGGCGTGCCGACGTGCTGGAGGCTGTCCGTCGCCGACGCCGGGAGCGCGAGGTGGACGAGGCGGTTGTCCCGGGCGCGGCCCGAGACCCGGTGGCTCGCGCCGTCCTTGCGGCCCGCCCCCTCGGTCACCAGCACCTCGACGGTCCGGCCCACCTGCTTCGCGGACTCCTGGGCCGACATCCGGTCCTGGAGCGCGAGGAGCCGCTCGAACCGCTCCTGCACGACCTCCTTGGGGACCTGGTCCTCAAGGTCTGCCGCCGGGGTTCCGGGCCGGGGCGAGTACTGGAACGTGAAGGCGGAGGTGAACCGGGACGCCTCGACCACGCGCAACGTCTCGGCGAAGTCCTCCTCCGTCTCCCCCGGGAAGCCGACGATGAGGTCCGTGGTGATCGCGGCGTCCGGCATCGCGGCACGCACCCGGTCGAGGATCCCGAGGAACTTCTCCGAGCGGTAGGAGCGGCGCATCGCGCGCAGGACCCGGTCCGAACCGGACTGCAGCGGCATGTGCAGCTGGGGCATCACGTTCGCCGTCTGGGCCATCGCCTCGATCACGTCGTCCGTGAACGAGGCGGGGTGGGGCGACGTGAAGCGGACACGCTCGAGCCCCTCGACACGACCGCAGGCGCGCAGCAGCTTGGCGAACGCGCCGCGATCGCCGAACTCCACGCCGTAGGAGTTCACGTTCTGCCCGAGCAGGGTCACCTCGATCGCGCCCTGCGCGACCAGGGCCTCGACCTCCGCCAGGACCTCGCCGGGGCGCCGGTCGCGCTCCTTGCCGCGGAGGCTCGGCACGATGCAGAAGGTGCACGTGTTGTTGCAGCCGACGCTGATCGACACCCAGCCCGCGTAGACGGACTCGCGGCGCGTCGGGAGGGTCGAGGGGAACACCTGCAGGGACTCGGCGATCTCCACCTGGGCGGCCTCGTTGTGCCGTGCCCGCGCCAGGAGCACCGGGAGCGCGTCGAGGTTGTGGGTGCCGAAGACGACGTCGACCCACGGGGCACGCTCGACGATGGTCCCGCGGTCCTTCTGCGCGAGGCACCCGCCGACGGCGATCTGCATGCCGGGCCGCTCCGCCTTGACCGAGGCCAGCTGCCCGAGGTTGCCGTAGAGCTTGTTCGCAGCGTTCTCCCGTACCGCGCACGTGTTGACCACCACGACGTCGGCGCGGTGCGCCGCGGCGTCGGCGGCGTCGGCCTCGCGATACCCGGCGGCCTCCAGCATCCCGGCCATGTGCTCCGAGTCGTGGACGTTCATCTGGCACCCGAGCGTCTTCACGACGTAGGTGGGTGTACTGGTGGAGGTGGACATCCCCTCCAGGATACCGGTGCACGCCCGACCGGAACCGCAGGTCCGGACCGTTGCCGGACCGTTACCGCCTCGCAATGCGTCCCTGACCTTTCCCTCGTACGTTCAACAGATGAATCTTGACAGCGCTGCCTCGGCGACGCCCCAGGACACCCCGACCGCCGACAGCCAGGTGCTCGTCGAGCTCCGGGACGTCCAGAAGCACTTCGGCGAGCTCCACGTCCTGCGCGACATCGACCTCACCGTCACGCACGGGGAGGTCCTCGTCGTCATCGGCCCCTCGGGCTCCGGGAAGTCCACGCTCTGCCGTGCCATCAACCGGTTGGAGACCATCGACTCCGGAACCATCGAGATCGACGGCAAGCCCATGCCCGCGGAGGGCAAGGAGCTCGCCCAGCTGCGCTCCGACGTCGGCATGGTCTTCCAGTCGTTCAACCTGTTCGCCCACAAGACGGTCCTCGAGAACGTCACCCTCGGGCCTATCAAGGTCCGCGGGACCAAGAAGTCGGAGGCCAAGGCCGAGGCGATGAAGCTCCTCGAGCGCGTCGGCGTCGACAACCAGGCCAACAAGCTCCCCGCACAGCTCTCCGGCGGACAGCAGCAGCGGGTCGCCATCGCCCGCGCCCTCGCCATGCACCCGAAGGTCATGCTCTTCGACGAGCCGACCTCCGCGCTCGACCCGGAGATGATCAACGAGGTCCTCGACGCCATGGTCGAGCTCGCCAAGGAGGGCATGACGATGATCGTCGTCACCCACGAGATGGGCTTCGCCCGCAAGGCCGCGGACCGCGTGGTGTTCATGGCCGACGGCCAGATCGTCGAGGAGGCGACCCCCGAGGAGTTCTTCACGAACCCACAGAGCGACCGTGCCAAGGACTTCCTGTCGAAGATCCTCACCCACTGACCCAGCAGTCCCGACCGCACCGATCCACAGCGGACGGCCGACCGGCCGCCCCGACCAAGGAGGAACAGATGCGTACACGCACCATGAGCTGGATGGCGGTGGCCGCCACCGCGGCCCTCACGCTCTCCGCCTGCAGCAGCGACGACGGCGACGCAGCCGGCTCCGACGAGCCCGCGGACGTCTCGTCCTCGGACTTCGCCGAAGGCTCGACCATGGCGGAGCTGTCCGACGCCGGCGCCATCACGATCGGCACGAAGTTCGACCAGCCGCTCTTCGGCCTCAAGGGACCGGACGGCACCCCCGTCGGGTTCGACGTCGAGATCGGCAAGATGCTCGCCGCCGAGCTCGGCATCGGCGAGGACGACATCGAGTGGGTCGAGACGGTGTCCGCGAACCGCGAGCCGTTCATCCAGGACGGTCGTGTCGACATCGTCGTCGCGACCTACACGATCAACGACGAGCGCAAAGAGGTCGTCGACTTCGCGGGGCCGTACTACGAGGCCGGTCAGGCCCTGATGGTGCGCGCCGACGACAGCGAGATCACCACCCCGGAGGACCTCGCCGGCAAGAAGGTCTGCTCGGTCGACGGCTCGACCCCGGCCGGCAACATCGAGGAGAACTACCCCGACGCGGAGCTCGTCACGTTCGCGGCGTACACCGACTGCCTCGACCCGCTGCGCAACGGCCAGGTGGACGCCGTCACGACCGACAACGTCATCCTCGCCGGGTACGTCTCCGAGAGCCCCGACGACTTCAAGATCGCGGGCGACCAGTTCACGGAGGAGCCCTACGGCATCGGCATGGCCAAGGGCGACGACGACTTCCGCTCCTGGATCAACGACACCCTCGAGGCGTCCTACGACGACGGCCGCTGGCAGGCCGCGTGGGAGTCGACAGCGGGAGAGGTCCTCGACACGCCGGAGCCCCCGGCCGTCGACCGCTACTGACGCAGACCACGGACAGCCGGCCCCGTCGCGGGCCGGCCCGTTGAACCGGGACCGCCCGGCGCGCACGCGCCGGGCGGTCCCGCCGACCGAAGGGCCCGCATGGACGCCGTGATCGACGCACTACCCCGGTACTGGTCCGGGTTCACGATGACCCTCTACCTCTGGGTCGTCGCCGGCGTCCTCTCGCTGATCTTCGGGACCGTGCTCGCCGCGTTCCGGGTGTCACCGCTGAAGTCGTTGCGGGTCGTCGGCACGATCATCGTCGAGGCAGGCCGCAACACCCCGCTCACCCTGGTCTTCATCTTCTTCGTGTTCATCCTCCCGGCGGTCGGCGTGATCCTCCCGCTCGGCACGGTGCCCGCGATCATCGCCCTGACCTGCTACACGTCGGCGTTCGTCTGCGAGGCCGTGCGGTCCGGGATCAACAGCGTCGGCGTCGGCCAGGCCGAGGCCGCCCGCGCGATCGGTCTCGGCAGCGTGCAGACGCTCACGAACGTGGTGCTCCCCCAGGCCCTGCGCAGCGTGGTGCCGCCGCTCATCAACGTGCTCATCGCGCTAGCGAAGAACACGTCGGTCGCCGCCGGGTTCACCGTCGTCGAGCTGACCGCGACCGGCCGCTCGCTCGCCCGCGACAACCCCGCCGACGTCATCTGGATGCTCGCGGGCGTCGCCTTCTTCTACCTGCTCATCACGATCCCTGCGGGGATCCTCGCCGGATACGTCGAGCGAAAGGTGGTGTTCGCGCGATGAGCCGCAAGAACGAGAGCAGCGTCCTCTACGACGCTCCTGGACCCAAGACGCTGCGCAACGAGCGCATCGTGTCGATCGTCTTCCTCACGCTGCTCGCCGCAGGAGCCGTCTGGCTCGTGCTGTGGATGATCGACCTCGGCCTCTTCGACGACCGGTGGGCGGTCTTCACCGACCCGCCCAAGGGTCAGTCGGCGGAGGTCGTGTGGACAGCGCTCGGCAAGGGCCTCCTGACCACCCTCAAGGCCGCCGCGATCGCCGCGCCGCTCGCGCTCGCCCTCGCGTTCGTCCTGGCCACGCTGCGGACGTCGCGGCTGAAGGTGGTCAGCGGTCCCGCGGTCGCGGTCATCGAGTTCCTCCGCGGCATGCCCGTGCTGCTCATGATGTTCTTCGGGCTCCTCGCGCTGGGGCTGCCGGCGCTCTGGGCCGTCGTGTTCGGGCTCGCGCTCTACAACGCGGCGATCGTCGCCGAGATCCTCCGAGCCGGGCTCGTCGCGCTCCCCCGCGGACAGTTCGAGGCCGGCACCGCGATCGGCCTCACCAAGTGGCAGACGCTGCGGATGATCCAGCTCCCGCAGGTGATCCGGCTCATGCTCCCGAGCTTGATCAGCCAGTTCGTCGTGCTCCTCAAGGACTCCTCGCTCGGCTTCATCGTCGGCTACGAAGAGCTCCTGCGGACGATGCAGCTCAACTACAGCTTCTTCGGGGACCAGTACCGGTTCCCGCTCTTCATCGTCGTCCTCGCCATCTACCTGGCGGTCAACATCACGCTCTCGCGGATCGCGGTGATCGTCGAGCGACGGCTCTCGAGCAAGGGCGGCGGGGCGACTCAGCTCAAGGACGCGGGCGACGGCCCCGAGGTGCCGGTGCAGAAGCCCTGACCGGGCCTGGGGATCATCGTGCGGTCGGGTCCACGTCCGCCGAGTTCATGTCCGCCGAGTCCATTTCCGTCGAGTCCACGTCCACCGGGTCGACCTCGGCGGGCTCCGCGTCGAGCTCGGCGCGCACGAGGTCGAAGGCCAGGCTGGGCCCGTACCCCTTGCGCGCCACGGCCGCGACCGTCCGTCGGACACGCACGTCCCGATCGAGACCGCGGGACCGGGCGAGCTTCTTCCGGACGAGCTCGCGTGCAGCGTCGACCTCGTCCGCGTCGTCGACCTGCGCCAGCGCCGCCTCGGCCGTCTCGGTGTCGATGCCTTTTCGCCGCAGCTCGGCCGCGAGCGCGCGCCGCGAGAGACCCCGCTCGGCATGCCTGGTCCTGACGAGCATGTCGGCGAAAGCGCGATCGTCGACGAGCCCGACCTCAGTGAGGCGGTCCAGCAGCGGGTCGACGACGTCCTGCGGGTAGCCCTTGCGCGCCAGCGCGTCCGCGAGCTGCCCGCGGCTGCGTGGCGCGGCCGTCAGCGACCTGAGCACGTACTCGCGTGCGAGCTCGGTCGCCTCGTCCCGGCTGAGCTCCCCGGCCTCGAGCCTCTCGCCCACGCCAGGACGCGGTGCACGACGCCGGCGTCCCCCGCCGGACTCTCCTGCCTCTTCCTCCGAGATCAGAAGTCGACCTTCGCGGGCTTGGCCTGGCGTCCCTTCGCGCGGTTCGCCGCCGACGGGGCCACGGACGGTGCGACTGCCGGCACCGGCTCAGGGCCGGGCACGGTCCCGTCGGCAGGGGCGTCGAGCTTCGCGCCGATCCCGAGCTTCTCCTTGATGCGCTTCTCGAGCTCGTTGGCGAGGTCGGGGTTGTCGCGAAGGAACGCCCGCGAGTTCTCCTTGCCCTGGCCGAGCTGGTCGCCGCCGTAGGTGAACCACGAACCCGACTTGCGCACGAACCCGTGCTCGACCCCCATGTCGATCAGGCCACCCTCGCGGGAGATGCCGACGCCGTAGAGGATGTCGAACTCCGCCTGCTTGAAGGGCGGGGCCATCTTGTTCTTGACGATCTTGACGCGCGTACGGTTGCCGACCGCGTCCGTGCCCTCCTTGAGGGTCTCGATCCGTCGGATGTCCATGCGCACGGACGCGTAGAACTTCAGCGCCTTGCCACCGGTCGTGGTCTCCGGCGAACCGAAGAAGACGCCGATCTTCTCGCGGAGCTGGTTGATGAAGATCGCGGTCGTCCCCGACGCGCTGAGCGCGCCCGTGATCTTGCGGAGCGCCTGCGACATGAGCCGAGCCTGCAGACCGACGTGGCTGTCACCCATCTCGCCCTCGATCTCGGCCTTCGGCACCAGCGCGGCGACCGAGTCGATGACGACGATGTCGAGGGCGCCGGAACGGATCAGCATGTCCATGATCTCGAGCGCCTGCTCGCCCGTGTCGGGCTGGGAGACGAGCAGGGCGTCCGTGTCGACACCGAGCTTCTTGGCGTAGTCGGGGTCGAGCGCGTGCTCCGCGTCGATGAACGCGGCGATGCCACCGGCGCGCTGGGCGCTCGCCACGGCGTGGAGGGCGACCGTGGTCTTACCGCTCGACTCGGGGCCGTAGACCTCCACGACCCTGCCGCGCGGCAGACCTCCGATGCCCAGCGCCACGTCCAGCGCGATCGAGCCGGTGGGGATCACGTCGACCGGTGCGCGGCCCTCGTCGCCGAGCCGCATCACCGAGCCCTTGCCGAAGTTGCGGTCGATCTGAGCGAGCGCTGCTTCGAGCGCCTTCTCGCGGTCTGCGGGTGCAGGCATGTCGGTCACCTTCGTCTCGAGCCCGGTACGGGCTGTCGTCGTCACGTCGTACGGTCGTGAACGTCTGTGTCGTGGTCGACGGTAGGCCTGGCCACCGACACGGTGGTCCTGGACGTCACGTCCTGTGGGCGGCTGGCGTCTCCTGCGAGCCTGAGGACGACTCTACCCGAACAGGTGTTCGACGACGTCCGTCGCGTCGGCGTGTCGCGGAGCGCTCCCGGCCCGGCCCGAGGACACCGCTCACGGTACGTCCCACGAACCACCGACCGGGAGGACGACAGGCCTGCAGCCGGCAGCGTGCTCCGCCACCGCGACACCGAACGCCAGTCCCGCCACGTCCATCCAGCCCGGCGGCAGGTGACGCCCGCCCGGGACGTGCAACGTCCCCCAGTGCACCGGGACAGCGGCACGCACCGACGCGTCGGCGCACACCTGCGCGGCCTCGCGCGGCCCCATGTGACCTCCCGAGAGGCGCGGTCCCCACCCGGACACCGGGACGAGAGCCACGTCGACGGGCGCGCCCGCCAGCGACGGCGTCCGTCCGATCCCGTCGTAGACCTCGGTGTCGCCCAGAGCCCACACGACCGTCGTCCGGTCCTCCTCGACCACCTTCACCAGGTGACCGTTCGCTGCACCCGGACGGTGCGGCATCGGCCGGTCACCGTGCACCGCGGGCGTCAGACGCACGGACACGCCAGCGGAGACCTCGAACCACTCGTCGGGTCCCAGACCCACGGCCCGCACCCCTCGACGCTCCAGCCACCGCGCGTTCTCGGGCGCCGTGACCACCGGCACCCCCGGCAGCATCCGCAGCGACCGCAGCTCCGCGTGGTCGTGGTGCAGGTGCGAGAGCAGGACGGCGTCGGCTCCCTCCCAGACCGGTCCCGGCCGGGGCCCCGCCGCCGCAGCACCCCCGCATGACGACGCAGCAGAGGGTCCGTCAGGATCTTCGTGCTCGCGTCACCGACACGGGCGTCGACGACGACCGTCGAGTGGCCGAGCCAGGTGACGGAGACCGTCACGGACGCAGCCCGAGCTCGCGGGACCACGCGACGAGCCGCTCGTGCACGGCCTCCGCGCCGACGAGCATCGGCGTCCCGTCCACGACCTCGCGCAGCGCCGGGTCGACGTCGAGCGCCGCGGGCCGGATCAGGAGCGCCTCCCCCTGCGCGCCCCCGAGCCCGCCGTGAGACCCCACGAGACCCTCGAACGCGTGCACCAGCCCGGCATCGTCCACACGAGACACGAGCAGGAGGTCACCCGTGCTCGGCATCGTCGCCGCGCGCAGCAGGTCAGCGGCCGCGCGGCTCCCGTACCGCGCGAGCGGGTCCTGCCCGTCCACCCGGCCCGAGACCAGGTCGCGCCTGCCGTGCGGACCGTGCGCGACGACGTCCGGCACCTCGCTGCCCGTGTCGACGAGCCGCGGAGGCTCGAGGCACACCACCACCCCGACCGTCGGGTTGGCCAGGAGCCCGTCGATGAGCCGCGGCCACCGCGACCTGATCTCGTCACCGCGGAGCCTGCCCTTCGAGCGTGGGAACCAGACGAGACCCAGGTTGCCCGAACCGACCACGGCGACCTCGGGCAGGTCGCCGTCGCGCGCAACCGAGGCGCGCTCGACCGCGCCGTCGGCGGGCACGGAGTCCCGTGCGTCGCCGCGACCTGGCCCCGCCGTCCGATCTGCCCCCGTCCGACCCGACCCGGGACCGACGCGCACGCGGGCGGCGCCGTCGGAGAACGCGTTGACGGCGGTGTTGACCGCACCCCAGTCCTCGTCGTCCGCGGCGGACTCGCTGCGGACCGCCGCGCCGTCGTCCTGCATGAGTCTCTCGACCTCCGCGCCGAAGCTGCGCCCGCAGATCTCCTCGAACGTCTCGCCGAGCGACTGGCCGTGGTCCGACAGCACCACGACCTCGTAGTCGCGCGGGGCGACGTCGACGACCCGGGACAGCAGCCCGACGACCCGGTCGAGCCCCTCGAGCGCCCGCAACGCCTCAGGGCGCAGGGGGCCGGCATGGTGCGCGATCTCGTCGTAGTCGACGAGATCGACGAAGATCACCGGGTCGCCGTCGACGATCCTCCCCGCGACCAACGAGACGTTGAGGTCACGGAGCACCACGTTCGAGACGCCCCGGAGCACCGGGAACCACCCGAGCCGCCTCACCCTGGGCCGCACGCCCCGTCGCGCCTGCTGCCACCCCTGGTAGAGCTCCTTGAGGATCTCGCCGACCGTGCCGACGAGCGCCCGGGAGAGCACGAACGGACTCGAGAAGAAATGGACGAACAGCGCGCCCGGCCCCAGTCCGTCGCGACCCGCCGCACGGCTCATCACCAGGAGGTTCGTCGCGGCGTCGCCGGAGAACATGGTCGAGATCGCCGCCCCGCCGTGGGCGAGGAGCCCGCCCCCGTCCGAGAGGAGCGCCTCCACCCGGGCGGCGTCGGCAGGACGGTTCGTCACCACGAGCCGCCCCGTGTCGCGGTCCCACCAGCGGAAGGCCGGGACTGCGTCGCTCCGCCCGTGCAGCAGGCCCGCCTGGCTCGCCGGCGTGGTGCAGGGCACCCGCGCCCACCACGACTCCACCACGTGGCTGCCGTCACGGACCCACGCGGTGAGGTTCGGGGCGAGCCCCGCCTGGACCGCATGGTCGAACGCCGGGCGGGAGACGCCGTCGAGCTGCACGACGAGCAGACCGCGCGGACGCGCCTCCGGGGCGTCCGGCGTGCTCGCTGCGGCGGGACCGGCCTCGCGGACGTCGCCGTCGTGGACGTCGCCGTCGTGGTCGTCGGTGGCGGTGTCGCCGGCGCTGGCGGTGTCGCCGGCGCTGGCGGTGTCGCCGGCGCTGGACCCAGTGTGCGCGGTTCCGGTGTCGTCCTCACGACGCTCGACCGCCCGACGGCGCCGCCGCGCCCGCCGGAGCAGGTCGGCGACCACGTACTCCTGGTCACCGGCTCCCACGAGCCACTGCCCGGTCGTCATGACGACCGATGCCACGAGCAGGACGAGCACCGCTCCCCACGGACCGCCCGCGTCGATCCCCGGCAGCAGCAGGAGCGCGGCCGCCGCGACCAGCAGCTGGAGGACGATGCCGAGCCCGATCGCGACGACGGCGCCGGTGCGCCGGGCGACCGCGCGCAGCGGCGGCCGGACGAGCCAGTCCCCGAGCGCGACGACGGCGGCAGCGGCGAGGACCCATCCCGCGCTGCTCGACCCGGCGCCGGGGACGATCCAGAGGGCGAGCGCGAGACCGAGCGCGGTCGCGACGAGCGACCAGGCCGCACCGCTCAGGTCCTGCGACGACGGGGCGGCCGGACGGGTCATGCCGTCATGATGCCGTAGCCCCGGGCTGCGGCGGGGCAGGCCGACGATGGTCGTGTCCCCAGCGCTGCGCCTCGGGGATCTCCATGGCGTCGCACAGCGCGTGCCAGACCTCTCGCGGTTCCACACCGTCCTCGATCGCCTGGGCAGCCGTACGGCTGTCTAGCCCACCGAGGGTCTGGTCGCCCGCGAGGACGCGCCCGTAGGACGCGCCGAAGACCTCGTCGACCAGCTGCCAGAACTCCCGATAGCGCACGTCACCACTGTGTCACGTCGGGACGGACGAGCACGACGGACGAGCACGACGGACGAGCAGGACGGACGAGCACAGCGACCGCCGGACGCCCCGCGATCGCGGCCCGCACCACGCCCGCGCAGGACGCCCCGCCGGGCCCCACGACGCGCCACGACGCGCCACGTCGAGGACGACCGCGCGTGCGTCGGTGGCTCCTGCGACGATGCCGTCGTGACCGCAGCATCCCTCGACCGCTTCGGTGAACCCACGCGTGCGTGGTTCTCCGGCGCATTCGAGGCGCCCACGACCGTGCAGGAGGGCGCGTGGGACGCGATCGCCTCCGGCCGGCACGCCCTCGTCGTCGCGCCGACCGGTTCGGGCAAGACCCTGGCGGCGTTCCTGTCCGCGCTCGACTCCCTCGCGCACGAGCCCGCGCCGCCGGACCGGGCGGACCGCTGCCGCGTGCTGTACGTCTCGCCGCTCAAGGCGCTGGCGGCCGACGTCGAGCGCAACCTCCGCTCCCCGCTCGCCGGGATCCGCCAGGCCGCCCGCAGGCTCGGCGGCGCCGCCCCGCAGATCGACGTCGGCACGCGCACCGGGGACACCCCGACGGCCGAGCGCCGCGCGTTCGCGACCCGTCCGCCGGACATCCTCATCACCACCCCGGAGTCCCTGTTCCTGGTCCTCACGTCCGCGGCGCGGGCGGGCCTCGCGGGAGTGCGCACGGTGATCGTCGACGAGATCCACGCGGTGGCAGGGACGAAGCGTGGCGCGCACCTCGCGCTCTCGCTCGAGCGTCTCGATGCGCTCCTGCCCACCCCGGCGCAGCGGATCGGACTGTCCGCGACGGTCCGCCCGGTCGACGAGGTCGCACGGTTCCTCGCCGGGACCCGGACGGTCGCCGACGGCGGGCGCGAGGTCGTGGTGGTCCAACCCCCGTCCGCCAAGGAGGTCGCGGTCGACATCGTCGTGCCGGTGCCGGACCTCGCCGACCTGTCGACCGCGCCCGAGGCCGGCGCGCGGTCGGAGCCCGGTGGCGACGGCCCCGGCGGGGCCCTGCCGCCGCTGCCCCCGGGCGAGCCCGACCTGACCGGCGCGGCCGCCGGGCGCCCTCGGGCGCCGTCGGTCTGGCCGCACGTCGAGGAGCGCATCGTGGACCTGGTCGCGGCGCACCGCTCGACGCTGGTGTTCGCGAACTCCAGGCGCAGCGCCGAGCGTCTCACGGCCCGGATGAACGAGGTCTGGGCCGAGCGTCTCGGCGAGGACGTACCGGATCGTGGGACCTTGCACGCCGCGCACGTCCAGGCCCAGTCCGGTGCCGCCGCCGGCAGCGAGCCGGTGCTCGCCCGCGCGCACCACGGATCGATGAGCCGCGCGCAGCGCACGAGCACCGAGTCCGCGCTCAAGGCCGGCGAGCTCCCGGCCGTCGTCGCGACCTCGTCGCTCGAGCTCGGGATCGACATGGGCGCGATCGACCTCGTCGTCCAGGTGGGCTCGCCGCCGTCGGTGGCCAGCGGGATGCAACGCATCGGTCGTGCCGGCCACCAGGTCGGGGCGGTCTCGCGCGGGGTCGTCCTCCCGCTGTTCCGCGGCGACCTCGTCCCCGCCGCGGTCGTCGCCTCACGGATGCGCGAGGGTCTGATCGAGCACGTCCACGTGCCGCGCACGCCGCTCGACGTCCTCGCCCAGCAGGTCGTCGCCATGGTCGCCCAGGACACGTGGACCGTCCCCGACCTCGCCGCGCTCGTGCGCCGGGCGTCTCCCTTCGCGACCCTCGGAGACGCGACCCTGCGCGCCGTCCTCGACATGCTCGCCGGGCGGTACCCGAGCGAGGACTTCGGCGAGCTGCGACCCCGGGTCGTGTGGGACCGGGCCTCCGACAAGCTCACCGGTCGACCGGGAGCGCTCCGGCTGGCGGTCACCAGCGGCGGGACGATCCCCGACCGCGGCCAGTACGGGGTGTTCCTCGCGGGCAACGGCCAGGTGCCGGACGACGTCGCGCCCGACGGGTCCCCGTCGTCCTCGGGCACAGGCACGGGCGCGGGCACGCACGCAGGTACAGGCCGCCGTCCGGACGCGTCCAAGGGTGGACGGCGGGTCGGGGAGCTCGACGAGGAGATGGTCTACGAGTCGCGCGTCGGTGACACCTTCACGCTCGGCTCGAGCACCTGGCGCATCGAGGAGATCACTCCCGACCGGGTGCTGGTCACGCCTGCACCCGGCGTCCCCGGCCGGCTCCCGTTCTGGAAGGGCGACTCCCCGGCCGGCCCGCCGAGCTCGGCGCCGCCGTCGGGGCCTGGGTCCGCGAGACGGGCGCCGTGCTGGACGACGCACCCGCGCTCGACACCCGCCTGACGGACGCCGGTCTCGACACGTGGGCGGCGGACAACCTCGCGAGCTACCTGCGTGAGCAACGGACCGCGACCGGTCGGCTGCCCGACGAGCGGACCGTGGTCGTCGAGCGGTTCCGCGACGAGCTCGGGGACTGGCGCGTCGTCGTCCACTCGCCCTGGGGTGCGAAGGTCCACGCCCCGTGGGCGCTGGTCCTGGCAGGGCGGCTCCGCGAGCGTTACGGGATCGACGCCGCCGCGATGCACTCCGACGACGGGATCGTGCTGCGGCTGCCGGACACCGGGGCGGGCTGGGAGTCCGTGCCGGGAGCCGCCGCCGACGACCCTGAGGCACCGTCCGAGGCGCCGGGCACGCTCACCTCGGACGATCTCGTGATCGACCCGGACGACGTGCTCGAGGCCGTCCGTTCCGAGCTCGCCGCCTCGGTCATGTTCTCGGCCCGGTTCCGCGAAGCGGCCGCGCGAGCCCTCCTGCTGCCGCGGCGCCGACCCGACCGCCGCCAGCCGCTGTGGCAGCAGCGGCAGCGCGCCTCCCAGCTGCTGGAGGTCGCCTCGACGTACCCGGAGTTCCCGATCGTCCTCGAGGCGGCGCGTGAGTGCCTCCAGGACGACTTCGACGTCGCGGCGCTCACGGAGCTGATGCGAGGGCTGGCGGCCGGGGACGTGCGCCTCGTCGAGGTCGAGACCTCGAGCCCGTCGCCGTTCGCCCAGTCGCTCCTGTTCGGGTACACCGCGCAGTTCCTGTACGACGGCGACGCTCCGTTGGCCGAGCGCCGAGCCGCGGCGCTGGCCCTGGACCCCACGCTCCTGGCCGAGCTGCTCGGCACGACGGACGCGGCCTCGCAGCTGGCCGACCTGCTCGACCCTGACGCGATCGAGCGGACCGAGGCCGAGCTCGGTCTGCTCACCGACGAACGACGCGCACGGCACGCGGAAGACGTGGTGGACGTGCTCCGACGCACCGGCCCGCTCCCGGCGTCGGAGCTCGCCGCGCGCGTCCGGCCGGAAGCGCGCGACGACCTCGACGGGTGGCTCGCCGACCTCGAGGCGTCCCGCCGCGTGATCTCGATCCGTCTGGCCGGCGTCCCGCCGGAAGCGGCGCAGCAGTGGGCCGTCGTCGAGGATGCCGGGCGTCTGCGCGACGCGCTCGGCGTGGCGCTGCCCGTCGGTGTACCCGAGATCTTCACCGAGCCGGTCGTCGACCCGCTCGGGGACCTGGCGCGCCGGCACGCGCGGACCCACGGCCCGTTCGCGGCCGCCCGGCTGGCCGAGCGCTTCGGGCTGGGCACCGCCGTCGCCGCCGAGGTGCTGCGCCGGTTGGAGACGGCTCGCGTCCTCGTCAGTGGGCGGCTGCGCCCGGAGTCGCTGGGCGGGACCGGGGAGGAGTGGTGCGACGCCGAGGTGCTGCGCACGCTTCGGCGGCGGTCTCTGGCCGCCCTGCGCTCGGAGGTCGAGCCCGTCGTGCAGGAGACGCTCGGGGTGTTCGCCCCGGACTGGCACCAGATCGGGCACCTCCGGGGCACGGACGGGCTCCTGCGGGCCGTCGAGCAGCTCTCCGGTGCCGTCGTGCCGGCATCGGCGCTCGAGACGCTGGTGCTCCCGAGCCGTGTCACGGACTACACCCCGGCGATGCTCGACGAGCTGACGACCACGGGCGAGGTGCTCTGGGCGGGGCACGCCGCCCTGCCCGGCTCCGGCGGCGGCGACGGGTACGTGAGCCTGCACCTCGCCGACGCCGCGCCGCTGACGCTGGCTGCGCCGTCGGACCTCACCGACGGCGGCCCCCTCGACACCGACCTCCACCGGACGGTTCTCGCGCTGCTCGAGGACTCCGGCGGCTACTTCCTCGCCCGGCTCGCCGAGCGCGCCGAGGCGACGGGGCCCGCGACCCTCGACGTGCTCTGGGACCTGGTCTGGGCGGGCCGAGTGACGAACGACGGCCTCGGCGCGCTCCGCGAGCGGCTCGGCGCCAAGGGAGGCAGCCATCGCGCCGCACGGGCACCTGCGCGGGCACGGCCACTGCGCCGGTCCCGCTTCGGCACGCTGCCGGGACCTCAGCGGCAAGCCGCGGTCCGCGGCGGCGGAGGCCGGTGGTCCGCCCTGCCACCCGTCGAGCAGGACCAGACCCGTCGCACGGCCGCCCTGACGCGGGTGCTGCTCGACCGGCACGGGATCCTGACGAGGGGCAGCGCGCACGCGGAGTCGGTCCCTGACTACTTCCGCGGCGTGTACCGCGCACTCGGCGCGCTCGAACAGGCCGGCTCGGTGCGGCGCGGCTACTTCGTCGAGCACCTGGGGGCGTCGCAGTTCGCCCTCCCGGGCGCCGTGGACCGGCTGCGCACCGTCGCGGCCGACCGGGACCGTGCACGAGAACGCCGCCTCGCCCAGTCGTCCTCGCCGACCACGGGCCCTGCGGGACTCGTGCTCGCTGCGACGGACCCCGCCAACCCGTTCGGCGCCGCGCTGGGATGGCCGAGGGCACGCGGAGCCGAGCGGGGCGCAGGGCACCGTCCGGGGCGCAAGCCCGGCGCGCTCGTCGTCCTCGTCGAGGGCGAGCTGGTGCTCTACGTCGAGCGCGGTGGTCGTTCCGTCCTGACCTTCCCGGCCGACGGACATCGGGGACAGGAGGATCCCTCCGCCGCCCTGCAGGCCGCGGGCGCCGCGTCCAACGTCATGCCGGCGGCGCGGCCCGCGGACCGTGCGCCGTCCGAGGGCGAGAGGCACGTCGTCGTGGACGAGCCCGCCGAGCACGCGATGCTCGTCGCGGCGGCCCGCGCGCTCGCGGAGGCGGTCGCCGCAGGCAGGGCCGGGCCGACCACGGTGATGCGGGTCGACGGCGAGGAGGCGCTCGCCGCGGCGGGCAGGACACGTCCCCACGGGCCCGTGGCCGCTCTCGTCGCCGCAGGGTTCACGCCGACGCCTCGCGGTCTGCGGCTGCGCAGGTGAACCGTGCCCGAGGGTGACGTGGTGCGGCGTACGGCGGTCCGGATCGACGCTGCGCTCAGCGGGAGGACGCTCGTGCGGGCGGAGCTGCGCTGGCCCGGTGCGAGCGGGGTGGACTTCGTCGGTCGCACGGTCCTCGAGACCGTCTCTGTCGGCAAGCACCTGCTCACCCGGATCGACGACGGCAGGACGGTCCACTCGCACCTGAGGATGGACGGCACCTGGAGCGTCGCACGCACCGGCGCCGCGGCGTCCCGCGCCCGTGGACCCTGGGTACGGGCGGTGCTCGCGAACGACCTGTGGACGTGCACGGGGACCCGGCTTGGGATGCTCGACGTCGTGCGGACGCGCGACGAGAACGTTCTGGTCGGCCATCTGGGGCCGGACGTCCTGGCCGCCGACTTCCCGGGGTCCGGGGTCGTGGAGGCGACAAGACGACTCGGAGCGGACGGCGCTCGTCCGGTGGCCGCGGCCCTCCTCGACCAGCGGTGCGTGGCCGGGTTCGGCACGATCTACACGGCTGAGAGCCTGTGGGCCGGGCGAACCTCGCCCTGGACGCCCGTCGGCGCCGTGGCCGACCTGCGAGGGGTGCTCCTCGCAGGTCGGGCAGCCATGCTGCTCAGCGCAGACCGCGGGTTGGACGCGCGCACGTCAGATGTCTACGGCCGCGCCGGACGCTCGTGCCGACGCTGCGGGACGACGATCGCGACGGGCAGTGCCGGGGATGCGCCGCAGGACCGGACGATCTACTGGTGCCCGGGCTGCCAGGTCGGGTGACCGGATCAGCCGACGGGCGTGAGCTCCTCGGGCTGCGGGTGCCCTTCAGGAGCGAGCCGCCGCTCGAGGTCGTGAGCGGCGAAGTCCGCGGGGATCGTGTCCGGGATCATCATGCCCTCGGCGACGGCGACCCGGTCGCTCACCTCGCGCAGGACGATCGACATCGGCACCGTGAGCGCCTCGCAGATGGACGCGAGAAGCTCGGACGATGCCTCCTTCTGACCACGCTCGACCTCGCTCAGGTACCCGAGCGACACGCGAGCGTCCGAGGACACCTCACGAAGGGTCCGGCCCTGGCGCTGACGCGTGTCACGCAGCACGTCACCGATCTCTCGTCGAAGAACGATCATCTGGCTCTCCCTTCCCGTGTCCGGGGCTGTCGTCACGACAGCCTGCTGTGGTGCTGAACTCCCGGGTCGACCGGCCGGCAGTCGGCTGCCGCTGACAGCTCGCCCGACCGACGCGTCCGATCTTCCCGAAGGATGCGTCCTACCGTACCCTGCGCCACCGACGGTCGCGTGAAGGTCTCGGGTGGACTTTCTGGTGCTGATCACGTCTGTTCCAACGCCTCGCCTGCCACGCTTGTTCCCGGAGCGGCTGCTCACCCGGTCACCCTGCCCAGGACGAGCTCGAGGGCGCGGTCGACGGCACAGCGGCGCACCGCGGCGCGGTCGCCGACGAGGTGGACGAGCTCGTGGTGCGAGCCCCAGGGCGCGTCGAGCGCGAGATGGACGATCCCGGGCTCGACCCCGTCCTGCGGGTCCGGCCCCGCGACCCCGGTCGTCGCGACCCCGACGTCCGCACCCAGGGAACGGCGCACACCGTGCGCCATGGCCAGCGCGACGTCCCGGTCGACGGGACCGCGACGCGCGAGGAGCCCGCGATCGACCCCGAGCAGGCTCGACTTCAGATCGGTCGCGTATGCGACGACACCGCCGCGCAGCACCCGTGAGGCCCCGGGCACGTCGACCACGGCTGCCGCGAGCGCGCCGCCGGTGAGGGACTCGGCGACCGCGAGCGTCAGCCCGGCCCGCGCCAGGCGATCGACGACACGCTCGGCGAGCGTCGTCGCGGACGGGCCGTCGTCCGCGCCCACCGCTCCTGGCGGGTCCGCCGGTGGCGTCACGGCGTACCGGACGAGCCCGTCGCGTCGACGGCGCCCGTGCGCCCGGCGGCGCCCCGGCGTCCGGCACGCGCGACGCGCGCCCCCTGGATCGCGTACTCGATCCCGGTCGCCACCGTCACCAGCACCGCAGCACCCATCACGCAGTACGCGAGCACCGCGATCCATGTCGGCAGCGCGAACAGCGGGAGCAGGAAGAGGGAGATCGCGACGGACTGCAGGACGGTCTTGAGCTTTCCTCCGCGCGAGGCCGGCATCACGGCGTACCGGAGGACGGCGAAACGCATCAGCGTGATCCCGAGCTCGCGCACGAGGATGACGGCGGTGACCCACCACCACAGGTCACCGAGCCACGACAGGATCAGCAGCGCTGCGCCCACGAGCAGCTTGTCGGCGATCGGGTCCAGCAGCTTCCCCAGGTCCGTCACCTGACCGGAGCGACGGGCCAGCCAGCCGTCCACCCGGTCGGTGGACGCCGCGACCACGAAGATGGCGGTCGCCACCCAGCGCCAGGTGATGCTCTCCCCGCCGTCCGCGAGGAGCGCCCACGCGAAGAAGGGCACCATCGCGATGCGCGCGGTCGTGACCGCGTTGGCTGCATTCCATTCCGACCTGAAGGAGACCACGGCCCCACCCTATGCGCGCGGGACGTCGGTCCGGGCAGCGTCCCGCGACCACTCGTCGGGCGCGCCGCGCGTACTCTTACGCCGTGACCAGACACGCGACTCTCGGGCGACGCGGCCCGGGACGCACCTACACCCGTCCCCTCCTCGCCGCCGCGACCCTCGGTGTCGTGCTCGGCGGCGTCGTCGGCTGCACGGTGATGAGCGGAGACGGCGGGTCCGGCGGCACGTCCGGTGCGTCCGGCACCACGTCCCAGGCCGGCATCGACGGGGTCACGACGGACAAGGAACCGGCGCCCGCGCCGGAGCCCGAACCGACGCCGGAGCCCGCCGAGTTCACGATCCTCGCGGCCGGCGACGTGCTGCCGCACGCGCACGTCGACCGTTCGGCGTTGCTGCCCGACGGGACCTACGACTTCTCGGACCTGCTGTCCGGCTTCGACGACTGGGCCTCGGGAGCGGACCTTGCGCTGTGCCACATGGAGGTCCCGGTGTCGCCCGAGGGCGAGAAGCCGAGCGGGTACCCGATGTTCGGCGCGCCACCCGAGCTCGTCACGGATCTCGCGGAGCAGGGGTGGGACGGCTGCTCGACCGCCTCGAACCACTCGCTCGACCGCGGGTGGGACGGCGTGACCACCACGCTGGACGCGTTCGACGCCGCGGGGCTCGGCCACGTCGGCACGGGCCGCACGGAGGCCGAGGCGCTCTCCCCGCAGCTGTACGAGCTGGAGCGGGCCGACCGGACGATCACTGTCGCGCACCTGTCGGCCACGTTCAGCACCAACGGCATCCCGCTCCCGGCCGACCAGCCGTGGGCCGTGGACCTCATCGACGCCGACCGGCTCGTCGAGCAGGCCACGGCGGCCCGGGCCGACGGCGCCGATCTCGTCGTCGTGAGCATGCACGCAGGCACTGAGTACACCACCCAGCTGACCGACCAGCAGGTCACGGTCAGCACCGCGCTCGCCGAGTCCGGCGAGGTCGACCTGCTCATCGGGCACCACGCGCACGTCCCGCAGGAGATCACCCGACTCGACGGCGGGCCGGACGACGCCGGCATGTGGGTCGCGTACGGCCTCGGGAACTTCGTGTCCAACCAGAGCGTCGAGTGCTGCGTCGCCGAGACGAGCAGCGGCGTCGTGCTGACCGCGACCGTGGTGCAGGAGCCCGAGGGCCCCGCACACGTGACGGGCGCAGAGTGGTCGGCCGTGACGGTGGACCGCGCCGACGGTCATGCCGTCCACGTCATCGAGGACGTGGTGGACGACACCTCCGGGGTCGGGACGCTGAGCCAGGACGAGCTCGAGACCCGTCTGGGCCTGGTCGAGGGCGCCGTGGGCGAGGACGCGCCCGAGCGCTCACAGGCCCCGACCCCCACGGGACCGGAACCGTCTGTCGTCACGCGCTCGACCGACGGCTGACGACGAGCTCTGGGCCGTTGGCCCTTGGCCCAGAGCCCGAGGCCCAAGGCCCAGGGCCCAGGGCCCAGGGCCCAGGGCCCGAGCAGATCAGCAGCGGACGGTGCGCGGGTCCGTGACTCACGTCGGTCGTGGTTCGCAGACCCGCGTCGGTCGCCGTCCGGGTCGGTGAGGCGCGTCGTCGGCCGTCGTCGGGTCGGTGACCCGCGTCAGTCCTCGTCCGGCTCGGCGTCCTGGTCGTACGCTGCCGGGCCTGGCTCCCCGCGCAGCATCGCCAGCGTCGCGGGCAGGTCGTCCGGCTGGATCAGCACGTCACGCGCCTTGGACCCCTCGGAGGGCCCGACGACCTCGCGCGACTCGAGCAGGTCCATGAGCCGCCCGGCCTTGGCGAAGCCGACGCGGAGCTTGCGCTGGAGCATCGACGTCGAGCCGAACTGGCTGGTGACGATGAGCTCCGCGGCCTGCAGCAGCAGGTCGAGGTCGTCGCCGATGTCCTCGTCGACCTGCTTCTTCGGCGCGACCTGCGCGACGTCCTCGCGGTAGACGGGCTTGAGCTGCGCCTTCACGTGCTCGACGACGCTGTGGACCTCGCGCTCCGTGACCCAGGCGCCCTGGACGCGCATCGGCTTGGCGGCACCCATGGGCAGGAACAGCGCGTCGCCCTGCCCGATCAGCTTCTCGGCGCCGGGCTGGTCGAGGACGACGCGGGAGTCCGCGAGGGACGACGTCGCGAACGCCAGCCGCGAGGGCACGTTCGCCTTGATGAGGCCCGTCACCACGTCGACGGAGGGTCGCTGGGTGGCAAGCACCAGGTGGATCCCGGCGGCGCGGGCGAGCTGCGTGATCCGCTGGATCGACGCCTCGACGTCGCGCGGGGCCACCATCATCAGGTCGGCCAGCTCGTCCACCACCACGAGAAGGTAGGGGTAGGGCGCGATCTTGCGCTCCGAGCCCGGCAGCGGCTGGACCTTGCCCGCCCGGACGGCCGCGTTGAAGTCGTCGATGTGCTTGTACCCGAACATCGCGAGGTCGTCGTAGCGGGCGTCCATCTCGCGCACGACCCACTCGAGCGCCTCGGCCGCCTTCTTCGGGCTCGTGATGATCGGGGTGATGAGGTGCGGGATCCCCTCGTAGATCGTCAGCTCGACGCGCTTGGGGTCGACGAGGACGAGTCGGACCTGCTCCGGCGTCGAGCGCATGAGGATCGACGTGATCATCGAGTTGATGAAGCCCGACTTGCCGGCTCCGGTGGCACCGGCGACGAGCAGGTGCGGCATCTTCGCCAGGTTGGCCACCACGTAGCCGCCCTCGACGTCCTTGCCCACGCCCATGACGAGGGGGTGCTCGGTCCGGCGGGCCGCCGACGACCGCAGGACGTCACCGAGGACGACCGTCTCGCGGTCCGTGTTCGGGATCTCGATGCCGATCGCGGACTTGCCGGGGATCGGCGACAGGATGCGCACGTCGGCGCTCGCCACGGCGTAGGCGATGTTCTTCGACAGCGAGGTGATGCGCTCGACCTTGACGGCCGGGCCGACCTCGACCTCGTACCGCGTGACCGTCGGTCCGCGCGTGAAGCCGCTGACCTTCGCGTCGATGGAGAACTGGGTGAAGACGCGGGTCAACGACTCCACGACCCGGTCGTTCGCCGCGGAGCGGGACTTGTGGGGTGCTCCCTTGACGAGCGAGTCCTCGTTGGGCAGGAGGTAGACGATGTCGCCCTCCAGCATGCCCTGCACGCCCTGGGGCACGGGTCGGTGCTCCGGCGCACCGTCACCGACGAGCGCCTCGCTGGTCGCCGCGGCTGCGGCCACCGAGTCGACGGCGATCTCGGTCGTGGACTCGTCCGGTCCTGCCGTCGCGCGCTCGGCCGGAGGTCCGTCGACCGCGAGGTCGCCCGGGGCTCCGCCGGCCGCGTCGTCGACCGGTCCGCCCGCGTCCTCGTGGTCGACCATGGCGGCCTTCTCGAAGGCTTCGTCGCCGGAGTAGCGGCCCTCCCAGTCCACCTCGGCGGGGGCACCGGCACGGTCTGCCGCACGTTCCGCCTTCGATCGGCGACCTCGGCGCCGCTTCGGGGTGGTCGGCGCGTCGCCGTCACCCTCGTCGTGACGCGAGACGCCTTCGGCGAGCTCGAGCCCGTCGTCGTCGGTCACGGGCTCCGCAGGGTGCCCGGTCAGCCGCCGGTAGAGGCCGCGCAGACGCTCGGGGATCGCGTTGACCGGCGTGGCGGTGACGACGAGGACGCCGAAGAAGCCGATGAGCAGCAGGATCGGGACGGCGAACCACGCCGTGAGGCCGGCGACGAGCGGGGTCGCCACGAGGTAGCCGATCACGCCGCCGGCGTCCTGGACGGGCCCGAACCCGTCGGTCGGCGACGGGACTCCCGCCGAGACGTGCACGAGGCCGCACACGGACACGACGAGGAACCCGAGCCCGATCGCGACCCGCGAGGTGGACTGGCTCCGCTCCGGGTGCCGCATGACCCGCACCGCGATCCACAGCAGCAGCACGGGCACCGCGACGCCGACCACCCCGAAGGTCCCGGCGACCACCGCGTGCACCCCGTCACCGAACGCGCCCGAGACGCCCCACCACTCGCGCGCCGCGACGACCACGGCGATCGCGAGGAGGAAGAACGCGAGCCCGTCCCTGCGGTGCGCCGGGTCGAGGTCGCGGGCACCCTGCCCGATGGCGCGGGTCGTGCCGCCCACGGCGTGCGCGGTCCCGAGCCAGATCCCGGAGATCGCGCGGACCGGCCACGGCTTGGGCCGCGGGGCCGGCGCGGACCTCGCCCGCGCGCCCTTGGTCGCCGGGGTCCGCTTGGTCGTGCCCTTCGTGGCCTGGGTCCCCGTGGCTCGCCCGCTGTTCTTGTCCGCGATCCGTCGGGTGCCGGACGACGTCCCACCGGTCGCGCTCCTGCCCTTGGCCGGCGCGGCGCGGGTCCCTGCCGTCGCGCCCATGCGGGACGTCGTCGCGCGGGTGCTCGACGACGCCGCACGCCCGTCGCTGCGGGCGCGTGAGGACTTCGAGGATGCCGAGTTCGAGGCGCGGAAGGACGACATAGTGCTGACACGGTACCTGCGCGGGTCGCGGGGCCGCGGGACCCTCGACCTCGTGTTGAGGTCGTGTCGGAGCGCGCCGGACCGAGGACGGCGCGGCAGGCCGCGGTTGCCCTCGCGCCACGACGGGGCCAGCGTGAGCCCATGCAGACCGCTGCGTCCGAGCACGAGAGCCCCGCGCCCGGTCGGGACCTGGACGAGGTCGCGCCCGGCGTCCATGTCGCGACCGCCGAGATCTGGTCGAGCCTGTGCACCGTCGTCGTCGCGACGGACGGCTCCTGCCTGGTCGTAGATCCCGGCATCACCGCCGACGAGATCGACGGGCTCGCCAGGACGATCGACGATCGCGGGTGGCGCGTCGCCGCCGGCCTCTCGACCCACCACCACTGGGACCACGTCCTGTGGCGTGCGCTGCTCGGCGGGGCGCCCCGCTGGGCGTCACCGGCCACGGTCGCCGCCGCCCGCAGGTCCCGCGAGCACAACGAGACCGAGGCCGACGCGGCTGCTCCCGGGCACGACCACTCGCTCACGGGGCACCTCACCGCGCTCCCCGTGCCGGACGTGGCGACCACGCCCAGGTGCCGTGGGACGGTCCCCGAGCGATCGTGATCGAGCACCGGGCCCACGCGCCGGGCCACGTCGCGCTCGCGCTGCCCGCCGCCCGGGTGCTGCTCGCCGGCGACATGCTGAGCGACCGCGAGGTGCCTCTCCTCGATCTCGATGCAGCGGACCCGGTCGGTGACTACCGGGACGGCCTCGCGGCGCTGGAGCGCGGGATCCGGACGTGGGACGTGCGTGTCGTGGTGCCGGGGCACGGCGCCCCGGTCCGGGGCAGGGCGGGGATCGACGCGCTGATCGCCGCCGACCGGTCGTACCTGGCCGACCTGGAGCGCGCCGCCCGTGACCCGTCCGCCGAGGGCGCCGGGTCCGGGTCCGGGTCCGCCCAGGATCCCCGGCTCGTCGACCCCTGGGTGGCCGGCGAGCACCGGCGCCAGCTGGCGCACCTGTCTCGCGTCGCCGGACGATCGACGGGACAGCACGACGACCGGCTGTGACCGGCGGGGAGCACGGCGGGGAGCACGACGAGGAGCACGACGGTCCCCCGACCGGGCCCTGGCGGGGCCGGTCGAGGGACCGAGAGCTACGTGTGCCGGCAGGAGCCGACGCGCGATGGACCGCCTGGTCAGGCCTCGACGACGACCGGGACGATCATCGGGCGGCGGCGCAGACGACCGGAGACCCAGCGTCCGACGACGCGGCGCATGATCTGCTGCAGCCGGTGCGTGTCCGTCGCTCCGCCGGCGATCGCGTCCTCGAGGGCCTTGACCACCTGCGGCTGGATCTCGTCGAAGACGGAGTCGTCCTCGGCGAACCCTCGCGCGAGGATCTGCGGCCCGGCGACGACCTTCCCCGTCGAGGAGGACACGACGGCGAAGATCGAGATGAAGCCCTCCTCCCCGAGGACCACCCGGTCCTTGAGCTCGGCGTCGGTGATCTCGCCGACGCTCGACCCGTCGACGTAGACGTACCCGCAGGGCACGGCACCGACGACGGAGGCGCGACCGTCGACGAGGTCGACGACGACGCCGTCCTCGGCGAGCACGACCCGGTCGGCCGGCACGCCGGTCTTGACGGCGATGCCCGCGTTCGCGACGAGGTGACGGACCTCGCCGTGGACGGGCATGACGTTGCGCGGCCGGACGACGTTGTAGAAGTACACGAGCTCGCCTGCGCTGGCGTGGCCGGAGACGTGGACCTTGGCGTTGCCGCCGTGCACGACCTTCGCGCCGAGGCGGATCAGCCCGTTGATGATGCGGAAGACGGCGTTCTCGTTGCCCGGGATCAGCGACGACGCGAGGATCACGGTGTCGCCGTGGCTGACGGCGATCTTGTGGTCGCCGTTGGCCATGCGGCTCAGCGCCGCCATGGGCTCGCCCTGCGAGCCCGTGCACATGAGCACGACCTCGTGGTCGGGCAGGGAGTCGACCTTCTTCATGTCGATGAGGACGCCGTCCGGGACGTCCAGGTAGCCGAGCTCGGCGGCGATCCCCATGTTGCGGATCATCGAGCGACCGACGAGCGCGACGCGGCGCCCGTGGTTCGCCGCGGCGTTGAGGACCTGCTGGACGCGGTGCACGTGGGACGAGAACGACGCCACGATGATCCGCTTGTCGCTCTGCCCGAAGGTCTGGTCGAGCACGGGCCCGATCTCGACCTCGGGGGTCACGAACCCGGGGACCTCGGCGTTGGTGGAGTCGACCATCAGCAGGTCGACGCCCTTCTCGCCGAGCTTGCCGAACGCCCGCAGGTCGGTGATGCGGCCGTCGAGCGGCAGCTGGTCCATCTTGAAGTCACCGGTGTGCAGCACGGTGCCGGCGGCGGTGGTGACGGCGACGGCGAGAGCGTCGGGGATCGAGTGGTTGACGGCGACGAACTCGAGCCCGAAGACCCCGAGCTGCTCGGTGCCGCCCTCCTTCACCTCGAGGGTGACCGGACGGATCCGGTGCTCCTTCAGCTTCGCCTCGATGAAGGCGAGCGTGAGCTTCGACCCGATGACGGGGATGTCCTGGCGCATGCGCAGCAGGTACGGGACGGCACCGATGTGGTCCTCGTGCCCGTGCGTCAGAACGATCGCCTCGATGTCGTCGAGCCGGTCGGCGATGTACTCGAAGTCCGGGAGGATCAGGTCGACGCCGGGCTGGTTGTCCTCGGGGAACAGGACCCCGCAGTCGATGACGAGCAGCCGGCCGGCGTGCTCGAGGACCGCCATGTTGCGGCCGACCTCGCCGAGCCCGCCGAGGGCGACGATGCGCAGCCCGCCCTCGGGCAGCGGCGGGGGTGGGGACAGTTCTGGGTGAGGGTGGCTCACGGGGCCTCCTGGCCTGTGTTGTGGTGGCGGACGACGGACCTCTAGCGAGAGGTCTGGAGAGTCCGCTCCGGGTCGAGGACGCCCGCGGCGGCGAGCGCAGCACGCACGCCCTCCGTGTCGGCGTCGCTCGCGGCGACGTTGGGCAGGCGAAGCGCGCGCGAGGTCGTGACCCCGAGCACCTGCATCGCTGCCTTAGCCATGACGGCCTGTGCGCCGGCGCCGTTGACGGCGTCGGCGACAGGAAGGATCTGACGCATGAGCTCGAGGGCGCGCGCGTGGTCGCCCTCGTCCCACGCGGTGGTGAGTGCTGCGAAGAGGTCGCCGACGGCGTGGCTGGCCACACCGACGTGGCCGACGGCGCCCTGGGCGAGCATCGCGAGATAGAGGGAGTCGTCGCCGCAGTACCAGGCGAGCCCCGTCCGCGCGGTCATCGCCGCGACCGAGGCGACGTCGCCCGTGGCGTCCTTCGTGGCCACGACGGCCTCGTGGGCGGCGAGCCGGTCGTAGGTCTCGGGTGCGATGCGCAGGCCGGCTCGACCAGGGACGTCGTAGACCATCACCGGCAGCGACGCCGCGTCGGCGACCGTCGTGATGTGCCGGTACAGGCCGTCCTGGCTCGGGCGCGAGTAGTAGGGCGTGACGACGAGCAGGCCGTCCGCCCCGGCCTCCTCGGCCTGGACGGCCATCCGGACGGCGTGCGACGTGTCGGGCGAGCACGCCCCGGCGACGACCGTGGCGCGGTCACCGACGGCGTCCACGACGACTCGCAGCAGGTCGCCCTTCTCGGGCGCGTGGGTCGTCGGCGACTCCCCCGTGGTGCCGCTGATCACCAGCCCGTCGTTCCCGTGGTCGACGAGGTAGGTCGCGACCCGGGCAGCAGCCTCGAGATCGACCTCCCCCGCGTCCGTCATCGGGGTCACCATCGCGGTGAGGACGGCTCCGAACGGGCGCGCAGGTACGGCGGGAGCAGGCATGGGACCAAAGTACCGTGCCGGGTCCCGTCACCGTGCGACGAACCACCGCCGCGAGCCGGTCCCCCGCTACGCCCGTCTACCCTGGTCCGGTGCAGGACGACGTCGGCGACCTCGGGTCGCGCCCCGCGGCCCCGGGCTCCGGGGACGTGAGCGACCCCGCTCTCGTGCTGGGGGCCACGGACGTCCCCGGTGACCAGGACGCCCAGGTGCGGGCCGCCGTCCGACAAGCGATCTCCGTGTCCGTCGCGACCGGGCTGTACGGCGTCTCGTTCGGGGCCCTGTCAACCGTCGCCGGGCTGTCGCTCGCGCAGACGACGGTCCTGTCCCTGCTGATGTTCTCGGGCGGCTCGCAGTTCGCGCTGGTGGGCGTCGTGGGCGCCGGCGGCGCGCCCTGTCCGCGATCGTCACGGCCGGGTTCCTCGGCGTCCGCAACGCCCTGTACGGGATCCAGCTCGGTCCGCTGCTCGCGCTGCACGGGTGGCGCCGCGCCCTCGCCGCCCACCTGACGATCGACGAGTCGACGGCGGTGGCGACGGCCCAACCGAGCCGCGCCGCGGCGCGCGCCGGGTTCTGGTGGACGGGCGTGGGCGTCTTCGTCCTCTGGAACGCCATGGTGCTGGCCGGTGCCCTCGCCGGGGACCTGCTCGGGGACCCGCGCGCCTGGGGCCTCGACGCGGCGGCGGCCGCGGCGTTCCTCGGGCTGCTCTGGCCCCGCCTCGGCACCCGGACGGCGCGGGTCGTCGTGCTGCTCGCCGTGGTCGTCGCGGCGGTCCTGGTGCCCCTCGCTCCGCCCGGGGTGCCGGTGCTCGCGGCCGCGGCCGTCGCGGTCGTGGCCGCTCAGGTCCTGCCCGGCGGTCCCCCGCCGTCCGCGGCGACGGAAGGCGGTGCAGCGTGATGAGCGAGGCAGCGCTCTGGTTCACGGTCGTCGCGGCGTCGCTGCTGTGCCTGGCGATCAAGCTGGCCGGCCACTACGTGCCGCAGCACTGGATCGCGTCCGAGCGCGTCTCGCGCACCGCCGGTCTCGTGACCGCCGCCCTCCTGGCCGCCCTCGTCGTCGTGCAGACGCTCGCCGACGGGCAGGCGCTCGCCCTCGACGCGCGGGTCCCGGCGCTGGGCGTCGCCGCGGTCGCGCTCGCTCTCCGGGCACCGTTCATCGTGGTGGTCGTCCTCGCCGCGGCCACCGCGGCCGGGCTCCGCGCCCTCGGGATCGGCTGAGGCACGCGACCGGTCGGCGGCCCGCTCGGCAGCGTGCGCGGCGGGTAGGGTCGCGCGCATGGCACTCTTCAGCGAGACCGCAGACGTCTCGGTCCGCCCGGCGATCGCGACGGACGCCGCTCCGGTGACAGACATCCAGGTCGCCGCCTGGCGCGACACCCACGGCGACACGCTCGGCGACGACGTGATCGGGATGCTCGACGTGGACCGGATGCGCGAGAGCTGGCAGGGCGCGATCACCAGCCCTCCGGGACCCGGGTTCGCCGTCCTGGTAGCCCTCGACGCCGCCCGGATCGTCGGTTTCGCTGCCGTCACCCCGGGGCAGCTGATGTCGCTGGAGGTCCACCCGGACGCCCGCCGCGGCGGGCACGGCTCGCGGCTCCTGTCCGCGGCGGTCGACCGGCTGAGGCAGGACGGTGCCCAGGAGGTCACGACCTGGGTCCTCGACGGCGACGCGGCGCGCGAGCAGTTCCTCGGCGGTGCCGGGCTCGGGCCGGACGGCACGCAGCGCACGCTCGCCGCGGGCCCGCGCGAGGTCGTCGAGCACCGGTGGTCGGCGGCGCTCTGAGACCTGCGCCGCGGCCGGTGTCGGCTCAGGCGCCGGCGTGGACCGACCGGAAGATGGACGCGGCGGTGCGCAACGACGACCGCGCCCGCTTGCGGTCCCCCGACGCGTCGTACGCGAAGGCCAGGCGGTACCACGCGCCCCAGTCCTGCGGGTCCGCCTCCACCGCCTCCCGGTAGGGGACGAACGCCTCGTCGGCGGCGGCGCGGTCGATCCGGCCACCCGGTGACCGCGGCAGGTCGTCGACCGGGAGCCCGCCCTCGGCGGCCAGGGTGTCGGCCATCCGCTGCACCGTGGCGGCGAGGTGGAACTCCTTCCCGATGAGGAAGATCACCACGAGCGGGATCACCGCGACGCCGACGCCGATGAAGATCGCGACAGGAGCACCCGTCCCGATCAGGGCGACGGCGCGCCCCGCGATCTGCCACACGTAGAGGGCGAGCAGGAGCGTCACGACGAGCGCGCCGAGCATGCTGCGTCTCATGCGGAGATCACCCGAGGTCCATGACGTTCTCGAGCCCCACGGTCAGCCCGGGCCGCGAGACGACCTCCCGCACCGCGAGCAGGACCCCCGGCATGAAGGACACCCGGTCGAACGAGTCCTGCCGGATCACGAGCTGCTCCCCTCGTTGCCGAAGAGGATCTCCTCGTGCGCGACGAGCCCGCGGAGCCGGACGGCGTGCACGCGGACCCCGTCGACGTCCGCCCCGCGCGCCTCGAAGCCCGTCTCGGTCGCGTCCGGCGACGCGTCGAGGCCGGCGTCGCGGCGGCTGCGGGCGATCGCCGCCGCCGTGTGCCGGGCGGTGCCGCTCGGGGCGTCGACCTTGCCCGGGTGGTGCAGCTCGACGACCTCGGCCGACTCGAAGTAGCGCGCGGCCTTCGCCGCGAACGTCATGGCGAGCACCGCCGACAGCCCGAAGTTCGGGGCGATCAGCACACCGACCGGACCACGGCCACCGGCGGTGGACGCGATGTGGTTCCGCAGGTCCTCGAGCCGCTGTTCGGTCCAGCCGGTCGTCCCGACGACGGTGTGGACGCCGGCCTCCACCATCGCCCGGACGTTGCCCTCGGTCACCGAGGGGACCGTGAAGTCGACCGCGACGTCGGCACCGGCACGAGCGACCTCGGCCAGGTCGTCGCCCGCGTCGAGGCTCGCGACGAGCTCCAGGTCGGCGGCGGCCTCGACGGCCGCGCAGACCGTGCGTCCCATGCGCCCCCGTGCGCCGAGGACGGCGACCTTGATCGTGCCGGACGGTGCACCCACGTTCTCTTCAGTCACGTGAGCCAGCCTATCCGGGCGCCAGGCCGCGCCCGGACGCCGTCCGCACACGGCTCCGGCCCCGCCGTGAGGTCACGACGGGGCCGGTCGACGCCGGGGAGATCCCGCGCTCCAGCGCGGGCCGCGGGATCAGGGACCGAAAGGCCCGACCCGCACGACCGAACGAGGACGCGAGGCGAGGTCCGCGGCGAGCGAGCGGACGTCGTCCGCCGTCACGGCGCGGATGCGCTCGATCGAGTCCTCCAGCGTGAGCAGCGTCCCGTGCACGAGCTCCGAGCGGCCGAGCCGGTTCATCCGGGCGCCGGAGTCCTCGAGCCCGAGGACCATCCCGCCGGTGTGCTGGCCGACGCAGCGCTTGAGCTCGGCGGCCGTGATGCCGTCGTGCGCGAGCCTGTCGAGCTCCTCGCCGAGCAGCTTGGTGACCTCGTCGATCCGCGCCGGGGCGCAGCCGGCGTAGAGGCCGAAGGTGCCGGTCTCCCCGTAGCCCGAGGCGAACGAGTAGGTCGAGTACGCCAGTCCCCGACGCTCACGGATCTCCTGGAAGAGCCGCGAGCTCATGCTGCCGCCGAGGACCCCGTTGAGCACGGAGAGCGCGAAGCGGCGCTCGTCCGTCGCCGCGAGGCCGGTGCCACCGATGATCACGTTCGCCTGCTCGACCGCGCGGTGGATCGTCAGCTCGACGGCCGGGCGGTCGGGCGCGCCGGACGATGCGCCCGGCTCGGTGACCGGCAGACGGCGCGGGGTCGGCACGCGAGGCGACGAGAGGTCCCAGCCGCCGGCGACGAGGTCCTGGGCGACGCGGTCGCACAGGGCGTCGTGGTCGACTCCCCGGCCGCGGCGACCACGAGGGTCTCCGGCCGGTAGTGCTCGCGGTAGTGCTCCCACACCGCGTCGCGCGGCACGGCGCGGATCGTCTCCGGCGTGCCGCCGATCGGGCGGCCCAGCGGGGTGTCCCCCAGGACGGCCGTCGAGAACTCCTCGTGGACGACGTCCCCGGGGTCGTCGTCGTTCATGGCGATCTCCTCGAGGATCACGCCACGCTCGGTCTCGAGCTCGGCGGCGTCGATCGTCGCGGAGGTGACCATGTCGGTGATCACGTCGACGGCCATCGGCAGGTCGGCGTCGAGCACCCGCGCGTAGTAGCACGTGTGCTCCTTGCCGGTGGCCGCGTTGGCCTCGCCGCCGACGGCGTCGAACGCCTCGGCGATGTCCATCGCCGAGCGCGTCGGGGTGCCCTTGAAGAGCAGGTGCTCCAGGAAGTGCGTGGAGCCGAAGTGTCCACGGGTCTCGTCGCGCGAACCGACGCCGACCCAGGCACCGACCGTCGCCGAGCGCAGGCCCGGCATCGACTCGGTGAGCACACGGACACCGCCGGGCAGGACGGAGCGACGGATGGTCGCGCCGTCCTGCCCGGCGGTCAGCTCGCTGCCGGCCTCACCGGCAGCGACGAGCGGAAGGTCCCAGGACACCTCAGGCGTCGGTCGCCTCGGCTGCGTCGTCCGAGTCCTCGGTCACCGCGTGCAGCGAGAGCTTGCCGCGCGGGTCGACCTCGCCGATCTCGACCTGGACCTTCTGGCCGATCGAGAGGACGTCGTCCACGTTCTCGACGCGCTTGCCACCGACGAGCTTGCGGATCTGGCTGATGTGCAGCAGACCGTCCTTGCCCGGCGAGAGCGAGACGAACGCGCCGAACGAGGTCGTCTTGACCACGGTGCCGACGAAGCGCTCGCCGACCTCGGGGACGTGGGGGTTGGCGATCGCGTTGATCGCTGCCCGTGCGGCCTCGGCCGAGGGGCCGTCGGTCGCGCCGATGTAGACGGTGCCGTCGTCCTCGATCGAGATGTCGGCGCCGGTCTCCTCCTGGATCTGGTTGATCATCTTGCCCTTCGGGCCGATGACCTCGCCGATCTTGTCCACGGGGACCTTGACGGCGATGACGCGAGGAGCGTTGGGGCTCATCTCGTCGGGCACGTCGATGGCCTCGGCGAGGACGTCGAGGATCGTCAGGCGCGCGTCGCGGGCCTGGGTGAGCGCGCCACCGAGCACCGAGGCCGGGATGCCGTCGAGCTTGGTGTCGAGCTGGATGGCCGTGACGAACTCACGGGTACCGGCGACCTTGAAGTCCATGTCGCCGAACGCGTCCTCCGCACCGAGGATGTCGGTGAGGGCCGCGTAGCGGGTCTCACCGTCGACGGTGTCGGAGACGAGGCCCATCGCGATGCCCGCGACCGGGGCGCGCAGCGGCACTCCGGCGTTGAGGAGCGACAGCGTCGAGGCGCAGACGGAACCCATCGAGGTCGAGCCGTTGGAGCCGAGGGCCTCGGACACCTGGCGGATCGCGTACGGGAACTCCTCGCGCGACGGCAGCACCGGCACGAGCGCGCGCTCGGCGAGGGCGCCGTGCCCGATCTCGCGACGCTTCGGGCTGCCGACCCGGCCGGTCTCACCGGTCGAGTAGGGCGGGAAGTTGTAGTTGTGCATGTAGCGCTTGCGCGTCACCGGGCCGAGCGAGTCGATCTGCTGCTCCATGCGGAGCATGTTCAGCGTGGTGACACCCATGATCTGGGTCTCGCCGCGCTCGAACAGCGCCGAGCCGTGCACGCGCGGCAGGACCTCGACCTCGGCACCCAGGGTGCGGATGTCCGAGAGGCCACGGCCGTCGATGCGGAAGCCGTCGGAGAGGATGCGCTGACGGATGAGCTTCTTCTGCACAGCGCGGTACGCGGCGGAGAGCTCCTTCTCGCGGCCCTCGAACGAGCCGGCGAGGGACTCGACGACCTCGGACTTGATCGCGTCGATGCGCGACTCGCGGTCCTGCTTGTCGGCGATGGAGAGCGCCTCGCCCAGGGGGCGGTGGCGGCGTTCTCGACGGCCGAGTAGGTGTCGTCCTGGTAGTCCGGGAAGAGCGGCAGCTCCTTGGTCGGACGCGTGGCCCGCGCCGCGAGGTCGGCCTGCGCCTCGCAGAGCTGGCGGATGAACGGCTTCGCGGCCTCGATGCCCTCGGCGACGACGGACTCGGTCGGGGCGGCGACGCCCTGCTCCTTGATGAGGTTCCACGAGTTGTCCGTGGCCTCGGCCTCGATCATCGCGATCGCGACGTCGGGGTTGCCCTGGGAGTCCGTGACGATGCGGCCGGAGACGACCATGTCGAAGACGGCGCGCTCCTTGTCGCTGTACTTCGGGAACGCGACCCACTGGCCGTCGATGAGCGCGATGCGCACGGCACCGGCCGGGCCGGAGAACGGCAGGCCGGAGAGCTGCGTCGAGAGCGACGCCGCGTTGATGGCGAGCGTGTCGTACGCGTCGTCCGGGTGCGCGGCGAGGACGGTCACGACGACCTGGACCTCGTTGCGGACGCCCTTGACGAACAGCGGGCGCAGCGGGCGGTCGATGAGACGGCACGCGAGGATCGCCTCGGTCGAGGGGCGGCCCTCACGACGGAAGAACGAGCCGGGGATGCGTCCCGCGGCGTACATGCGCTCCTCGACGTCCACCGTCAGCGGGAAGAAGTCGAAGTGGTCCTTGGGGTGCTTGCCGACCGTGGTGGCCGACAGCAGCATGGTCTCGCCGTCGAGGTAGGCGACGGCGGAGCCGGCGGCCTGCTGGGCGAGGCGGCCCGTCTCGAAGCGGACGGTGCGGGTGCCGAAGCGGCCGTTGTCGATCTCGGCTTCGGCGAACTGGATCTCGGGACCCTCCATGGGTGCCCTCCTGTCTGTTCGCGCGCCCGGCGACCGGTCGTCGGTCTTCGATCGAGGTCCACGGCGTCCTGCGGACAGGGTCCGTGAGCCACTACCGAGGACCAGGCGATGGTCTCGATGGGCGCGATGGTTGGGTGTGCGGTGGTGCTGATGGTGCCGGGACCTCAGGTCCGGGCGTGCCGCCGGGGCGGCGATCCCATCACACCAGACCAGCCCGGCCCCTGCAGGGACCGGGCTGGGGGTGTCGTGTCAGCGACGCAGACCGAGGCGCTCGATGAGGCTGCGGTAGCGGTTGATGTCGACCTTCTGGAGGTACCCGAGGAGGCGACGGCGCTGGCCGACGAGGAGAAGCAGGCCACGACGGCTGTGGTGGTCGTGCTTGTGCTCCTTGAGGTGCTCGGTGAGGTCGAGGATGCGCTGCGACAGCATCGCGATCTGGACCTCGGGCGAACCGGTGTCGCCCTCGCTGGTCGCGTACTCGGTCATGATGCGCTGCTTGGTGGCAGAATCGAGCGGCACGGTTCTCCTTCGTAGTGATCGTTGCGCGGCGCGCCAGGGCTTGGTCCCCTGGGCTCTTCGGCTGGCCTTTCGGCTCCCGCGGCCGTTCTGACGGCTCTACCAGTGTATCAGCCGTCAGGTGCGCTCAGCCGGGACCCGGGTCGCCACGAGCACCGCGACCCACGCCAGCAGGAGCTGGACCACGACGAGCTCCGGTGCGGGCGCGCCCAGCAGGAGTGCGACGGCCCACGGCACCGAGCAGAGCACCGCGACGTCGGGTCCCTTGGTGAACGCCGCCGAGGCGCCGGCCGGCAGCGCGCCGCCCGGGGTGGCGAGGAGCGGGCCGGACCAGTCCGGCGGCTTGCGGTAGGCGTTGCGGATCGCGGCGGCCCCGTACGTGACGGCGCCCGCGAGCGCGAGCACGAGCCACCCGGGGTCGCCGGACGCGAAGGTCAGCGGGAGCCCGATGGCGAGGGTCACCGTCAGCGCCGTCAGGCTCGGCAGCACCGCGCGCACCCTGCGCACGTCGCGCGCACCCAGCGGGACGATCCGGTCCAGCTCCGTGCTCTGCTCCGCGTGCCGCGCGCCCTGGGCGCCGACGGTCGCGGCGCGGTAGCCGACGACGACGAGCAGGAGCAGGAGGCCGACGCCGGCGCGCAGGGCCGGGATCTGCTGCGCGACGACCACGAGCGCCGAGAGCCCGATCACCTGCGCCCACGTCGACGACGACCGCGCGAAGAGGGTGAGGTCGGCCGTGAGGATCGCCTGCACCGGCCCCCGGACGCGGGCGAAGGTCCTCGGCCTGCGCGGCACGCGGAGCCGCACCGACCCCTGCATCGCCCGGCCGAGCGCGCGCAGGTCGAGGGACATGACCCCGGCGCTCGCCTGGTCGGCGACCGCGCTCCGGGCGCGCAGGACGGCGGAGCTCAGCCGGTCGAGCCGAGACGCCCACAGGATCGTCAGCCCGACGCCGGCCACGCCCACGAGGCCGTCGACCCACAGCGGGAGGTCCAGGGCGCGACCCGTGGAGACCCCGGCGACCACGAGGCCCACCCCGAGCACCGGCACCGCCGCGACCCCGAGGTCGCTCGTGCGGGCGAGCCCCGAGACGACCCCGGGGTGAGGCTGTGCCAGACCCGCGAGAGCGACGACGACGAGCCCCGCCGCGGCGCCGAGCGCGGCGGACCCACCGACCGCGGACCACTCAGTGCCCGTCACGACGGCGACCAGGACGAACCCGGCGGCCCCGAGCAGCGGGCCGGCGATCAGCGCGCGGACGAGCGTCGGGCGCACGAGGCCCGGTCGGTCGACCGGCATCGGGACCCACCAGCGCACTCCCCCGGCGGAGACTCCCAGCGGACCGAGGCGCACGGCGAGCCCGAGCCCCGCCGCCACCAGGGCGAGGGTGACGAGCAGCCGCACGGTCTCGGGGTCGAGCGTCGCGGCGCCCTCGACCGCCGGCGCGTCCACGACGTCCCGCAGCGCGTTCGCGATGCCGACGGCGAGGCCCGCGCTGATGAGGACGGACGTCGCGATGTACGCCAGGTCCGACAGGACCTGGCCGAGACCTCCGCCCGTGCGGGACGCGAGCACCGCCGCGGTGAGCCTGCGGATCTCGCGCCCGCTGAACGCCTCGTCGGGGTCCACGACCGGGCGGGGCAGCCGGTGCTCAGGACCGACGTCGGGGAGCGTCCCGACCTCGACGTCCTGGGCGTCCTGGGCGTTCTCGGCGTCCTGGGCGTTCTCGGCGTCGTCGGTGTCCGCGGGGAGCGGCTCCGCGTCGCCCACCCTCAGCGCTCCTCGGCGAGGACCGCGAGCGCCCCGGCGTTGTCCACGACCCGGCACGACTCGTCGGAGACCACGAGCCCTCGTGCGCCCGTCGACGCGACGAGACCCGGGTCGTGGGTCGCGACGACCACCGCCGAACCCTCGCCGGCCTCGGCGACGAGCATGCGCCCGAGCTCCGCGCGCATACGGGTGTCCAGCCGCTGCTCGGGCTCGTCGAGGAGGACGATCTCGCGGGGCCTGACGAAGGCGGAGGCGAGCAGGAACCTGCGGCGCTGGCCCGAGGAGAGGGCTGACGGGACCGCTCGGGCGAGCTCGGTGAGACCGAACCGGCCCATCACGTCGTCGGTGAGCGGCCCGGCGTCGGCCACGGAGTGCCCGCGCGCCGTGAGGACCAGGTGCTCCCGGACCGTCAGGCCCGGGAAGAACGCGTCGTCGTCGAGCACCCCGACGACCCGTGCTCGGAAGTCCCGCTCGCGCTCGTCGACCGTCCGCCCGAAGGCCCGGACCGTACCGGTGATCGGGGCGAGCAGACCGAGGAACGTCCGCAGCAGCGTCGACTTGCCGCTCCCGTTCGGCCCGACGATCGCCAGGATCTCGCCGGGCCGCACCCGCACGTCGACCGGCGCGCACACGGGGACGTCGGCATAACCGACCGCCAGCTTCGTGGCCTCCAGCACCGGGGGGACGCTCGGGCGTCGCTTCCGGGGACCCGACGTAGCCGTGGACGCCGGAGCGCTCGCGGTAACCGGAGCGCCCGGACCTGCCTTCGCGGGTCCGCCCCGGCGTGCGCTCATCGCAGGTCCGGCTGGTCCGGCGCGGTCTGGCCCGCGGGCGGGAGCAGGATCTCCCGGGCGCGCTCGACGTCGTCGTGCATCTGGGCGACGAGCGGCTCGATCCCGTCGAACCGGACCGTCGGCCGGAGGTGCTCGACGAGGTCCAGCGCGATCTCCTCGTCGTAGAGGTCGAGGTCGGTGCGGTCCAGCACGTACGCCTCGACGCGGCGCTCCGCGCCGTCGAACGTCGGGTTGGTCCCGACGGAGATCGCTGCGGGCAGCACCGCGTCCATGTTCCCCGGGTCGGCCTCGACAAGGTCGGGGCGCAGGACCCATCCCGCGTACACGCCGTCCTGCGGGACCATGCCCTGGACGTCGCCGAGGTTCGCAGTCGGGAACCCGAGCTCGCGGCCGCGGGCGTCACCGTGCACGACGGTCCCCCGGACCCGGTGGTGGCGGCCCAGGACCTCGGTCGCGTCGCGGACGCGCCCGGCAGCCAGCAGCTCGCGGACGTAGGTGGACGACCAGCGGTGGTGGCCGGCCGGCACGTCGTCCGGCGGGTCCTCCTGGCCGACGTCGTCGACCGTGACCACGTCGAACCCGTGGGCTCGGCCCAGCTCGACCATCGTCGAGAGGTCACCGGAGTTGTCGCGACCGAACCGCACGTCGTGGCCGACGACGACGGTCCTCGCCCCGAGTCCCCCGGACAGGTAGGCGACGACGAACTCCTCCGGCGTCTGCCTCGCGAACTCGAGGGTGTACTCGACGACCAGCGTCGCGTCGAGACCGGTCTCCGCCAGGAGCCTGGTGCGGTCGGCCAGCCCGGTGATCAGCTCGGGCGCAGAGTCCGGGCGGTGGATCCTCGACGGGTGCGGGTGGAACGTCACGGCGACGGCGCGGGCGTCGGCAGCGTGCGCGAGATCGACGATCCGCCGCAGCACGGCGCCATGACCACGATGGACCCCGTCGAAGTTCCCGATCGTCACGACCGACGGACCGTAGCCCGAGGGGACCTGATCGAGGTCCGTCCACAGGTTCACACATGACTCCTTGGTTCAGTTCGGGCGTTCGCGCCCCGACAACTCTGCCACGGGTACCGAGAGACCGGCACCACGGGTCAGGCGGGGGCGAAGACGATGACCGGACGGGCGACGTCCGACCCCCGGAAGCTCTCGTCCTCGAGCAGGGCGACGAGCCTGCCGTCGGGACCGATCCCGGCGGTCACCGGAGCCGCGCCCCCGGTACCTCGGCGCTGCCTGCGCCCCGGTCCGCGGGCGCCCACCGTGACGGCTGGATGCGGCGACCGAAGCCGAGCTCGCGGGCCTCGTCCGCCGTCAGCTCCCGCACCGGGAACACCGCCCGAGCCGCGTCGGCGAGCGGCACGGTGGTCAGCGTCCCGTCGGCGTCGGCCTGCGCCTGGTAGTGCTCGAGGTCGGCGGCGGCGTCCAGGGCGAAGCCACCGACCCTCGTGCGGCGCAGCGCGGTCAGGTGGCCCCCGACGCCCAGCGCGGCGCCGAGGTCGCGGGCGAGCGCCCGGACGTAGGTGCCCGACGACACGGTGACCGACACGTCGAGGTCGACCGCCGTGACACCGTCACCGTCCGGCCCGGCCTCCCCGGCACCGGGACCACGGACCTCGTGGACCTCGCGGACGGCACGGACCTCGAAGCGGGAGACCACGACCGGTCGCGCGGCGAGCTCGACCGCCTCGCCGGCGCGCGCCAGGGCGTAGGCGCGACGTCCGTCGACCTTGATGGCGCTCACGGCGCTCGGGACCTGGGAGATCGCGCCGGTCAGCGCGGCGACCTCTCGGTCGATCGCGTCGCGCGGCACTCCCCCGGCGTCGACGACCGCGAGCGTCTCGCCCTCGGCGTCGTCGGTGGACGTGGCCACGCCGAGCCGGATCGTCGCGTCGTAGTCCTTGTCGGCACCGACCACGTAGGTCAGCAGGCGGGTGGCCCGCCCGACCCCCAGCACGAGGACACCCGTCGCCATCGGGTCCAGGGTGCCCGCGTGACCCACCTTCCGGGTCCCGGCGAGCCCGCGCACGCGCCCGACGACGTCATGGCTCGTCCAGCCCTGCGGCTTGTCGACGACGAGCAGGCCGTCGGCCGCGGTCGGACGCCGAGGGGGTCGCGGGGACCCGGCCCCGCCACCACGGGCGCGGCCGCCGTGCGGACCCGTCGGCGTGCCGCCGGACACCGGCCGTCAGTCCTCGTCGTCGTCGGACGCCGCGGGCTTGCGGTACGGGTCCTCGTCACCGGCGTAGGTGGCCTTCTCGCGGAGAGCCTTCAGCTCGACGTCGCGACGGTGCGCCTCGAGCAGGGCCGCATCGAGCGTGGCCGCGGTCTCGGGGACGGCGTCGAGGAAGAACTCGAGCGCCGGCGTCAGCCGCACGCCGGTCTGCTTGCCGACCTCGGAGCGGATCAGGCCCTTGGCGCTCTCGAGCGCGGCAGCCGTCCCGGCGCGGGCGTCGTCGTCACCGTAGACGGTGTAGAAGATCGAGGCGTTCTGCAGGTCACCGGTGACCCGGACGTCGGTCACGGTGACGAAACCGAGCCGGGGGTCCTTGATCCTGGTGTCGAGCATCTGGGCCACGATCACCTTGATGCGGTCGGCGAGCTTGCGAGCCCGGGGGTGGTCGACCATGTCCGGTCCTCTCTGGACGGAAGGAGGACCCGCCGCCCCTCACGCGGAGGGACGGCGGGTCCGGTCGGCTCGACGAGCCGACCACTTACTTCTTGCGCGGCTTCTCGCGCATCTCGAACGTCTGGATCGTGTCGCCGGTCGCCAGGTCGTTGAACGACCCGAGGCCGATGCCGCACTCGAAGCCCTCGCGGACCTCCGTGGCGTCGTCCTTGAACCGCTTGAGCGACTCGACCGTCAGGTTGTCCCCGATCACCGCACCGCCACGCAGCACGCGCGCCTTGGTGTTGCGTCGGATCTCGCCCGAACGGACGATCGACCCCGCGATGTTCCCGAACTTCGAGGAGCGGAAGATCTCGCGGATCTCGGCCGAGCCGAGCTCGACCTCCTCGTACTCCGGCTTGAGCATCCCGGTGAGCGATGCCTCCACGTCGTCGATCGCCTGGTAGATGACCGAGTAGTAGCGGATGTCGACGCCCTCCTTCTCGGCGAGGGCCTCCACACGCTCCGCAGGCTTGACGTTGAAGCCGAGGATGATCGCGTTGTCGACCGTCGCGAGGTTGACGTCGTTCTGCGTGATCGCACCGACTCCGCGGTGGATGATCCGCAGGTCGACCTCGTCGCCCACGTCGATCTTGAGCAGCGCGTCCTCGAGCGCCTCGACGGCACCCGACACGTCGCCCTTGAGGACCAGGTTGAGAGTCTCGACCTTGCCCTGCTCGAGCGCCTGCGTGAAGTCCTCGAGGCTGATCCGCTTGCGGCGCTTGGCCAGCGTCGCGGCACGCTCTGCGGCCTCACGCTTCTCGGCGATCTGCCGTGCCGTGCGGTCGTCCGGCGCCACGATGAACGTGTCGCCGGCGCGCGGCACCGAGGTCAGACCGAGGACCAGGACCGGACGGGCCGGGCCCGCGTCGGTCACGGTCTCGCCGTGCTCGTCGAACATCGCGCGGACACGGCCGTACGCCGTGCCGGCGACGATCGAGTCGCCGACCGAGAGCGTCCCGGACTGGACGAGGACGGTCGCGACCGCACCGCGGCCCTTGTCGAGATTGGCCTCGATCGCGACACCGCGAGCGTCCTTGTCGGGGTTCGCGGTGAGCTCGAGCGCTGCGTCGGCCGTGAGGAGGACCGCCTCGAGGAGGTTGTCGATCCCCTGACCCTGCTTCGCGGAGACCTCGACGAACATCGTGTCGCCGCCGTACTCCTCGGCCACCAGGTTGTACTCGGTGAGCTGCTGCCGGATCTTGTCCGGGTTCGCGCCCTCCTTGTCGACCTTGTTGATCGCCACGACGATCGGCACGTCGGCCGACTGGGCGTGGTTCAGCGCCTCGATCGTCTGAGGCATCACGCCGTCGTCCGCCGCGACCACGAGGATCGCGATGTCGGTGACCTTTGCACCACGTGCACGCATGGCGGTGAACGCCTCGTGACCCGGGGTGTCGATGAAGGTCAGAGCGCGCTCGACGCCCTCGTGCATGTGCGGCACCTGGTAGGCACCGATGTGCTGCGTGATGCCGCCGGCCTCGCCCGAGATGACGTCCGCAGAGCGGATCGCGTCGAGCAGGCGCGTCTTACCGTGGTCGACGTGGCCCATGACGGTGACGACCGGAGGCCGCGGCATGCGGTCCTCGTCGTCCTCGCCCTCGAGCTCCGCGTCCAGGTCGATCGAGAAGGCGCCGAGAAGCTCCCGGTCCTCCTCCTCGGCCGAGACCATCTCGATGCGGTAGCCGAGCTCCTCGCCGAGGGTCGTGAACGTGTCCTCGTCGAGCGACTGCGTCGCCGTCGCCATCTCACCGAGGTGGAACAGCACGGTGACCAGGCTGGCCGGGTTCGCGTCGATCTTGTCGGCGAAGTCGCTGAGCGACGCACCGTGGCGCAGCCGCAGCACGGTCGAGCCGTCGCCGCGGGGAACCTGGACGCCGCCGGCCGACGGGGCCTGCTGCTGCTCGAACTCCTGGCGCTTCGCCCGCTTCGACTTGCGGCCCCGCACGGGACGACCGCCGGCGCGCCCGAAGGCACCCTGCGTCGAACCACGACCGGCACCACCACGACCGCCGGGGCGGCCGGCGAAGCCGCCGCCACCACCGGGGCGACCGGCGAAGCCGCCGCCACCACCGGGGCCTCCGCCACGACCGCCGCCGCGCCCACCGGGGGCGGGACGGTCACCGGGACGACCGATGCTCGACTTGCCCGGCATCATGCCGGGGTTCGGGCGCGCGCCACCACCGGGGCGGGGCGCCGGGCGCGGACCGCCCGTGCCGGCCTCGCCGCGGTCGGCACGCTCGGGGCGCTGCCCCGGGCGGGGCATCCCCTGGCTCGGGGCGAACGGGTTGTTGCCCGGACGCGGCTGCCCACCGGGGCGGTCGCCGCGGTCGGGACGCTCGGAACGGTCCGAACGCTCGGGCCGGTCGGCACGCTCGGGGCGCTGCCCCGGACGCGGCATGCCCTGGCTCGGGGCGAACGGGTTGTTGCCCGGGCGCGCCGGGGCACCGGGACGCGCGCCGCGCGCCGCTCCGGCCTCGGGGCGGGGTGCGGGCTTCCGGGGGCCAGGCGTCGCTGCAGGTGCAGGCGTCGCGGCCTCGGGTGCCGGTGCAGCAGGTGCTGCCGGCGTCTCGGCGGCCGGGGCCGCCGCGGGCTTCTGGGGGCCGGGGGTCGGCGCCGCAGGGCTCGCCGGTGACCCGGGAGCCTTCGGCGACGCAGCAGCCGGGGCCTTCGCCCGGGTCGGTGCAGACTTCGTCTCGGTGCTCTCGGCCTTGGCCGGGTGCCTGTCCCGCATCTTGCGAACCACGGGCGACTCGAGCGTCGACGACGCGGAGCGGACGTACTCGCCCTCTGCCTTCAGCTCGGCCAGCAGGGCCTTGCTCTCCACACCGAGCTCTTTCGCGAGCTCGTATACGCGGACCTTTGCCACAACTCTCCTGTCTCGGCCCGCCCCGGACAGGGAGGACCGTCGTTAGTGCCGGGTTCTCATCGCTGAGTACTCATCGGGTGCCCATCGGCTTCTGACCCGCTTCCTTGTCGACGTGTCGTGCTGGTGCGACCGAGCGGTGCTCGGTCGCCGTGCGCCCGGTCGGGTTCGACCGGACGTTAGCGCTGTCCATGTCCACGAGGGCGATCGCGACGGCGGACCTGGCGGGGACGCGCAGCGCGCGTTGCAGGGCCCGACGTCGCAGCGCCTGCTCGAGGCACGCGGGATCCTCGTGGATCCACGCACCGCGACCTGGCGACGACCTCGTGTCGTCCACGACGAGCGTCGGCTCCTCGTGAGCGTCCGGGCAGTCGACGACCACCCGGACCAGTACAGACCTGGAGTCGCGAGCTCGGCACCCGACGCACGTGCGCACAGGACCTGACAAGGCCTGGGCAGCACCAACTGCATGGTCGTGGGCATGGGCTCGCGGCCCGTTCCCGTACACTCTAACGCGTCCCCTCGGCCGCCGTCATCGACCGTCCGTCGGCGCGGCGCTGGAGACGGGCTCGCTGCCGCCCTCGTCCGGGTGGATGTCGATGCGCCAGCCGGTCAGCTTCGCCGCGAGCCGCGCGTTCTGGCCCTCCTTGCCGATCGCGAGGGACAGCTGGTAGTCGGGGACGACGACCCGTGCCGAGCGCGCGTCCCGGTCCACCACGGTGACCGATGTCACCTTCGCGGGCGACAGCGCGTGCGCGACGAACCGCGCGGGGTCGTCGCTGTGGTCGACGATGTCGATCTTCTCGCCGTGCAGCTCCGCCATCACCGCGCGGACCCTCGCGCCCATCGGGCCGATGCAGGCGCCCTTGGCGTTGAGGCCCGCGACCGTCGACCGCACCGCGAGCTTCGTGCGGTGCCCGGACTCCCGGGCGATGGCGGTGATCTCGACGGAGCCGTCGGCGATCTCGGGGACCTCGAGCTCGAAGAGCTTGCGCACGAGGTTGGGGTGCGTGCGGCTCATGGTGATCTGCGGCCCCTTGAGGCCGCGGGCGACCTCCAGGACGAGAGCACGCAGCCGCTCCCCGTGCACGTACTTCTCCGTCGGCACCTGCTCGTGCGCCGGCAGCACGGCCTCCACGCCGCCGACCTCGACGAGGACGGTCCGGGGGTCGCGGCCCTGCTGGATGACGCCGGCGAGGACCTCGCCCTCCTTGCCGCGGAACAGCCCGAGCACCTGGTCGTCCTCGGCGTCGCGCAGCCGCTGCACGATCACCTGGCGGGCCGTGGCGGTCGCGATGCGCCCGAAGTCCTGGGGCGTGTCGTCGAACTCGGGCCCGAGCTCCGCGGGGTGACGGAACCCGTCCTCGTCGACCTCCGGCTCGGCGACGACCTCACGGGCCCAGACCGTCACGTGCCCCGAGGTCCGGTCCAGCTCGACCCGCGCGCGGGACTGCGCGGACGGGGTCCGCTGGTAGGCCGAGAGCAGCGCCTGCTCGATCGCCTCGACGAGCACGTCGAGACCGATCTCGCGCTCGCGCTCCAGCATCCGGAGCGTACTCATGTCGATGTCCATCGTTCAGGCCTCCTCGTCGTCGTCGCCGAGGTCTGCCTCGGCCATGCGCTTGAGCTCGACCTCGACCGCCGCCTTCGCGACGTCCTCGAGCAGCACCCGCCGTTCGGTCCCCGTCACGTCCGGGCAGACCAGCACGACGCCCGTGTCGTCGGCGTCGAGGACCCGGCCCTGGACCGTGCCGCCGTCCCGCAGGACGATCTTCACGAGCCGGCCGCGGGCGCGGCGGAAGTGGCGAGGCTCGGTCAGGGGTCGGGACGTCCCCGGGGTGCCGACCTCGAGCGTGTAGTGGCCGGGCACCGCGTCAGCGGCGTCGAGCGCGTCCGAGACCGCGCGGGAGACGTCCGCGACGCGGTCGAGGTCGACGCCACCGGTCTCGTCCTCCGGGAGGTCGACCGTGACCCGCACGACGCTCCGGCTCCCCGCACGCGAGACGCTGACGTCCTCGAGGTACAGCCCGGCAGCAGCCACGGCGTCGCCGACCGCGACCCGCACCGCGCCCTCGACGGGGTTCACCATGGTCGTTCTCCTGTCGCCCGATGCGCCCACCGGGCGGGGACTCGACCGGTGTGTTGTTGTGCTGGCCCAGCCTAGCGACTCCGACCCGTACGGCATGACAAGATCAGGCTCGATGCCCCCCAGGACGAACGTCACAGCCGTCGTCGGCGTGACTCTGCTCACCGTCGCGCTCTCCGCGTGCGGGGTCCGGCTGGACTCCCCACCGCCCTCGGAGCCGTCGCCCGACGCTCACGAGGTGATCCGCGCCTCGGCCGTCGCCGACGCGCTCGAGGTCGAGCAGATCGCCCGCACGCTCGCCGAGGACCTGCCCGCCGACGACCCCGGGGAAAAGCTCCTGCCGCTCCTCGAGGAGATCGCGGACTTCGCGGACCAGCACGCCGTCCAGCTCGGTGGGACGTACGACTCGGGCCTGCCCGAGGCCCCTCAGTCCGTGCCCGTGGTCCCGTCGTCGAGCGCGACGAGCGGCCCGCTCGGCCCGGAAGACCTCGTCGACGCGCTCGCCGGGGCGTCGGTGCGCGGGCGCGCGGGCGCCGACTCCACGGGGGACGGCGCCCTCGCGCGGCTGCTCGCCTCGATCTCCACGTCGCAGATCCTCTCGGCCGAGGACCTGGTGGACGTCACGGGCGACGATCTCCCGGACACGATCGTCCCCGCGACACCCGCGGTCCCGGAGTCCGCTCCCCGGGCGTCGCGGCGAACGACCTCGACACGGTGATCGCGTCGGAGGACGCGAGCGGGTACGCCTACGAGGTGCTCGCGGCGCGTGACGAGGGCGCTGCGCGCAAGCGAGCGGTCGCCCTGGCAGCGACCCACCGCGCCCGTGCCCAGCGGTGGGCGGAGGTCGTCGAGGTCGAGGGCACGGCGCAGGACCCCCGTGAGGTCGCGTACGGGCTGACGAACGTCGACGACACGGCAGTGGTGGGCATCGACCTGGAGTCCTCGCTCGCCGCGACCTACTCGACCCTCGTCGGGCAGGCCACCGCGGTCGAGCGGGCCACGCTGGTGGACCTGCTCGCCGAGTCCGCCCGCGCCGCCGAGGCCTGGGGCGCGCCGGCGGCAGCGTTCCCGGGGATGCCCGAGCGCGCCGCCGACTGACGTCGGTCGCCCCGAGGTTCAGCCCAGGAGCGCGTCCACCCGCGACACGACGTCACCGACGACGTCCTCGACCGCCACCTGGTCCGCTGCGCCGCCCACGCGAGGGCGGACCTCGACGAGGCCGTCGGCCAGGCCACGACCGACGACGACGACGAGCGGCACCCCGAGCATCTCGGCGTCCTTGAACTTCACGCCCGGCGACACCTTGGGCCGGTCGTCGTACAGGACCTCGACGCCCTGCTCGCGCAGCGCCTGCGCGATGCGCTCGGCCTCGTCGAAGACGGCGGAGTCCTTGCCGGTCGCGATCAGGTGAACGTGGGCGGGGGCCACGTGGGCGGGCCAGGCGAGCCCGACCTCGTCGTGGTTGGCCTCGGCGAGCGCCGCCATGACGCGGGTGACCCCGATGCCGTACGAGCCCATCGTGACGACGGCCTTCTTGCCGTTCTCGTCGAGCACCGTGAGGTCCAGGGCCTGGGCGTACTTGCGGCCGAGCGCGAAGATGTGGCCGATCTCGATGCCCCGGGCGAGCTCGAGGGGGCCCGAGCCGTCCGGTGCGGGGTCGCCCGCGCGGACCTCGGCGGCCTCGATGGTCCCGTCCGCCGTGAAGTCGCGGCCCGCGACCAGGTCGAAGACGTGCTTGCCGTGGGCGTCGGCCCCGGTGATCCACCGGGTGCCCGTCACCACGCGGGGGTCGAGCAGGTACCGGACGGCGGTGTCGCCCTCCTTGCCCGCAGCGACGCCCTCCGGGCGCGCGTTCGGACCGAGCGCGCCCGGACCGATGTAGCCCTTGACGAGCTCGGGACGGCTCTTCAGGTCGGCCTCGTTCGCCGCCTCGACCGCAGCCGGCTCGAACGCCGCGGCGACCCGCTTGAGGTCGACCTCGCGGTCGCCCGGCAGTCCGACGACGACGATCTCCCGCTCCCCCGTGGGGTGCGTCAGGGCGAGCACGACGTTCTTCAGGGTGTCGGACGCGGTCCACGCGCGGTCCGTCCGCGGGTGCGCCGCGTTCGCGGCGTCGACGAGGGTCGCGATCGTGGGGGTGTCGGGGGTGTCCTCGACGTGCGCCGCCGGGACGTCGTCGTAGGCCACCGGGTCCGGCGCCGGCGTGACGACGGCCTCGACGTTCGCGGTGTACCCGCCGGCGGAGCGGACGAATGTGTCCTCGCCGATGGCGGTCGGGGTCAGGAACTCCTCGCTGCGCGAGCCGCCCATCGCGCCCGACGTCGCCGCGACGATGACGTACTCGAGCCCGAGCCGGTCGAAGATCCGCTGGTACGCGGCACGCTGGTTCTCGTACGAGCGGGCGAGCCCCTCGTCGGTGACGTCGAACGAGTAGGCGTCCTTCATGACGAACTCGCGACCCCGGATGAGCCCTGCGCGCGGGCGCGCCTCGTCGCGGTACTTCGTCTGGATCTGGAAGAGCGTGAGCGGCAGGTCCTTGTACGACGAGTACAGGTCCTTGACCAGGAGCGTGAACATCTCCTCGTGGGTGGGTGCGAGGAGGTAGTCGCCGTCCTTGCGGTCCTTGAGGCGGAAGATGTTGGGGCCGTACTCGGTCCAGCGCCCGGTGGCCTCGTAGGGCTCGCGCGGCAGCAGCGCCGGGAAGTGCACCTCCTGGCCGCCTGCGGCAGCCATCTCCTCGCGGACGACGGCCTCGACCTTGGCGAGGACGCGCAGCCCGAGCGGCAGCCACGTGTAGATCCCGGGTGCTGCCCGGCGGATGTACCCGGCACGCACGAGCAGCTTGTGGCTCGCCACCTCGGCCTCGGCCGGGTCCTCCCGCAGCGTGCGGACGAAGAGGGTGGACATGCGCAGGAGCGTAGGCAGCCTGGAGGCCGCGGAGAGGCGAGCAGAAGACATGCGGTCACCCTACCTGCGCGGCAGCATGGGACCGTGCCCGAGCTGCCCGAGGTCGAGGCGCTCGCCCGATTCCTGGACGAGCGCACCCGCGGTCGTGCCGTGGCGTCGGCGGAGCTGGGCTCGATCGCCGCTCTCAAGACCTACGACCCACCCCTGACGGCGCTCGCCGGCCGGGCCGTCCGGGGCGTGACGCGGCACGGCAAGTGGCTGGATCTCGCGCTCGAGCCCGCCCCGGAGCCGTTGCACCTGCTCTGGCACCTGTCGCTCGGCGGGTGGGTCCGCTGGTCCGACGCCCTGCCCACCACACCGGTCCGGCCGTCGGCGGGCGGCCGTGGCGGCGGCGCCGGTCGCCCGTCCCTCGGCCTGCGCGTGCGGCTCGACGACGGGTCCGGTTTCGACATCACGGAGGCGGGCACCCGCAAACGGCTCGCCCTCCACGTGGTCCGGTCGCCGGACGACGTCCCCCAGGTCGCGTCGCTCGGCGTCGACCCGCTCTCGGACGAGTTCACGGCCGACGTGCTCGGCACGCTCCTCGGCGCGCACAACCAGCAGATCAAGGGGCTCCTGCGGGACCAGGGCTCGATCGCGGGCATCGGCAACGCCTACTCGGACGAGATCCTCCACGTCGCCCGGACGAGCCCGTTCCGGCTGACCCGGACCTACGCGGGTGACGCGGACGCCGTCCGGCACCTGTACACGGCGGTCCGCGACGTCCTCTCGGGAGCCGTCGCCACGTCGTCCGGCAGGCCGGCCGCCGAGCTCAAGGACGCCAAGCGGCGCGGCATGCGGGTGCACGGCCGCACCGGCGAGGCGTGCCCGGAGTGCGGTGACGTCGTCCGAGAGGTCTCGTTCGCGGACCGGAGCCTGCAGTACTGCGCCACCTGCCAGACCGGCGGCAAGCCGCTCGCGGACCGGCGGATGTCACGCCTGCTCAAGTAGGCGTGCGGCGCGCACCGCGCCACGGTCACCGACCGCTCCGTCACGGAGCCCTCGGGTCGCCGTCACGCTCCTACGCGCCGACCTCGTCGCGCGCAGCGACGAACGCCGCCACGCACGCCTCCACCTGCGCCGGGGTGTGCGCCGCGGAGAGCTGGACCCTGATGCGCGCCGCGCCCCTCGGCACGACCGGGAAGCTGAACGCCGTCACGTACACGCCCCGGCGGTGCATGGCGTCGGCGACGCGGGCCGTCAGGGCGGCGTCGCCGAACATCACGGGCACGATCGGGTGCTCCCCCGGCAGGAGCTCGAAGCCCTCCTGGCTCATGCGCGTCCTGAACAGCTCGGCGTTGCGACGCAGCGTCGCCCGCAGGTCCGCCGACCCCTCGACGAGGTCGAGCGCAGCGAGCGTCCCGGCGACGATCGTCGGGGCCAGGGTGTTGGAGAACAGGTACGGCCGCGCCCGCTGGCGCAGCAGGTCCACGATCTCCCGCCGACCCGACACGTAACCCCCGGAGGCTCCGCCGAGCGCCTTGCCGAACGTCCCGGTGACGATGTCGACCCGGTCGGCCACCCCGCACGCCTCGGGGGTGCCGCTGCCCCGCTCCCCCATGATGCCGACGGCGTGGGAGTCGTCGACGAGCACGAGGGCGTCGTAGCGGTCCGCGAGGTCGCAGATCTCGGCCAGCGGCGCCACGTAGCCGTCCATCGAGAAGATGCCGTCGGTCACGATCACCCGGAAGCGGGCGTCCGCGGCGGCCTGCAGCTGGGCCTCGAGGTCGGCCGTGTCCCGGTTCGCGTAGCGCAGGCGCCGCGCCTTCGACAGCCGGATCCCGTCGATGATCGACGCGTGGTTGAGCGCGTCCGAGATGATCGCGTCCTCGGCCGTGAACAGCGTCTCGAAGACCCCGCCGTTCGCGTCGAAGCACGACGAGAAGAGGATCGTCGACTCGGTGCGCAGGAACGACGACACGCGCTGCTCGAGCTCGAGGTGCTGGTCCTGGGTGCCGCAGATGAACCGCACGCTCGCGAGCCCGTAGCCCCAGGTGTCGAGCGCGTCGTGCGCCGCCGCCACGAGCCGCGGGTCGTCGGCGAGACCGAGGTAGTTGTTGGCGCAGAAGTTCAGCGCCTGCTCGCCGGCGGTCTCGATCACCGCGCCCTGGGCGCCGGTGATCCCCGCTCATGCTTGGTGAGCCCCGCCGTCTCGATCTCGGCGAGCTGCCCCGCGAGGTGCTCCTTGAACCGTGCGTACATCACCACTCCGTCCAGTCGAGGACCACCTTGCCGCCGGTCGCCGACGCGGCCGCCGCGAACCCGTCCTGCCACTGCGAGGCGAGGAACCGTTCCGAGACGATCGTCGCGATCGAGGAGCGCAACCGCTCGCTCGTCTCGAGCATGGCACTCATCGCGTTCCACGTCTCGAACATCTCCCTGCCGTAGATTCCCTTGATCGTCAGCATGTGCGTGACCACCACGCCCCAGTCCACGTCGATCGGGCCGGTGGGCAGCCCCAGCATCGCGACGCGGCCGCCGTGGTTGAGGTTCGCCACGGCCTCGGGCAGCGCCGAGGGGGCGCCGCTCATCTCGAGGCAGACGTCGAACCCCTCGCGCATGCCCAGCGACCGCTGGGCGTCGGCGATCTGCGCGGTGCGTACGTCGACCGTCGCGTCGGCGCCCATCCGCTCCGCGAGCGCGAGCCGCTCGGGGCTCACGTCGGTCCCGACGACGAACCTCGCGCCCACGTGCCGGGCGACCGCGATCGCCATGAGCCCGATCGGCCCGCAGCCGGTGACGAGCACGTCCTCGCCGACCACGGGGAACGCGAGCGCCGTGTGGACGGCGTTGCCGAGAGGATCGAAGAGGGCCCCGACCTCGGGGTCGACGTCGGCATGGTGGACCCACACGTTCGTCGCCGGCAGCACCAGGTACTCGGCGAAGGCGCCGTCGCGGTGCAGACCGAGGCCCTGCGTCCGGATGCACATCTGCCGGCGACCGGCGCGGCAGTTGCGGCACGTGCCGCACACGATGTGGCCCTCGCCCGACACCCGGTCGCCGACCGCGACGTCGTGGACGCCCTCGCCCACCTCGACGACCTCGCCGAAGAACTCGTGGCCCGGGACCAGCGGGGTCCGGACGGCCGAGGCCGCCCAGTCGTCCCACCGCTCGATGTGCAGGTCCGTGCCGCAGATCCCGGTGCGCAGCACGCGGATCTTGACGTCGAGCGGCCCGGCCTCGGGCTCGGGCCGGTCCACGAGCTCCAGACCGGGTCCGGGACCGGCCTTGTACAGCGCCTTCATGCTGGGGTTCCTCCGTCTGGTGTCGTGTCGTTCGTGACGGTCCGCCGTCCGTCGGCCCGGGACGGCCGACGGCGCTGGTCCGGTGGACGTCGCCGCTGCGGGCACGGTCTCACGTCGCCGTGCCGGACGCCGCAGCGGAGCCGGTCAGAACAGGACCGTCGCGCAGGTCCCCACCTGCTCGAACCCTGCCCGCTCGTACGCGCGGAGCGCGCGCTCGTTGTACCGGTTGACGTAGAGGGACACGACCGGTGCCACCTGGGCCCTGGTGAGGCGGACGACGGCGGCCATGCCGTGGGCAGCGAGCCCCCGGCCGCGCAGCCGCGGGTCGACCCACACCCCCTGGACCTGGGCGACGTGCGGTGTCACCGCACCGAGCTCGGCCTTGAACTCGATCGGCGCCGCGCCGTCACCTGTACCCCGACGGACGAACGACCGGCCCTCGGCGATCAGACTGCGCACCCGGTCCTCGTAGGCGCGACCGCCACCGGAGACCGGCGAGTATCCGACCTCCTCGACGAACATGCGCACGCAGGCGGGCAGGACGACCGAGAACTCGTCGGGCGTCGCGCGTCGGACCGCCGGGTCGGCCGCGAGCACGGGGTCGTGACCGATCGCCAGCGACGGCTGGTCGTCGCGGACCTCTCGGGCCTCGGGCCACGCCCGGCGCAGCAGGGCCCACAGCGCGAGGACCGCGTCGCGGTCGCCCACGATGGACGAGCTGCGGCGCCCGTGCCGCTCGGCGGCGGAAGCGAAGGCCGCGAGCGCCGCGTCCCGGTCCGCGGCTGCCGGGACCACGGGCACGATGTTCGCGCCGGCCCAGCAGACCGCCTCGAGGGGGCCTGTCTCGGGGTATCCCCACGCGACACCGCCCGTCGAGCGCAGCCCGGTCCGTGTCGCCTGGACGAGGCGCGCGGCGGCCAGCGCAGAACCCACCGGGTCCGTGGCGCACACCGCGAGCGCCTCCGCGACGTCCCGGTCGCCCAGGGACCGTGCCCGCGGAGCGCCCTTGGGGCCGCGGCGCAGACCGATGACCGAGGTCATGGCGTCAGACGGCTCTCGTCCGGCGGCACGGGCGACCGGTCGTCGGGCAGGTCGTCCGGCGGCACGTGCGACCGGACCTCCGACGGGTCATCCGACACTGACCGTCGGCGAGCCCGTCGACGCGCCCTCCTCCGGCTCCATGGTGTCGGCGATGCGCATCGCCTCCTCGATGAGGGTCTCGACGATCATCGCCTCGGGGACCGTCTTGACGACCTCACCCTTGACGAAGATCTGCCCCTTGCCGTTCCCGGAGGCCACACCGAGGTCGGCCTCGCGCGCCTCGCCCGGGCCGTTGACGACGCAGCCCATGACGGCGACCCGCAGCGGGACCTCCATGCCCTCGAGGCCGGCCGTGACCTTCTCGGCGAGCGTGTAGACGTCGACCTGCGCGCGCCCGCAGGACGGGCACGACACGATCTCGAGCTTGCGGGGGCGCAGGTTGAGGGACTGGAGGATCTGGATGCCGACCTTGACCTCCTCGACCGGCGGCGCGGAGAGGGACACCCGGATCGTGTCGCCGATCCCCTGGCTCAGGAGCGCGCCGAACGCCGTGGCCGACTTGATCGTGCCCTGGAACGCCGGCCCCGCCTCGGTGACGCCGAGGTGCAGCGGCCAGTCCCCGGCCTGGGAGAGCAGCTCGTAGGCGCGCACCATCACGACCGGGTCGTTGTGCTTGACCGAGATCTTGAAGTCGTGGAAGTCGTGCTCCTCGAAGAGGGAGGCCTCCCACACGGCCGACTCCACGAGTGCCTCGGGGGTCGCCTTCCCGTACTTCTCGAGGAGTCGACGGTCGAGGGACCCGGCGTTGACGCCGATACGGAGCGAGGTCCCGGCGTCGGACGCCGCGCGGGCGATCTCCTTCACCTGGTCGTCGAACTTGCGGATGTTGCCCGGGTTGACCCGGACCGCCGCGCACCCGGCGTCGATGGCGGCGAACACGTACTTCGGCTGGAAGTGGATGTCGGCGATCACCGGGATCTGTGACTTGGTCGCGATCGCCGGCAGCGCGTCGGCGTCGTCCTGCGTCGGGACCGCGACCCGCACGATGTCGCACCCGGCCGCCGTCAGCTCCGCGATCTGCTGGAGCGTCGCGTTGATGTCGCTCGTGGGGGTCGTCGTCATCGACTGGACGCTCACGGGGGCGTCGCCGCCGACGTCGACCGAGCCGACGCGGATCTTGCGCGTCCTGCGTCGGGGAGCGAGCACGGGCGGGGGTGCGTCGGGCATGCCGAGACTGATCGGTGAGCTCACCTGTCCAGTATCACCCCTCGGCACAGCAGCCGGGCGACCTGGCGCGGCCGGGGCGTCAGCCGAGGGTGACGGGCGCGACGATGTCGGCGTAGACCAGCAGCGCCCCCACCCCGACCAGCGCCACGAACATGACGTAGGCGACCGGCATCATCCGGGCGACGTCGGCCGGCCCCGGCCTCGGACGCCCGCGCACCCGGGCGATCTGGCGTCGCGCACCTTCGTAGAGCGCGTTGACCACGTGCCCGCCGTCGAGCGGCAGCAGCGGGATCAAGTTGAAGACGAACAGCGCGACGTTCAGCGACGCGAGGAGGGACAGGAGCACGGCGACGCGGTTGACGACGGTCGTGTCGGCCTCCGCGACCTCGACGGCGACGCGCCCCACGCCGACCGGTCCCATCACCGAGGTCGTGTCGCGGTCCTGCCCGCCGAACGCCGCCTGCGCCACGTCGACGACCCGCGCGGGGAGCGTGACCACGACGCCCGCGGTCGCGCTCACCTGCTCCCAGAGGTACCCGGGGACCTCGGAGACCGGCTGGGACTCGAGCTCGGACGTCGGCGCGAACCCGACGTACCCGCCGGGCCGCGTCACCGGCTCGCCCGCGTCGTCCACGACGGGTGCGCCGTCGTCCCCCACCACCTGGCGCTCGACCGGGGCCGGGGTGACCTGCAGGTCCGTGCTGACCCCGTCGCGGACGACGGTCATCGTGGTCGGCTCGCCCGCGGCGTCGTCGATCAGGCCGACCATCTGGTCCCAGCCGGTGACCGCCGTCCCACCGATCGCGACGACCTCGTCCCCCGGCTCGAGACCCGCGGCCGCGGCCGGTGACTGCGGGTCGGTCGCGGTGCACTCCTCGACCTGGGAGGTCGCGCTCGAGGCCGCCACGCACGGGACGACCGCGGAGACCGTCGTGCTCGTCGTGGGCACCCCGATCCCCACGAGCACGACGAGCAGCAGGACCGCAGCGATCACGAGGTTCATCACCGGCCCGCCCAGCATCACGACGACCTTCTTGGGTGCCGAGAGGTTGTAGAACGCGCGGTGCTCCTCGCCCGGCAGGATCTCGGCGTTGCTCGCGTCACGGGCGTCGCCGACCAGCTGCTTGAAGAAGCCCTTCTCGTACGACGCGGCACCGGGTCCGTCAGGACCGATCGGCTCGGGGCCGTCCGCGACGTCCGCCTCCCCGGGGCGGGTCCCGGCCGAGACGGTGCGCCGGTCCGCCGTCGCTGCGGGTGGGTACATGCCGACGAGGCGCACGTACCCGCCCAGCGGGATCGCCTTGAGCCCGTACTCGGTCTCGCCGCGGGTCCGCGACCAGAGCGTCGGACCGAACCCGACCATGTACTGGCTGACGCGCACCCCGAACTTCTTGGCGGGCACCATGTGCCCGACCTCGTGCAGCGCGATGGACACGAGCAGCCCGACGACCACGACGACGATGCCGATCACGATCTCCACGGAACCGCCTCTCGCTCCGGCGAAGCCGCGGGACCTCCGCGGCGACCGGGGTCACCCGCGCCACCAGGCAGGGTACGCCGTTCAGTTGCGTGCGAGCAGGGAGCGAGCCCGGGCCCTGGCCCAGGCCTCCACCTCGGCGAGAGTGTCGAGGGTGAGCGCGTCGGCGGCGACGCCCTCGTGCTCGCCCAGCACCGTCTCCACCGTCGCCACGACGTCCCCGAAGCCGACCCGGCGATCCAGGAACGCCGCGACGCACTCCTCGTTCGCCGCGTTGTAGACGGCCGGGTGCGTCGCCGACGCGGCCAGGGCGTCCCGGGCCATCCGCACCGCGGGGAACACGGACTCGTCGAGCGGTTCGAACGTCCAGGCCGAGGCCTGCGACCAGTCGCACCCCGGGACGACGGGGTCCAGCCGGTCGGGCCAGCCGAGACCGAGCGCGATCGGCAGCCGCATGTCGGGGGGCGAAGCCTGGGCGAGCGTCGAGCCGTCCACGAACTCGACCATCGAGTGGACGACCGACTGCGGGTGCACCACGACGGTGATGTCGGGCGCCGGGACGTCGAACAGCAGGTGCGCCTCGATCAGCTCGAGGCCCTTGTTCATCAGGCTCGCGGAGTTGACCGTCACGACCGGGCCCATCGACCACGTGGGGTGGGCGAGAGCCTGCTCGGGCGTCGCGGCACGCACCGCCTCGGCCGGCCAGCCGCGGAACGGGCCGCCGGACGCCGTCAGGACGAGCCTGCGAACCTCGGACCGGGAGCCCCCGCGCAGCGCCTGCGCGATGGCCGAGTGCTCCGAGTCGACGGGCACGATCTGGTCGGGCCGTTGCAGGTGCGCGCGCACGAGCGCGCCACCCACGACCAGGGACTCCTTGTTCGCCAGCGCGAGCGTCGAGCCGCCGCGCAGCGCGGCGAGGGTGGGACCGAGCCCGATCGACCCGGTCACCCCGTTGAGGACGACGTCGCTGCCGGCCCCCGCGAGCTCGCTCGCGGCATCGGGACCTGCGACGATCTCGACCGCGGCAGCCGCCGCGGACCCGAGGCGCTCGACGAGCGCGTCCCGGAGGGCACCGACCCTCGACGCGTCGGCGACCCCGACCCGCGCCGCACCCAGGGATGCTGCCTGCGCGGCGAGCGCGACGACGTCCGACCCACCCGAGGCGAGCGCCTCGACCCGGAACCGGTCAGCGTGCCTCTCCAGCACGTCGACCGCCTGCACACCGATCGAGCCGGTGGACCCCAGGAGCGTGACGGTCCGCACGGGTCACTCCACCCCGAGCAGCACCTCGACGGCGCGGGCGAAGAACGCGTCGACCGGGCCCTCGGCGTAGCCGGAGCCACCACGGCGCCGACGGAACACCGTGTCCCGGATCTCCCGCGTCGTGAGCGGCACCTGGCTGTCGAAGTAGTCCACGAGCCGGTCGCAGAGGTCGTCCACGTCGTCCGTGTCGTAGGCGGGCTCGCCGCGCTCGGCAGGCGCGAACTTCTCGCCGTCCGGGCGTCCCAGCCGGGGGTAGAGCGTCCGCGCGCGTTCGGCGAGGGCCTCCAGCCACGCCTGCTGGCCGTGCGCCGCGACGTAGGCCGTGCGCTGGCGTGCGATGAACGCGCCCTCCAGGCGGTCCAGGGCCTCGTCGACCTCGTGCGTGTTGTACCCGCCCCGCACCAGACCGAACGTGGAGTTCTGGATCTCGGTGCTGGTCAGCGAGCGCTCCTCACGCCCCTCGTACAGCGCACGGGCGCGGTCGAAGAACTCGTCGACCTCGTCGGGCTCGTACCCCTGGCCGCGCTTCGTCGTGCTGAACAGACTCGTACTCACTCGTCCTCCTCGGCCGCGAGCTGGCCACAGGCCCCGTCGATGTCGCTCCCTCGGGTGTCCCGCACCGTCGTCGGGGTCCCGTGCGCGCGCAATCGTGCCACGAACTCGTCCTCCACGTCCCGGTCGCTCGCCGTCCAGATCGACCCGGGCGTCGGGTTCAGCGGGATCGGGTTGACGTGCACCCAGCCCTTGCCGCGAGCGTTGAGCTTCTCGCCGAGCAGGTCGGCACGCCACGCGTGGTCGTTCATGTCCTTGATCAGCGCGTACTCGATGCTCACGCGCCGACCGGTCGCCTCGAAGTACTCGCGGGCCGCGTCCAGCGCCTCGTCGACCGACCACTTCGTGTTCACCGGCACGAGCTCGCTGCGCAGCTCGTCGTCGGGGGCGTGCAGCGAGAGCGCGAGCGTGACCGGGATCCCCTCGGCCGTGAGCTTGCGCATCGCCGGCACCAGGCCGACCGTCGAGACCGTGACGTTGCGCGCGGACATGCCGAAGCCGTCCGGGGCAGGGGCGACGAGCCGCCGCACCGTGCCGATCACGGCCTTGTAGTTGGCGAGCGGCTCGCCCATCCCCATGAAGACGAGGTTGTTCAGGCGCGTCGGGCCCCCGGGGATGTCCCCGTCCGCGAGCGACTTCGACGCCGACCGCACCTGCTCGACGATCTCTGCCGTCGAGAGGTTGCGCGTCAGCCCGAGCTGGCCGGTCGCGCAGAACGGGCACGCCATGCCGCAGCCGGCCTGGCTCGACACGCAGAGGGTGGTTCGGCGCGGGTAGCGCATCAGCACCGACTCCACCTTCGCGGCGTCGAACAGGTGCCAGAGCGTCTTGACGGTCGTCCCGCCGTCCGCCTCCATCGTGCGGGCCGCCGTCAGGAGCTGCGGGAACAGGTTCTCGGCCAGCACGTCCCTGGTCGCCGCCGGCAGGTCGGTCATGCCCTCGGGGTCGCGCGTCAGGTGCGCGTAGTAGTGGGTCGCGAGCTGCTTCGCCCGGTACGGCTTCTCGCCGAGCGCCTCCACGACCTCCCGGACCTCCTCGGGCGCGAGGTCCGCGAAGTGGCGCGGCGGCTTGCCCCGCCGCTTCGCGGTGAACGACAGCGGCATCGGCGCGGTCTCGTCCCCCGGCCGCACCGAGGGTCGACCGAGGTCTGTCGGTTCGCGGCGCGGACCGGGGGCTGTGCTGACGTTTCGATCGACCATGGCTGGACCTCCGGTCCGACGTGACGTCGCCCTCAGAGGGCGACGGTGAGCATGAGGTAGACGAACGGCGCCGTGAGCAGCATCGAGTCGATGCGGTCCAGGATGCCGCCGTGGCCGGGAAGGAGCGAGCCCATGTCCTTGAGCTCGAGGTCCCGCTTCAGGAGCGACTCCGCGAGGTCGCCGACCGTCGCGGTCAGCGGCGCCAGGATCCCGAGGGCGATGCCGAGCCACGGGTCGGCCCCGAGGCCCCACACGACACCGACCACGCCCACGGCCGTGGCCAGGACGAACGATCCGGCGAGACCCTCCCAGCTCTTCTTCGGGCTGACCGTCGGCGCGAGCGGGTGCCGACCGAACAGCACGCCCGCCACGTACCCGCCCACGTCGTTCGCGACGGCGAGCAGGATGAAGAGCAGGACACGCATGCGCCCGTCGTCCTGCGCGAGCATCAGCATGACGAAGCCCGCCAGGAACGGCAGGTAGGCGACCGCGAAGGTCGTCGCCGCGGCGTCCCGCACCGCGGCAGGTCCCCCACCGTCGACGAGACGCCAGACGACGCACCCGGCGACCGTCAGGAGGAACGCCACCATGAGCGCCTCGGGACCCGAGACGAACGCGGACACGAGGATCCCCGTGCTCCCGACGACCAGCGGCACGATCGGGACCCGGACCTCGCGCCGGGTGAACGCCTGCCGGATCTCCCAGAGCGCACCGCCGACCGCCACCGCGGCGAGCCCGACGAACGGCTCGGGGCGGTAGCCCAGCGAGGCGCCGACGACAAGGAGGAGGAGCAGGCCGATCCCCACCGCGACGGGCAGGTTCCGGCCCGCACGGGACGCCCGGGCCGGCGGCTCGGACAGCGGATCGGCTGTCATCAGACCTCGAGCAGCTCGCTCTCCTTGCCGGCGAGCACGTGGTCGATCGCCTCCACGTGCCCCTTGGTCAGGGCCTCGAGCTCCTTCTCGGCGCGCGCGCCCTCGTCCTCGCCGGCCTCGCCGTCCTTGACGATGCGGTCGAGCTCTTCCTTCGCCCGGCGCCGGACGTTGCGGATCGAGACCCGGGCGTCCTCCGCCTTGGTCTTGGCGAGCTTCACGTACTCGCGACGACGCTCCTCGGTCAGCGCCGGGAGCGAGACGCGGATGATGTTGCCGTCGTTCGTCGGGTTCACGCCCAGGTCCGAGTCCCTGATCGCCTTCTCGATGCCGGCCATCGCCGACTTGTCGAACGGCGAGACGATCAGTGTGCGGGCCTCAGGCGTCGAGAACGACGCGAGCTGCTGCAGGGGCGTCGGCGCGCCGTAGTAGTCCACGGTGATCTTCGAGAACATCGCGGGGTTGGCACGGCCCGTGCGGATCGTCGCGAAGTCGTCCTTGGCGACCTCGACGGCCTTGTCCATCTTCTCCTCGGCCTCGAGGAGTGTCTCGTCGATCACCTGTGCTCCTTCGTGCGTGCGTCGGGCCGGTGCGCGGTGCGCCGGTCTGGGGTCGTCCTGGTCCTGCTGGTCGTTCGACTACGGGTGGTCACACCGTGCCACGGGCCGGTCACCGCGCGGTGACCGACGTGCCGATCTCCTCGCCACGGAGGGCGCGGGTGACGTTGCCCGGCTCGTTCATCCCGAACACCCGCATGCGCACGTCGTTGTCACGGCAGAGGCTGAGAGCCGTCGCGTCCATGACGCCGAGGTCCTCGACGAGCGCGCGCGTGTACGTGAGGTGGTCGAGCTTCGTCGCCGACGGGTCCTTGCGCGGGTCCGCCGTGTAGACGCCGTCGACACCGTTCTTGCCCATGAGCACCTCGTCGCAGTGGACCTCGAGGGCGCGCTGCACCGAGACCGTGTCCGTCGAGAAATAGGGCATCCCGGCGCCGGCGCCGAAGATCACGACACGGCCCTTCTCGAGGTGACGGATCGCCTTGAGCGGGATGTACGGCTCGGCGACCTGACCCATGGCGATCGCGGTCTGCACGCGGGTGTCGGTCCCGGACTGCTCCAGGAAGTCCTGGAGCGCGAGGCAGTTCATCACCGTGCCGAGCATGCCCATGTAGTCGGCACGCGCACGGTCCATCCCGTTCTGCGACAGCTCGGCGCCCCGGAAGAAGTTACCACCGCCGACGACGATCGCGACCTGCACGCCCTCGCGCACAGCGACCGAGATCTCCTGCGCGGCAGAGCGGACGACGTCGGTCGCGAGGCCGATCTCGCCTCCGCCGAACGTCTCTCCGGACAGCTTGAGCAGGACCCTCCGCGGGCCCGATTCCGTACCGACCACCCTGCGCCACACCGTCCTTCGTCGTCGTGAAAACTTGCGGGCCGAGCCTGAGCCGTCGCCGATCCTGCCGACCGGTCGGCAGCGGGGACCCGCCTGCCGCTGCGCGGTTCACCGTCCGGTCCACCGTACCGCCGCGACCGGCCGGACGAAGATCCGTGCCGGTCGGGCCGGCGCGCGTCGGCCCGGCCTGCACAGGGCAGGCCGGGCCGACGCGACCGATCAGGAACCGACGCGGAAGCGGACGAACGAGCTCATCGAGCCGTTCGCGCCCTTGAGGTGCGCCGCGACCGTGGTCTTCGGGTCCTTCGCGAGCGGCTGCTCCAGGAGCACGGCCGACTTGTAGAACCCGTTGAGGCGACCCTCGACGATCTTCGGGAGCGCGGCCTCGGGCTTGCCCTCGTTGCGCGAGGTCTCCTCGGCGATGCGTCGCTCGTTCTCGACCGTCTCGGCCGGGACGTCCTCGCGCGCGAGGAACTCGGGCGACATCGCGGCGATGTGCTGCGCGACGTCCTTGGCGACGGACTCGCCGGCGGCGTCGGTGACGACGACCGCGGCGATCGACGGCGGGAGGTCCTTGGCGGTCCGGTGCAGGTACGCCGTGACCTTCTCGCCCTCGAGGCGCGCGACGCGACGCAGGACGATCTTCTCGCCCATCGTGGCCGCAGCCCCGTTGACGGCGTCCTGCACGGTGCCCTCGGCGAGCGGGGCCGCGAGCGCCGACTCGAGGTCGGTGGCACCCGCGGCGGCGACGGCCGCGAGGACGTCGTTCGCGAAGCCGATGAACGTGTCGTTCTTGGCGACGAAGTCGGTCTCGGAGTTCACCTCGACGACGGTGGCCACCTGGCCGCCGTCGACGTCGTCGATCTGGACGGCGACGAGACCCTCGGACGTGGTGTTGCCCTCGCGCTTCGCCACCCCCTTGAGACCCTTGACGCGGATGATCTCGAGCGCCTTGTCGGCGTTGCCGTCGGCCTCGTCGAGCGCCTTCTTGACGTCGAGCATGCCGGCGCCGGTGCGCTCGCGGAGCGCCTTGATGTCAGCAGCGGTGTAGTTCGCCATGTCTGCTTCCTCACTTCGATGATGGTCGGTCCGAGCCCGGCGCGGCCCTCGGGGCGGCGCGGCGTCGGGAAGGTCTGGGCAGGTCGAGGGCGCTGCGGGAGGACCCGCAGCGCTGGGCGCCGGCGTCCCGGGCCGGTTGAGCCGACCCGGGACACCGTTCGCTCACTTGGAGTCGGTCGCCTCGGCGGCAGGCGCCTCGGTGGGCTCCGCAGCCTTCTCCTCGGCGGCGGGCGCCTCGGTGGCCTCGGCAGCGGGGGCCTCAGCGGACTCGGCAGGTGCCTCAGCAGCAGGCGCCTCCGCGGCCGGAGCCTCAGCGGCCTTCTCCTCGGCGGCCGGGGCGTCAGCAGCCTTGGCCGGAGCCTCGGCGGTCTTCGCGTCCTCGGCGCCCGTCAGGAGCTCGCGCTCCCACTCGGCGAGGGGCTCTGCCGCCTCGTCGGTGCCCTGCTCGTCGCTCTTCTTACCCGAGTGACGCTGCATGAGGCCCTCGGCCGCCGCGTCCGCGATCACGCGGGTGAGCAGCGTGACGGCGCGGATCGCGTCGTCGTTGCCGGGGATCTTGTAGTCGACGTCGTCCGGGTCGCAGTTGGTGTCGAGGATCGCGACGATCGGGATGTTGAGCTTGTGCGCCTCGTCGACGGCGAGGTGCTCCTTGTTGGTGTCGACGATCCACACGGCGGAGGGGACCTTCGCCATGTCGCGGATGCCGCCCAGGGTGCGCGTGAGCTTGTCCTTCTCGCGGCGCAGGACGAGGAGCTCCTTCTTCGTCAGGCCCGACGCGGCGACGTCGTCGAAGTCGATCTCCTCGAGCTCCTTCATCCGCTGGAGACGCTTGTGCACCGTGGTGAAGTTGGTGAGCATGCCACCGAGCCAGCGGTGGTTCACGTAGGGCATCCCGACGCGAGCGGCCTGCTCGGCGACGGGCTCCTGCGCCTGGCGCTTGGTGCCGACGAAGAGGATCGTCCCGCCGTGGGCGACCGTCTCCTTGACGAACTCGTAGGCGCGGTCGATGTACGACAGCGACTGCTGCAGGTCGACGATGTAGATGCCGTTGCGCTCCGTGAAGATGAACCGCTTCATCTTCGGGTTCCAACGGCGGGTCTGATGTCCGAAGTGGACACCGCTCTCGAGGAGCTGGCGCATGGTCACGACGGCCATGGCACGTCCTTTCACGCACGGCCCAGGACCCACCCGGCGCCGTGCATCTCTCGTGCGACCCGCGCAGCTCTCGCTGGTCCCGGGATCGCATCTCTCGGTTGTCGGCACGGACCAGGTAGGCCGTGCCCCTGGTGCCACGTCCGACCCACGCCGGGCTCCGAGGAGCCCGGACCGTCGAGGGCGGGGACGACGAGACGCTCGTGAGCGCCTCGCGCATGGCACGCGATGTCGACGCGCGGGCACCATGGCCCACGTGTCGCAGTTCAGATCTTACCCGACGCGAGCAGGGGTTCCGAACCCGTGCTCGCCGGGGTCCCCAGGCCCCAGGGACCCCCGACCCGATGTCTGTAAGGACGTCGACGTCAGAACCAGACTGAGCCTGCCGGCCGTCCACCGCCGGGCAACTGTCGCCGCCGTCCACCGCGCACGGCGGAATCCGTGACTCGGTCCGCTCGCGCCGACAGCCTCGCCACATGCGAGACGCTCACGAGACACCTCCTAGGACCCTCTGGTGCGCGGCCCACGGGCACGCGGCCCACGGGCGCGCGGTCACGTCCGCGGTGTCCGTCGTGCTGCTCGCGACGGCTCTTGCCGCAAGTCTCGCGACCGCGCCCTCGGCTGCGGCGCCGCAGGTCCTCCGCCCTTGGCACGGGGCCGTGGCCGCAACAGCTGCAACGCCGCCTCCGACCTCCACCGCCGCGGGCGTTCCGGGAACAGACGCCACGCGCTCGGGCGGTCCGCCGACAGGCACGTGGCGCAAGCGGAGCCTGGCCGGCACGTGGCGCGAGCCGAGCCCGGCCGGCCGTTGGGCGCTCCCCCTGGGCGGGCCGGGCGACGTCGCCGCCCGCTTCGACCCTCCTGCGCAGCGCTGGGCCTCCGGGCACAGGGGCGTGGACGTGCTGGGACCGGCCGGGGCCCCGGTCCGCTCCCCGCCGTCGGCACGGTCACGTTCTCTGGATCCGTGGCCGGGCGGGAGCTCGTGGTGATCACCCATCCGGGTGGGCTGCGGTCATCCATCGAGCCGTTGACGGAGCCGGTCGCGGTCGGCACCGTCGTCGGCGCTGGCGACCTGGTGGGGCTTCTCGCGGCAGCACCGAGCCACTGCAGCGAACCGTGCGCGCACTGGGGCGTCCGGGACGGCGAGCGCTACATCGATCCGCTCGCGCTGACCGGCGATGCCGGACCGATCGTCCTGCTCCCCGGCGCGTGAGTCATGCCCGTGGGAACGCCTGCTCGAACGAGGATCTCAACCGCTCGGCGCTGACGTGGGTGTAGCGCTCGGTCGTCCCGAGGGACGAGTGCCCGAGGATCTCCTGCACGCTGCGCAGGTCCGAGCCACCTTCGAGGAGGTGGGTGGCCGCGCTGTGCCGTAGCCCGTGCGGGGAGACGTCGGGGACGGAGCCCGTTCCGGACAGCCGGTGCACGGCCTGCCGCACCTGTCGCTGGTCCCATCGCCCGCCGCGGTCACCGACGAGCAGCGCATCCCCCGCTCGGGCGGTCCACAGGTCGGGCCTTCCGTCGGCGAGCCACCGCCGGACGGCGTCGGCCGCGGGAACACCGAAGGGCACGACGCGCTCCTTGCGCCCCTTGCCCATCACCCGCGCGGAGCGTGTGCCGAGGTCCAGGTCGTCGAGGTCGAGCGCGGCCAGCTCGCCGACGCGCATGCCCGTGCCGTACATCAGCTCGACCGCCACCCAGGCACGCAGGTCCGACGGCGCACCGTCGGTCGCGGCCGTCCGAGCACGCTCCATCATCGCGGTCGCGCTCGCGACGTCGAGCACCACCGGGAGCGTGCGGTCGACCCGCGGGCTCGCGAGTCTCGCGGCCGGGTCGGTCCCGGTCCTGCCCGTGCGACGGGTCCAGGCGAAGAACGCCCGCACCGAGGCCCCGCGACGAGCGAGGCTCGCCCTCGACTGGCCCGCCGCCGCGAGACCCGCCAACCATGCGCGCAGGTCGGACAGCTCGACGTCCTCGAGAGCTGTCGCCTCGCCGGCGGTGACCTGCTCGAGCATGCCGCGCACGTCACCGACGTAGGCGCGGACCGAGTGCTCCGTGAGGCCTCGCTCGACGGCGAGGTGCTCCTCGAAGGCCGCGAGCGCCCGCGCGGCGTCGGCAACAGTTCGGTGGCCTCGTGCCACCCGGGTGGGGTCGTCGGTCATGTAGCGGACTCCCCTTCACCTGGTCGTCGTGGTGCGCGGTCCGGACCGCCACCCCCACTGGACGTCGTGCGCCTCGTGACAGACCACACCCAGGTCCGGGCCGGATCGCGTCCTGCGTCAAGGGTGCTGCGTCAGCACCCGCGGCGCAATCAGGCGCCCCGCGCATCGCCTGCCTCCGTCCGACGCCGCCAGCCCCTCCCCTGCGCTCGGCGAGGCCGGCGATCTCGAGTGCGCCGAGCGCCGCGAGCGTCTCCGCGACGCCGAGCCCTGCTGCGCGGGTCACGGCCTCCGGTGACGCCGACGCGCGCAGCGGCAACGCTTCGAGCACCTGTCGCGCCCTCGGGTCGAGGCCGTCACCCTGCCGGAACTCCGTCGGGGCTACCTCCGCAGCGTCCCCGGGGTGCCCCGCGAGCTCCGCGACCTCGGCCGCGTCCGTCACGCACACCGCACCGTCGCGGAGCAGCCGGTGGCAGCCTGCCGAGCCGGTCGAGGTCACCGGTCCAGGGACCGCGCCGACCGGTCGCAGGAGGTCCCGCGCCCGCGACGCGGTGCTGAGGAGCCCGACCGCCACGCGGCCTCGACGACCACGGTCGCCGACGTGAGCGCGGCGATCAGGCGGTTGCGGAGCAGGAACCGGACCCGGCTCGGGACGGATCCGGGCGGCACCTCGCTCAGGACGGCCCCGCCGGACGCCGAGATCGAACTCAGGAGGTCCGCGTTGCCCGCCGGGTACAGGCGGTCCGCGCCACCGGCGAGGACCGCGACGGTCGCGCCACCGGCCGCGAGCGCTCCGCGGTGCGCCGCCGCGTCGATCCCGTACGCACCGCCCGAGACGACGGTGAAGCCACGGTCGGCCAGTCCCTCGGCCAGCTCGACGGCGACCCTGCGGCCGTACTCGGTGCACGCTCGAGCGCCGACGAGCGCGACCGAGCGCTGCGACGCCCGCCCGAGATCGAGCTCGCCGCGCACCCACAGACACATCGGGCCGTGGACCCCGAGTGCCTCGACACCTCGCGGCCACTGCGGCGAGTCGGGCACGACGACCCGGCCGCCCAGACTCTGGATCACCGCGAGCTCGCGTCGCGGGTCCAGACCGTCGAGCCGTGGCGTCCAGCGGTCCACGGCCCGACGGAGGCGACGCAGCGCGGCCGGGTCGCGCTCGCTCGCGGTGACCGCGCGCTCAGCGTCCCCGGAGGGCCCTGTGACGCGCGCGGTGGGCCCGGCCACCCCGGCCGCGTCGGCTCCGCCGAGCACCCGCCCAGGGTCCGTGACACCTCCCAGCACCCGCCCAGGGTCCGTGACACCTCCCAGCACCCGCCCAGGGTCCGTGACACCTCCCAGGACCCGCCCGGCGGACCCGCGTCCGCCCGCGCCCGCGCCGGGGAGCGGCAACTCCCCTGCCGAGCGCGGGTGCCGTAGAGCCACCGGAGGGCGCTGCTCGGACCGAGGGATGCGACGAGCGCGCCCGCGAGCTCGTCGCCGGGTTCCGTGATGCGGCTCCACGCAGCACGCGCGAGGAGAGGGTCGTCGAGGTCGAACCGGGGGTCAGACATCGGCACCCCTCGTCCGTAGCGCGAGGCCCTGGGCGATCTCCTCGCGCCCCGGACGCGGCGCGCCGGCCAGGTCGCTGAGGGTCCAGGCGACCCGCACCGCTCGATCCGCTCCACGCAGGCTGAGCAGCCCGCGGTCGACGGCGCGGTCGAGATCGCCGAGCACCGAGCGATCGGCCGCGAGCCGTTCCCGCAGCCAGGCGGCCGGAGCCTCGGCGTTGGTGAGCCACGGCGTTCCGCGGAACCGTTGCGCCGCCCGCGACCGCGCCTCGCGAACCCGCGCACCGACGACCGCGGTGGACTCCGGGGTCCGGGCGTCGGCGATGTCGGCCCGCCGCACCGGTCCCACGTCCACCTGGAGGTCGACGCGGTCGAGCAAGGGCCCGGAGAGTCGGGCGAAGTAGCGACGCCGCTCGAGCGACGAGCACGTGCAGTGCCTGCCGTCGCCGACGGCGCGCCCGCACGGGCAGGGATTCGCTGCCATGACGAGCTGGAAGCGCGCGGGGTACCGGGCGGCTCCGCCGGCGCGGTGGATGACCAGCTCGCCGGACTCGAGAGGTTGCCGCAGGGTCTGCAGGACCCTCGTCCCGAACTCCGGGGCTTCGTCCAGGAAGAGGACCCCACGGTGCGCGCGCGAGGCGGCGCCCGGTCGAGGGATCCCGGACCCGCCCCCGACCACCGCCGCGGGCGTGGCGGTGTGGTGCGGCGCCTCGAAGGGCGGCCGGACGACGAGCCCGCCGTCCGGGTCGAACGTGCCCGAGACGGAATGCACCGCGGTCACGGTCACGGCGTCGGCGCCGTCGAGGTCCGGGAGGATCCCGGGGAGTCGCGCGGCGAGCATCGTCTTGCCCGTCCCGGGGGGACCGACGAGGAGCAGGTGGTGTCCACCCGCCGCAGCGACCTCCAGCGCGTGGCGGGCCCCGACCTGACCCCGGACGTCGGAGAGGTCCACCGTCTCGCCGTCCGTCGCGGCCTGCGGACGGGTTCCCCGGCGTGGGACGGCTCGGGCCGGGACGTGCTCGGGGAGGTCCGCCCCGTGCAGCACGAGGACGTCGGCGAGGCTCGCGGCGCCCCTCACCCGGGCCCCTGGCACGAGCGCAGCCTCCCTCGCGTCCGCGGTCGGCACCACGACGTCGCGGAACCCCGCAGCGACCGCTGCCGCGACGGCCGGCAGCACTCCGCGGACCGGCTGCAGCCGGCCGTCGAGGCCCAGCTCCCCCAGATGGACGACCCGCGACACGTCGACCGGGAGGACGCCCGCGCCGGCGAGGATCGCGACCGCCACCCCCAGGTCCAGGGCCGTGCCCGTCTTGCGGACGGAGGCCGGCGCGAGGTTCACGGTGATCTTGCGCTGCGGCCACGGGATGCCGGAGGTCGCGACGGCGGCCCGGACACGGTCCCGCGACTCGTTGACCGCGGCGTCCGGGAGCCCGACCAGCGCGAAGCCCGGGACGGATGCGGCGAGGTGCGCCTGGATCTCGACCACGTGCCCGTCGAGGGCGACGAGCGACACGGTCCGCGTCACGCCGAGCCGGTGTCGTCCCGACCCGGTGCTGCCGACGTCGGCCGGTGGGGGCATCACCACACACCGACCAGGTGCTCGACCTGCGCCGCGCCGGAACCGGGGACGACCACGGCGAGCACGTCGATCCGCACGGACCGCACGACGGGGGCTCCCGGGACGTCCAGGTGGAGCGACGCCCACTCCCCGGTGAGCCGTCGCAGCCGGGCGAGCTTCGCCGGCGTCACCGCCTCGGCGGGGTGCCCGTACCGGGTGCTGCGCCTGGTCTTGACCTCGACGGCAACCAGCGCGTCACCGTCGAGCGCGACGATGTCGAGCTCTCCGCCGGTCCCGCGCCAGCCCCGGTCCAGGACCGTCCACCCGGCGTCCTCGAGGAAGCGCCCGGCCACCCGCTCCCCGTACCGCCCCACCACGTCTTTCGCCCTCATGGCGTCACCTCCGGGCATCACCCTGGAGGGTTCGGGGGCTGCTCATCGCCAGGTGGTGAGGGCTGTGGAGCGTGGGGCCGCCGACCCGGCTGGGGACGACGCGCACCGGGAGGCGTCAGAGCTGGAGGTCCGCCTTGGCGAGCTCCTCGACGTTGACGTCCTTGAACGTCACGACCCGCACCGACTTCACGAAGCGGGCCGACCGGTAGACGTCCCACACCCAGGCGTCCGCGAGCCGCAGCTCGAAGTAGACCTCCCCGGCCGCGGACCTGACCTGCAGGTCCACGTGGTTCGCGAGATAGAACCGCCGCTCCGTCTCCACCACGTACGAGAACAGGTTCACGACGTCGCGGTACTCGCGGTACAGCGCGAGCTCCATATCGGTCTCGTAGTTCTCCAGGTCCTCTGCGCTCACCGGACCATCATTCCCCATGCCCCGGTCCCCGGTCGCCCGACCGGCCGACGGACACCCGAGCGGGCATCGTCGTGTGCAGGTCCGCGGGCGCGCCGTCGAGCGTGTCCCGCCGGCCGTCGTCGTCCCGCTCACCCGGCACGTCGACCGGCACATCGGCCAGCACGTCGTCCGGCACATCGACCGGCTCACTGACCGGCTCACAGACCGGCTCACTGACCGACACGTCGGCCGGCGCGCCGGGGAGGCGCCAGCTCCGTCGGTGCAGGTCCGTGGTGCCGTGCTGCCGGATCGCGGCCGTGTGCTCGGCGGACGCGTATCCCTTGTTCAGGTCCCAGCGGTAGGCGGGGAACCGGCCGGACAGCTCGACGAGCATCGCGTCCCGCTCGCACTTCGCGAGCACGCTGGCGGCGGCCACGGACGCGCAGCGCAGGTCGGCCTTGACGAGCGTGCGGACCCGAGGTGCCGGCGGTCCGTCGCCGTCGAGCTCCGAGAACAGGTCCGCCGGCGCGCTCAGCCAGTCGTGCGACCCGTCGAGCAGCACGACGTCTGGCGCTCCGACCGCGCGGGTCACGGTGTCGAGCGCCCTCAGCCCGGCGGTCCGCAGGGCGGCGATGATCCCGATCGCGTCGATCTCGTCGGCACCGGCATGACCGACCGCCGCGCAGACGCCCCAGCGGCGGGTCGGTGCGACGAGCGCCTCGCGGGCGCGCGGCGTCAGGAGCTTGGAGTCCGCGAGCCCGGGCGGGCACGGCCTCGTCCGGGCGTCCACGACGACCACGCCCACGCTCACCGGGCCGGCCAGCGCCCCGCGACCGACCTCGTCCATCCCGGCCACGAGCAGGGCGCCGTCGCGCAGCAGCCCGCGCTCGACCCGCAGGTCCGGGCGCCGGCGCGGCGCACGGACCGCAGCGGGCCGGCCGGTCACGGCGCCGGGACGTCCGCGAAGACGTCACCGGGGTTGCGCAGCAGGGTGAACCGGTCGAACGGCCAGACGAGGACGAAGGCGGACCCGACGACGTTGTCCATCGGCACGAAGCCGCCGCCCGGGTTGCCGGTGTTGTACCTCGAGTCGGCCGAGTGCTGCCGGTTGTCGCCCATCACGAACAGCATCCCGTCGGGCACGGTCGCGTCGAACTCGATCTCGCTCGGCTCGGACCCGGGCCTGATGTAGGTCTCGTCGATCCCGACGCCGTTCACCTCGACCCGCCCGGAGTCGTCGCAGCACGTCACGTGGTCACCGGGGGTGCCGATCACCCGCTTGATGAGGTGCTCGCCGCTGTCCTGGGGCAGGAGCCCGATCCATGTCAGGACGTCCGCGACGGGGCCCTTCTCGGGCGCGTAGCCCGGACCGAGCCACCCACCGGGATCCTTGAACACCACGATGTCGCCCCGGTTCACGTCGAACAGGTCGGGGACGGACCTGGAGACCATCACCCGGTCGTCGACGATGAGGGTGTCCTCCATGGACTCGCTCGGGATGTAGAAGGCCTGCACGACGAACGTCTTGATGAGCCACGAGAGCAGGAGCGCGGAGACGAGGACGATGGCGACCTCGCGAAGGAACGAGGGCTTGCGCCTGGCCCGGTGCTTCGACCCGTCGCTGACGGCGTCGCGGTCGTCCGCAGCTTCTTGGGTCACGCGGACACTCTGCCACCTCGCACCCGTCGCCGGGAAACCCGGGAACGACACGACGGGCGCCCACCGTGAGGTGGACGCCCGTCGGGAGCGTGCGGCACTACCGCGTCGATCAGCGCGCGGTGGTCTCGCGCTTCTCCTTGATCTTCGCCTTCTTGCCGCGCAGGGCGCGCAGGTAGTAGAGCTTCGCGCGGCGCACGTCACCGCGGGTCACGACGTCGACCGACTCGATCGTCGGGGAGTGCACGGGGAACGTGCGCTCGACGCCGACGCCGAAGCTGATCTTGCGGACGGTGAACGTCTCGCGGACGCCCTCGCCGTGACGACGGATGACGACGCCCTGGAACGCCTGGACACGAGAGCGCGTGCCCTCGATGACCTTGACGTTGACCTTCAGGGTGTCCCCGGCCCGGAACTCCGGGACGTCGCTGCGCAGCGACGCTGCGTCGATGCTGTCGAACTTCTGCATGTCTGCTCCTCGCGCCGCCACAGGTCGGTCGCGCATCTCGTGGCCCGCGCGTGCGCGGGCCGATCATCGGTCAGGGTTCGGTGCGTGCCCGCCGACGGCTCGCACGCATCCACGTGCTCGCGGGTTGTCAGCGGCAGGTGCCGGGCTCGGTCCGCGCTGTGACCAGCCGGACCCGTCCCGCACGACCTCCCCTGTGGCAGAGGTCGAGAACCACACACACCGAGGATCTATTCTGCCACAAGCCTGCCGTCGACCACGACCCAGCCGAGCCTGCCCAGCACATCGAGGTCCGCCCGGTCGAGCGAGGACACGTCAAGGGCGGCGATCAGGTCCGGCCTGCGCTGCGCCGTCCGACCCAGGGAGCGGTCGCGACGCCAGCGCGCGATCCGGGCGTGGTGCCCGGACAGGAGGACCTCCGGGACGTCGAGCCCACGCCACGTGGGCGGCTTCGTGTACACGGGGTACTCCAGCAGGCCGGCGGCGCCGTGCGACTCCTCGACGAGCGACTCGGGGTTGCCCACCACGCCCGGCAGCAGCCGGGCTACCGCCTCGACCATCACGAGCGCGGCGACCTCGCCGCCGTTGAGCACGTAGTCGCCGATCGACAGCTCGCTCACCGTCCCGCCCGCGGCCCGGTGCGCCTCGACGACGCGCGCGTCGATGCCCTCGTACCGTCCGCACGCGACCACGAGACGCTCCTGCTCCGCCAGCGCCTCGGCCGTGCGCTGGGTGAACGTCTCACCGGACGGCGTGGGGACGATCAGGTGGGCGGGCTCGCCCTCCATGACGTCGTCCAGCGCCGCACCCCAGACGTCCGGTCGCATGACCATGCCGGCGCCACCACCGGCCGGCGTGTCGTCGACGGTGCGGTGCCGGTCGGTCGTCCAGGTGCGCAGGTCGTGCACCCGCAGGTCGAGCAGCCCGGACGCGCGCGCCTTGCCGACGAGCGAGATGTCGAGGGCCGCGAGGTACTCGGGGAAGATCGAGACGACGTCGACGCGCACGTCAGTCCCCCGACTCTCGGCCCGCGCCACCGCTGGTCTCGTCGGAGACCTCCAGCCGGGCCGCGTCGCTCGCGAGGAGACCGCCGGGCGGGGTGAGCACGACCCGACCGCCCGCGACGTCGACGACGGGCACGATGGCCGTGACGAACGGGACGAGGGTCCGGGCGCCGCCCGGCTCCTCGACGACCAGCAGGTCGTGCGCGGGAGCGTTCTCGAGCCCGGCGACACGGCCCACGACGGTGCCGTCCTCGAGCTCGGCGCACAGCCCCGCGAGCTCGTGCTCGTACCAGGCGTCGTCCTCGCCCGCGTCGGTCCGCTCGTCCTCGACCTCGACGACGAGGTCCGTCCCCCGCAGGGACTCCGCCGCCGTGCGGTCGGAGATCCCGGCGAAACCGACGAACCACCGCCCGTTCGCGTTGCGGCAGGTGGCCACGGTCAGCGGGCCCCGCGAGCCGGGGTCGGTCTCGAGCTCGGCGCCCACGGCGAACCGCGTGGACGGGTCGTCGGTGCGCACCTGGAGCGAGACCTCGCCGCGCAGTCCGTGTGCCTTGCCGATCCTCGCGACGGTCAGCCGCATCTCGTTCCCTTTCCTGGGGTGGGACGCCGATGGCCCGGCCCCCGCAGGGACCGGGCCATCGGCGTCGTGCTCGTACGTGCTGCGTGCCGCCTCAGCGCCGGTCGACGTCCACGACGTCGACCCGCACCGGGCCGTCCTGGGCGATGCCCGAGACGATCGTGCGCAGCGCGCGTGCCGTGCGACCGGCGCGGCCGATGACACGACCGAGGTCGTCGGGGTGCACCCGGACCTCGAGCAGCTCGCCACGACGCAGCGCCTTCGACGTCACCCGGACGTCGTCCGGGTGGTCGACGATGCCGCGCACGAGGTGCTCGAGCGCGTCGGCGAGCATCAGGCCTCGTCGGACGCGGCGGCGTCCTCGGCAGGCTCCTCGGCCTTCTTCTGGGCTTCCTTCTCGGCGGCCTTGGCCTTGACCTTCTCGGCCTCGGCGGCGACGGCCTCGATCGCGGAGGCGGCGTCGGCCGGAGCCTCCTTGACGCGGAGGGTGCCCTCGGCGCCGGGAAGACCCTTGAACTTCTGCCAGTCGCCGGTCACCTTGAGGAGCGCCAGGACCTGCTCGCTCGGCTGGGCACCGACACCGAGCCAGTACTGCGCGCGCTCCGACTGGATGTCGATGAGCGAGGGCTCCTCGGTCGGGTGGTACTTGCCGATCTCCTCGATCACGCGGCCGTCACGCTTGGCGCGCGAGTCGGCGACGATGACGCGGTAGTACGGGGAGTGCGTCTTGCCGAGACGCTTCAGACGAATCTTGGTGGCCACAGTGGTGGTCTCTCCTGGTTCTGATGGTGGTGACCCGGTGCACGGCCTCGTGGGGCGAGATCGTGGGCGGGTCGGGACGCGGCGTCGCACGGTGAGAGGGGCCGGGCACGCCGAGTTCGGACCTATTCTGCCAGACGCGCGCGCAGCCTCCAACCCGACCGGCTCGTCGGGCAGGCTCTCAGGCCCGCGCGCCCGCCACGACCTTGCCGCGCAGGACGACGGCGCTCGGGTGCCGCAGCACCTCGATGTCCTCGCGCGGGTCGGCCGGGTAGACGACGAAGTCGGCGCTCGCGCCCTCGACGAGCCCGCCGCAGCCGAGGTACTCGCGGGACTCCCAGCTCGCCGCCGCGACCACGTCGCGCGCAGGCAGCCCGGCGGCGACGAGCTCCGAGCACTCGTCCGCGATGCGCCCGTGGTCGATGGTCCCGCCGGCGTCGGTCCCGACGAGCAGCTGGACGCCCGCGTCGTAGAGGTCCCGGACCTGCTCGTACCGCCGCGCGTGCAGCCTGCGCATCCGCGACGCGAACCGCGGGAACTTGCCGTCGGCCTGCGCCGCGAAGGTCTCGAACTGCGCGATCTGCAGCAGGGTCGGGGTGACCGCGACCCCGCGGTCGGAGATCTCGACCGCCGTGCCCGGATCGATCCCGGTCCCGTGCTCGATGCAGTCCACCCCGGCCGCCAGGAGCATCGGCACGACCTCGTCCGAGAACGCGTGCACGGTGACCCTCGCGGCCTCGGCGTGGGCCGCCGCCACAGCGGCGTCGAGCACGTCCTGCGGCCACAGCGGAGCGAGGTCCGCCTCGCCGCCGGCGCTGCGGTCGATCCAGTCGCCGACGAGCTTGACCCAGCCGTCACCGGCGCGGGCCTGCGTCCGGACCGCCTCGGGGAGCTGCTCCGGGTCGTCGAGCTCGAGCCCGTAGTGCCGCAGGTAGCGCTTGGGGCGGGCGAGGTGGCGGCCGGCGCGGATGAGCCGCGGCATGTCGGCACGCGCCTGGATCCACCGGGTGTCCCGCGGCGACCCGGCGTCCCGGATCAGCAGCACGCCCGCGTCACGGTCGGCCGTCGCCTGGGCCTCCGCCGTGGCGTCGTCCACGGGGCCGTCCGCCCCGAGACCCACGTGGCAGTGGACGTCCACGAGACCGGGGAGCACCCACCCGTCGAGGCGGCGCATCGACGAGCCCTGCGCGGAGGGCCGCGTCAACGAGACGCGACCGTCGCGGACCCAGACCTCCCCGACCTCGTGGTCGTGGCCGAGCAGGACATGCCCCTGCACGTGCAGGCTCGGACCCTCGTTCGCCGACATCTTCGCGTCCTCCGCAGCCTGTCCCGGACCCGTCAGCGACCGAGCAGCTTGTCGAGACCGGGCGGGAGCTCGACGTCTCCCGACGCCTCGGCCTTCGTCGGGGAGCCGAGCCCGCCACCGAAGGCCGAGCCGGGCGCCGACGGCGGGCGCTCCCCGGCGGCGCGCGCGGCGGCCGCGCGCTCCTGCTCGGCGCGCTTCGCGGGGTTCCCGGACTTGCCCTTCTTGCGGACCGGCGCCTGCGTGCGGCCCTTGGCCTTCTTGCCACCCATGCCCGGGAGGTTGCCCATGCCCGGCATCGCCGGCATGCCGCCGCCACCGCCCTTGTTCATCTGACGCATCATCTTCTGCGCGCCCGAGAACCGCTCGAGGAGCTGGTTCACGTCGCTCGTGCGCACACCGGAGCCCTTGGCGATGCGCGCCCGCCGGGAGCCGTTGATGATGCGCGGGTTCTCGCGCTCACCGGGGGTCATCGAGCGGATGATCGCCTCGATCCGGTCGACCTCGCGCTCGTCGAAGTTGTCGAGGGCCTCACGCATCTGGCCCATGCCCGGGAGCATCCCGAGCATCTTCTTCATCGAGCCCATCTTCTTCATCTGCTGCATCTGCACCAGGAAGTCGGCGAGCGTGAAGTCCTGGCCCGAGGCGACCTTCGCCGCCATCTTCTCGGCCTCGTCGGCGTCGAACGCCCGCTCGGCCTGCTCGATGAGGGTCAGCACGTCGCCCATGTCGAGGATCCGCGAGGCCATGCGGTCCGGGTGGAACACCTCGAAGTCGGTGAGCTTCTCGCCCGTCGACGCGAACATGATCGGCCGGCCGGTCACCTTGGCGACCGAGAGCGCCGCACCACCGCGTGCGTCGCCGTCGAGCTTGGTCAGGACCACACCGGTGAAGTCGACGCCGTCGAGGAACGCCTGAGCGGTCAGCACCGCGTCCTGGCCGATCATCGCGTCGATGACGAACAGGACCTCGTCGGGCGTCACGGCGTCGCGGATGTCGGCGGCCTGCTGCATGAGCTCGGCGTCGACACCGAGGCGGCCCGCGGTGTCGATGATGACGACGTCGTGCTCCCGGCTGCGGGCCGTGTCGACACCGTCACGCGCGACCGCCACCGGGTCGCCGGTCGGCACCTCGTCCTCGCCCGCGACACCGGGGTGCGGAGCGAAGACGGGGACGCCCGCGCGCTCGGCCACGACGGACAGCTGGTTGACGGCGTTCGGACGCTGCAGGTCCGCGGCCACGAGCAGCGGGGTGTGGCCCTTGGACCTGAGGTCGTGCGCCAGCTTGCCCGCGAGGGTCGTCTTACCGGCGCCCTGGAGGCCGGCGAGCATGATGACCGTCGGCGGGTTCTTGGCGAACCGCACCGTCCGTGCCTCGCCACCGAGGATCGCCACGAGCTCGGCGTTGACGATCTTCACGACCTGCTCGGCCGGGTTCAGCGCCCCGGACACCTCGGCCCCGAGCGCCCGCTCGCGCACGTTCGCCGCGAACTCGCGCACCACCGCGACGGCGACGTCCGCGTCGAGCAGCGCGCGCCGGATCTCCCGGATCGTCGCGTCGATGTCCGCCTCGCTGAGCCTGCCCTTGGTGCGCAGGTTCTTGAAGGTGGATGTCAGGCGGTCCGACAACGAGGTGAACAACGCGGTTCCTTACGGTTCGTGGTGCGAGCGAGCCGTACCAGCCTACCGGTCGCGGGTCGGCGTGTCGGCGTCGCCCGAGCCCTCCGGCGGCTCGCCGTCGCCCTCCGCACGGGCGGCGGCGTCCTCGATCGCGCGCCGGCCGCGGGCGACGAGGTCGTCGTGCAGCCGGGCCCGCCACGCCGTCCAGGCCGTCGGCCCGAGCGACGACGCGTCGGCCTCGGTGAGATAGCGCAGCACCTCGAGGAGGTCCCAGCGGTGCCCGACGGCGTCCAGCAGCTCCGCGACCGTCGCCGGGTCGTCGGGGTCGTGGTGGACGGCGAGCCGCGCCAGGGTGAGGTGGTGCCGCACGAGGAGAGCGACGTCGTCCGCCACCTCCTGACCGAACCCCATGCGCAGGACGACGTCCCTCGCCAACGGTTCGCCCGTCACCGAGTGGTCGTCGCTGCCCTGCCGCTTGCCGATGTCGTGGAGGATCGCGGACAGGAGCAGGAGGTCGGGCCGGGCGACGTCCTTGCGGTGCGCCGACGCGCGAGCGGCGGCCTCGACGAGGTGCCGGTCGACCGTGTGCCGGTGCGCGGCGGCCCGTTGCGGCCGGTTGCGCACGCCCGCCCACTCCGGGATCCAGGCGGTCACCACACCGGCGAGGTCGAGCGCCTCCCAGACGGGGATCTGGGCGTTGCCGGTGCCGAGGAGCTGGAGCAATGAGGTCCGGGCCGCCTTGGGCCACGGATCGCCTGGGGCCGGGCAGCGGGCGAGGCTCGCCACCGAGATCGGGGACAGAGTGAGGCCGGTCCGCGCCGCCGTCGCAGCGGCGCGCAGGGACAGCAGGGGGTCCAGCTCGGGCTGGGCCCCGATCGCGAGGACCAGCTCGCCGTCGTGCTCGACCAGGCCGTCCCCCACCGACCGCAGACGCGGGGCGGAGCGCCTGCCCCGGATGAGCACCGGCCGCTTCACGGACGGGCGCTGGAGCGCCTGACGCGCACGGCGGACCGTCGTGTCGAGCGCGTAGGACACCTCTCGGCCGGCAGCCGCGAGGCTCGCGAGGAGCTCGTCGGAGTCGTCGTAGCCGGTCATCGCCGCGACGTCGTCGAGGTCGGCCAGCACGATCCGGTTGGTGTGGCGCCCGGTGACGACGTGGACGGCGTCCCGGACGTCGAGCAGGTGCGTGTAGGCGCGGTCGACCGACCCGTGCGGGCGGTCCGTGAGCCAGGTCGCCGCCAGAGCGGACAGGACCACCGCGTCGCGGATTCCTCCGCGCGCCTCCTTCAGGTCGGGCTCGATCAGGTAGGCGAGCTCGCCCGACCGCTCGGCGCGTTCCTTGATCGACGTGAAGAGCTCGGGCAGCCGGCGGCGCGAGGCGGCCCGCCAGTCCCCCAGCACGGCGCTGGACGCGCGGTGCACGACGACGGAGTCCCCCGCCACCGCGCGCACGTCCAGCCAGCCGACGGCGGCCGGCACGTCCTTGGACGCCACCTGGCGGCACTGGGCCAGCGAGCGGACCGCGTGGTCGAGGTCTACCCCGGAGTCCCAGAGCGGGTACCAGAGCTTCTCGGCGACCTCCTGGACGGCCTCGGTCGAGTGGCTCCGCCCGTCGTGGACGAGGACGAGGTCGAGGTCGCTCGCGGGGCCCATGTCCCCACGACCGAGGCTCCCGACGGCGGCGAGCGCCATCCCGGAGTTGTCCACTCCCTCGGTGGCCTCGTCCCACAGCTCCGAGAGCCGCACCGAGACGAGGTCGACCAGAGCGGCCCGCCGGGCGACGCCGCTGCGGCCAGGACCGCTGAGCGATCGGGCGAGCTCGGTGATCTGCGTGCGGAGGTCCCGCACCCCAGCGGGGTGCGGGACCTCCTGCGACTCATCCATGCCGGGCGGCAAGGGTCGTTCGACCAGCCGGTCGGACGCGTCGCACGCTGCTGCCCGTCACCGGGTCGCGCCGACCGCTCGGGTCAGAGCGCACCGGCACCGTGCTCGCCGGTACGGACCCGGGCGACGTCGTCGACCGGGACGGTCCAGACCTTGCCGTCACCGATCTTGCCGGTCTGGGCGGCCTTGACGATGACGTCGGTCACCATGGCCGAGTCCGCGTCGTCGACGAGGATCTCGATGCGGACCTTGGGCACCAGGTCCACGGTGTACTCCGCACCGCGGTAGACCTCGGTGTGGCCCTTCTGCCGGCCGTAGCCGCTGGCCTCGGAGACGGTCATCCCACGGACTCCCGCTGCCTCGAGCGCCGACTTCACGTCGTCGAGACGGTGGGGCTGGATGATTCCGGTGACGAGCTTCATGCGCGGACCTCCTTGATGATCGAACCCTGCGGGACGGTCTCGTAACCGGTCTCACCGTGGACGGCGAGGTCGATCCCGCCGACCTCGGCCTCCTCGCTGACGCGCCAGCCCAGCGTGCCCTTCAGGATCAGGGCGATCACGAGGGTGACCACTGCGGAGAACACGATCGCGATGACGGCGATGATCGCCTGGACGGCGAGCTGGTTGACGCCGCCACCGTAGAACAGACCGGTGTCGGTCGCGAGGAACCCGATCGCGAGGGTGCCCCAGAGGCCGGCGACGAGGTGCACGCCGACGACGTCGAGCGAGTCGTCGTAGCCGAACTTGTACTTGAGACCGACCGCGAGGGCCGAGAGCACACCGGCGATGACGCCGACGGCGAGCGAGCCGACCGGGCTGACCGAGCCGGCGGCCGGGGTGATCGCGACGAGGCCGGCGACGGCACCCGACGCGGCACCGAGCGAGGTGGCGGAGCCGTCGCGGAGCTTCTCCGTGATGAGCCAGCCGATGATCGCGGCAGCGGTGGCCGTCGTCGTGTTGACCCAGGCGAGACCGGCGAAGCCGTCCGAGGTGAACGCGGAGCCGGCGTTGAAGCCGAACCAGCCGAACCACAGGAGCGCGGCACCGAGCATGACGAACGGGAGGCTGTGCGGGCGCATCGGCTCCTTGCCGAAGCCCTTGCGCTTGCCGACGACGAGCGCCAGGACGAGCGCGGCAGCACCGGCGTTGATGTGCACGACCGTGCCACCGGCGAAGTCGATCGGTGCGGCGATCCCGGCGAACGGGCCGTCACCGGAGAGGAGGCCGCCACCCCAGACCATGTGGGCCATCGGGAAGTAGGCGAACGTGACCCAGAGGGCGGCGAAGACCATCCAGGTGCCGAACTTCACGCGGTCCGCGATCGCACCCGAGATGAGCGCGACGGTGATGATGGCGAACGTCGACTGGAAGCCCACGCCGACGATGCCGGGCACGCCGTAGTCGTCGATGATGAACTCACCGCCGTCGTAGATCGCGCCCTGCAGGCCGAACTGGTCGAACGGGTTGCCGATGATCCCGCCGATGTCCGAGCCGTAGGACATCGACCAGCCCCACAGCACGTAGATCACGGCGACGACGGCGATCGCGCCGAACGACATCATCATCATGTTCAGGACGGACTTCGAGCGGACCATGCCGCCGTAGAAGAACGCGAGTCCTGGTGTCATCAGGAGCACGAGAGATGCTGACATCAGCATCCACGCGGTAGCTCCGGTGTCCAGTTCCATTTCTGAGTCTCCCCTCGCCAGCCCGGGGTGGCTGGTCGGGTTCAACCGTCGTGGACCCCGATTACGTCAGCGATGTCAGGGTGTTACGGGTGTGTGACGGGGCGCACCTTTGTGTAAACATCGGGTTTCGCGGTCTCGGACTGCGGGACATCCCCGGCCACCGTGACGTTCCCGTGACCTTTCCGGTCGTCTACCGACGGACGGCGAAGGACGGCGTGATCGCGCCGCAGGGCGCGAAAGGCAGGCTGCGCGCATCGCCGGCCGACACGGGTCAGGCGTCCCCGAGCAGCCCGTCCACGAAGCCCTCCGGGTCGAACGGCGCGAGGTCGTCCGCGCCCTCACCCAGACCCACGAGCTTGACCGGCACGCCGAGCTCCCGCTGGACCGCGACGACGATGCCGCCCCGCGCCGTGCCGTCGAGCTTGGTCAGGACGATCCCGGTCACGCCCGCGACCTCGCCGAAGACCCGCGCCTGGTTCATGCCGTTCTGGCCCGTCGTCGCGTCGAGCACGAGCAGCACCTCCGCCAGCGGCGCCTCCTTGGTGATGACCCGGCGGATCTTCCCGAGCTCGTCCATGAGCCCGGCCTTGTTCTGGAGCCGCCCCGCGGTGTCGACGAGCACGACGTCGACCGCGCCCTCGCGACCGCGGCGCACGGCGTCGAACGCCACGGACGCAGGGTCCGCGCCCTCCTTGTCGGAGCGCACGGTCTCCACGCCCACCCGCGAGCCCCACGTCTGCAGCTGGTCGGCCGCGGCCGCGCGGAACGTGTCGGCCGCCCCGAGCAGCACGCTCCGGTCCTCCGCGACGAGCACCCGGGCGAGCTTGCCGACGGTCGTCGTCTTGCCGGTGCCGTTCACGCCGACGACGAGCATCACCGCAGGGACCTCGACGCCGTCGCCGCGGGTCACCCGCGTCGCAGCGAGCCGCCGGTCGAGCGACGGGTCGATGAGACCGAGCAGCTCCTCGCGCAGCATCTGCCGCACCGCGCCCGGCTCGCGCACGCCCTCGACGCGGACCCGGGTGCGGAGCGCGTCGATCAGCTCTCCGGCCGGCCCGGCCCCGATGTCGGCGACCAGCAGCGTCTCCTCGAGCTCGTCCCAGTCGTCCTCGGTGAGGTGGTCGCGGGACAGCACCCCGAGCAGGCGCGCGCCGAGCGGCGAACCGGAACGGGCGAGCCGACCGCGCAGCCGGACGAGCCGACCGGCGACCGGTTCCGGGACGTCGAGGCGAGCCGCGGGCGGCGCCTGGTCGACCGGGCGCTCGAGGACGTCGGTCGACGCCGCTCCCCCGCCCGGCAGCCCGCCGTCGGCGTCGCCCGGCTCGTCGCCGGGCAGGGCGTCACGGTCGGGCGCGCCGCGGCGCCGGACGCCGGCGACGAGTGCGGTGGTGAGGCCCCCGACGAGGAGGACGGCGAGCAGGATCCAGAGCCAGAGCAGATCAGTCACGCAGAGATTCTCTCAGGCCCGTCCGTGCCTCGGCGCCGCACCGGGGCCCACACCGGAGCGAGCGCCGGTTCGTGGTCGTCGTCGCCGCGACCCGGGCTCTCAGGGCTGGCCACGCGCTCTTCCAGCTGTTCGTCCTGCTTATCGACCTGCTGCTCGTCGTGCTCGTCGACGCTCGCAGCACCGTCGCGGTCGTCCTCACGGTCCTCCTCACGGTCGTCCTCACGGTCGACCACGTCGTCCGCATCGCTGCTGGCGGACGCGACCACGACCCCGAGCGACGCCGGGCCACGCGCCGGGGCCGACTGATCGCTGCGGATCACGAGGTGCTCGAAGGCGGCGTAGGCCGCCGGGTCCGTCACGAGCGCGACGCGGTCCTGGGCCGGCGCAGGGTCGCCGGACGGCGCGTCGACGGGGACCCAGACGCCGTCGGCCTCGGACCGCTGCAGTCGCTGGATGTGCCAGGCCTCACGTGCCCGGTCGCGCGCCGAGAGCGCCTTGCCCTTCGCCGAGATCGCGTGGTCCCGGGCCCACAGGACCGGGACGGTGATCTGCGTCGGGTCGATGTACGGGGACTGCTCGACCTCGGTCGCTGCCAGGAACTCGCCGAGGCCGGTCCGCTCGCGGGCACGCCGGACCCGGGCCGGCACCTTCTCCTGTGCCTCCGCGTCGGCCGTGCGTCGCGACCCGGGACGACGGAAGAGTGATCGCAGACCGGACCGGAACTCGTCGAGGAGCTCACGGAACCCGCCACCGGACTCGCTCCGGTTGTCGCTCGTCACGATCCCCGCGAAGACGAGCACAGCCACGGCGGCGACGAGTGCCACCGACCACCAGAAGAAGAGTCCGACCATGCCCATATCCTCCGGTACGCGACGCCCGGGAGGCCCATCGACACGGCCCGGCCGGAACAACGACCACAGCATCTCCACAACCGTTGCGGTCCCGTGACGTCCGGGGGTCCGGTGGGCGTCGTCCCGGGGTCAGGCGGGGAGCTCCTCGCGCATCCGCTGGCTGATGACGGTCGTGACCCCGTCGCCTCGCATCGTGACCCCGTAGAGCGCGTCCGCGACCTCCATGGTCCGCTTCTGGTGGGTGATCACGATGAGCTGGGAATCTCGCTGCAGCTCGGTGAAGATCTCCAGCAGCCGCCCGAGGTTGACGTCGTCCAGCGCGGCCTCGACCTCGTCCATCACGTAGAACGGGCTCGGTCGCGCCTTGAAGATCGACACGAGGATCGCGACCGCCGTCAGCGACCGCTCGCCACCGGAGAGCAGCGAGAGGCGCTTGACCTTCTTCCCCGCCGGGCGGGCCTCGACCTCAATGCCCGTGGCGAGCATGTCGGAGGGGTCGGTCAGGACGAGCCGGCCCTCCCCGCCCGGGAACATCCGGGCGAACACCTGCTCGAACTGTGCCGCCGTGTCGTGGAACGCCGAGGTGAAGACCTCCTCGACGCGCGCGTCGATCTCCCGGACGATCTCGAGCAGGTCCGCCCGCGACTTCTTCAGATCGGCGAGCTGGGTCGTGAGGAACGTGTGCCGCTCCTCGAGCGCAGCGAATTCCTCGAGCGCCAGCGGGTTGACCTTGCCGAGGGTCTTGAGCGCCCGCTCCGCGGAGCGCAGGCGCTTCTCCTGCTCCGCCCGGACGTACGGGACCTCGGACGGCGCAGCGTCCTCGGCGGCCGGCTCACCGTCCGCGCCTCCCACGTCCGCGCCCCCCGCGTCCGTACCCACGACCGGGACCCCGAGGTGCGGGCCGAACTCGTCGACGAGCGAGGCAGGGTCGATCCCCAGCTCGTCGACGCAGCGGGACTCCACCTGCTCGATCCGCATCCGCTGCTGCGCGCGCGCCACCTCGTCACGGTGAGCCACGTCGGTCAAGGACCGCTGCTCCTCGGCGAGCTCGTCGACCAGTGACCGTGCTCGACCGAGGCCGGCGTCGTGCTCGGCGCGGGCGTGCTCGGCGGCGGCGCGCTCGTCGGCGGCGCGCGCGACCGCGCCGTCGATGCTCGCGAGCGCCCGGTCTGCGGCCTCCCGCACGTCGCGGACCTGCGCCGCCCGCGCCACCCGGGCCTCCTCCTTCGCGCGGGCCTGCTCTCGGGCCGCGCGCTCGGCCTGTGCGGCCCGGTCGAGGAGGCGGCCCGGCCCGACATCGCCCGTGCCCGCTCCTCGGCGGTACGCAGCGCGAGCCTCGCCTCGGTCTCGGCGGTGCGCGCCACCTGCGCGCGCTGCGCGGCGCCGTCGCGTTCGTGGGCGGCGTCGTCCGCATCGGCCGCCGAGTCCTCGGGCTCCGCCTGTGCCGCCTCGTACCGCTCATCGAGCTCGGTGAGCTCGGCGCGCGCGACCTGCAGCGTCTCCTCGGCGCGCTCGAGGTTCGCCGCGGCCCGGTCCGCCTCGGCGTTCGCCGACCGCGCGACCGACCCGAGCGTCCCGAGCTGCTCCGCGACCGCAGCGAGCGCCGCGTCGTTCTCGTCGAGCCGCTCGAGGGTCGCGCCGTAGCGCTCCTCGGCCTCCTCGACCTCGGCCCGTGCACCCACGAGGGCGAACCGGGAGCGCTCGCCCGCCGCGGTCGCCGCCGCCAGCGCGTCGCGCGCCTCGTCCAGTGCGGCCTGCAGGTGGATCACCCCGGGCGCCGACGCGGACCCGCCCCAGGCGCGGTCGGCCGCCAGCAGGTCGCCTCCCGGGTCACGGCCGTCACCGATCCGGCGCCGGTGATCAGGCGCCGCGCCACGGCGAGATCGTCGACGACGACGACGCCCGCGAGCAGACGCTGCACGACGTCGCGCGCGCTGCCCGAGGCGGTGACGACGTCGACCGCCCACCGGGCGCCCTGCGGAAGGTCGACCCCGTCCGGTCTCCCCGGTGCGGCGGACCCGCCGTCCGGACCTGCCTGGCCGCCACCGGGCGTCGGGCCCGCGACGACGAGCGACGCCCGCCCCGCGTCCTCGGTCCGCAGGTGGCGCAGCGCGTCGACCGCCGCTCCCACGCTCTCGACGGCGACCGCCTCCGCCGCCGGGCCCAGCGCCGCCGCGACGGCGTCCTCGAACCCGGGCTCGACGGCGAGCAAGGACGCGACGCTACCCAGGGTGCCGGCGACGTCCGCCCCAAGGAGGGCGCCGGCACCGTCCTTGCGCTCGAGGCTCATCTGGAGCGCCTCGACGCGAGCGCTCCACGTCGCACAGTCCCGGTCCGCGCTCGACTCGTCCGCGCGCAGCCCCTCGAGCACGGCGCGCGCGGCGTCGAGCGCGGCGGAGGCCTCCTCGTGCGCGGCGTCCAGCCCGAGCTCGCCCTCCTCGGCGCCCACGACCTGGGTCTCGAGGACCGCGAACTCCTTCCGGGAGGCGGCGGCGCGCTCACGCGCGTCGGCGACGGCCTCGCGCAGCCGCCCGATCTCGGCCTCGGTGGACTCCACGCGGCTGCGCCTCGCCGCGACGGTCCCGGCGAGGCGCGCCAGCCCCTCGCGCCGGTCGGCGACCGCCCGGTGGAGGTCGGCGAGCCGGGTCTCCGCGGCCCGAGCCTCGGACTCGTGCCCCTCCCGCACGCGGACCGCGTCGGCGAGCGTCTCGCGCGCGGTGACGACCTCGCTCTCGAGCTCGCGCTCCGTCTCGCGCACCTGCTCGGCCTGTCGAGCCAGCTCGTCCGGGTCCCGACCCTGGTGGGCGGGGGCCGCGGTACCGAGGTGGCGGAGCCGCTCGTCCGCGAGCGTCCGGGTGCTGCGCAGCTGTTCGCGCACGCTCGAGAGCCGGAACCAGACCTCTCCCGCCGCCGCCACGGCCGGGACCGCGGCCGCTGCGGCCCGGTCGAGCCGGCCGAGCTCGTCCCGCGCCTCGCGGAGCCGGGCCTCGACGTCCGCGACGCGCTCACGCAACGAGGCCTCGTCGGCGAGGTCCTGCTCGAGCGCGGAGGTGAGCTGCGCGAGGTCGTCGGCGAGGAGACGCGCCTTGGCGTCGCGCAGGTCGATCTGCACCGTCTGCGCCCGCCGGGCGACCTCCGCCTGCCGGCCGAGCGGGCCGAGCTGGCGCCGGATCTCGCTCGTCAGGTCCCCGAGGCGCGTCAGGTTGCCCTGCATCGCGTCGAGCTTGCGGAGCGCCTTCTCCTTGCGCTTGCGGTGCTTGAGCACCCCCGCGGCCTCCTCGACGAAGCCCCGCCGCTCCTCCGGGGTCGCCCGCAGCACCGCGTCGAGGCGGCCCTGGCCCACGATGACGTGCATCTCACGGCCGATGCCGGAGTCCGAGAGCAGGTCCTGGATGTCGAGCAGGCGGCAGGAGGACCCGTTGATCGCGTACTCGGAGCCGCCGTTGCGGAACAGCGTCCGGGAGATCGTCACCTCGGTGTAGTCGATCGGCAGGGCGCCGTCGGTGTTGTCGATCGTCAGCGACACCTCGGCGCGGCCCAGCGGCGGGCGGCCGGCGGTCCCGGCGAAGATGACGTCCTCCATCTTTCCGCCGCGCAGCGTCTTCGCGCCCTGCTCCCCCATCACCCAGGAGAGGGCGTCGACGACGTTCGACTTGCCGGACCCGTTGGGCCCGACGACGCACGTCACCCCGGGTTCGAACCTCAGCGTCGTCGCCGACGCGAAGGACTTGAACCCCCGGAGCGTGAGCGTCTTCAGGTGCACGGACGGCAGCCTAGTGCGGGTCGCGCCCGATCGTGCGGAACCCCGTCACCTCCGGGCGAGGCACCCGGCGACGGGGCGCGGCCCGGTCGTCAGAGCGAGGGGAACCAGAGGCCGATCTCGCGCGCGGCGGACTCCGGGGAGTCGGAGCCGTGCACGAGGTTCTGCTGGACCTTGAGGCCCCAGTCCCGACCGAGGTCGCCGCGGATTGTCCCGGGCGCTGCCGCCGTCGGGTCGGTGGCTCCGGCGAGCGAGCGGAACCCGGGGATCACGCCCTGCCCCTCGGCCACGACCGCGAGGATCTTGCCGGAGAGCATGAAGTCGACCAGCGGCTGGTAGAAGGGCTTGCCCTCGTGCTCGGCGTAGTGGGCCGCGAGGACCTCGGGGGACGCGTCCCTCAGGTCGACGGCCACCAGCGTGTACCCCTTGGCCTCGACGCGGCGCAGGACCTCGCCGCTCAGGCCGCGCCGGACGCCGTCCGGCTTGACGAGGATCAGGGTGCGTTCGATGGTCTCCGCGACGGCGGGGGCGACGGTCTCGGTGGTGTCGGTCATGCGGCCGAGACTACCGGCCGGGCGGCGCGCCGACGACGCCGGTCCGGGCCGTCGGTGCCGCCGGGAACGTGGCGGAGGTCACCCCACGGACTCCGCCGGAGCAGCCGGCGGTCGCGGTCGGCTGCCGGCGGTCCTCCCGGAGCGGTCAGACGTTCGGTGCGGACTCGGGGTGCGACGCGTCATAGGCCGCGCGCTCTCGGTCGATCCTGCCGCCGAGGCGCAGCGACACGAACCACAGGGCGAGGAACACGGCCGCGACGACGAACATCAGGGGCAGCACCAGCCCGGTCGCGACGACCGGGATCTGGGCCACGGTCCCTGCGACGTAGCCCGCGGTCGAACCGACCGCCCGGGACAGGACCAGCAGGACCAGCACCAGGCTGCCGCCCACCGCCCAGACGACAGCCCCGGACGGGACGGGGACGCCGTCGGGCCAGGCGCTCGGGACCGTACGCAGGGCGTACGCGGCGAACGTCGCGAACAGCACGACGAACGCCTCGAGGACGAGGGTGGTCGACGTGAACTGCGGGCGCGCCGCCTTCTTCGCGCGGATGCGCGGAGCACCCGTGGTCGGCCCCTCGGGGGCCCCTGGTGCGGGCGTGCGGGTCGGCTCGGTCACCTGGTCAGGATACCGGCGGGCCGGACCGCATGGTCCCCGCGGCGCCGGCCGCTCCCGGGCTGCCCGCTGCTAGCGGTGGTGGCGAGCACCCGGCCGAGGGCCGGGGCGTCAGACCTCCCCGAAGCCGCCCTCGATCTCGGCGACCACCCGGTCGATCGCGGCGGCGGAACCCTCGCCCGTCGCCTCGATCGTGAGCTCGCGGCCCTGCGTGGCCCCCAGCTTCATGATCTGCAGCACGCTCGCGCCGTCGACGCCGTCGATGGTGACCCGGACCCCGAGGGCGGCGATCATCCGGGCGAGAAGCGCCGCCGGGCGCGCGTGCAGGCCCATGGGGTTCGGCACGACCGCCGTCCGCGCGCCGGGCGCGGGTACCGCGCCCCCTGCGGCCTCGCCCACACCGGCGTCCGCCACACCCTCGGACGACGCCTCGCGCGCCACCTGGTCGAACGTCGCGCCCGCCGCGGCCGCCTCGCGGGCCACCGCGGCCACGTCCCCGCCACCGTGGGCCGTCACCGCCGCGGCGACGGCGCCCTCGACGAACGGGGCGCTCACGAGCCGCGTGCGCGGCGCGAGGTGGTCCTCGGCGTCGAGCACCGACTCGACGGTGAGCACGGCGGATCCCAGGTCGGCGAGCACCACCACGCCCCCGCCCTCGACCGGCTCGTCCCCGTCGCCGCCGACGAGGGACCCGAGCGCGTCGCGCACGCCGTCGTAGTCCGTCCCGAAACGGCCGTCGTCGGTCCCCCCGACCCCGACGATCCGGACGCCGGGAGCCATCTGCCCGGCGAGGTCGACGAGGCCCCGCGCGATCTCCGGCGAGTGCGAGACGAGGAGCACCGCGACCCGGGCGCTCACGCCGCCGTCCCCTCGTCCGCCGCGCGCACCGCCGCGTCGAGGATCAGCGCGGTGGACGTCGCACCGGGGTCCTGGTGCCCGACGCTGCGCTCCCCGAGATAGCTGGCCCGGCCCTTCGTGGCGAGCATGTCGACGGTGGCCCGGGCCCCCACGCCCGCAGCCTCGGCAGCGGCCGCGAGCACGTCCCGCGGCGCACCGCCGCCCTCCGCCGCGGCCTGGGCGGCGTCCGCGGCCGGGTGCCAGGCGTCGACCATCGTCTTCTCCCCTCCACCGCCTTGCCGCGCGCCGTGATGCCCTCGAGCGCCGCCTCCACCAGCGCCACGACGGCGTGCGCGTCGAGCTCTGCGAGATCGGTGACCTTCGCCGCCCGGAGGTACGCCGTGCCGTAGAGCGGGCCGGAGGCACCGCCGACCTTCGACATCAGGGTCGTCGCGACGGACTTCAGCACATCTCCCACCTGGGCGGGAGGCGTCTCGACGGCAGCCAGCTTGTCGACGGCGGCACGGAATCCGCGGTCGAGGTTCTCCCCGTGGTCGCCGTCACCGATGACGCGGTCCAGCTCCGTGAGCTCGCCCTTCGCCTCGCTCACCGCCTCCGCCGTCAGCTGTACCCATCGGGTCGCCCAGGTCACGTCCAGCGTCATCCCACACCCTCTTCGTCCTACGTCGTCCTGCAACTCGGACAGCTCCGGGCGCGCACCACCGCGCGCCCGACCCCCACCGGCACGTCTCCCCGCCGGGCGGCCTGCCTACCAGCGCAGCGCCGCCGTGTGGACGGGGGCGTCCCAGAGACTCGTCAGCTCGTCGTCGAGACGCAGGACCGTCAGCGACGCCCCGGCCATCTCGAGCGACGTGACGTAGCTCCCCACGAGGGATCGCGTGACCGTGACCCCTCGCGCCTCGAGCGACGCGCGTGCCCGACGATAGACGACGTACAGCTCCGACTCGGGTGTCCCGCCCATACCGTTGACGAACAGCAACACTTCGTCGCCCTGCGCGAGATCGAGGTCCTCGGCGACCGGGTCGAGGAGCTGGTCGGTGATCTCGTCGGCCGTCCCCATCGGACGACGGTGGCGGCCCGGCTCGCCGTGGATCCCGATGCCGATCTCGATCTCGTCGTCGGCGAGGTCGAAGCTCGGCCGCCCGACGTGCGGGACCGTGCACGCGGTGAGCGCGACGCCCATCGTGCGGACGTTCGCGACGACCTTGTTCGCGACGGCTTCGACGGCCGCGAGGTCGTCCCCGCGGGCGGCGGCGGCCCCGGCGATCTTCTCGACGGCGACGGTCCCGGCGACCCCGCGCCGCCCGGCCGTGTAGAGGAGTCCTCGACCGCGACGTCGTCGTTCACGAGCACCGAGGCGACGGTCGTGCCCTCGGCCTCCGCGAGCTCCACAGCGGTCTCGAAGTTGAGGACGTCGCCCGTGTAGTTCTTGACGATGCACAGGACCCCGGCACCGGCGTCGGCGGCCTCGATGGCCGGCGCGATCTGGTCCGGGGTCGGCGAGGTGAACACCGCGCCCGGTACCGCGGCGTCGAGCATCCCGGCGCCGACGAAGCCGGCGTGCAGGGGCTCGTGCCCTGAGCCTCCCCGCTGACCAGACCGACCTTGCCGTCGGTCTTGCCCCCGGCGCGCACGACGTAGGCCGGGTCGAGCGACACCTCCACCAGGTCCGCGTGCGCCGCGGCGAAACCCTCGAGGGTCTCGGTCACCGCGTCCTGCGGGTCGTTGAGCAGCTTCTTCATCGCGCGCCTCCTCGATCGCCGCCCGGGACCGTCACGGGCCGTGGCACCATCGTGCACCCGGCGCGGGAACTCTGCAGGCGCGAACGAGCAGGTGGGGGCTCACGTGTAGTAGAGCGCCACCCGCCGACCGTCGACCTCGCGGACGGTGATCTCGTCGTCGTAGACCCGCCGCAGCACGTCGGTGTCGATCACCTCGGACGGCGGCCCCTGGACCTCGACGCGCCCGTCGCGCATCGCGACGATCCGGTCGGACCAGCACGACGCGAAGTTGACGTCGTGCAGCACCACGACGACCGTGCGCCCCAGCTCGTCCGCGGCGCGGCGCACGGTCCGCATCATGTCGCGCGCGTGCGTCATGTCGAGGTTGTTGAGCGGCTCGTCCAGCAGCACGTACTCGGTGTCCTGGGCCATCACCATGGCCACGAACGCCCGTTGCCGCTGCCCGCCCGACAGCTCGTCCAGATAGCGGTGCTCGAGCCCGCCCAGGTCCAGGCGGGCGACGGCGGCGTCGACGTGCGCGACGTCGTCCGGCGTCGTCCGACCGCGCGAGTACGGGTACCGGCCGAGGGTCACGAGGTCGCGCACCGTGAGGCGGACGGCGAGGTGGTTGTCCTGGCGCAGCACGCCGAGCCTCCGGGCGAGCTCCCGTCCCGGCGTGCGGGCCACGTCCGCGCCGTCGAGCAGGACCCTGCCCGACTCGGCCGGCAGAAGCCGCGCGACGACCGACAGCAGCGTCGACTTGCCCGCACCGTTCGGGCCGATGACCGACGTGACCCCGCCGCGGGGGAGCTCGAGGCTGACGTCGTCGACGACGACGGTCGTCCCGTACCTCTTGGTGACCTGCTCGACGGTGATCATCGCGCGCTCACCTGCGCCGTCCGGACGCGACCAGCAGGACGATGAACACGATTCCTCCGCAGAGCTCGATGACGACGGACAGCACGGTGCCCATCGACAGGACGTGGTCGAGGACGGCCTGGCCCCCGACGAGGACGACGACGGCGGTCAGGGCCGCCGTCGGCAGGGTGACCGCGTGCTTGGACGACCCGGTCAGGACGTACGCGAGGTTGGCCACCAGGAGCCCGAAGAAGGTGATCGGCCCGACGAGCGCCGTCGACACCGAGACGAGCAGCGACACCGCGACCAGCAGCGTCATCACCCGACGGCGGTGCTCGACGCCCAGCGCGACCGCGTTCGGCCGGCCGAGCGCGAGCACGTCGAGCTCGTGCCGGCGACGCCACAGCCACCAGCAGGTGCCGACCAGCAGGATCCCCGAGACGCCGAGCAGGGCCGGGTCCACCCCCGTGAAGGACGCGAAGAGCCGCGCCTGGAGCACCTGGAACTCGTTCGGGTCGATCATCCGCTGCAGCATCGCCGTGAGGCTGCGCAGCAGGACGCCCAGGACCACGCCGACGAGCACCAGCAGGTGCACCGAGCGGCGGGCGGCACCGAAGATCCACGCGAACAGCGCGACCGAGCACCCCAGCATGACCACGAGGGTGACGCCGAACTGGACCGGCGCAGGCACGCCCGAGAGGCCGACCGCACCGAGGGTGAAGACGGCGACCGTCTGCACCAGGACGTACAGGGCGTCGAAGCCCATGATCGACGGCGTCAGGATCCGGTTCTCGGTCACGGTCTGGAACACGACGGTCGAGACCGCGATCGCCAGCGCGACGACGAGCAGCGCACCGAGGGTCCGCGAGCGCAGCCCGAGGACGTAGGACCAGGCGCCCTGGACGTCGAGCAGCAGGAAGGCCGCGCAGGCGACGACGGCGAGGACGACCAGCGCGAGGAGGACGAGGCGCACCCGCCGGCCACGGGGGTCACGGGTGTCACCGGGGTCACGGAGTGCACCGGTCGAACGCCCGGACGACGGTCCGGACACCGGCCCGGAGCGGGCGTCGGCGTCGTCGAGCGACAGTCTGAGGGGCTCAGGCACCGGACCTCCCCGCGGGGGCTCGCAGCAGCAGGTAGAGGAACACGAGGGAACCGACGACCCCCATGACCACACCGATCGGGATCTCGTACGGGTAGCGCAGCACGCGCCCCAGCACGTCGCAGAGCAGGACGAGACCGGCGCCGCCGACGGCGACCCACGGCAGGGTGCGCCGCAGGTTGTCGCCGACGAGCAGGCTCGCGACGTTCGGCACGACGAGCCCCAGGAACGGCAGCCCGCCCACGACGACCACCACCACGGCGGAGACGACGGCGACCAGCCCGAGCCCGAGGGCCATGACCACGCCGTACGGCAGCCCGAGCGCGGTGGCGGTGTCCTTGCCGAGACCCGCGACCGTGAAGCGGTCCGCCATGACGTAGGCGACGACCGCGAGGGCGGCCGTCACCCACAGCAGCTCCATGCGCCCCGCGACGATGCCGGAGAAGTCGCCGGTCATCCACGCCCCGAGGGTCTGGAGCAGGTCGTAGCGGTAGGCGATCCACGTCGCCACCGCGCCGATCACGCCCGCCAGCATCATGCCGAGCAGCGGAACGGTGACGATCGAGCGCACGGGCACCGCCCGCAGCACCGCGAGGAACAGCAGGGTCCCGGCGAGGGCGAACGCTGCTGCGACGCCGATCTTGCCGGGCAGCGGCATCGCGGGCGCGAGGATCGTGACGAGCAGAAGCCCGAGCCCGGCGGCCTCCGTCGTCCCGACGGTCGACGGCTCGACGAACCGGTTGCGGACGAGCATCTGCATCACGAGACCGGCGACGGCCATGGCCGAGCCGGCGAGCAGGATCGCCGTGGTCCGCGGCACCCTGGACAGCAGCAGGACGTCCCAGGCGTCGTCGTCACCGGCCACGAGGTCGGCGACGCTCACGTCGATCGCCCCGATCATCACGGAGGCCACGACGAGCACGGCCATGACCAGCGAGGTGGCGACGACGACGAGCCAGGTCGGCATGCGGCGGCGAGGTCTCGGCGGGTCGGGGGCAGGCTCGTGCCCCGGGCCGGCCGGGGTGCCGGACGGCGCGGCGCCGCCTCGCCCGGACCGCGGGTGCGGTCCGGGCGAGGTGGGGTTCCTCAGCTCGACGGTCATCGTCCCGCCAGGGTTCCGGTGGTCAACGTCGCTGTCGGACGACGGATCAGACGTCGGCGCCGATCGCGGCACCGACCTCGTCCGCGATGTCGATCAGCGTCGGCAGACCGCCGTTGACGATGTACCAGCTCGCCGGGTCGACGTAGGTGACCTGGTCCTCCTGCCACGCGGTGGTGCCGTGGACGAGCTCGTTGTCCAGGACGGCCTGCGCGTTGTCGGTGCCCTCACCCACGGCGGCGTCGCGGTCGACGACGAACAGGTGGTCGGGGTCGGCGTCACGGACGAACTCGAACGAGATCGCCTCGCCGTGGGTGGCCTCCTCGACGTCCTCGACGGCGGGGGTCAGGCCGAGCGCGTCGTGCAGGAACCCGAAGCGCGAGCCCGGGCCGTAGGCGGTGACCTCGCCGGCGCTGGTCAGCACGATCAGGGAGGAGCCTGCGTCGGCCGCGGCGGCCTGCACGGCGGACGCCTTCGCGTCGAACTCGTCCGCGAGTGCGGCGACCTCGTCCTCCTTGTCGAAGATCTCGCCCAGCTTCGCGTCGTTCTCCTTGACGCTCGCCGCGAAGTCGGCCCAGTCGTTGGACAGGTCGACGGTCGGGGCGATCTTCGCGAGCTCCGGGTACGCGGCGGCCGAGCGACCGGCGACCACGATCAGGTCGGGGGCCGCGGCGGCGACGGCCTCGAAGTCCGGCTCGAACAGGGTCCCGGCGTCGAGGTACTCGTCGCCCGCGTAGGACTCGAGGTCGGCCGTGAGGTTCGTCTTGGGCACGCCGGTCACCTCGACGCCGAGCTCGTCGAGCACGGTCAGCGCGGCGAGGTCGAACGTGACGACGGTCTCGGGCATCGCGTCGAGCTCGAGGGTCCCCTGCGGGTGCTCGATCGAGACGGCCTCGTAGGCGCTCTCGTCCTGGGCCTCCGCCTGCGCATCGGCACCGTCGGTCGAGGTGGCCTCGGGCTCGGCCCCGGCGCCCTCGTCGGTGGCGCAGGCGGTGAGCAGGCTGAGGGCTGCGGCGGCTGCGAACAGCCCCGTGGACCAGGTGCGGACGTGCGTCATCGGTACTCCTTCGTCGTCAGGTGAGCAATACCTAACTTAGCGAAGGCTTACCTCCACAGTCCAGCCGCGGACAGCGCAGAACCTCACGAGAGACCCGAAAGAGACAGGGATCACAGCCTGGGGCGCTACGCGAGGGTTCCTACGGCTCTGCCGTCAGGTCCGGCCGTCAGTCCGGCCGTCAGGTCCCGACGTCAGGTCCCGACGTCAGGTCCTGCCGACGAGCGAGCGGGCGTCGGCGACCGTGATGACGGACCCGGTGACGAGCACACCCGTCCCCGTCCCCACCCCGGTTACGTCCTCGCGCTCGGCAAGGTCCGCGGCGACGGCGAGCGCCTCGTCCAGCCGCTGGGAGACGTGGACCCGGTCCTCACCGAAGACGTCGACCGCGACCTCCGCGAGGTCCTCGGGGTTGGCCGACCGGTCCGAGCTGTTGCGGGTCACCACGACGTCGGACAGGTGGGGCTCCAGGACCGCGAGCAGCCCCTCGGCGTCCTTGTCGGCCATGACGCCGACGACCCCGACCAGCCGGGTGAAGGTGAAGGCCTCGTCCAGCGCCGCGACGAGCGCTTCGGCCCCGGCCGGGTTGTGCGCGGCGTCCACGACGACCGTCGGGCTCGACCGGACGACCTCGAGCCGACCGGGGGCGCTGACGTCGCCGAAGGCGGCTTCGACGATCTCGCCGCCCAGCGCGCGGCCGCCGAGGAGCGCCTCGACGGCGGCGAGGGCGAGCAGCGCGTTGTGGGCCTGGAACCTGCCGTGCAGGGGCAGGAAGATCTCGGTGTAGAGCCCAGCCGGCGTGCGCAGGTCCACGAGCTGGCCGCCCACGGCGACGTTCACCGCCGAGACGGAGAGGTCCAGCCCCTCGCGGAGCACGCGGGCGCTGCGCGCGCCGGCCGCCTCGAGCAGCACCACCTCGGCGGCCTCGGGCTGCTCGGCGAGCACGACCGTCGCCCGGTCCTTGATGATCCCCGACTTCGTGGCCGCGATCTGGGTCACCGAGTGCCCCAGCCACCGCTCGTGGTCGAGCGCGATCGGGGTGATCACCGCGACGTCCCCGTCGACGACGTTCGTGGAGTCCCACTCGCCGCCCATGCCGACCTCGACGATCGCGACGTCGACGGGCGCGTCGGCGAACGCAGCGAACGCCATCACCGTGAGGACCTCGAAGAAGCTCAGGCGCGGGTCGCCGGTCTGCTGGGACTCGCCGTCCACGACGCCGACGTAGGGGGCGACGTCCTCCCACACCTCGACGAAGCGCGCCGGGCTGATGGGCTCGCCGTCGATCGCGATGCGCTCGGTGACGCTCGCCAGGTGCGGGCTGGTGAAGCGGCCGGTGCGCAGCCCGTGCTCGCGCACGAGCCGCTCCGTCATCCGCGCCGTCGACGTCTTGCCGTTGGTCCCGGTCAGGTGGATCGTCCGGAACGTGCGCTGCGGGTCGCCCATGAGCTCAAGCACGCGCGCGACGCGGTCGAGCGTCGGGTCGATGTCGTGCTCGGGAGCGCGGTCCATGATGTGCGCGTACACGACCTCGAGGTCTTCCAGCGCCCCCGCGTCGGTGGCCGCCTGCCGGGCGGCACGCCGGCGGTCCCGGCCCTCCTGCTCGTCCTTGGTCGGGCTCATGCGCTCTCCTCCGCTCGCTGGACAGCGACCGCGAGCTCGTCGCCGGCCACGACGTGGGCCGTGGTCGTCAGGGTCTCGCTCTCGATCAGGGCGCGGTGCTTCTCGACGGCGTCGACGGCCGCGGCCGGGACGGTCAGCGTCAGCACGATCCGGTCGGCGACGTCGAGCCCGGCGGCCTTGCGGGCGTCCTGGACCTCGCGGACGACGTCGCGGGCGTAGCCCTCCGCGCGCAGGTCGTCGTCGAGCGCGAGGTCGAGCACGACGAGGGCGCCCCCGGGGAGCACGGCGACGGCGACCTGCGGCCCGTCCTGAGCGCCACCCGTCGTGGTCGCGCCGTCCGTGCTGCCGCCACCGGCGACCGTCGTCAGCTCGTACTCGGCGCCCAGGAGCTCCACGTCGCCGTCGGTCGTCGCGACGACGACGGTCTCGGTCCCGTCCACACCGGGGGCGACGGACCAGTCCCCGCCTTCGCGGCCTTGATGACGGCCTGCACGCCGCGGCCCAGGCGGGGCCCGGCCGCCCGCGCGTTGACGGCGAGGCGCTGCACGATGCCGAAGCGCGCCGTGACCTCCTCGTCCAGCGCGACGAGGTCGACGTCCTTGACGTTGAGCTCGGCGGCGAGCAGCGCCCGGTACGGCGCGAGCGCCTGCGGGTCGTCCACCGCGACGGTCAGCGTGCGCAGCGGCTGCCGCACGCGCAGCGCGTTCGCCTTGCGCAGCCCCAGGGCCTGGGACGTCACCCGACGGACCTGGTCCATCGCGGCCACGAGGTCGTCGTCGGCGGCGAGCGCGCCGTCGTCCGTCGTCGGGAAGTCCGTGAGGTGCACCGAGCGGCCACCCGTGAGCCCGCGCCAGACCTCCTCGGTCAGCAGCGGGGCCAGCGGGGCCATCACGCGGGTCAGCACCTCCAGCGCCGTCCACAGCGTGTCGAACGCGTCGTGGTCCTCCGACCAGAACCGGTCGCGCTGGGTGCGCACGTACCAGTTGGTCAGCAGGTCGAGGTGCTCGCGCACGGTCTCGCACGCTCCGGCGATGTCGTACGCCCCGAGCTGCGCCGACGTCGTCTCGACCAGTCCGCGGGTGCGGGCGAGCAGGTAGCGGTCGAGGGCCGGCAGGCCGGCCACGCGCTCGGGCGTCACCCGCTGCGCCTCGTACCCCTGCCCACCCGTGGCGCCGCGGGCCGCGTTCGAGTACAGCGTGAAGAAGTAGTAGGTGCTCCACAGGGGCAGCAGCACCTGCCGCACGGACTCCCGGATCCCGTCCTCGGTCACGACGAGGTTGCCGCCGCGCAGGATCGGGCTCGACATGAGGAACCAGCGCATCGCGTCGGACCCGTCGCGGTCGAGCACCTCGGTGACGTCCGGGTAGTTACGCAGCGACTTGCTCATCTTGCGGCCGTCCGACCCGAGCACGATCCCGTGCGAGACGGCGCTGCGGAACGCGGGACGGTCGAAGAGCGCGGTCGCGAGGACGTGCAGCAGGTAGAACCAGCCGCGCGTCTGCCCGATGTACTCGACGATGAAGTCGCCCGGGTAGTGGTGCTCGAACCAGTCCGCGTTCTCGAACGGGTAGTGCACCTGGGCGAACGGCATCGAGCCCGAGTCGAACCAGACGTCGAGGACGTCCGGGATGCGGCGCATCGTGGACCGGCCCGTCGGGTCGTCCGGGTTCGGGCGCGTCAGGTCGTCGATGTACGGGCGGTGCAGGTCGGGCTCGCCGTCCGCGTTCACGGGGAGCCTGCCGAAGTCGGCCTCGATCTCGGCGAGCGATCCGTAGACGTCGGTCCGGGGGTAGGCGTCGTCGTCCGACACCCAGACCGGGATCGGCGTGCCCCAGTACCGGTTGCGGCTGATCGACCAGTCGCGGGCCCCCTCGAGCCACTTGCCGAACTGGCCGTCCTTGATGTGCCCGGGGTCCAGTCGATCTGCTGGTTGAGCTCGACCATGCGGTCCCGGAACGCGGTGACGCGCACGAACCAGCTCGAGACCGCCTTGTAGATCAGGGGTTCCGGCATCGCCAGCAGTGCGGGTACGAGTGCTCGTAGGTCTCGTGGCGCAGCACGACGCAGCGCTCGGCGCGCTCGACGCGTGCGAGCGGCCCCTCACCCGCCTTGAGGTCCTTGATGATGTGCGGGTTCGCGTCGAAGACCTGCTGGCCCGCGTAGTCGGAGACCTGGCCCGTGAACCGGCCTCGGCCGTCGACGGGGAGCACCGGCTCGATACCGGCCTCGGCGCACACCGCCATGTCGTCCTCACCGAACGCGGGCGCGAGGTGGACGATCCCGGTGCCGTCCTCGACCGAGACGAACTCGGCCGCCAGCACCTGGTGGGCGTTGTCGTGGCCGGCGAAGTAGTCGAACGGCGGGGTGTAGGTCAGGCCCGCTAGCTCGGCGCCCGCCACGGTCGCGACGACGGTCGCGTCCTCACCGAGCTCCTTCGCGTACGCGGCGACCCGGCCCGCACCGAGGACGACGCGGTCCCCGGCCAGCGCCGAGCCCTCGCCGGGCTCGACGACGACGTACTCGATCTCGGGCCCGACGGCGACGGCCAGGTTGGACGGCAGGGTCCAGGGCGTGGTGGTCCAGACGAGAGCGAGGGCGCCGGCGGCGGGCGACGCCGCGGCGTCCGACCCCTGCGGCACGGCGGCGAGCCGGACGCCCACCGTGAGCGCCGGGTCCTGGCGCGACTGGTACACGTCGTCGTCCATGCGCAGCTCGTGGTTCGACAGCGGCGTCTCGTCGCGCCAGCAGTACGGCAGCACCCGGTAGCCCTCGTAGGCGAGGCCCTTGGTGTGCAGCGTCTTGAAGGCCCAGAGCACCGACTCCATGAACGTGACGTCGAGGGTCTTGTAGTCGTTCTCGAAATCGACCCAGCGCGCCTGGCGGGTGACGTAGTCCTGCCACTCGTCCGTGTAGGTGAGCACCGACGTCCGGCACGCCTCGTTGAACGCACCGATGCCCATCGCCTCGATCTGCGACTTGTCGGTGATGCCCAGGACCCGCTCTGCCTCGAGCTCGGCCGGCAGCCCGTGCGTGTCCCAGCCGAAGCGACGCTCGACGCGGCGCCCGCACATCGTCATGAAGCGCGGGACGACGTCCTTCGCGTAGCCGGTCAGCAGGTGGCCGTAGTGGGGCAGCCCGTTCGCGAACGGCGGGCCGTCGTAGAAGACGAACTCGTTGTCGCCGTCGGTCCCGGCGTCGCGCGCCTCGACCGACGCGCGGAACGTGTCGTCGTCCTTCCAGAAGGCGAGCACGTCGCGCTCGATACCCGGCAGGTCCGGGGACGCGGGGATCTGGGCGCTCCCGGCGCCCTGCGCGTCTGCGGTAGGGGCGTCGGCGGACGACGTGCGGTGCAGGGGGTAGACCATGGCTCGCGGGCTCCTGGGTGGTACGGGCGTCTCGTCGTGCGAGGACGACGCGCCCTGCCCGACGGCGCCCCTGGTCTCCCAGGGACGGTCGCGGACCGCACGTGCCGCGGTACCACCCCGCTTGCCGACGCGTGCCGCACCCTGGGTGCGGGGCGGCGTCGACCGCTCTACCGGGCTGTGACGGGCCTACCCGTCCGGTTCTACTGAGGACCTGTCGTGCTGCTCGCGTGCCGGCCGTGCGTTCTCACGCACGCGGCCCGTCGGCGGTCCCGTTCTTCCGGAGGCTCACCGGTGATGGCCGGGTCGAAGCCTGTGCCTCCATGGTAGCGCGCGCGGCGGCGCGCGGCCTACGGCTGTACGCCTCGATGTCGAGCGCGACGAGCGTCTCGATGGTCAGGCCGGGGCGGGCGAGGTCGAGCGAGGACTCGACGGGGGCGTCGAGGAGGAGAGCAGACATGCGGGGAGGTCCTGTTCGTGAGCCGCGGGAGGGACGCAGGCCGTGCGGCGCCCTCGGGCGGCACGACGATCGCTGGGACGCGGGTGCTCCGCGTTCCGCTCGCCGACCCCGGATCCGTGCTGCCTCGGGTCGACGAGCCCTCAACAACAGGTGTCGAGGGCGGTCCCCACGGCGCGCACGACGAGCAGCACAGCGGCGCTGTGCACGGTGCTCGGGGCGTCGACGGGGCTCACGCGGAGAATCGTCACACGACCCCGAGCGACGGCGCAAGACCCGGCGACCGCCGGTCCGCATCGCGGACGAGTGTTTCGGGCCGCCCGCCGTGCGGACCCGGCCGGATCACTCGACCGACACCTGCATGGTGTGCCAGCCGGTGGCCCCGTCCGGGGCGGGGTTCGCCCGGTCCTCGGTCTGGACCTCGCCGTCCTCCCCCGTCGCCCGGCTGCGCAGCGTGTGGTTGCCCGCGGTCGCGTCCCAGTCGAAGACCCACTGGACCCAGGTGTCGGTCGAGACCGCGTCGGCGAGCTGCGCGGGCTGCCAGGGCCCGTCGTCGACCTGGACCTCGACACCCGCGATGCCGGTGTGCTGGTGCCACGCCATCCCGGCGACACGCACCGGGCCGGCGACCAGGTCGGTGCTGATGCGGGGTGTGTCGATACGGCTCGAGATCTTGATCGGGCCTCGCTCGGACCAGCCGCGCGTCGACCAGTACGCGACGTCGTCGGCGAAGGTCGTCACCTTGAGCTCGGTCACCCACTTCGTCGCCGAGACGTAGCCGTAGAGGCCGGGCACGACCAGCCTGGCCGGGAACCCGTGCTCGATCGGCAGCGGCTCCCCGTTCATCCCCACGGCGAGCAGGCAGTCGCGCGACTCGTCGGCGAGCACCTCGAGGGGCGTGCTCGCCGTCCAGCCGTCGGCGCTCGTGGAGAGCACCATGTCGGCGCCCTCGGCGGGACGCGCCCGGGCGAGCAGCTCGCGGATCGGGTAACCGAGCCAGGTCGCGTTGCCGACCAGGTCGCCACCGACCGGGTTGGACACGCACGCGAGCGTGACGACGTGCTCCTCGAGCGGGAGGTCCAGCAGCTCCGCGAAGGTGATCTCGAACGGCTCCTCGACGAGTCCCGACACCTTCAGCACCCAGGTGTCGGGGTCGACCTGAGGCACGCGCAGCGCCGTGTCGATGCGGTAGAAGTCGGCGTTCGGGGTGACATAGGGCGCGAGGCCGTCGATCCCCAGCTCGGTGCCGGGCGGGATCGGGTCGGCAGGCAGCGCGGCCCCGGGGAGCTTGAGCGTCTCGCGGACGGCGGTGGCCGCCTCGGTCCCGGCCGCGAGCGCCCGGGCGCCCAGGCCGACGAGCACGGCGGCGCCCGCCGAGATGCCGGTGAGCGCGAGGAACCGGCGTCGGTCGAGCGTCGCGCGCAGGCGGGCCGCCGTGAGCGGGGTCTCGACGTCTGGGTCCTCGAAGGGCACGCCGGTGCCGGCAGGCGTGCCGGAGGTCTCTGCGACCTCCCAGGCGCGCAGCCGCGCCGCACCGGTGCGGAGCAGGATGATCGCGACCGTCACGCCGATCACCGTGGGCGCGGCCCACAGGAACTTGGCGTCCGGTCGCGCCAGGGCGACGATCGTGATGACGAGCCCGACGGCGCCGAGCAGCACCGCGCCGACCGGTGGGCGCCGCAGCTCGAGGGCCCCGGAGAGGGCCGCACCGAGCGCGAGCGTCACGATCATGCCGCCCAGCAGGACGGCCTTGTCGTTGGTGCCGAAGTTCTCGACCGCGAAGTCCTTGAGCCACGGCGGCACCTGGTCGACGACCCCTGCCCCGACGGCGAAGATCGGGCTCGACCGGGGCGAGACGAACGCCGCGACGAGCTCGGCGACGGCGAACCCCGCAGCGGCGGAGACGACGCCGGAGAGTGCCGCCCACCAGCGGGCGTGCCGGAGGCCGCCGGGGCCCGGCGGTGTCCGGCGGTCGTCGTCCACGGTCGGGGGCGTCCCGGGTGTGCCGGCGGACTGGCTCTGCGTGCTCACGCTTCGACTATGTCTCACGCAGGTGGTTCGGAGCGGACGTGGCGGCGGATCGTTCGCGAACCGTCATGTGCTGCCGGGCCCTCCGCGCGGACGTACCGTTGAAACATGAACTACCCAGTCGAGCACTCCCCTGACCGGGACGTGGACACCACATCGCAGAGCGCAGCCCCGGAGCCACAGACGTCTCGTCCCGAGCACTCGCAGGGCGGCACGTACAGCGTCCCCGGCCAGGAGTTCGTGCGCGACAGCCGGTACATCACCACACGGATCACGCGCGACGGCGAGGAGGGCTACGCCGTCGAGCCGGGCCGCTACCGCCTCGTCGCCGCGCGCGCGTGCCCCTGGGCGAACCGCGCGATCATCGTCCGGCGCCTGCTCGGCCTCGAGGACGTGATCAGCCTGGGCACGCCCGGGCCGACGCACGACGAGCGGAGCTGGACCTTCGACCTCGACCCCGACGGCCGGGACCCGGTGCTCGGCATCGAGCGTCTCCAGGACGCCTACTTCGCCCGCGACCCCGAGTACCCGCGCGGGATCACGGTCCCCGCCATGGTCGACACCCGCGACGGCGCCGTCGCCACGAACGACTTCGCGCAGATCACCCTCGACCTGAGCACCGAGTGGTCCGAGCACCACCGGCCCGGCGCCCCGCGGCTGCTCCCCGAGGACCCGGCCGAGCGCGCCGCGATGGACGCCGTCATGGAGGAGATCTACACCGAGGTCAACAACGGCGTGTACCGCTGCGGTTTCGCCGGGTCCCAGGAGGCCTACGAGGCTGCGCACGACCGGCTGTGGACCGCGCTCGACCGGCTCGAGGCGAGGCTCACCGACCGCCGCTACCTCATGGGCGACCGCATCACCGAGGCGGACGTCCGCCTGTTCACGACGCTCGTGCGGTTCGACGCCGTCTACCACGGTCACTTCAAGTGCAACCGCCAGAAGCTGACGGAGATGCCAGCGCTCTGGGGCTACGCCCGCGACCTGTTCCAGACTCCCGGCTTCGGCGACACCGTCGACTTCGACCAGATCAAGCAGCACTACTACCGCGTCCACACGGACATCAACCCGACCGGGATCGTCCCCGCAGGCCCGGACCTCGCGGGCTGGGTCACCGACCACGGCCGTGCCCGGCTCGGCGGGTCACCGTGGGGTTCCGGCAGCGCCCCCGGCCCGGTCCGCGAGGACGAGCAGGTCGACCCCGACCACACGCCGCTGCGGGCCGCCTGAGCACGCCGCCGACGAACCCGTTCGTCGGCGCGGAGCGGCCTCGACGGCTTCCTCGGCATCGACCTGATCCCGGCACGCCGTCTCGCCACCGCTCCGATACGGCTCCGGCACCGCTCCGGCGCGAGTCCGCGCCGGGGCTAGAGTGGGCTGCAGGACCCCGGGCCACGCTCTCGCCCGGTCAGGCGACCGCACCTTCTCGGCCGCAGGTCCTCGGCACCGGATGGCGTGCCACGCTCCCCTCGTCCGTGTCGTGCCGCGGTGTCGTGCCGCGGTGTCGTGCCAACATGCCGCGGCCGACGCGACGAGCCACGCCAGTCCGCCCGCCACGAGCCCGCCAGCCGGCGGGCCGAAGGAGTCGCCTCCGTGCCCCGCACACAGCAGTCAGACCGCTCCGCCCGTACGTCTGCGCCCCTGCCCGACCACCGGCCCGGCGCCCCGACCGGCGCCACCGCGAGCGGGGCCCGCCGGCGTCGGACGGCGCCGCTCGCCCTGGCCGTGGCCTTCCCCCTCGCGCTCGCCCTCGCCGGCTGCGCGACCGGGGACGCGGCGGGTTCCGACCCCTCCCCGACCGGGGGGACGTCGTCCGACACCGCGGCCGAGCAGGCCGAGGCCGTGTCGTACCCGGTCACGGTCACGAGCTGCGGGTTCGACTCGACGCAGACCGCGGCGCCGGAGCGGATCGTGACGATCAAGTCCTCGATGACCGAGCTCGCCCTCGCGCTGGGCGCGGGCGACCGGATCGTCGGCTCCGCGTTCCTCGACGGGCCGCTGCCCGACGATCTCGCCGAGGGCGCACCCGAGGCGGTGACGAGCCCCATGGCCGACCAGGTCCCGGGTGCCGAGGCGGTCCTCGGGCTGGAGCCCGACCTCGTGCTCGCCGGCTGGGAGTCGAACCTCACCGCCGAGGGCGCGGGCGACCGCGACACGCTCGAGCGGCTCGGCGTCGCGACCTACGTCGCCCCGTCGGCGTGCAAGGAGAAGGAGTTCCAGCCGGACCCCATGACCTTCGACACCCTCTTCGACCAGATCGCCGAGGCGGGGACCGTGCTGGGGACGCCGGACGCGGCCGACGCGCTGGTCGCCGAGCAGCAGGACGAGCTCGCCGCGATCGAGCCGGACGCCCGCGGTCTGAGCGCCCTCTGGTACTCCTCGGGCTCGGACGTCCCGTACGTGGGCGCCGGGATCGGGACCCCGCAGATGATCATGTCGTCCGCGGGGCTGACGAACGTCGCCGCCGACGTCCACGACACCTGGACGTCGATGGGGTGGGAGTCGATCGTGGCCGCGGACCCCGACGTGATCGTGCTCGTCGACGCGGCGTGGAACACCGCGGACTCGAAGATCGAGGCGCTCGAGGCGAACCCGGCGACCGCCGAGCTCACCGCGGTCCGGGAGCAGCGCTACCTGACGCTCCCGTTCCCCGCCACGGAGGCCGGGGTGCGCTCGGTCGACGCGGTCGCCTCGCTCGTCGACCAGCTGGCGGACGTCGGCGCATGAGCCAGACCGTCCGTCGCCTCCCGGTCTCCCGGGCCCCCGACTCCGACCCGGGCCCTGCGGGGCCGGGCGGGCGGGCGCGTCCGAGGCGGGCGGTGCGGGCGGTGCGGACGGTGCGACCGGTGCGGGCGGTGCGACCGGTGCGGGCGGTGCGACCGGTGCGGTGCGTGCGGAAGGACCGGCGGGCGCGGCACGTGCGACGGTTGCGACGGTTGCGACCGGAGGCTCTCTGCGACGGTCGCGGCAGCCCCGCCGCGCACGAGCGGCGATCTGGGTGCCCGCCGCCTGCGTGGTGCTCGTCGCGACGGTGCTCGTGGCGGTGACGGTCGGTCCTGCGGACGTGTCGGTCGGCGAGGTCGCGCGGAGCGTGGCGTCGCACCTGGGTCTGGCCGTCGAGGCACCGGCCCGCCTCGTCGACGCCACGGTGTGGGAGCTGCGTATGCCGCGGGTGCTCACGGCGGCGTGCGTCGGTGCGGGGCTCGCGATCTGCGGGGTCGTCATGCAGTCGCTCACGCGCAACCCGCTGGCCGACCCGTACCTGCTGGGGCTGTCCTCGGGGGCGTCCCTGGGCGCCGTCCTGGTCCTGCTCGTCGGGGTCGCCGTCCTGCTGCCCGTCGCCGCGTTCGTCGGGGCCACCGCGGCGCTGGTCGCGACGCTCGCCCTCGCCGGGGCCGCCGGTGGGCTGACGCCGGGTCGCACGGTGCTGGCCGGCCTCGCCGTCGGGCAGGGGGCCGCCGCAGCGACCTCGTTCGTCGTCTTCACGTCGGCCCAGGGCGACTCGTACCGCGAGGTGCTCACCTGGCTCATGGGCTCGGTCGCCGGGTCGACGTGGGTCGAGGTCGCCGTCGCCGGGGGCGCGGTGCTCGTGCTGGGCTCGCTGCTGGCGAGCTCGGGGACGCTGCTCGACGCGTTCACGTACGGCGACACCGCGGCCGCGGCTCTGGGGGTCCACGTGAGCCGGACGCGATGGCTGCTGCTGATCGGCGTCGCGCTCCTGACGGGCGCGCTCGTCGCGGTGTCGGGGGCGATCGGGTTCGTCGGCCTGATCCTGCCCCACGCGGTGCGCTTCCTCACCGGGGCGGGCCACCGCCTGCTGCTGCCCCTGTCCGGGCTGCTCGGCGCGAGCTTCCTCGTGTGGTCCGACACCCTCGCCCGCACCGTCGTGGCACCGACGGAGCTGCCGGTCGGGATCGTCACGGCCGCCGTCGGCGCTCCCGTCTTCGCGCTGCTGCTCTGGCGACGGAGGGCGGCATGAGCTCCACGACGCGAGACGCACCGGCCACGGGCGGGCCCGTCGGGCGCACTACGGGCGACGAGGGCCCAGCGGGCCTCGCCGCGGCAGCGACCGCACAGCCGATCGCGGAAGCACGGACCGCCGGGCCGACGTCCGCGGACCAGCGCGGGCTGGTCGTCGACCGCGTGACGTGGGGCGTCGACGGGCGCCTGATCGTGGACGGCGTCGACTGCACCGCCCCGCCCGGCGCCGTGACCGGGCTGTGCGGGCCGAACGGCTCCGGCAAGTCGAGCCTGCTGCGACTGGTCGCCGCGGCGCGGTCGCCGGAGTCCGGCGTCGTGCGGCTCGACGGACAGGACCTGGGCGCGATGCGTCGTCGCGACCGCAGCCGCACCGTCGCCCTGGTGGAGCAGGACGCCGCGACCGACCTCCCGCTCACCGTCCTCGACGCGGTGCTGCTCGGGCGGATCCCGCACCGGTCCCCCTGGCGGGCCCCACCGCCGCGGACCGTCAGGTCGCCCTCGACACCCTGGTGCGCACCGGTGCCGCGGACCTCGCCGAGCGCGACGTCGCGACCCTCTCCGGCGGAGAGCGCCAGCGGGTCCACATGGCCCGAGCCCTCGCGCAGGAGCCCCGGCTGCTGCTGCTCGACGAACCGACGAACCACCTCGACGTCGCCGCCCGGCTCGAGACCATGCGGCTCGTGCGCGGTCTCGCCGCCGACGGCGTCACGGTGCTGTGCGCGCTGCACGACCTGGATCTCGCGGCGTCGTCGTGCGACCACGTCGTCATGCTCGCGGAGGGTCGCGTCGTCGCCGCGGGCCCGGTCGCCGAGGTGCTCGTGCCCGAGGTGGTCGAGGCCGTCTACGGGGTCCGGTGCGTCGTCCTCACCCACCCCCGGACCGGTCGTCCGGTCCTCGCGTTCGACCTCTGAGGGCCGCTCCCCGGCGCCGGGTCCGCCGAGCCGGCTGCTGCGCCGCCCGCGGTCGACACGCACGGTCGGCGATATGCTTTTCTGCATGAGGACCACTCTGCACCTGCCCGACGACCTCTACCGGGACGTCAAGCGCACCGCCGCGCAGGAGGGACGCACCGTCACGTCGCTCGTCGAGGACGCGCTGCGCGAAGAGCTGCGCAGGCGGACCGCCGCTCCCGGTCGGCCGTACGTCGTCCCGACCGTCGACCTCGGAGACCCCCTCGTCGAGATCGACATGACGAGCAACGCCGCGATGCTCGACGCGATGGACGGCCGATGATCGCTCCGGACGTCACCGTCCTCGTCGGCGCACTCGTCGCACGCCATCCGCACAAGCACGTGTGCGAGCCGTGGCTGACCGCGGCGATCGCGAACCCCGAACCGCTCGCTCTCACGGACGCCGTCCTCGGTGCCACGGTGCGGATCCTCACCCACCGGCGCATCTACCCGAACCCGCTGCCCGCCACTGCCGCGCTCGACCTCGTCGAGGGCCTGCTGGCCGCACCGGGGACCATCCGGATCGGGCCGGGGCCGCGCCACTGGGAGATCTTCGGGCAGCTCTGCCGGGGCTCCGACGTCCACGGAAACCTGGTCGCCGACGCACAGCACGCCTCCGTCGCGATCGAGCACGGCGCGACGTGGGCGACGCTCGACCGGGACTTCGCCCGGTTCCCCGGTCTGCGCGTCGTCGACCCGCGCGCCTGAGGCCGTGCGGTTGCCCGGCGAGTGTCCGACGGCGTCGCTACCGTCGCTCCATGACCGGTCCGACGCCTTACCTCCAGCTCCCCGGCACCGCCCGCAAGGCGCTCGCCTTCTACGCAGACGTCTTCGGCGGCAACGCCCAGGTGCACACGCTCGCCGAGATGGGGCGCACCGACGGGCCCGCCGACGCGGTCGCCCACGGCTACCTCCACGACGGCCCGGTGCGGGTGTACGCGTCCGACACGGTCGGCGACGAGGCACCGTTCGCCGCCGAGGGCCTGATGCTCGCGCTGCTCGGCACGGCGGACGCCCAGACCCTGCACGGCTGGTTCGCCCGGCTGGCCGAGGGCGGCGTCGTCCTGGACCCTCCAGGAGCGGCCGTGGGGAGCCTCCGACGGCCAGGTCGTGGACCGGTACGGTCTGCGCTGGCTCATCGGCTACCAGCACGACGAGCACGACGAGCACGACGAGAACGGTGCGAAGATCGATCCATGACTCTCTGGATGACCGGCGACCCCGCCGCCGACGAGCTCCTCGACACCGACCCGTTCGCGCTGCTGATCGGCATGCTGCTCGACCACAGGGTTCGTTGACGATGGAGCAGGCCCGGAACGCGAGAGCGATGATCGAGGCAACCAAAGGAAGGCTGGCACTCCGCTGGCTCTAGTCTCGGGGCGGCGGTCCAGCCACCAGAGCGAGAGCTTCCTCGTAGTCGCCACCGAAATCGATCCGCGTCACGTCGTCGGGGTCGAGTGATCGCGCTTTGCGGCGCCACTGGCCTTGCGGGTCGACCTCCAGCAGGCGCAGAACCGCGCTGTCGACGAACACCAACGAGCCGACATAACAGATGTCGGGCCTGTCGAACTCGACGAAGATCGAGGTTGTCGGAGCGGCCGCCGCTGCGGTCGTCACGGCACCCCGCAGATCGTCGAGCTCAACCTCGGTGGAGGGTGGTGGCCATTCCGAACGAGCACGCAGAGCCTTCACCGTGAAGCAGTCCGGGTCGGGATCGATCGTGACCGCCTGGATGTCGTTGAGCCGCAAAAGCGCAAAACCGTCGAATCTGACTCGACCGGCGAGCCCCGCGACTGCCACCCATCGGGCACCGATACCCACCACGAACCCCTCGATGTAGTCCGCGCCACGAATCCAGCGGCGCACACCCACCACGAGCTGCTCGTCCTTCGCCCGCTCCAGACGCGCACGAACGGCGTTCTTGTCGACAGGCGGCTTCGACTTCTTGCTCGACATGGGCTAATAATGCCTGCCGAAAACGCGGGACCTGCGCCTCGGAGTACATCCGGGCAAGATGGACCCATGACCGCACAGCTCTGGATCACCGGCGACGACGCGACGGACAAGCTGCTCAGCGACGACCCGTTCGCGCTGCTCATCGGCATGCTGCTCGACCAGCAGTACCCGATGGAGCACGCGTTCGCCGGGCCGCGCAAGATCCGCGATCGCGCCGGCAGCTTCGACGTCGCCGCGATCGCCGCGGCCGACCCCGACGAGTTCGCGACGCTGTGCGCGACGACCCCCGCCGTCCACCGGTACCCGGGGTCCATGGCGGGCCGCATCCAGGCCGTCGCGCGGGCCGTCGTCGACGACCACGACGGGGACGTCACGCGGATCTGGACGGGCGCACCCGGCGAGGAGGCGCCGTCCGGCCGCGAGGTGCTCAAGCGGCTCAAGGCGCTGCCCGGGTTCGGGGAGCAGAAGGCGAAGATCTTCCTGGCGCTGCTCGCGAAGCAGCGCGGCGTCGCGCCCGAGGGGTGGCACGAGGTCGTGGGTGCCTACGGCGACGACGGCTCGCGGCGCTCGATCGCCGACGTGACCGACGAGACGAGCCTGCACGAGGTCCGCGAGTTCAAGAAGGCGGCGAAGGCCGCCGCCAAGGCCGCAAAGAAGTAGCGGCGTGCGCATCACCCTCCTCGCCGGCGGCGTCGGCGGGGCACGGTTCGCGCGCGGGCTGCGCGACCACCTCGACCGCAACGGCACTCCCGACGGGACGGCCGCGGAGATCACGGTCGTCGTCAACACCGGCGACGACTTCCGCCTGCACGGCCTCCAGGTGTGCCCCGACCTCGACACCGTCATGTACACGCTCGGCGGCGGCATCCACGAGGGCCAGGGCTGGGGGCGACCCGACGAGACGCGGCACGTCACCGACGAGTTGCACGCCTACGGGCTCGGCTGGGACTGGTTCACGCTCGGCGACCGCGACCTGGGCACGCACATCGCCCGGACCGAGCTGCTGGGCTCCGGGATGCCGCTGAGCGCGGCGACCGAGCGGCTGTGCGCGCGCTGGTCACCCGGCGCCCGGTTGATCCCGATGACCGACCAGCGGTGCGAGACGCATGTCGTCGTCAGTTCCGACGCCGACTCCGCGCCGGCCGCCACAGCGTCGGACGGGCTGGACGGCCCGGCCCACGACGACGGAGCACGTGACGGCTCGGACCCGGACGACCGGTCAGGCTGCGAGCGCACCATGCACTTCGAGGAGTGGTGGGTCCGCCACCGCGCCGCTCTCCCTGCCCGGCGGTTCGTGCAGGTCGGCGTCGAGAACTCACGTCCGGCCCCGGGAGTCGTCGACGCCATCGAGCGCGCGGACGTGATCCTGCTGCCGCCGTCGAACCCGGTCGTGTCGATCGGCACGATCCTCGGTGTGCCCGGCATCCGCGAGGCGCTCGCAGCGACCGCTGCTCCCGTGGTCGGGGTCTCCCCCATCATCGGCGGCGCACCCGTGCGCGGCATGGCCGACGCGTGCCTGACGGCGATCGGCGTCGAGTCGACCGCCGAGGCGGTCGGGCTCCACTACGGCGCCCGCGGGCACCGACGGCCCGCGCCCGCCGGCGACGGCCCGGGCGTGCTCGGCGCGGCGGCTCTGCCGGGCCTGCTGGACGGGTGGCTCGTCGACACGTCCGACGCCGGGGCCGTCGCCCCGCTCGAGTCCGCCGGGATCTCAGCGCGGGCGGTGCCCCTGCTCATGGGTGACGAGTCCGGCCCCGACGGGCGCACGCCGACGGGGGTCATGGTCGACGCCGCGCTGGACCTCGCCGGTCTCAGGTCCTGACGCCCGGCCCGTCCGGCGCCCCAGGCATCCCGCGGCCGGCGAGCCCAGCGAGCACGTGCGCGGTCCGTGGGCCGACGCCCAGCCCGACCGCGGCCTCCAGGTCCAGGACCGTGTCGACGTCCCGTCGCGCCCGGCCGGGGGCGCGCTCCAGCGCGACGTGCCCCGCCGCGACGTGCTTCGCCGCCGACCCGGGACCGAACGCGGGCCGCAGGTCGGACGGCGTCCGACCGGTCAGCAGGGTGGTTCCGGTGCCGTCGGCGTCGGGGACGACGGCGCGAGGGTGCGCGGCCGCGAGCCCCAGGGTCTCGTCGAGCACCCCACCCGTCAGGGCGGGGAGATCCCCGAGCAGGACGGCGCAGCGCGCGTCGGGACGGTTCGTCGCCGCGCGCTCGATCCCGGCGACGACCGCCGCGGTCAGCCCGCCCGGATCAGGGACGACCACGACGCGCGGGTCGGCGCGCAGCTCGTCGAGCACGAGAGGCTCGCTCGAGACGAGCACGACCGCGCCGACCGTCTCTGCGGACAGGACCGCCGTGAGCGTGTCGAGGGCGAACGCTCGCGCGAGACCGCGACGCAGGGCGCCCTCAGGGTCGCCCGGGAGACCGTCGACGAGGCGTGACTTCGCCCCCGTCAGCCGCTTGACCGGGACGACCACGGTCCACCTTGGGGTGTCGGTCGCGCGTGGGCTGTCGGTCGCGTCTGAGCTGTCGGTCGCCCGGTCGGTCGCGTAGTCGGTCACGGTGCCGCCCGCTGCGTCCGCGGCTGTGCCTGGGTCCGCGCCTGCGTCCGTGCCTGGTTCTGTGCCTGCACGCGCGTCAGAGAGCGTCGTCGCCGTCCAGCTCGACGTCGGCGTCGCGCTCGGACGCGAAGGCGTCGTTGGCCCCGGCCTCGTACCCGGCCGTGTAGCCCTCCTCGTAGGCCTCCTCGGAACCGGTGCGGAACAGGTCGTCCTCGGCCGACCGGACGAGCGCCGCCGCACCGGGACCGTCCGTGTCGGTGACGAAGCGCGCGAGCCCCCGGACCACGGCGACGGGGCGCGCCGCAACCTTGCCGCGGACGAGCTCGGTCGCGGAGGCGATCTGGTCGACCACGGCCGTCATCGTCACCGTGATCTCCCGCCCGTGGGTGTCGGGGGTCCCGCGCATGTCACGCAGGACCAGCACACCGGCCGCCCCGATCGCGAAGTCGATCTGCCCCTCGCGCCACGGGCGACCCGCGGTGTCCGAGATGACGACGCCGAGCCTGACCCCGAACCGCTCCTGCAGCGCGGCGCGGATCGCGCGCGCCGAGGCGTCCGGATCGAGCGGGAGCAGCAGGACCGTGCCCTCGGGGGTGTTGCTGGCATCCACCCCTGCGGCGGCCATGACGAGCCCGAGCCGGTTCTCGACGATCCGCATGACCCCGCGCGGCGAGGTCCTGGACGCGACGACCCGGACGCTCTCCTCGTCGATCGCGGCCTCGCGGTCGGCGGCCACGCGCACGCGGCCCTCCGCCTTGGAGACCACCTTGCTGGTGACGACGACGACGTCGCCGTCAGCGACGCCGTCCGCCACCAGGGCGTCGCCCACGATCCGGGCGAGGTCGTCGCCCGGCTGCACGTCCCCGATGCCGTCGGGGGCCCAGGACTCGATCCGGGCGGTCATCGCGACAGCTTGGGGAGGACGTCGCGGCCGAAGGTCTCGATCCACTCGCGCTGGTTGCGCCCCACGTTGTGGAGGTAGATGCGGTCGAAGCCGAGGTCGACGAACTTCTGGATGTACGCCCGGTGCTCGTCGGGGTCCGCGGAGATGACGAGCCGACCCTCGAAGTCCTCGGGACGCACGAGCTTGGCCATCTGCTCGAGCTCGTGGGGCGTGCGGATGTCGCCCTTGGGGAACTTCATGCCGCCGTTCGGCCACTGGTGCAACGCGTTCTCCAGCGCCTCCTCGTCGGTCTCGGCCCACGACATGTGGAGCTGCAGGACCTTCGGCATCGACTCGGGATCGCGGCCGGACTCCCGCACGCCGGTGTCGAACCGGTCGAAGAGCATCGAGATCTTCTCGAGCGGCGCCCCGACGGTGATGAGCCCGTCGGCGTGCTTGCCGGCGCGCTTCGCGGTGATCGGCCCCGCGGTCGCCACGAGGATCTCGGGGGCGACCTCGGGCATCGTCCAGAGCCGGCTCGACTCCATCTTGTAGAACTGGCCGGAGTGCTTGACGTCCTTGCCCGCGAGCGACGCCGCGAACAGCTTCTTGATGATGTCGATCGCCTCGAACATCCGGTTGATGCGCTCGGGCGCCTCGGGCCAGTACTGCGCGACCATGTGCTCGTTGAGCGCCTCGCCCGAGCCGAGCCCCAGCCAGTGGCGCCCCGGGTACATCGCGGCGAGCGTCGCGGACGCCTGCGCGACCATCGCGGGGTGCCAGCGGAACGTCGGCGCCGTCACGCCGGGGCCGAGGTCGCCCTTCGTGCGCTCGCCGAGCGCCGCGAGGACGTTCCAGACGAAGGACGCCTCGCCCTGCGCGGGGACCCACGGGGCGAAGTGGTCCGCCGCCATCGTCCCGGAGAAGCCGTGCTCCTCGGCGTACGCGCTCAGCGCGACCGCCTCCGTGGGGTGGAACTGCTCGAGAGCTGCTGCGTAACCGACCGTCAGTGGTGCCATGCGACCGAGCCTATCCCCGCCCGGGCGCCGCCGTCCGGCACCCGAACACGTCGCGTGACGCCTGGACGATCTGGGAGAATGCCGACCATGAGCACCCCTGGTTCCCCGGACAGCCCTGCCACGCCCGCCGACGGTCCCGCCGAGGCGACGAGCACCGTCGCGCAGGCCACCGACGTCGTGCACGCGGTGGTCCGGGGCGTACCGGACCGCGTGAGCACGGACGGCCTCGAGGAGAAGTACGACGAGCGCTGGGCCGCGGCACGGACGTACGCGTTCGACCGCACCCGTACCCGCGACGAGGTCTACTCGATCGACACGCCTCCCCCGACGGTCTCCGGCTCGCTGCACGTGGGCCACGTGTTCTCGTACACGCACACGGACGTCGTCGCGCGGTTCCAGCGGATGCGCGGCAAGGAGGTCTTCTACCCGATGGGGTGGGACGACAACGGCCTGCCCACCGAGCGCCGCGTGCAGAACTACTACGGCGTGCGTTGCGACCCGACCCTGCCCTACACCGAGGGCTACGAGCCCCCGCACGAGGGCGGCGAGGGCAAGAGCATCAAGAACGCCGACCAGCAGCCGATCTCGCGACGCAACTTCGTCGAGCTCTGCGAGCGCCTGACCGTCGAGGACGAGAAGACGTTCGAGGCGCTGTGGCGCCGGCTCGGCCTGTCGGTCGACTGGGACCACCACTACCAGACCATCAGCGCCGACGCGCGGACGGTCGCCCAGAAGGCGTTCCTGCGCAACCTCTCCCGCGGCGAGGCGTACCAGGCCGAGGCCCCGGGTCTGTGGGACGTGACGTTCCAGACCGCCGTCGCCCAGGCCGAGCTCGAGGCCCGCGACTACCCGGGGCACTTCCACCGGGTCGCGTTCCACCCCGGCGCCGGGAGCCCCGCCGAGGGCCCCGTGTTCATCGAGACGACCCGCCCTGAGCTGCTGCCCGCGTGCGTGGCGCTGATCGCGCACCCGGACGACGAGCGCTACCAGCACCTGTTCGGGACGACGGTCCGCTCCCCCTGTTCGACGTCGAGGTCCCCGTCGTGGCCCACCCGGCGGCGCAGGCCGACAAGGGCGCGGGCATCGCGATGTGCTGCACCTTCGGTGACCTCACCGACGTGCAGTGGTGGCGCGAGCTCGACCTGCCGATGCGCTCCGTCGTGCGCCGCGACGGCCGGCTGACCGCCGAGCCCGCCGCGTGGATCACCTCGCCCGAGGGTTCGGCGCTGTTCGCCGAGCTCGGCGGCAAGACGACGTTCAGCGCCCGCGCTCTGGTCGTGGACGCGCTGCGGGAGTCCGGTGACCTGGACGGCGAGCCGGTCGCGACCCAGCGCAAGGCGAACTTCTTCGAGAAGGGCGACAAGCCGCTCGAGATCGTCACGAGCCGCCAGTGGTACATCCGCAACGGCGGCAAGGACCTCGACCTGCGCTCCGCGCTGCTCGCGCGGGGCGAGGAGATCGACTTCCACCCCGACTTCATGAAGGTCCGGTACGAGAACTGGGTCGGCGGCCTCAACGGCGACTGGCTCGTCTCGCGGCAGCGCTTCTTCGGCGTGTCGATCCCGCTCTGGTACCCGGTGCTCGCCTCCGGCGACACCGACTTCGACCACCCGATCGTCCCCGACGAGGCGAGCCTGCCCGTCGACCCGTCGTCCGACGTCCCCGCCGGGTTCACGGCCGACCAGCGCGGCGAGCCGGGCGGGTTCGTCGGCGAGGCCGACGTCATGGACACGTGGGCGACGTCGTCCCTCACCCCGCAGATCGCGGGCGGCTGGGAGCGCGACCCCGACCTGTTCGAGCGCGTGTTCCCCATGGACCTGCGCCCGCAGGGCCAGGACATCATCCGCACCTGGCTCTTCTCGACCGTCGTGCGCTCGCACCTCGAGCACGGCTCGCTGCCGTGGAAGAACGCCGGCATCTCGGGCTGGATCCTCGACCCCGACCGCAAGAAGATGAGCAAGTCGAAGGGCAACGTCGTCACCCCGATGGGGCTCCTCGAGGAGCACGGGTCGGACGCCGTCCGGTACTGGGCGGCATCGGCCCGCCTCGGCACGGACGCGGCCTTCGAGGTCGGCCAGATGAAGATCGGGCGACGCCTCGCGATCAAGATCCTCAACGCGTCGAAGTTCGCGCTGACGTTCGGCGACGGCGAGCTCGTGCTCGACCCTGCGCTCGTGACCGAGACCCTCGACCGCGCGATGCTCGCGGGCCTCGCCGACGTCGTGGACAAGGCCACCGAGGCGCTCGAGGGCTACGACCACACGCGTGCGCTCGAGATCACCGAGACGTTCTTCTGGACGTTCTGCGACGACTACCTGGAGCTCGTCAAGGACCGCGCCTACGGTGCCGGCCTCGAGTCCTCGGAGGTCACAGCGGAGACGCAGTCGGCCCGCGTGGCGCTCGGCCTCGCGCTCGACGTGCTGCTGCGCCTCTTCGCTCCCGTCGTGCCGTTCGCGACCGACGAGGTGTGGTCCTGGTGGCGCGAGGGCTCGATCCACCGCGCCGCGTGGCCGACCTCCGACGGCCTGCGCTCCGCCGCGGGCGACGCCGACCCCGAGGTGCTGACGGTGGCCGGGCACGCGCTCGCCGCGCTCCGCCGCCTCAAGTCCGAGGCGAAGGTCTCCATGAAGACGCCGATCCTCGCCGTCGAGCTCGCGGTCCCCGCCGCCGGTGTCGCCGGCGTCGAGGCGTCGGTCGTCGACGTCCGCAACGGTGGCCGCGTCGAGGGCGAGCTCGTCGTCGTCGAGACGACCGAGGGCCAGGGCGACGCCGCCGTCCAGGGCGGGCTCGTCGTCGTCTCGCACGAGCTCGGCGAGCCGGTAGTCCGCAAGCGCGGCTGACCTCCGGGGCACGCGACCACACACGACGACGGCGGCTCACCCCTCGGGGTGGGCCGCCGTCGGTGCGTCCGGTGCGTGCGGCAGGTCCGGTGAGCCCCGGATCGCTACCCCGCTGCGACCGCTGTGCCCATCAGACCGCTGCGCCCATCAGACCGCTGCGCCCATCAGACGGACGAGCCCCTCAGACCGCGCCGTGCAGCCGGTGGTTGTCCCCCGACATGGTCGCGGTCGACTCGCTGGGCGTCTCGTCGTCGCTCCAGCGCAGGACGGCGCCCACCCCGTCCTTGAGGTCCACCGTGCCGTCCGGCGCGTAGGTCAGCCCGGCGTCCTGCCCGAGCGCGGCACGCACCATGGCGACGCCCGCCGGGTACTCGTGGATCTCGTCCGTCGCACCCAGCGCGACGATCGCGTCGCGACTCGTCCCGATCTGCAGCGGCTCGGGCCCCACCCACAGATGGCGCGGCTCCGCCTGGGCAGCAGCGACGAACGCCTCGGTGATCACGAGCTCGCGCACCTGTCCGCGCGCGAGGACCGCGGCGACGTCCGGCAACGACGACACACCCCCGGAGCCGCGACCCTGACCCTCGGCGAGGTCGGCCAGCACGGCGTCCCGGCGCTCCGCGCGGACCGCTTCGAGCGCCTCGGCGATGTGCGCGTCGAGCGCTCCCCGGTTCACACCGTTGCCTCGGGCTCCCCCAGGGATCTCTCGCACGAGCGGTGCCACCGCCTTGCCGAGCGCGGCATGCACGAGTCGCAGGGCCTGCTTGTCGCCGGTCATCAGGACGACCTCCGGCTGGTGCTCGCCGGCCACGCGGTCGACCACTGCCGCGACCGTCTCCGCATTGCGCTCCCACGAGTCCTCGGCCCGACCCTCGACGCGGCGCTGCTGCATGCGCCCCGCCTGCGCCTTGCTGACCTCGTCGTGGTCGCCCTCGACCGTGAGCGCCCCGATGTCGAGGCCACCGGCCGTGATCCACTCGATGTCGGCGCCCTGACGGTCGACGGTCACGATCACCCGCGAGACCGACTCGTCCGCCGCCTTCGCGGCCTGGATCAGCACCGGGACCGGCCCGTAGGTGCCCTGCTGGACGCTCGGCGGGGTGCGGACCAGCCGGTCCACGAGCACGCCCTCGTCGTTCGCGACGAGGAACCGACCGTGCGGCCCTCGCACGCCCGTCGGGCGGAGCACCGCGTCCTCGATCGACGCGAGCACCGCGTCGGGTGCACCCTCCTTGACCAGAGCACGGCGGGCGGACCGCCAACGGTTCTCGACCTCACGGTCGCCCGCGTCGGCGCCGCCCGTCGCGTCGAGGAAGACCGTCGCGAACGGTCCGTCGTGCCCGAGCAGGGGCTTGAGCCAGTCGATCTTCATGCAGGTCCCCATCCGTCGTCGGTGGGGCGGGCCGTCGTCCGACGTCCTGCGGGGCCGGCCTGCGCGGACGTACCGGCAGACGACCGACGGGGCACCGCCCGAGGATCGTCCCAGCCTGTTACAGATCAGGGTCTGCCGCCACTGCGGCCGCGGTGGGGGCTGCGGGGCTCGGTCGGCGTGTCGGCCGGGGAGGCGTCGCGGGTCGGTCGCCGACCCGGTGGTTCCCGCCGTCGAACTGGTGGATTGACTGCCGAACCGGTGGTTCCCGCCGCCGAACTGGTGGATCGACTGCCGAACCGGTAGTTCCAGCCGCTGAACCGGTCGTTGTGCTCGATCCGGGCCCCGACATCGAACGGAACCACCGGTTCGGCGCAGGGGTGGTGCCGAGCCGCCGGAGGGGTGGTGCCGGGGCGCGCCGAGAACGTGCCGGGGCTAGGCGTAGAGGTCGGGCTCGTCGACGCCTGAGGTGGTCGCCCGGCCGGAGCGCGCCGCCGCGATCGTGCGGTGCTGCCGCTTGACCTCGCTGACGATGAACTCGCGGAACTGCTCCGCGAACGCCGGGTCCAGGCCCGACCCTCGGCGATCGCGCCGAGCCGGGCGATCTGCGCGGCCTCGCGCCCCAGGTCCGCCGCGGGCAGGCCCGCCTCGGCCTTGAGCTCGCCGACCCGGCGCGTGAACTTGAACCGCTCCGCGAGCAGATGCATGAGGGCGGCATCGACGTTGTCGATGCTGCCGCGCAGCCGCAGGATCTCGTCGGGTACCTCGCTGGGCCGCGAGGTGTCGGACGGCGGGACGTCGGTCATGGGGCGATCCTAGGCATCCGTAGATCCCGACCCGGGGATGCACCACGTGGCGGACCGGACCACGCCCGCTGCCCGCGTAGGATCTGTGCCGCCGGACCCCCAGAGCAACGGAGCCCCCAGTGCAGCAGAGCGAGTCCCCGAGCCTCGTCGAGGTCGACGCCCGGACCACGATCTCGTCGATCCTCACCGAACGCGTCGAGCGCGACGGCGACGGCCCCCTCGTCGAGCGGCGCGACGACTCGGGAACCTGGGTGCCGACGTCCGCCCGCGAGTTCCAGGCCGAGGTGGCCGCCGTGGCCAAGGGGCTCATCTCGCTCGGTCTGCAGAACGGCGACCGCATCGCGATCATGTCGCGAACCCGCTACGAGTGGATGCTGCTCGACTTCGCGTCGTGGGCCGCTGGCCTGGTCCCGGTGCCCGTGTACGAGACGTCGTCCGCCCTCGAGACCCGCTGGATCCTCGAGGACTCCGGCGCGCGGTTCGTCGTCGCCGAGACCCGGGAGCACTTCGACGTCGTGACCGAGGCCCGGCACGGGCTGCCCTCCGTCGAACAGGTCGTGGTACTCGCCGACGGCGCGATCGACGACCTCGTGGCGGCCGGCGCCGACGTCGACGACACGCGCCTCAAGGCCCGTCAGAACGCCGCCCAGCGCGACGACCGGGCGACCATCATCTACACGTCGGGGTCGACCGGTCGCCCCAAGGGCGCCGAGCTCACCCACGGCAACTTCGTCCACCTGGCCCTCAACGGCGTGCGGGGGCTCTCGGAGATCGTCGCGCCTCCCGGGGCCCGCACCCTCCTGTTCCTGCCGCTCGCCCACGTCTTCGCCCGCTACATCCAGGTGATGTCGGTCGCGTCGCCGGGCGTGATCGGCCACAGCCCCGACACGAAGCAGCTGCTCGACGACCTCTCGACGTTCCGGCCCACCTACCTGCTGGCCGTGCCGCGCATCTTCGAGAAGGTCTACGCCGGGGCGCAGCGCAAGGCCGGGACCGGCGCCAAGGCGAAAATCTTCGAGTGGGCCGCCGAGGCCTCGCGCGCCTACTCGCGAGCGCTGGACGAGGGCTCGGTGAGCCTCGCCGTCCGCGCCCGGCACGCCGTGGCCGGCAAGCTCGTTCTCCAGACGCTCCGCGACGCGCTCGGCGGCCAGGCGCGGTACGCCATCTCCGGCGGAGCGCCGCTCTCCCCGACCTCGGGCACTTCTTCCGGGGCGCGGGCCTGACCATCCTCGAGGGCTACGGACTCACCGAGACCACCGCGCCGACGGCCGTGAACCGTCCCGGCGCCAGCAAGGTCGGCACCGTCGGGACCGCGTTCCCCGGGACGGCGATGCGGATCGCGGACGACGGCGAGATCCAGCTCAAGGGCGGCCACGTGTTCCGCGGGTACCGCAACCAGCCGGGCCTCACCGCCGAGGTGTTCGACCACGGGTGGTTCCGCACCGGCGACCTCGGCACGATCGACGACGAGGGATACCTCAAGATCGTCGGCCGCAAGAAGGAGATCATCGTGACCGCCGGCGGCAAGAACGTCGCGCCCGCGGGGCTCGAGGACCGCCTGCGCACCAACGTGCTCGTCAGCCAGTGCGTCGTCGTGGGCGACCAGCGACCGTTCATCGGGGTGCTCATCACGCTCGACGAGGAGGGCCTGGGCCACTGGCTCGCCGTCCAGGGGAAGTCGTCGATCTCCGTCGAGCAGGCCGCGACCGACGCCGACGTGCTCGACGAGCTCTATCGGGCCGTGGCCGAGGCGAACGCGCCCGTCTCGCGTGCCGAGTCGATCCGCAAGCTCGTGGTGCTGCCCGGCGACTTCAGCGAGGACAACGGGTTCCTGACGCCGTCGCTCAAGGTGAAGCGCAAGGTCGTGCTCGAGGCCTTCGCCGAGCAGATCGACGAGCTATACACCGACACGCGGTAGGCGCGGTGGCGTTGCCGGAGGCTCAGGCCGACTTCTCCCGGGCCGCCGCGCCGCCGTCGGACCGCGGGACGATCGTCGGGTTCACGTTGTCGAGGACGACCTCGCGCGTGATGACGACCTCTTCGATGTCGTCGCGGCTCGGCACGTCGAACATCACCTGCTGGAGGACCTCCTCCATGATGGCGCGGAGCCCGCGGGCGCCGGTGCCGCGCAGCAGCGCCTGGTCGGCGATGGCCCCGATCGCGTCGTCCTCGAAGGTGAGCTCGACACCGTCGATCTGGAACATGCGCTCGTACTGCTTGACGAGCGCGTTCTTCGGCTCCGTGAGGATCTTGACGAGGGCGTCGCGGTCGAGCGGCGACACGGCGGCGATCACCGGCAGACGCCCGATGAACTCGGGGATGAGGCCGTACTTCTGGAGGTCCTCGGGACGCACTTCCGAGAAGAGGTCGTCCTTCGAGTCGGAGTCCATGGGGGCGCCGAAGCCGACGCCGCGCTTGCGCACGCGCGTCGAGACGATGTCGTCGAGCCCGGCGAACGCTCCCGCCACGATGAACAGCACGTTCGTCGTGTCGATCTGGATGAACTCCTGGTGGGGGTGCTTGCGCCCGCCCTGCGGCGGCACCGAGGCGCTGGTGCCCTCGATGATCTTGAGGAGCGCCTGCTGGACGCCCTCGCCCGACACGTCGCGGGTGATCGACGGGTTCTCGGCCTTGCGGGCGACCTTGTCGACCTCGTCGATGTAGATGATCCCGGTCTCGGCCTTCTTCACGTCGAAGTCGGCGGCCTGGATCAGCTTGAGCAGGATGTTCTCGACGTCCTCGCCGACGTACCCGGCCTCGGTGAGTGCCGTCGCGTCCGCGATGGCGAACGGGACGTCGAGCATCTTCGCGAGGGTCTGCGCGAGGTAGGTCTTGCCCGTGCCGGTGGGGCCGATGAGGAGGATGTTCGACTTGGCGATCTCGACCGCCGAGGCCTCGTCGTGGACCGCGCTGGTCGCCTCGGCGGCCTGGATGCGCTTGTAGTGGTTGTACACGGCGACGGCCAGAGCCCGCTTCGCGGCGTCCTGACCGATGATGTACTGCTCGAGGAACGAGAAGATCTCACGCGGCTTGGGGAGCTCCACGAGCCCGGCCTCGGCGGCCTCGGTCAGCTCCTCCTGCAGGATCTCGTTGCAGAGCTCGATGCACTCGTCACAGATGTACACGCCTGGGCCGGCGATGAGCTTCTTGACCTGCTTCTGGGATTTCCCGCAGAACGAGCACTTCAGCAGATCGGCTCCGTCGGAGATCCGGGCCACGGTGCGACTCCTCGTGATCGGTTGACGGCAGCACCGTCGGCGGACCCACCCGAGGGTGACGTCGTCGATGCTGCCCTGTCGATCCCCCCATCGAACACCACCGGGGGCCTGTTGTCAGCAGGCTCCCCGGCGGGTCGCGAGGGTCGTTCGGGCGTTCTGGCCGTTTTGTGACCAAATCCGCGCTTCAGGCGGGTTCGGTCGCGTTCGTCACGGCTTGTTCTGAAGGACCGGCTTGCGGCTCTCGAGCACCTGGTCGACGAGCCCGTACTCCTTGGCCTGGGCGGCGGTGAGGATCTTGTCCCGCTCGATGTCCTTGCGGACCTGCTCGACGCTGCGCCCCGAGTGGAGCGCCAGCGTGTCCTCGAGCCACTCCCGCATGCGGATGAGCTCGTTGGCGTGGATCTCGATGTCGGAGGCCTGCGCGTAGCCGCCGCCCTCCATCGCGGGCTGGTGGATCAGCACGCGGGCGTTCGGGAGCGCGAGACGCTTGCCCGGGTGGCCGGCCGCGAGCAGCACCGCGGCGGCGGAGGCCGCCTGCCCCAGGCACACGGTCTGGATCTGCGGCTTGATGTACTGCATCGTGTCGTAGAGGGCCGTCATCGCGGTGAACGATCCGCCCGGCGAGTTGATGTAGAGGATGATGTCGCGGTCCGGGTCCAGGCTCTCGAGCACGAGGAGCTGGGCCATGACGTCGTCCGCGGACGCGTCGTCGACCTGCACGCCGAGGAAGATGATGCGGTCCTCGAACAGCTTGGAGTAGGGATCCTGCCGCTTGATCCCGTACGCGGTGCGCTCCTCGTACTGCGGCATGATGTAGCGGCTCGACGGCGCGCCGTACGGGAGGGCGCGTCCGCCTGCGGCCTGCAGGCCCGCGGGGCCGGCGAGCCGCTGGGCGGTGGACATGTACTGGGACTCGATGCTCACGGTGTCTCCTGGTGGTGGTGAGGTTCGGGCGGGTTCGGGGGCGGAGCGGGCGCGCGGGTCGGCGCTGACCCAGGGCTCAGGCGCCCGTGCCGCCGCCGCCAGCGACCGACCCTGCGTGCTCGACGACGTGGTCGATGAACCCGTACTCGAGCGCCTCGGGTGCCGTGAACCAGTTGTCGCGGTCGTTGTCCTTGTTGATCTGCTCGACGGTCTTGCCGGTCTGCTCGGCCGTCAGCTCGGAGAGCACGCGCTTCATGTGCATGATCAGCTGCGCGTTGATGCGGACGTCGGTCGCCGTGCCACCGATGCCGCCCGAGGGCTGGTGCATCATCACGCGGGCGTGGGGCGTCGCGTACCGCTTGCCCTTCGCGCCGGACGAGAGCAGGAACTGCCCCATCGACGCGGCCATGCCCATGGCGACGGTCGCGACGTCCGGCTGGATGAACTGCATGGTGTCGTAGATCGCCATGCCGGCGGTGATCGAGCCGCCGGGCGAGTTGATGTAGAGGTAGATGTCCTTCTCGGGGTCCTCCGCGGCGAGCAGCATGAGCTGCGCGCAGATCGCGTTGGCGTTCTCGTCGCGGACCTCCGAGCCGAGCCAGATGATCCGCTCCTTGAGGAGCCGGTTGTAGATGGAGTCGTTGAGCGCGAGCCCGGATCCCTCGGCTCGTGCCATCGGCAGCTGGTCGGTCACGTCCATCTCCTTGCGGTCGTCTCCTGTGCGCCGTCCGCACCCTGCGGGTGCTCGGGCCCTTGGCGTTGCAGTGACCCTAACGCGCAGGGTGTGCCGTCCTCGTCCCCGTACACGGCCGTTTCGCCCTCGGCGCACAAACCGGTCGGCGGTGGCGGACGGCGCGGCTCACCCGGGGGCCCGGCGTGCCGGACGGCGCGGCTCACCCGGGGGCGGGGGCGGCGATCCCGAGGGCGAGGGTCACGCGACGCAGGACGGCCCCCGCCGTACCGGGGGCCGTCCTGTGGTGCGGGTGGCGGACGTCGGTCCGCCGGTCGGTCTGTGCTCAGACCGTCGATCAGGCCTTGTCGGCGTCGGCCTTCGCCTTGGCGGGTGCCTTCTTCGCGGGTGCCTTCTTGGCCGGAGCCTTCTTGGCCGGAGCCTTCGTGGCGGCCGGCTTCTCGTCGGCAGCAGCCTCGTCCTCGGCCGCAGCCTTCTTCGCAGGTGCCTTCTTCGCAGGTGCCTTCTTGGCCGGAGCCTTCGTGGCGGCCGGCTTCTCGGCGGCAGCAGGAGCCTCGTCCTCGGCGGGGATCGCCGTCGCGGCGTCCTCCGCCTCGGGCTCGGCGGCCTCGCCACCGGCGAGCTCGGCCTCGGCCGCGGCGTCCGCAGCGTCGTCCTCCTCGGACCCGATGAACTCGGACAGGTCGACGGCCTTGCCCTCGCTGTCGACGACCTCGACGTCACGCAGCGCGACGGCGAGCGCCTTGGAGCGCGCGACCTCGCCGACCATGGCCGGGATCTGGCCGTTCTGGTCGAGCGACTGGATGAACTGGTTCGGGTCCATGTTGTACTGCTTCGACGCGCCGACGAGGTACTCGAGCAGCTCGTTCTGGGCGACCTGGACCTCGAGCTTCTCCGCGAGGGTGTCGAGCAGGATCTGGTTGCGCAGCGCCTCGGTCGCCTGGCCGGTGACCTCGGTGCGGTGCTCGTCGTCCTCGAGGCGGTTCTCGCCCTCGAGGTGACGGTGGACCTCGGCCTCGACGGCGCCCTGCGGGACCGGGAACTCGACGGCCTCGACGAGGTGGGCGAGGAGCGCGTCACGGGCCTCGACCGCCTGGTCGTTGATCTTGGACTCGGCGACCTGGTTGCGCAGGTCGTCGGTGAGCTCGTCGATCGTGTCGAACTCGGAGGCGAGCTCGGCGAACTCGTCGTCGGCCTCGGGCAGCTCGCGCTGCTTGACCGCGGTCGCGGTGACCGTGACGACGGACTCCTTGCCCTCGTGGTCGCCGCCGGCGAGCGGGGCCTTGAAGGTCGTCGTCTCGTCGGTCGAGAGGCCGGTGAGCGCCTCGTCGAGGCCCTCGAGCATGTTGCCGGAGCCGATCTGGTAGCTGACGCCGGAGACCGAGTCGACCTCCTCGCCGTCGATCGTCGCGGTGAGGTCGATGACGACGTAGTCGCCCTCGGCTGCGGGACGGTCGACGCCCACGAGGGTGCCGAAGCGCTCGCGCAGCGCGTCGAGGCGCGCGGCGATGTCGGCGTCGGTGACCTCGGCGGCCGCGACGGTGAGCTTCACGCCGTCGAGCGCGGGGATCTCGATCTCGGGGCGGACCTCGACCTCGGCCGTGAACTTCAGCGACCCGTCGGCCTCCATCGGGACCTCGGTCACCTCGATCTGCGGCTGGCCCATGGGGCGGATCTCGGCCTCGGTGGCGGCCTGGCGGTAGAACGCCGGCATGCCCTCGTTGATGGCGTGCTCGAGGACGGCCGGGCGGCCGACGCGCTGGTCGATGATGCGCGCGGGGACCTTGCCCTTGCGGAAGCCGGGGATGTTCACCTGCTCCGCGATGTGCTTGTAGGCGTGCTCGATGCTCGGTGCGAGCTCCGCGCTCTCCACCTCGACGGTGAGCTTCACCTTGGTGGCGTCCAGGGTCTCGACAGCACTCTTCACTTCGATGATCTCCAACTGCTCGTGGCTCGCCGGCGTGCGGCTTCGGTCCGTGCGGCGGGCGCGGCGCAGGGCGACGCGTCCGGATGATCTCTGCCGTACACCGCGGCGGGTTCCCTCGCCGTGCGATGAGCCGCCGACCTCGGGACGCTGAGCCTCCGAGGCCGCTGGACACCTGCGCGGCGGACCACGCGACGGGTGTACGGGCAACCGTTCCATGCTACGTCATGGGAAACCCGTGAACATCTCCCCTGCGCACAGGGCTGCCGACGCACGACGGAGGCCCGAGGCCGAACACGACGGAGGCCCGGGATCATCGAGATCCCGGGCCTCCGGCCGGTCGGGGTGACAGGATTTGAACCTGCGACCTTCCGCTCCCAAAGCGGACGCGCTACCAACCTGCGCCACACCCCGTCCGTCGACGAGCGACGTCGAGAAGCATAGTGCTCGGCGCGGGACGGCCGGACCACGGGGCGAGCGACACGCGCCGCACAGATTTCGGAAGTCGCCCGGGCCTTTGCTATCGTCTCTACCGGACGCCTCGAGAGCAGTTTCGGACGTCACGTGCGGGCGTAGCTCAATGGTAGAGCCTCAGTCTTCCAAACTGATCACGCGAGTTCGATTCTCGCCGCCCGCTCCATCACCACGAAGGCCCCCGGTCCACGCCGGGGGCCTTCGTCGTCCGCCCGAGGGGACGAGACCGGGAATGAGACGACGTTGCCACCTGTTGGACACATCGTTAGGTTGTCTTCGGACAGCCCGAGGACGACGGACGGAGGGACCGGACGATGCGCGACCTGCTCGCCACGCCGCTCACCCCCGTCATGTCCTGCTGTCCTGCGTGCGACCGCTGTCTCTGCTGTCGCTAGAGCGTTGGCCCGAGGCGTCCGCGCCCACCACCCAGCGCTCCCCGAGGGCGGCCGCACCACGACGGTGCCTGCCTGGCCCTCCCCGCACCCCAGGTCCGGCCTCGAGAGCCACGGTCCACAGGTTCGCCGCCGCACCCGGACGCACCACCGGCACCACCACCCGCACCATCTCACCGCACAGAACCCAACTGGCCGCGCAGGCCGAAGGAGCGATCGAGGAAACATGGCACGCATCTACGACGACGTGACGAAGCTGGTCGGCAACACCCCCTCGTCCGTCTGAACCGGCTCACCGAGGGCCTCGACGCGACGGTCGTCGGCAAGCTCGAGTTCTACAACCCCGCCAACTCGGTCAAGGACCGCATCGGTGTCGCGATCATCGACGCCGCGGAGCAGTCGGGCGAGCTGAAGCCGGGCGGCACCATCGTCGAGGCGACGTCGGGCAACACCGGCATCGCCCTCGCGATGGTGGGCGCGGCGCGCGGCTACGACGTCGTGCTCGCGATGCCCGAGTCGATGTCGAAGGAGCGCCGCGCGCTGCTGCGTGCCTTCGGCGCCGAGCTGATCCTCACCCCGGCCGGCGGCGGCATGAAGGGCGCGGTCGACGAGGCCGACAAGATCGTCGCCGAGCGCCCGGGCGCGATCCTCGCCCGCCAGTTCGCGAACGCCGCCAACCCGGCGATCCACCGCGCCACGACGGCCGAGGAGATCTGGGCCGACACCGACGGCGAGGTCGACATCGTCGTCGCCGGCATCGGCACCGGCGGCACCATCACGGGTGTCGGCCAGCGCCTGAAGGAGCTCAAGCCCGAGGTCACGATCGTCGCGGTCGAGCCCGAGGAGTCCGCGATCCTCAACGGCGGCGCCCCCGGCCCGCACAAGATCCAGGGCATCGGTGCGAACTTCGTCCCCGAGATCCTCGACCGCGAGGTGTACGACGAGGTCATCGACGTCAACGCCGAGACGGCCGTCGAGTACGCACGCCGCGCCGCCAAGGAGGAGGGCCTGCTCGTCGGCATCTCGTCCGGTGCCGCGATCTACGCCGCGCTCGAGCTCGCCAAGCGCCCGGAGAACGCCGGCAAGACGATCGTCACGATCATCCCGTCGTTCGGTGAGCGCTACCTCTCGTCGGTCCTCTACGCGGACCTGATGGACTGACGATGTCGAGACTGCGCCGCTTCATCAAGGTCCTCGACGAGGACCTCGACGCGGCGCGCCACGGTGACCCCGCGGCGCGCTCGCGCCTCGAGGTCGCTCTGGCGTACCCGGGGGTGCACGCGATCTGGGCGTACCGGGCCGCGCACCACCTCTGGAACACGCCTGGCCTCCGGGGTCTCGCTCGGCTGCTGTCCCAGGCCACGCGGGCGGCGACCGGGATCGAGATCCACCCGGGCGCCGTCCTCGGCCGGCGGTTGTTCATCGACCACGGCATGGGCGTGGTCATCGGCGAGACGGCCGTGGTGGGCGACGACGTCGTCCTGTTCCACGGCGCCACGCTCGGCGGCCGCACCATGACCCGCGGCAAGCGCCACCCGACGCTCGGCGACCGGATCGTCGTCGGCGCGGGCGCGAAGATCCTCGGTCCGGTGTGGATCGGCGACGACGCCCAGGTGGGCGCCAACGCGGTCGTCCTCAAGGACGTGCCGGACGGCGCGGTCGCGGTGGGCGTGCCCGCCACGATCCGTCTGCCGAAGGGTTCGGTCCCCCGTCCCCCCGTCGAGGACGCGTCGCAGCTCATCGAGTACGTGATCTGAGGGTCGCCCGGCTACGGGCGCTCCACGACGACGAGAGGGTCGGCACCGCTGGTGCCGACCCTCTCGTCGTCCGTCTCGCCCGGACCGACCCCGACCCGGACCGACCCGGACTATGCCCCGACGATCCCCGCGATCGTCTGCACCGCCGTCGCGTCGCCCTGGACCAGGAGCGTCGTGACCGCGGTCCGCTCCCACGCGACGAGCTCCTCGGCGATCTTCTCGCGCGGCCCCACGAGCGCGATGTCCTCGACGAGCCCCGTCGGCACCGCGGCGGCCGCCTCGGCACGGCGCCCGCTCATGTAGTGGTCCTGGATCTCGTCCGCGGCGTCGGTGTAGCCGAGCCGGTCGATCGCGTCCCGGTGGAAGTTCGCGCCCTTGGCTCCCATCCCCCCGATGTACAGGGCGAGGAAGGGTCGGACGGCGTCCGCGGCCTTCTCGACGTCGTCCCCCACGACGACGGGGACCGTCGCGCTCACCTCGAACGCGTCGACGGCCGAGCGCACGGGGGCGCGCTTCGCGAAGCCCTCGGCGAGGCGCTCGCGGAAGTCCGCGTCGAGGCGCGGCGTGTAGAAGAGCGGGAGCCATCCGTCGGCGATCTCGGCGGCGAGCGCGATGTTCTTGGGGCCCTCGGCCGCGAGGTGGATCGGCAGGTCGGCGCGCAGCGGGTGGACCGTCGAGCGCAGCGCCTTGCCGACGCCGGTCGTGCCTTCCCCGCGCAGCGGCAGCTGGTAGAACTGCCCGTCGTACTCGACGGGTGCGCCGCGTTCGAGGACCTGCCGGACGATGTCGACGTACTCGCGCGTGCGGGCCAGCGGCTTGGGGTATGCCTGCCCGTACCAGCCCTCGACGACCTGCGGTCCGCTCGCGCCGAGCCCGAGGATCGCGCGCCCGCCCGAGAGGTGGTCCAGGGTCAGCGCCGCCATCGCCGTGGCGGTCGGGGTGCGGGCCGACATCTGCGCGACCGCGGTGCCGAGGCGGATGCTCCGCGTCCGGGCGCCCCACCACGCGAGCGGCGTGAACGCGTCGGAGCCGTAGGCCTCCGCCGTCCAGACCGAGTCGACGCCGAGCGCGTCGGCGGCGGCGACCGCCTGCTCGATCCCCGGGGGCGGGCCCGCCGACCAGTAGCCGGTGTGGATGCCGATGCGCATGAGACTCCTCGTCGTCGAGGTCGGACGGCGCGGGTCGGCTCGCGCACGTCGTCGCGAGTACCCGAGACCGTGAGTACGGGGTACTGGGTCAGCCTAGCGCGCCGGCTCCTCGTCCTCCCACGGCTCCCAGCCGGCGCGGCGCAGGTCCACCCGGGTGCCGTCCCGCGTCAGCGGGCAGCCCTCCGCGCGGAGCTCCTCGAGCGCCCGGGTGCGGTGGTGCTCGGGCGGCGACCCGGCAGCGTTGACCACCCGCCACCACGGCACGCCCGACCCGGCTCTCGCGAGCACGGTGCCGACCTGCCTGGGACCGCCCCGACCCAGGACCCGCGCCACCGCCTCGGCGATGACGCCGTACGTGGTCGCCCGCGCGACCGGGATGCGCTCCACCACGGCGAGCACCTCGTCGAGGTACTCGAGGGCCGGGTCGGCTCCACCGTGCGAGCCCGTACCCGAGCCCGCCGCCGGCACGTCTCCCGGTCTCACGTCGTCCGCCACCCGCCGAACCTACCGCCGCCCGCCGTCACGCCCCAGCCGCACGAGGGATCCCGTGGCGCCCCTCGCCCGGCGGCGCGAGAATCGCTGGCATGAGCCACGACGTCCGACCCGCCGACGGGACACCAGCAGGACCAGCGACCTCGGACCTGCCAGGACCGGCGCGACAGCCGTCGCTACCCGACGGATACCGCCTCGTCCGGCTCACCGACGAACGACGACGCGAGCTCTACGAGGTCGACCTCTGGGCGTTCCCGTCGGGCGACAGCGTCGACGACCTCGCAGAGCACCCCCTCCCCGTCTCCTGGGACCGGACCTGGGGCGTCGAGACCGACCGCGCCGACCCGAGCGCCGTCCCCGTCGACGGCGCCGTGCCGCACGTGACCGAGCTCGTCGCGATGGGGTCCTCGTACCCGTTCGCGCGATTCCCCGTGCCCGGCGGCGAGATCCCGGTGGGCGGGCTGACCTGGGTCGGCGTCCACCCCGGGCACCGGCGACGCGGGCTTCTGAGCGCGATGATGGACCACCACCACACCGGGTGCGCCGCACGCGGCGAGGCCGTGTCGGTGCTGACCGCGTCCGAGAGCACCATCTACGGGAGGTTCGGCTACGGCAAGGCGGCCGACAGCCTGGCCGTCACCGTGCCGCGCCGTGCGGCCCTCGCGGACGTCCCGGGAGCCGAGCAGCACACGGCCCGCATCGAGGCGTCGGACCAGGCGCGGCACGCCGACGTCGTCGCCGACCTCCACCGTCGGGCCGGCGCAGCCCACGGAGGCGTCGGGCGCCCCGGCTGGGCGACGCGGGAGTCGCCGGAGCAGACGGCGTGGTACTGGGCGAGCATCCCGGCGTTCCGCCACGGCAAGGAGCCGTGGCGCACCGTGATCGTCGAGCGGGACGGGGAGCCCCGCGGCTACGCGAGGTTCCGGCGCTCGCTCGGCTGGGGCCAGGCCGGCCCGGACGGGAGCGTCGAGGTCTTCGAGGCCGTCGCCCTCGACCCGGCGGCGTCGCGTGCGCTGTGGGGGCTGCTGCTGGACCTCGACCTGATGACCGAGGTCAAGGTCCCGCGGCTGCCGGTCGACGACCCGCTGCTGACGCTTCTGCTCGACCCGCGGGCCGCCGTCCCACGGGTCGAGGACACGCTGTGGGTGCGGGTGCTCGACGTGGCCGCCGCACTCTCCGGTCGGCAGTACGCCGCGGACGTCGACGTCGTGCTCTCGGTGCGCGACACCGCGCGCGGCGCCGCGACGACCGATGCGGGCGAGCACCCGGCGCCAACACCCGCGACGCAGCACTGGGCGCTGGTCGCGGACGCGTTCGGCGACGCGACCTGCACGCCGACGGACCGGCCCGCCGACCTCGACCTCGACGTGCGGGAGCTCGGGTCCGTCTACCTCGGCGGGACGAGCCTGGCCTCGCTCGCCGCCGCGGGGCTCGTCACGGAGCTGACCCCTGGCTCGCTCGCCCGCGCCTCGACCGCCTTCGGGTGGCCGGTGCCCCCGGCGTGCTCCTGGATCTGGTGACGGTGCCCGGTCGTCAGACCTGACAGCTCGGGCACCAGAACAGGGTGCGGCCCGCGAGGTCGCGCACCAGCACCGTCGATCCGCAGACGCGGCACGGCAGCCCTTCGCGGTGGTAGACGTAGAACGACTGCTCGCGCGGCACCGCGCCCGGGTCACCGTCGGTGTTCTGCCGCACCCGGTGGCTGCCCGCGACTCTGTCGTCGCCGCGGTGCTCCTCGCGGGTCGTGACGATGCGGCCGGTCCGCACGCCGTCGGCCATCAGAGCGGCGAGGTCCGCGTACAGCGAGCGGAGCACCTCTGCGGGGACGTCACGACCCGGCGAGAGCGGGTCGAGCCCCGCGCGGAACAGCGCCTCCGCGCGGTAGATGTTGCCCACCCCGGCGACGACGGCCTGGTCCATGAGGAGCCGGCCGACGTCGGTCCGCGTACGGCCAACCCGCGCGACGAACGCCTCCACGTCCGCCGACCGGCCGGCGCCCTGCGCCTCGCCGCGCAGGGGGTCAGGGCCGAGCCGCGCCTCGACCGCCCGCTTCTCGGACCCGTCGATCACCTCGCAAGCGGTGGGTCCGTTGAGGTCGGCCACGGCGTGCTCACCGAGCAGACGCACGCGGACGGCGCCCCGCGGCTCGGGCGGGTTCCACGAGTCCGCACCGGACCGGTCCGGCGATACCGTCCGGCCGGGTGGCTCAGGCGCTGGCGCGGGCCGTTCCGCGGACCGTTGCGCAGGGCCTGCCGCGGACTCATCCGGTACCGCCGACTCGACCTCCCCGATGCGTCTGCGCGGCGCTCCGATGGCGTGCTCGACGACGGCGCTCCCGTCCCCCGCGAAGGTCCAGGCGCCGTACAGGCCAAGGTGGACCCGCAGCCACAGGTCCGGGACGTCGTCCGACTCCACGGCCCCCGGCGCGGCGAAGCCCAGGAACAGGTGCTTGCCCCAGGCCTCGGAGGCGACGAGCCGTGCGCCGTCGAGGACGGCCGCGCCGTCCGCGAACCGTCCCTGCGGGCTCGACACCGCGAGCTTCTGCCCGGCGAAGAGCTCGCCCAGGGCGTGCGCCAGCCGGTGGACGGTGTGCCCCTCGGGCACGCGGGTCAGTCCGTGGGCTCGACGGAGCCGCGCGCCGCCTCGTACGCGGCGAGCTGGTCGATACGCCGCTGGTGGCGCTCGTCCCCGCTGAACGGCTCGGCGAGGAACGCGTCGACGAACGAGACGGCGTCGTCCACGCTGTGCTGGCGTCCGCCGACGGAGATCACGTTGGCGTCGTTGTGCTGGCGGGCGAGGGTCGCGGTGTCGTGGTTCCAGGCGAGCGCGGCGCGCACGCCGTCGACCTTGTTCGCGGCGATCTGCTCGCCGTTGCCCGAGCCGCCGATCACGACGCCGAGGCTGCCGGGGTCGGTGGCCACGGCCTCGGCCGCGTCGATGCAGAAGGCCGGGTAGTCGTCGAGGGCGTCGTACTCGTCGGCGCCGTGGTCGACGACGTCGTGCCCCGCCGCACGGAGGTGCTCGACGAGATGGGTCTTGAGCTCGAAGCCCGCGTGGTCCGCGGCGATGTGTACGCGCATGGCCCCATGATGCCGCACGGTCGGTGGGGGCACCTAGGGTGGTCGCATGACGAACGACACCGCACCGCGCACCGACGGCCCCGCCGTCTCCGGCATCGATCTCGCCGCGCTCGACCCCGGCACCCGCCCGCAGGACGACCTGTACCGCCACGTCAACGGCCGGTGGATCGCGAGCCACGAGATCCCTGGCGACCGGGCGATGGACGGTGCGTTCCGGGCCCTGCACGACCAGGCGGAGGAGCACGTGCGGGACATCGTCGTCGAGTGCGGCGAGGCGACCGCCGAGGGCGCGGGCCCGGCAGGCCCGGAGGACGTGCGCACGAAGATCGGCGCCGTCTACGCGAGCTTCATGGACACCGACAGGATCGAGGCTCTCGGGACCACGCCCCTGGCCCCCGACCGCGCGCTGATCGAAGCCGCCTCCTCGGTCGACGAGCTGACCGGGGTCCTCGGCGCCCTCCAGCGCACGGGCGCTGCGGCCGCCGTCGAGCTCTTCGTCAACAACGACTCGAAGGACCCGGAGACGTACGTCGTCCACCTGACCCAGGGCGGGCTCGGCCTGCCCGACGAGGCCTACTACCGCGAACCGCAGCACGCGGAGGTCCGAGAGGCCTACGTCGCGCACGTGGCCCGCATGCTCGCTCTCGCAGGAGCCGTCGGCGCCGATGACGACGGCTCAGCCGCCTCGGACGCCGCAGCTCGCGTCATGGCCCTCGAGACCGCTCTCGCCGCCCACCACTGGGACGTCGTGCGCGACCGGGACGCGGACCTCACCTACAACGCGCTGAGCCTCGACGAGCTCGCGGCGTCGGCGCCGGGCTTCGACTGGAACACCTGGGTCGGTGCGCTCGGCGCGCCGACCGGCTCGTTCGACCGGCTCGTCGTGCGCGAGCCGTCGTACTGCACCGGATTCGCCGAGCTGTGGTCGTCGCTGCCGCTCGCCGACTGGAAGCTGTGGGCGGCGTACCACGCGGTCACGGCCCGGGCGCCCTACCTGACCGAGGAGATCGTCGAGGCCAACTTCGACTTCTACGGGCGCACCCTCTCGGGGGCCCAGGAGGTCCGGGACCGCTGGCGCCGGGGCGTGTCGATCGTCCAGGGCGTCCTCGGCGAGGCGGTAGGCGAGGTGTACGTCTCGCGGCACTTCCCGCCGTCGCACAAGGAGCGCATGAACGAGCTCGTCGCGAACCTCGTCGAGGCGTACCGGCGGTCGATCACGGCGCTCGACTGGATGACGGAGGAGACCAAGGAGCGCGCGCTCGTCAAGCTCGGCACGTTCAACCCGAAGATCGGCTACCCCGAGCGCTGGCGCGACTACTCCGCGCTCACGGTCGCGGCCGACGACCTGGTCGGGAACGTGCGGCGCGCCCACGAGCACGAGCAGGACCACGAGCTGGCCAAGATCGGGCGGCCCCTCGACCGGGACGAGTGGTTCATGACGCCCCAGACCGTCAACGCCTACTACAACCCGGGGATGAACGAGATCGTCTTCCCCGCGGCGATCCTCCAGCCGCCCTTCTTCGACCCCGACGCCGACGACGCCGTGAACTACGGCGGCATCGGCGCCGTGATCGGGCACGAGATCGGCCACGGATTCGACGACCAGGGGTCGAAGTACGACGGCGACGGACGCCTCGAGGACTGGTGGACGGCGTCCGACCGCGAGGAGTTCGAGAAGCGGACGGCGGCGCTGATCGCGCAGTACGACGAGTTCCGCCCCGCACAGCTCGTAGGTGAGAAGTTCGCGGACACCCACGTCAACGGCGCGCTCACCGTCGGCGAGAACATCGGTGACCTCGGCGGGCTCTCGATCGCGCTCAAGGCCTACGAGATCGCCCTGAGCGCGCCGCTCGACGAGGCGCCCGTCGTCGACGGCCTCACCGGCGTGCAGCGCGTCCTGCTGGGCTGGGCGCAGGTCTGGCAGTCCAAGGGGCGTGACGAGGAGGTCTCCCGCCGGCTCGCGACGGACCCGCACTCCCCCAACGAGTTCCGCTGCAACGGCACCGTGCGCAACGTGGACGCGTTCTACGACGCCTACGACGTCACGCCCGGCGACGCGCTCTACCTCGCCCCCGAGGAGCGCGTCCGGATCTGGTGACGGAGCGACGGCGGGGTCAGCGACCGCAGCAATCGTGAGCCGGAACGTGCGGGTCCGGGTGCGTCAGAACGTGCGGGTCCGGGTGCGTCAGAACGTGGTGATCCCGGCGCGTCGGACGTTGAACCCGGCGCCGCTCTCCGTGTCCTGGCAGCCCATCCCGGTCTCGTCGCTGACGCACTCGAACGTGCCCGCGCTCTTCGACTCCCCGTAGGCGAGCTCGCCGACGACCGCGGGTGCCGCGACGGGCTCGTCGCCCGTCGGGACGCACGGCTGGGACACGCCCTCGGCCGTCAGCCGGACGAGCAGCCCCACGGTGCCGTCGCACCCCTCGACGGTCTGCGGGTCGCCCTCGATCGAGGCGATGCCGCACTCCGCGCCCTCCTCGGAGATGACGCACGAGATGTTGCCCGACGGCGACTTGAACGGTTCGCCGTCGATCGCCTGGTCCTGCGCGTCGCCGCTCGGCGTCGGCGACGCCGTGGCAGCTCCTCCGGCTCCGGCCGGTCCACCGTCGTCTCCCCCGACGAGCCGCCCAGGAGCAGCACCCCGAGGACGATGGCCGTGACCACGAGCAGGACGTCCACGATGATCAGCGTGATGACCGCGCCGCCGAGCGGCCGGCGGCGCGTGGTGCCGGTCGAGGTCGACGGGTTCGAGCCCGTGGCGGGCGTCGCGCCCGGAGCGGCTGCAGCACCCTGGACGGTCGTCGCACCCGTCGGACCGGTCGCCCCTGCCCTGGGTCGTCCCGCTGTCTGGGCCCCTGACCGCGCCGTCGTCCGCGAGGCCGACCGCGAGGCACCGAGCGGCACCGTCGGGTAGGCCGCCGGCGGCACGACCGACCCTGCCGGGTACTCGGTCGGGGCCGGAGGCATGGTCGGGCGCGGCGCCCGCGGCGTCGCCGCGGTGTCGGCAGCGGGCTCGTCGACCGTCGCGCCGGACCGGCCGGCATCCCTCGAAATGCTGTCGGAGTCCTGCCCAGGGCCCTGCGCAGGGCCGTGGTCCGCCTGCTCGGCCGACGTCGGGCCAGCGGGCTGATTCGGTCCATCGGGCTGTGACGCGGGGACCACGTCGATGCGTTCCGTGCCGCCGTCGGTCGCGGCCTCGTCGGCAGCTGCACCGGCACCGGCACCGGCACCGGACGGGTCCGGACTGCCGCCGTGCCGACCTGACCGACGAGGCTCGGAGTGCGCTCCGCCGCCGTGAGGGGGCGGCGGGGGCGGGGTACTGCCCGACATCGACTCTCCTTCGTGGACGACGTCGCAGTCCGGGAGGGCGCGACGGTTGGGCGCGGCACCCAGGGGTCCACGCTGCCGTGAAGCATGCCACGACGCGCGCGCTGACGGCGACCCCGGGTCGCCGTCAGCACGCGGAGCGGCTCAGTCGAAGACGGGTCCCTGCGTCCGCGTCCGCTTGATCTCGAAGAACCCGGGCGTCCCGGCCACGAGCAGGGCACCGTCCCAGAGGCGGCCTGCGGCCTCGCCCTTGGGTGCGGGCGTGACGACGGGACCGAAGAACGCTGTGCCCTCGAACGCCACGACCGGGGTGCCGACCTCCTCGCCGACGAGCCCGATCCCCTCGGCGTGCGACGCGCGCAAGCGCTCGTCGTGCGCGTCGGTCGTCGCTGCGTCGGCCAGGGACGCCGGCAGCCCGACCTCGGCGAGAGCCTCGGCGATCACGGCGTCGAGGTCCTCGCGCCCGCCGGGGTGGATCCTGGTGCCCAGCGCGTCGTACAGCGGCTTGACGACCTCGTCGCCGTGCGCGGCCTGCGCAGCGATGACGACGCGGACCGGGCCCCAGGCCCGCTCCATCATGGCCTGGTACTCCTCGGGCAGGTCACGGCCCTCGTTGAGCACGGCGAGACTCATCACGTGCCAGCTCACCGAGACGTCCCGGACCTTCTGGACCTCGTCCATCCAGCGGCTCGTCATCCACGCCCAGGGGCAGACCGGGTCGAACCAGAAGTCGGCGGTCGCCGTACCGGTAGGGGTCGTGCTCGGGGCGGACGTCGTCGCCTGCGTCATCGAGGTCTCCTTCAGGTCGGTGTCGTGTCGGTGAGCAGGGCGGCCCGTCGCGGCTGCGAGGTGGCACGTCATGCTCCACGAGGCCTAACCTCGACGGGCGCCGTGGCATTCCGGCGCGAGCCCGCTGCCCGGGTGGGATGATCGACCGGGCCGGCCCGCACCGCCGTCCGGCACGAAGACCCGGTGCGCCGGCCCGTGAACCGGTGCCCGCACCAGAGCGAGACCTCAGCACGACACCTCAGCAAACCCGCAGCATGACCCCGCAGCACACCCGCAGCACACACCGTTGCAGCGAGACCCCACACCAAGGAGCAGTCCGTGCCCGGAGAGAACCTGACCCGCACCGAGGCGAGCGAGCGCGCAGCGCTCGTCGACGTGCAGACGTACGACGTCGCGCTCGACCTGACGACCGGTCCGACGACCTTCTCGTCGACGACCGTCGTGCGGTTCACGGCGCAGGACGGCGCGGCGACGTTCATCGATCTCGTCGCCCCCGCGGTCCGCGAGGTCGTCCTCAACGGGCGATCCCTGGACCCCGCCGAGGTGTTCGCAGACTCCCGGATCGCACTCGACAGCCTGCAGGCGGAGAACGAGCTGCGCGTCGTCGCCGACTGCGCGTACACGAACTCGGGCGAGGGCCTGCACCGCTTCGTGGACCCCGCCGACGGCGAGGTGTACCTGTACACCCAGTTCGAGGTCCCCGACTCGCGACGGATGTTCACCGTCTTCGAGCAGCCCGACCTCAAGGCGACCTTCACCTTCACGGTGACCGCGCCGTCCGCCTGGCAGGTCGTCTCCAACCAGGCGACGCCGGAGCCTGTGCCCGCGACCCACGCGAGCGAGCCGGACGTCGCCGCCTCGACCTGGTCGTTCGGTGCCACCCCGCGCATCTCCTCGTACATCACCGCGCTCGTCGCGGGTCCCTACGTGGTCGAGCGCAGCGAGCTGACGAGCGCCGACGGCCGGACGATCCCCCTCGGCGTGTTCGCCCGGGCCTCGCTCGCCGAGCACCTCGACGCCGACTACGTGTTCGCCAAGACCCGCGAGGGCTTCGAGTTCTACGAGAAGGCGTTCGAGCAGCCGTACCCGTTCGACAAGTACGACCAGCTGTTCGTGCCCGAGTTCAACATGGGCGCGATGGAGAACGCCGGCTGCGTGACGTTCACGGAGACGTACGTGTTCCGGTCCAAGGTGACCGACGCGATCAAGGAGCGCCGCGTCGTCACGATCCTCCACGAGCTCGCCCACATGTGGTTCGGCGACCTCGTGACGATGCGCTGGTGGAACGACCTGTGGCTCAACGAGTCGTTCGCCGAGTACGCGTCGACCCTCGCGACCGCCGAGGCCACCGAGTGGACCGAGGCGTGGACGACCTTCGCCGCCATGGAGAAGTCCTGGGCCTACCGCCAGGACCAGCTCCCGTCGACGCACCCCGTCGTCGCGACGATCAACGACCTCGACGACGTCCAGGTCAACTTCGACGGCATCACCTACGCCAAGGGCGGCTCCGTCCTGAAGCAGCTCGTCGCGTGGGTCGGGCAGGAGCAGTTCCTCGCCGGCGTGGCCGCGTACTTCCGCAAGCACGCCTGGGGCAA